>NZ_CP042910.1:4190000-4858333 GCF_008298035.1 Gimesia maris
TCTGGAGATCGTTCATCAATCAGTTCCTCCAATGTAGTATCTGTGGGTTTTTATGATGATCATGTCAACGGGACTGAAGACAGATATACAGATGGAAGCAGTCTCTCTTCAACCATCAGCCAGGGGGGATCGGTAGTCACTATTACCACCAACAGTTCCGATTACTCGGAAGTGAATACTGTTGATACCAGTCAAGAGAATCTCACGCTAACGGAAAATTCTTACCAGTACTCCGACGTGACTGATAATGTTAAAACAATCAATTCAGATTATTATAGAACACAGGGAATTATTGGAAACACCAGTTGGAATTTCGATCATTTCACTTCAAATGGACAGACTTCATTTGATAATGATTCAACAAAAGAAGCACGGATTGATGAAAATAACTATGAAAAACGAATTAATCAGAGCAATGGTACGGGAACAATCTCTGAAGGAGGACACAGCCGAAGCGATTCATTCAGTAATGGAACTTCCAGTTCCAGCTCTTATTACCACAGCGATCCACGAAGTAATTCGAGCAGCATCGAGATCAAAGATCGCTACTCTGCGGGTGCAGAAACGAGTAATGAACTTACTTCGTCTGGTAACTCACATGTCCATGACGAATACAGGACACAGAATGTAAGTTCCGGATCACATCAGTCGGTTGACAGTAGAACTCCCGTTAATGGATCGAAAAGTGTTACAGTAATTGCAAATTCCTGGTCATCGGGAGAAGATTCCTGGAATAACTTTGAAAAGTCATTCGGGGAGAAAACCGGATCAACAACCAGCCCTCAAGATCCGAATGCCTCAATCACTTTAGATTCTGTTTTTGAGGAACATTATTTTGAAAACAAGGGAGGGGGGACGTTTTCAAAATCTTCTAACAGTCAAACAACAACAACAACTTCGAGTGGTGGAGAAACAAGTTCCGGAACATCCTCCAACTCAAGTTCCAGTTCATTTGAAACAACGATTACTAAAGAAGATTATACTGAAGAGAATACAACAGCTCTTACAACCCGGGAATCAATCCCGACAAAAATCATCTCTGAGAAAAACAATTATAATTATTCCCAGGTAGTCCAGAACATGACTACTTATACAACTTCTTCCACCGATTTAGCGGGGAACACTACGACTGTTTCTGGTACAACAGCCCAAGACCCGAATTCGTCAGAGAATATCGAGATTGATGTGGGAGGGAATGTTTCGATTGTACTTTCAGGCCCTGTCGCAAAAATCAAAGGCAATTCGAACTGGAGTTCTCTGGATCGTATGCGTGTCGAGGTGGATAACGGCAGTAGTTTTTCAATAGATACAACGGAGGTAGATGGAGAGTCCAGCTTTCAGGCATTTATTAACACAGCAGTAACAACAAGTGCCAATGGAGGAACTCAAAAAGAGGGTACAGCTTTTTCCAAATCAGATAGAGACGAAACGAAGACGGTAACAACCGAGAGCCAGACAACAAAGTTGAAAGGGCAATGGAGTACATCTAATACGACATTTCTTGATGTAGTAGAGAAACGAAAATCCGTAGACAGAGAACGTATAATTACTAGCGGCTACGCGAAACTCGATTATGACACAAATAGTGAGGAAGTCTGGTCAGGAACTAAAACAGTAGACAAAACTGACTATCACTATAAATGGAAAAGGATCATCCAGAAAACGCCTCCCGAAAATTCCTTCCTGAATGAACGAGTCTACTGGGCGGATGAGAATGCGAATGGAGTAGAAGAATTCCACACAAAAAGTGTAAGCAACTTTACTGAGGAAATGTCGGAAAAGGAAACAAAAACAAAAACCAGTCTTACGCTCAATAGTGAAGGAGAGTACGAGAGCCCAGTGCAACAGCTTTATTCCGATGACTCAAGTACGACGGTATCAATTGAAAACGGTTATAATAAATCAGGAGTTGATACAGATCACAATTGGGTCGAATGGGATATAAGAGCGGATTCAATTAAGCATACAGTCTATAATACAACTCGTGAAATCATCGGTAGTGAGAGTAAATATAAAAAAACAATGCATCAGAATGGAGAGCATGAATTCGAAGAAACTCTCACTGTTGCAAGTGACAAGACGACAACTGACGAAAACATATCACACGAATGGGAACCATCCAAGAAGTCACAAAACTCTGTGTCAAAGACGGTGGTATTATCTACCAGAAAAAACATCAGAACGACTACGGGAGTCTTGAATACTGAAGGAATCGTTGTTGTTACGAGTACGTTACGTACTGAAAATGAATCATCAACGATTAAAGATCTGTTGATCAGTACCAAAACCCAAGAATATTCCGTAGAAAATGATATTGAAATGAACCAGAACGGTATCATGGTTTCAGGAAAACAGATTCTGACCAACTCGGGTAACAGTAAGTATCATAAAAAAAGTAAATCCTCATCGATACAAAAGCAGCGCTGGAATTCTGAAACACAGACTGTAACTGGAGAACAAATTACTAGTATGGAGGCTAAGATTGAATCATCCTACGATTTTACAGAAGATGAAACACTGGAAGTAGGTGAACTCGATTTTTATCATTATCGAACCGAAAACGGAAATACAAAAAACTCTTATGAATCTAAAGCGACACAAAGCTTTACAATCGGTCCTGGTAGTTCTGTTGAGACAGGTTCGATTACAGGATCTGCTACCGTTTCGATTGATATGACTTTCCACGAAGATGGCTATTCTTCGGGTAGTTATTTTTATATCGGCATGGATCCCGATGATCCCGAAAATCCCACAGGCGTCATGGTTCCCATTTCAGCTTACAGCAGTGGCTCGCAGACGGTAAAAGTGAGCCTGAGTGACTCTTATGATCCCGCCACAGAAAATCTCTCATTTGTCCATGTTCCAACAGTCGCTGTTGAGGAATTCACTTACGATTCTGATTATGAATTTGCACATCTGATTCCATTTTACTATGAGTTTACATTTGTAATTGCTTACTTTGATGGTTATTTCGATGGAATTGACCATGTCGACTGGATTCAGGATCAGGGGTTAACTCCGATCGCCCTTAATGGTTTTGGGACTTATATGACTTTTGAGGAAGTCGATGATCTAAATCCAAGTTTTACCTCTGGTTTGATGGATTTGCTGGCAGAGAACTGGTTTGCAATTCTAAATCCTGAGATGGCATCGATTCTCGATCTCTTTGGTTACAACGCAAATGATATCATCGTACAAGTCGGAGTCGAGTTTGAAAATGGTGCACTCTTTGATCGAGCAAGAGGCGGAATAGATGGTTTTCTGGACAAAATTAATCCATTAGATCAGTTCTGGAGTATCCCCGATTTAGGTGTCGGTTTTGGCAATGAAGAAGCTTACGAGAGTGGTTACGATGCTGGTGCTGTCGTTGGCATTGGGACCAGTATTGCACTGAGTGTCTTTGGTCCAGGCCTCGTGCAATGCGGCTCGCTCGCCCAGCGAGCTCTGCAAGGCTATGAACTTGCTAATTTTGCCGGTAGTATGGGAGCTGCTGCAGAAACCATTGCCAATGGTGACACCAGTGCTGGCGGTTTAATGAATATCGCCGGCGCTGTACTCTCCATTATTGGACTGAAACGCGCTATGGGCGGTTGCTTTGTTGGAGATACACTTGTTGTGGTCCCCGAGGAATTACAGTTTGAACCGGAATTGGCTGGTCTGCTGCCAGATGCATCTTCAAAAACGGAGTGGGATCTTTCTACTGTGATCATGGCTTCAATAGCGATCCCAGTCGGCTTAATCGGCTTCGGTATGATCGAACGGCAGAAAAAGAAACAACAGCCGTTTGCCCACTTGGACCGCATCTTCGTCGAAGATGATTTCAAAGAGCTCTGGCACCCTCGTCAGAAAGCCCCGAAAAATTCAACATCCCCCTATTTTCGTGTCGCCCGGGATCTGCATCCAGAAACAGGGGCGACTTCCATTGCCCCTGGCGGTAAATTCAATCCACGGAAACGCAGCTTCAGAAAGCGAGAGGCAATGCACAACAGCCCCCCCGAAACTTCCGGCAGCCAGCATCCTGCTAACGCTGCTCCGCGCCCCCATTCCCGCCTCTGGGGTGGTGTCAGCATGATGGGACTATTGTGTCTGCTGGGAACCTTTTTGATTTCCGGCAGCCTGTTCTGGCTGGCGGCTCCGGAGACAGAGCAACAGGCTTTAATAGCCCCCTCAACGACAGTTCCACTGACTCACAAGAAGATTCAGGATATCCAGCCTGGCCAATGGGTCAAAGCCGAAAACCCTGCTGAAGAGGACGACCTGGAATTCGGCAGACACGTGGACCCAACCACCTGGAAACTGCTGACCTGCATCGCCCCAAAACTGGACGGCACAAAGGCCCGCGTACAACTCCTGCGTCCGGATCTCTGGTTAAGTCTGCATCATGCCGCTGTGGGAGAGACCATTTATATTTCTGTCCCCGAATGTGGCATCGACGGAAATGCGCAGGTTCTTGAGATCGCGAATTGCCCCCCAATAGCCGTGAACCCGGGCCCCGGTTTTCAGATTGTCACCGGCACGTTCCAGCATGAAGCCGCTCAAACACTGGATATCTCGGTTGAGGATGAATTAAAACCGATCGGCACGACACCCAATCACCCGATCTGGAGTGTTGATCGGGAAGCCTTCGTCCGGGCCGACAGCCTCTCCGTCGGCGAACAACTGCAGACCTTAAACGGCATCGCCCGGATCACCAGCATCACAGCCCGCGGCCCGCCGGAAACGGTTTTTAACCTCGAAGTTCAGGTGAAACACACCTATTTCGTAACTGACTCCGGAGTGCTAGTTCATAACGGGGGGACTTGCCATATAAGTCCTAATACAGGGAGACCTGTAAATCTAAATGGACGAATAAGGCAAATTAAACCCGCAAATGGACAAACTCGATTTACCCCACTAAGAGACAATGGAAATCCTGTTGCAGCTGGAATGGACCATGTGAAGGCAAGGCACTTTCCAGGAAGTAATAATTCTCAATCAAAGTTCACAGTTTCTGTTGACAAATTAAAAGAAGTGTTACAGAGCAAAATTGTGCGACAAGCACCATTGAAACAAATAGGTACTGGACGACAGGCTATGTGGTCTCGTGACGTTGATGTCAAACAGATAATGGGACGGACTCGTGCAGCTGATGGCGCCAATCCAACTTCTTGGATTAGAATATTTGTTGATGAGGCAGGTAACTTAATTTCGACATTCCCCATACCTGGTACATAGAAAATGATAACTTCCAAGTTATTAGAACGATCTCTAAAAGCAGCAATAATAGAAGCAAACAAGGTTGACGATAGTCTACAAAAAAGAGCCTTGCTCCAGTCACTCTTTGAGAGTTTGAACAAAGAACTTGTGACTTTAGTCACTAAAAGTCATGCTGAAAAAATGCTTAGTGCTTGGCTAAGTAAACGAAATGAATTTCCGCTAGCTGCCTCACGATTGGTCATATCAGATCTTGATCGGTTAGTAAAATGTGTTACTTGGGGGCAAAAAGATTCTGCCATCGCTGGTGTGATTGAGATTATCAAGTTAGCCATTACAGTTCGTGCTGGTGATTGCAACAAATGTCTCGGTGAAGAGTTAATTTACATGTGGGATAAAAAAAGTAACAAAGTTATTTGTCAATGCGATTTGTGTGATAATAAACAAGACTTAAACGGAAATATCATATCTGAAGAGACTGTTCAATGTGTGCCGACTTCATTTCAGTTATTTACTATGGGACTTATCAATGATTTGAACTCCCCCCCTTAACCGCAGCCAGAACTTGATATACTAATCAGGATTTGACCTTGCCCCCAACCTTGTACCAGTTGGAATGTTAAAGATCCAAGTTTAAATCATCCCTGTCACGCCAGGGATGATTTTTTCGCGAATTCCATCGGGGTCTGGTTTCCCAGTGAGCTGTGTGGGCGGTTTTTGTTGTAGTCCAACGTAACCGGCCCACGAAATACACCTTGACGTGTATCGTATTCTGAATGTGTTTCAACCCCAGCATATTCAGGAGCGAATGCGATGCCCATATCCCAGCCAACACAACGTGCCGATCAGCGGCGGAACCCGGACCGCGAAGCGTTCTGGCGACAAACAATTTCAGACAGGCTGCAGTCCGGGCTCTCGATCCGTGCCTTTTGTGAGCGTGAGGGACTCAGCGAACCAGCTTACCATTACTGGCGACGCGAATTGAAAAAGCGAGATGCCGAGAACACCGCTGCAACTTCCTTCCTGCCCATCGAGCTCCCTCACCAACCGCTTCCCACGCCGATTGAAATCGTGTTCTCACACGGCACCACGGTTCGCGTCGGAAACGGCTGTGATCGGATCACTCTCGAAACCGTGCTCGCCGCGTTGGAGCAGCGCACATGCTGAATCTGCCCACCCGCATTTATTTCTGCACGGTCCCCACCGATATGCGAAAAAGTTTTGACGGCCTGCTGCGGATGACCGAAACCTACCTACAGCAAAACGTACTCGACGGGGGGCTGTTTGTGTTCCTCAACAAGAAACAGGATCGCATCAAGCTGCTGTACTGGGACCACGATGGTCTGGCCATCTGGTATAAACGGCTGGAAGCGGGCACGTACCAGCGTCTTTCCGGTCCAGAAGGCACACATGGTCTGTCTCTTTCGTCCACCGATTTGGCACTCCTGCTGCAGGGCATCGACCTGACCAGCGTGCAGCGCAGAAAGCGCTATCAGATTTCAGAAAAAGTATCGACTTCATAAAAAAACAGTTCCCGCCTGACAACGATTATGTTAAGACGTGGAACATGAACCAGAAACGATCCTCATTGCCGAACGACGTCCAATCCTGCCATGATATGATTCACCAGTTGGGTGAGACCGTGGGAGAGCAACAGCGGGAAGTCGAGCAACTCAAACATTTCATTGATCGACTGCTGCGACAACGGTTTGGCGCCCGTTCTGAAAAGATCGCCCCCAATCAAATGAGCCTGTTTGACGAACCCGAGGCTGCCGAGGAAGCAACCGACCCCGAGGATGATGAACCTCCTCCCACGACGGTTTCCGCACATCACCGTCGTGGCGGCGGCCGCAACAAGCTGCCCGATCATCTGCCTCGGGAACGGGTAGAACATGACCTGACGGAATCCGAAAAACGCTGTCCCTGCTGTGACCAGACGCGGCAGCGAATCGGAGAGGTTAGCCACGAACAGCTGGAATTCATTCCTGCCAGCCTGAAAGTAATCGAGCACGTGCGTTTCAAATACGCGTGCCGGAAGTGTGAAGAGCATGTAGCACTGGCTCCTGCTCCTGTCCAGCCGATTGCCAAAGGTTTCGCCGGCCCCGGCTTGCTCTCGACGATCCTGGTGGGGAAATACTCAGATCATCTCCCCCTGTATCGTCATGAATCTATTCTCAGCCGGAATGGCGTACAGCTTTCACGGAGTACGATGAGCCGCTGGGTACTGGAAACCGCGGAATTACTGCAGCCGCTGACTGATCTGATAAAGAACCGGGTTCTGCAGTCGCATGTCGTGCATACGGACGATACGACGATTCCCGTCCAGGACCAACGGCTTTCCCGCACGCGGACCGGCCGGTTCTGGGTTTACTGCGGCGATGCCGCGCACCCGTATTCGGTCTATGATTTCACCCCGAACCGGGAACGCGCCGGTCCCCAGGCGTTTTTAAAACACTTTCGCGGTTATCTGCAGGCTGACGCGTATGCCGGCTACGAAGAGCTGTACCGCTCGGGCAGAATTCATCAGGTTTTATGTTGGGCACATGCGCGACGCAAGTTTTACGATGCGCGGACCGTGCAGCCGGAAGCCGCACACCGGGCATTATTGTTTATCCAGCAGTTATACGCGATTGAACGGGAAGCCGGCGAATTGAAATTGGATCTGTCACAGCCGGCGGACTGTGAACGCTGGTGGCAACACCGCCGACAGTTGCGACAGGACAAGGCGTTACCGGTTCTGGAACAGTTCCGCGCCTGGTTAACAGAGACATCGCGTGTGCTATTACCGAAAAGTCCGGTGGCAGGCGCGATCCAATATCTGTTAAGCCGCTGGTCCGGTTTTACGCGGTATTGTACAGAGGGCATTCTGTCGATTGACAACAATCTGGCCGAACGCACCTTGCGTCCCTGTGCTATCGGCCGGAAGAATTATCTGTTCGTCGGCAGTGATCGGGGCGGCGAGGCCGCCGCCGTGCACTACAGCCTGATGGCCAGTTGCAAAGCAAACGAGGTAGAACCGTTTGCCTATCTGCGCGACGTGTTGGCGCAGATCACCGATCACGCCGCCGATCGCCTGGAAGAACTGCTGCCGGACCAATGGCTGAAGCATCACCCGGAAGCCCACCGTCCCCGACGACGCTGAACCGGCAGTGATTCAGTTCAGACCGTTGATAGACCGTGTATTTGCTGAAACGGTTACCATACGAGTGCCCTCTGCATTTTATGATGAGATCGGGGCTCCTCCAGCAGGGCCAGTATTTTAGGGCGGCGTTTATTGGCTCTGGGCTCTACGCGCCCGGCTTGTCCCACACGTTCGCTGCAGGGAACCTGTTGTCCGAGTGCGGCTAACTCAACGCAGACGCCGGTAACGCCCCCTGGCAGCCAGTTTGTCCCCAGCAGCTGCTGCGTGGTGGTAAAAGAGAGCGAACGCGGATCACGGGCTGTCGCCATGCCACTCTGCAGCATTTTCAACCGAATCAGATTGTACGCCAGCCGGCACGACCAGAGTTCGGTGAGCACCATGGCCGGATGGAGATTGGCGTGTAAAGCGGACCCACTTTGGCGCGGAAATGGGCCCCACCTGGAGTTGGGTTAACCACGCGGGGTAACGTGGTG
The DNA here is from genome assembly GCF_008298035.1 of Gimesia maris. NCBI lineage: Bacteria > Pseudomonadati > Planctomycetota > Planctomycetia > Planctomycetales > Planctomycetaceae > Gimesia > Gimesia maris. The sequence goes on from NZ_CP042910.1 coordinate 4,198,809, forward strand.
GTCAGTCTGCCAAAGTGTGGCATCGATGGAAATGCGCAGGTTCTTGAGATCGCGAATTGTCCCCCCATAGCCGCGAACCCGGGACCTGGTTTCCAGATCGTCACAGGCACGTTCCAGCATGAAGCCGCTCAGACACTGGATATCTCGGTTGAAGCGGAATTAAAACCGATCGGCACCACGCCGAATCACCTTATCTGGAGCGTCGATCGGGAAGCCTTCGTCCGGGCCGACAGTCTCTCCGTGGGCGAACAGCTGCAGACTTTAAACGGCATCACCAGCATCACAGCCCGCGGCCCGCCAGAACCGGTTTACAACCTCGAAGTCCAGGTCAAACATACCTACATCGTTGCCGGATGAAAAATTCGATAAATGTAGATCATATTATTAATGTTCGGTATTTTGACAAAAGTTGGTTTCAGGAGGACGAAGAGAAATGCTCCGCGGAGATGATAGAGACTTTTCGTAATGTCCAATCACGTTTTGCCAGTAATTGGATAATAATTTATAGCGTGAAAACTGAGCCGGGTATTGTTGAGTGTCCTGGTACGAAGCTCATCTTTGTGGATGATTCTGGTAAAGTTGACGAAAACATGCTCCAGTAAATCTGACTATTGTTTGAAATCTAGTGTATGGCTCAACACATTTTGACTTGAAGAAAGTCATTACGGAAGCTTGTCCTTTCCTCTACGTCATCACCATCCCCAAGGCGTCGTCAAGAGTCCCGTCAACCGTATCATTAACCTCCGAAAACAGGTTCTTCTGCTGGTCTATCACCTTGGTCTCAGCATGTCTCTGGTGTGCCCGGTAATGCTGTGGCCCTGGTGTCATTGGGACCGTCTAAACCTGTGGGCCGTACGCCCTGCCCCAGCACAGGAGTCTTAGCCGGCATAAGTTGCTGCATTTGCCGCTGTGCCGTAACTACAGGCACCATAGCATTTTGCGCCTGCGGCTGCTGTACAATCGGCCCCGCAAACGCGATTTTAACAGAACAAGGGGCTGGGTGCGGCGCTAATTGGAGCCCGTTTTTGAGCCTAAACTCCTTTCGCCGGTATTCACTATGATCCACTTTATGTACTGGAGCTGAAAGGACTTGCCGCACTAAATATGCACTACCACACAGTATTTTTTGCCCGCTTTCAGCTGCCTTTCCAGCCTGATTCAGTCCCCTATTTTCACATTTTGGGGGTATCGGCGCATGCTGAGATGCCACTTTACCTGTGGTTTCTGGGGCTAACATGCTCAAATCCCGACCAAAGAAAACGGGACTGTTACCAATTGCCTCTAAAAGCGCGTCTGCGTCTACTGTGTATTGGGCGGGGTTATATGGCATTTTGGGCTCTCACAGATAACGGGTTGTTGCAGGGGTTGGCGCAGGGTTGTTGCAGGCTTCGTCAAGCCTCTGAAGAGTGGATAAAACTAAGTTAGATGCTGCCACATTTGAGCATCACACCTCAGACAGATGGCTATCAAAGAAAGCGTCGTCCCTTCGGAGAAGCGATATAATCCGTCCTGTTGACGGGGTTCAGGACCAGACTTTTGTCCCGTAGATGGTATTGGAGATAACATTGGACGAATTGGCTATTGAAGTACTGGAACGACGCTTCAGCGGGATTTATTTGAGTTGATTACAATCAAGAGAAAGTCGTTGGCTATATCTCGATGAAAGAGTGCCTGACAGGCAGACCAGATGGGAGGAAAAATTAAGATTGCGTACAACCTGGAATGGGCCGGCTTTTGTTCAAGGGGATCGTCACAGTATTGATTGATACGTATGATTTCTATTGTGAATGAAGTCGCTTGGTGTGACTGCTGTAAATCCCCTTTTGCAGGAAGCAGAGGACAGATTGTTATGACGAAGACGCCCCCGCGGTTGAACAACTCACAGCGTCAGTGTGACGGGTTTAAGTTCAAGGGAATGCCACCTGAGATATTGAAGAATCCTCCTCCGAAGCCCTTCAGCCTTCTGGGGCCTGGTCATATCCTGGAGCGGTATGATATTAAGCTGATCTACTACAAGCAGGGTCCCTGGGAGTTTATCTCTGAGGGGGAGATCGGCTCTCGCCTCAGATGGGAGAAAGATAAGCTGGCATTTGCCCGAATAGATGCCCCTCTGCTCTACAAACTTATTACCACACTGAAAGATCGGGTGATAGAGGCGAAGTGGCAATGGTGGACGGGGTCCGCGTGGTCGCTGGTTCCCCAGGAGATAGTAGGTAAGACCCCGACCGAGGTATTAGCCAGTCTGGAGAAGGAAGTTAATACCGTACAAGACTTTACGTTCTTTGTAGAACTTGAGAACCCTAATTCCCCCTCGGTCATCGATATTCCCATACATCACAGGCAGGTTTACCCGGGGGAGTGCCTCCGCAGGGGCGATAAATTCGTCGACAAAAACAGTGGGGGCTGGCAGGAAGTACCAGAGACGGTAAAGGGGATCAGAGTAATCGAGCCCCAGAAAGTCAATGCCTTTGCCAGGTTCTGCCGGCCTGTCTCCCCCAACGCCCAGAACTGGTACTATGATGTGGAAAATGGCGTGGAAGGGGGCCTGGGTGGGTATGCCGATCCCTTCCCGTCTCGGGAGCATGCCCTGCAGGCGATTGCCGCTGCTGCAGAACAGACTGGTGCGACTCCTTTGGGGATGCTCTGGGAACTGGCGGGTGACCCGCGAATTGGCCTGCCTCGACAAGCCTTTGACATCCCTGAGCGGCCGCTGCGGGAAGATCGGCTGATTGGCCTGAGTTATGCCGATTTTGTCCCGCCGATGGACCCGATCGACCCGACCGATGATGAACTCGACGTTCGCCAGCCTGCCCTGGGTTCGGTCGCCGATATTGCCAAAGAACGGGGCCTGGTCAAGGCGGCCGTCATTGCCCTGGCTGTAAAACACATGCCCGAGGGGTTTCGCCGCCTGCACCGGCACGAAGAGGTCCGCAAAGGAGATCGCTGGTTCGGACCGGTGTGTGATGATTACGAAGATCTCTGCTGGCAACCGGCCGGGCCGGAACTGCAGGGGATCGAGGTACTCAGTGAAGACGGGCACATTTTCGCCCGACGGATCGCGATGACCTCGACAAATGCTGAACTTTGGGGCAAAAAACGTAAATAGAATCGGGCGATTACCGGGAAACAGTAAACAGTCCCTCAGATAAAGCCCAGTTTGATTTACTGACGACGAGTCTTCACCTTCCGCTCTCAGCGAAGTCCGAAATTCCAAATTGGTTTCTATTTATCGCATTGGAAATAAGCCTGATACTATGCCCTCTGGATTATTACCGGAAACAGACTGCCCGTTTTCATAATCGACCAGTTAATGCCGTGCTCCCTGTAAACAACGGTCTTGTACCTCTGGAATATTGCCACCTTCATACTTCATTCAGCGATCCAGGTAAAGCGACTTATTTTATACAAGAATGAAGTATCGAAACCATGGGACATCTTCCCTGGCGCCGATCCACAGTAATCAATCCTGCTGATGCCAACGCTTCTAAAGCTTCGTAGGCAGAAACTCGGCTTATCGACACCTCTGTCAACATCGCTTGTGTTACCATGAGATATTTTGTGCGCCCAAGCTTCATCGACCGTTGGGTTAACAGCATTGCCATTCGTATCGGTGACTTTCCCCGGAGGGCAACAGCACGATTTAACCAATCTGCCATACATCTTGCTTCATCTGATGGCCGGTAGTCAGATTTAAATTGATAAGTTGCAAGAAGTTCCCCGGCAATGTTTTTTTGATCATCATCTTGAGGACCATCACCAACTGGTAGAGCAAATTTATTTTTCATTGTTCGAAACCTCGAACATGTTTGGTTAATAAATACCACGAGGATCATCACGCCATTTACCCCAGAAATGCCGGACATCATGCTGCGCGGGGATGTATGGTGTCGAGGAGAGTCAAAAAATCATTCCTGAGAATCAGAATTCAGACGCACTGGAATCGTTTTGAATTAGCTCCTCTACTACCTATCACTGCAGCAATCTATCGAAGGGCAATTTAATTTTAGGTTAGTGACCGTCTCTTTGATGATTTGACTCCGCGAACCAACGAGTTTACAATAATTGACAACACTGTCTACCCATGAATAAGTTTATAACAGAGTCAATTGAAATGTAAATCGAAGACGATCAGAAATGAAAAAACTATCACCAAAATCTCAACGAATCATTATTTTAATCGACTTAATTTCAAATGGCTCACAAAGAAAATTTTCTCGAGAAGTTGGTTGTTCCCATTCAGTGATCGCAAAAATTGCTAACGGCCAACAAGAAGCGGGAAAAGAGATTCTCAGCAGGATTGCGGCAATTACAAGCGTGAACCAGAAATGGCTTGAGACTGGATTTGGAGAACCACTACTTTTTCAGCCGTCCGAAGAAAGATTTCTCATCCCGATATCTAATGCTCTACTTCCTGGCCTCCCCTCAAGACATAAGGCGCTGCACACCACACAAAATCTCGCGCTGCCTGCATCAATATATCAGCCAACCCGTTACGCAATTGAGGCTATTAATTGTTTTCAGGGCGAACCGATGCCTGCTGTAATCCTGCCACAAGATCTGCTGATTATAGAAACAGCCATTACCCACTGGAGATCGAATCTCCAGGTATTAGAACAAAAGTATGCTGTTATCCTAACTCATTCTGCAGCCGGGAAACTGCTTAAACTGGAATTGCTCACGGTAAAACACAAGGCTGATGAGCTACCTTTGATCTATAGCGTCGGAAACGAAAACCCAGATCAGAATTTACAGGATAAAAATGAGAAACTGCGGAGACGTATTGAATTAGAAAACAGGCCCTCTCATCAATCGAAATCCCGAAATCAAAATCAGACCGAAAATTCATATTCGGAGGATCTATTGATCCCTATAGACGTTAAACAGATTGCGGGAACTGTGATTCAACTAATTCGTAATTATTGAGTCTTTCTCCATTTGTCTGCAGATCGAATAGATGCATGTCACAGCAAGCAGAATATCATGACCAAGAACGGGAGCAGGAATCTCGCCCGATCGTATTCTACCGGAATGGTCATCACATCAGTATGGAGACCCAGCTCGACGAGTGCTTTCAAGAGTTATTCAAAAATCGCAAAATCACTCGGGATGTCGGTATTAATGGGTTTATTGAAAATCTCAGCCAGGGCACATCGACCCTCACACCTCCGGATGGAATCCAAAACCCTAATGCAGGTCTGATTGCTCCTCTCAGGTTAATTGCCAATTACCTTGGTCGGCTTCTTGTGGAGCGAACTCAATCACCGCGGATCAGCAGCTTACACGATCCTCGCTATATCCCACAGCTCCTCTATCCACCGCTTGCCTGGTTTGTCGCGGAGAATCACCGCGGTCAGATCAAGGTTTCAAGTGAATTTGACGAATCGGTATTAATCGCTGAGCTCTGTGTGGCATATCCCTATTCTCGCATTATCATTCTGGGGAGATATAGCTCTGATCTACAAATAACATTTAACAATGTACGAAAATTACTTCCTCCTGAGATCATTCATTCCGGGAACCTGCTCCTGGTAGAAAACCAGCATAGCTTCGTAATTCATGATGATGCTCCCATGCCTCGGATCATCTTGTCTAAATTCCTTGACATAGCCGACTATGATTTCCCGAAAAGTGACATCGTGATTCTACTCGATGGATATGATTGTGTTCTGGATCATGCGCAGTGTGCGTTAAGTCAGATTGATGCCAGATTCCGATTATTCGGAATTTTTCGCCATCGAAAAAAACAGCCACTATCCCCCTACGAGTTAAAAACCGTTAACTCAGTATTTGGTTTTCAGGTGATAGATCTAATGCCTAATAGTCGCATTCGACGTAAGATCGACCTGGCTTTGATTCCACTTGGACCAACGGGGAATCGTGGTCGATCCAGTCGGCGACGCATTGAATCACCTCTGTGTTATACGACTATGGATCTACGGAATGACAGGATCAGGGATCTATCCATTGCGCTGTCAGCAGGCGCAACTGTTTCCGGAAGCCCCTATCGGGATATTACCAGGTGGCAGGACAATCATCCACGAGAGCGATATTCCGTGTCCATATTAGTACAACATCTGGAACATGCCATCCAACTCGCCCGTAGATTACCTGAATGGCCTATATACCTGGAAATTAACAACTATAATCTGCGTGGACTTCCCCGCAGCATACGTCGCAGGATCAGTACTCCCCCAGGGTTCCATGAAGGGAGAAAACAGATCGTGCTGGTTGATTTTGCCAGGAAGTTCAGCGGTTATTGTTCCGACATCATCGTATGGGCTGGTGGAGGGACTGACATCAATCAAATTCCGAATTCCTGGCAGTACCAGAAAATATCCAATCCTGATAAACCACTTCTCATTATTGACTTTCTTGATAATTTCAGTCGGCAGACTGCTGGCTGGAGTAGAATGCGGCGTCAGGCATTTCGCAAAAAAGATATCTATCGCGTGCGTGAAATACCTGTGGTTGAACGAATCATTAATTATTTCAAAGCTTAAACATGACCAGTGGATCTCTCACCTCATTTGTAAATGTACCAAATCGTCCGGATAGAGCGGTGCTCCCGCTAAACATAGAGCATCAGGTACATTCTTTGCGCAGAGATCATCGCATTCCGAAGGTCTACGGCTCAAATCCGAGATCATTTGATATTGCGAAATTCGCTAAGTATCACAACCTGTGTGCAGTATATGAATGGCTGAAACAACACGGAGGACAAGCAGCTGGCGTCGATGGTATTACATTCAGCGACGTTTCAAATACTGAACGGAATGCGATCTTGAAACAGATCGCAAGAGAGCTGACGGAAGGTACGTATTGCCCTGGCCTAACTCGAGAGGTCCCGGTTCCGAAAGGAACAAACGGTGGAACTCGCCAATTGGCAATACCGACTCTGTTCGATCGAGTCGTAATGAAAGCACTTTTATTGTGCCTGAACGATTACTGGAGACGCATCCTATCAGGTTATGGAAGAGATGTGTGGCTAATATATGCGATTATGCAACAGGCGATCTGGCGCGAGCAAAAATATGTGCTGGCAATTGATGACATCAGAAACTGTTATCCCAGTGCACCGATTGAGCAAGTGCTACATACCCAACAATCGTACTTAAATCAACCAGACCTAATGAGTCTGGTAGAACGAATCATTAGGGGTCAGTGTGGCCCCCATCACACGACTGGACTCGAGCAAGGTTCGCCTTACAGCCCGGTCGCTATGGAGTCGTTTCTCCATAACAGCCTGGATACCGTGATGACAGTGAGGTTTCCAGGATTAACCCAACTGCGATATGTGGATAACACTACATATCTATGCAGAGACAGTAATGAGGGAGAACAGATCCTACAAACAGCAAATGAGATCCTGAGCGAAGCCCAACTAAGACTGAAACGCGAAGACGGGCCACCTCAAGACATCCGAGACCCAAACCATAACAGAACTCTACTGGGTCTGATTCCAAATTGGACAAACGGAGAAATCCAGCTATCCATACCCGAATCAGCATATTCAGACCTGGATACAGGAATGACAATGACAAAAGGCAGTCCCAAACCTGTCATGGCGACTAGAAGGACAATGCTCGGATGGATCAATGCTGTAGGACCTACCCTCACGAACTCGATAGCACCTGGTATAGTCGATCGAGTGAGCAGCATGGCTCTCCAGAAAGGATTCCGGGAATTCTCAAGATCAGAACTCCTGAATACTGCCAGAGAAGCTAGAAAACGCTGGCTGAATCTCACCAGGAGATACAGCAGATGATTCCGCTCTCACAGTCACTATTACTGAGTATGAACTTCTCACTTCTTCTCAGTATCGATCTTCTATTACTTTGCTTGCTGTGTGCTCTCGCACACCGAACTTTTCGCAAATGGCGGAAAAGTGGGAATTGTGCCCCACATTGAGTATTAGACTTCGACTAGCGAACCAATACTACAGTTAATCAGAAACAAGAAGTATGAAGTAGATTGAATTTAGCCACTCAGATAATTGCCATGATAATCTAAGAGTTCGATGTTAATACATGCGAAAACAGGATCTTTGTGCGCAACTACAACACCTTAAATGAGATTTCATATTTTCACTGCACCTTGCCCCGATGAATCCCTGATTTATTATGGATTGGTTTAGTGATCATGACAGTATTTTTGCGCGCGAATGATTCTTTTTAATAGGGCGAATTCTGATTCAGTCACCGGAAGTGTCCATCCATTTGGCATGCTCCCCTTAACTTGATCCATTTGTTGTGAGAGTTTCCAATAGACTTTTTCTAAGGAGACGATCATGACGAAACGACGTAGTAAGCGGCATACCCCGGAACAGATTGTCCGCAAGTTGCGTGACGCCGAGGCGATGCTGAATGCTGGAAAAACCATTGGCGAAGTCTGCCAGCAACTGGGGGGCAGTGAGCCGACCTATCACCGCTGGCAAACTCAGTACGGCGGGATGAAGGCCGAAGAGGCCAAACGGCTGAAAGAACTGGAGCAGGAAAACGGTCGGCTCAAAAGACTGCTCGCTGAAGCTGAACTCGATAAAGCCATGCTCAAGGAAATCGCGGAGGGAAACTGGTAAGCCCTTCTCGCAAACGCCAGGCCGTTCAGCATCTGCAGGATACATATGACGTTTCCGAACGCAGAGCCTGTCAACTGTTGAATCAACCTCGCTCCAGTCAGCGCTACCAGTCGGAACCGCCCGATGACGAGCCGGCGTTGCTGAAGCAAATCCTGGACCTGGTACGTCGTCATCCTCGTTTTGGATATCGACGTATCGGCAGGATGATCCAGGCAGACGGCTGGAAGGTGAATCTCAAACGGATTTATCGTTTGTGGCGTCGAGAAGGGCTCAAAGTCCCCCGGAAACAGAAGAAAAAGCGTGCGTTGGGTACAGGCGCGAATGCCTGCCATCTCCGTCGCGCGGAAAGGAAAAACCATGTGTGGTGCTGGGATTTTATTTTTGATCGGACAGAAACCGGAACCACGCTCAAGTGGCTCTCCGTTTTAGACGAGTATACGAGAGAATGCCTGGTCTTGAAGGTGGACCGTCACATCACCAGTGAAGACGTGATCAATGTCCTGGCTGAATTATTTAAGACGCACGGCGTGCCGGAACATATCCGGAGTGACAACGGCAGTGAATTCGTCGCCCAGGCGATTCGTGAATGGCTGAAACAGATTGGCGTGGAAACGTTGTATATCGAGCCGGCCAGTCCGTGGGAGAATGGCTACGCAGAGAGCTTTCACAGTCGGGTGCGTGATGAGTTCATGAACTGTGAGATATTTGAAAACCTGAGATCCGCCCGGAAGCAGACAGACAGCTGGAAGGAGTTTTACAACGAGGTCCGTCCGCACAGTTCGCTGGGGTACCTCACCCCGAGACAATTTTCGCAGCAGTGTATCTCTTCCAGTCGGACTCCGTCCGCCTTCCAGAGATACACTGCTGATACCCAATTACTCTCATAACAACTGGTACGAAAATGGGGGGCCTGTCACATTCGAATGATGACCACATCAGCCGCTGACGCACAGAAGCGGCCAGGTTTTGGGGTCGCTCCTTCGTGCCGGTGTTCAAACCATGAAAGCCAACTCAACCGGCTAAGCTGCAACCGTTCAAGCCGGCACACTCTACAAAGTTTGAGAAGCCAAAAGCGCCGGGAGCTTTAGCTCAGAACTGTTGGCCGCAATCGCTCAAACAACGCTTCAAATGTCTCGTGGTCTGGTGTGGCGAATGGGCAGAGTCGCATTGCCTTTTGCAGAATCTCGAATACATCTTCAGCCAATTCATCGTCACCACCACGAAGTGAACAACCAACCAAGACTTGAAAGAAGCTATCGTTGTTCTCAACTTCCTCAAGGAATCCTGAATCCTTATTGTCAGTAATTAGAACGAGAATTGCCTCATGTATTGGGTGAGCCAACTCGACGCTCTCATAAGTATCAGTCAGAGCAGTGAATCGGGGATCAATACGATCCATTGCCTTTGAGAACTTTCTGTTGCGTGCTGCAACACTGAACTGTAATTTCACGATGCTTGCTCCATCTCAGTGATTTACCGGATTGAATGGTGGTCGCTGCCCAAATACCCTAATGTAAGTATCGATGTATCGGCTCTCCAATGCACGGGCAGACGCTTTCACAATTCAGCTTTGTATGCACTCAAGAGATCAGTCCACAGATGCCAGTCGCTCCAGCGCTGCTGATCTGATTAACTCGTATTGAGCATGCTTCAGGTAAACAGCCGTTGCCAGAAAGACATGAACGATAGACGGTCCTTCTACCGAAGCGACTCGGGAAAATTGGTCTAATAACGCTGCTGCAGTTTCATAACCATTCCGCTGCAACAGGCTGATTTCGTCTCCTGACGTACTCTGGGTTGTTTTACGCTGCGCTGTAGCCCCCCCGATCATCAGTGCCACCCAGCGGCGTTGCAGTCTGCTCAGAACATCAGATTCCTCAGCCTGCGGATGCCTGTCGAAAATGAATTCGTGAATTTCTGCATTCACCAGATGACTTCTCTGTAACTCATCGAAGCCCAGTAACAGACATCCCTGTAGCTTCTCCGACAACCCCAGTCGAGGTTCCTGCACTGCAGGAGCCGGGTTAATATCCTGTGTGACTGCCAGCGGAAATATTCTGTCAGGTTCCTGCAACCTGATTCGCGCGATGATCTGCAGACGCAGGCCGGGTGCATGACTGAGCATTCGCAGATTTTCTCGATAAAAAAGTGCCGGATGCTCATTTTCGATCGCCAGTTCCAGCACCGCACCGTTCTCAGTAAGCTGAAACAGAAGCGCAGAACCATACGCCCCCTGTACGCTACCTGTGAGGAAAACCAGATCCCAGCCGGCAGGTTGCTCTACTTCAGGCAGTACGGCTCTCTGGAAGACGCCATTCCACTGATCAAGCACTGGTCGCTGAAACAGAGCCTGGACATCCCGACTCTGCCAGGACGCTGTCCCCTGTTCAATGATCTTCACTTTTTTTCCGCGTCCCAGTCGTCCCTGTAGTGATGCCGTGAGTCCGGTCCCCACATAAAGACTGCGTGCCAGTTTGTGTGCGGGCTGGATCAATGAGCCCATTTCAACTCCGCCCCGATAGGCGTCCCGCGCCAGTTGCTCATCACCGGGTCTGACCTCACCAACAGAATAAAAACGACTATCTCCCCCCAGAAACAGTACAGTCGCCCCCGCAAAGCCACTGCGAGTCAGCACAGGTTCGGCCAGCAGGCCCTGTAATTTCCCGGGTTCAACCGGAAATTGCGCACGACGCGAGGTTCCCACCCAATATGGGGCAACCGATTTTTCATCCAGCAACCGCCGTGTTGTTTCTAATGCGTCTGCAATATCCAATGCCAGTTGTAACGGATCAGACTCGGGTGAACGCTTACGGAATTCCAGAGTGCCGGACATAATCCTTAACCCGGTGACGGCAGCGCGGTGCAGACCTTCGGCGCGGCACTGATGTACCGATCGTAATAACTGTGACTGCAGCAGCACGCCGGTATTGGTCACACCAGCTTCCAGAATCCGAGTGAGGGCCCGCACGAATTCTGAGGCAGCCTGCCGTTGCCCGGGACTGAGCTCCGTTTCTACGACCTCCCCCTGCTCTTCGAAAGACTCCGCACTCTCCGCAGAAACCGCATCAGGTAAAACCACATCCAGACTGGTCAGGCAGGCGGCAATATGAAAACAATGGGGTGCCAGCAGACAGGAGCAGACCATCTGATCGATAGTTTCCAGGTGAGTTCCAGAGAAGACTACCGTTTCGTTACCAGCTTCCACCTGCCAGGTGGTCTGTGCCCACTGCCATCGCCATTCCTTCGCGGCTTGGGGATTTCGATCCAGGCGTCTTCGGACCCGGTCCGGCGTTGCATCAATGATCGCAGCAACGACGTTGGGAGAAACCGTGGGGCGCGGGGGTTTGGTCATGCTGTCCCTCCGCGGATCTGATCACCCACCCACTCCGCCAGTCGTTCCGGGCTGACGGCTGCGACAGGCATTCCCGCCTGCACCACTGCCGCGGCTGTTCCCGCATGATAACGGGGCTTCGCCTCGTCATTCAGAGCCGCCAATCCGATGAGCTTTGCACCGGAACTGGACAGCATGACCACCTCAGACAACAACTCCGGCACCGACACACCTTCTTCAAAATCGGTCACAAGTACCACCAGCGTCCGGGACGGATTTGTAATCGACTCGCGCGCCGCCCGCAGCCCCAGGCCAATATGCGTCCCTCCCCCGATCTGAATTTCCATCAGAAGCGACAATGGATCCTCTACCCTGCCGGTAAAATCAATCACCTGTGTACTGAAGGCAAAAAACTTGACATCGATGGCCGGTAAAGCTGAAAATATCGCGGCCATCATGGAACTGTATATCACAGAAGCTTCCATTGATCCGGAAACATCCACCACAAATATCAGATGCCAGTCCATCTGCCTTTTGGCGGGCAGACGATAAACCAGACGCGTCGGAGCAATCGAGATCCGGCCATCACTTTTGCGATAGGCGGTATGCAAATTGGAATTCAATGTTCTGGCGAAATCCAGACGCGGACTGCGACGACGCGTCGGACGGGCGATACTCAATCCATGCAAAGCAGGTCTCAGACGATTCGCCAGCTGTTTTGCCATCCGCTCGGTAATGTTCCGGGCAAGTTTCCGCAACAGACCCAGTTCACGTTCTGAAAGTGCGCCGCGTAATGAGAGCACCTGCTCCAACAGTTCGACAGAAGGTCTCACCGTGGCATGATTCAGGTGCTCCAAAACCGCGGCACGACCATTGACAGCAGCCTCACCCAGAACTTCTTCGCAAACATCTTTACCGAATAACCTTTCGACATCAGAAATCCACTCCCGGACGGAAGGCGCTGCAGCTTCAGTCCCTCCCCGATCAGATGCCAGATCTCCCTGAAGACCACGGCCCTCTCGCTCCGAACCGCCATACAGTTGATCCAGGGTCCCTGCCACCTGCTGACTCTTCGGAGTCGAGCAGCCTTTCACACCTAATATCAGCCGCCAGCGATCAGCCAGTGGAATCTCTCCAGGAGCTTCGGCCACTCGTATCGGTTTCGCAAAGGGATCTTTTATATTTAACTGTCGCAATGGAAAATCCGGAAATAAATTCGCAATTGCTTCACGGCCTTTGCGATCGGCAACCAGTGACTGAGCCAGACGTTCCGGATTTTCCAGATGATGCAGATGTGAGCCTCTCGGGCCATCCGGTTCTAAAATGAGCAGACGATCCCTCAACAAGCGGACTCGGTCAGCTGGCGAAATCGAAAGAAAACCTTTCCGCAGCGCTGGCAGGCGCACCAGAAATTCGTCATCTGCTGAATCACCCAAGCGCTCTGCCAATCCGGACAGCCAGACCGGATCAACTGATACCAGCGGCAGCAGTGGCACCAGCAGGCCATTCAGCCTCAAACTGACTTTCGTTCGTCCTTCATGTGTGCTCGCCGCATCATACCAGCCTGCCAGACAGGCCTGGAAGACATCAGCCGCAATCAGATCTGCTGCAACCTGTGCCCCCCAGGCAGCGCCCTGCATCAGCGGTGATCCTTGCCTGCTCAGCCGTGATAGCTGATCCCGTAAGGCAGGAAGCAGTGAGGACAGTTCCTGATTCCCGGCCACGCTGCCAGAGAGTTCACCTGTAATCATTGCCGCCAGATCAGTCAGCAGGATGACATCGGCGGGGTCAGTAGAACCAAGCAGCCCTTTTAAATGTGAGAGCGCCGTTTCTACCAGTGGTCGCAGTTTCAACAACTCTGGCTGCACCTGAAACAGTTCAACATCCGGAGGCACGGCATCCTCCGCATCCAGTGGTAAACCAGAGATATGACCGGCAGAAATGCGCTGCAGGAGTGAGGCGGCTTCTATGAGTTGTGAAGGTGAGGCAGCCTGCATGAACGTTGCCTGCAACTCTAACAGTAGTGATTTCGTAATGTTACCCAGTCCGCATTCGGCGGCAACATTCAGACGTGCCAGCAGGGTTGCCGGATGCTGTGTCTCACTTTCAACCCCGTCTGCAGCCTGATGCTGAATCCGTTGAATGAACGCCTGGCAGGCCTGATCGAGGGTTGCCCCATTGATTCCGGAGGCCTCGACCGTTGCAGCAGTCGCATGAGTCCATTGCACGCGCCAGACTTCGGTCAGGTTTTCCCGGTGTCCGGTTTGTGCCGAATCCTTTCGCTGGGCATAAGACAGGTTGAGTAGACATAAACGACGCAAGACAACCGCGCGGGCACGATCCAGGGGAGAACGCAGCGGATCAAGTCGCAGCTCGCGAGGCTCATGACTCACAGAATCAGGGCCCGGCAGCTTCAATCGCTTGATGGCGGCTTCAATCTGTAATGCCAGACCGCTGCGTGGTGTCCCTGCGGGCAGTTGCCCTGTTTTCGATCCGACTAATACCGTCTGTGCCGCCGCCGCTACAGCCCGCCCCCGTCCCAGCAGTTCTCCCTGCACCAGAGCAGTTTCGACCGCTTCCAGAAATTCCGCTCGCCCCGGAACCTGATACCCCCGCAGCTGTGATAAATCACGAGCGAAGCGTACGACTTCCATCGCATCCGGGGTACCTGCCACATGTCCTGCCTGTCGAAGCTCGCGGCAAAGCTTCACTGCCAGATCGACGACCAGTTCATTACCTGCTGCTACCGTTTCCACCTGCAACATACTCTGCTGCCAGACCGGATCCATAATCCCGGCAGGATAGCCGCTTCGCTGATCGAGTTGGGTAAAAGAATAAGGTATCAGCGAAGTATCCAGCGTCTTTGGTGGGGATCCTGCTGCCTGCTGCTTCAGGGGAGCAGGCGCTGACCAGAGAACAGGTTCGGGCAAGAGCGCTGCCGCATGAAACGCCCCGACGATCACCGCGGTACGGGTGGGAGCAGACTGGATTGCAGCGCGCATCGCCGCTTCGCGATGTACATCATGAAAAGAGGGCCCCCCGGATGAATGCCGGATCATCCAGCCAAACTGCAAAGCCGCCCGGCGAATTGACTCCGGTGAGGAACCGACAGCGGGCGTCTCCACCATTTTATCCCACAGTTCCCCGGTGTCGCGAACCCCCGTTTTGGCCAGCAGTCTCTCCAGCCAGCTGGTACCTATTGACTGGTTCTCATCCGGAATTTCCTGCGAGTCAAGCAAGGCCATCGAAGTCAGATCCAGATCACACAAAGTCACCGAAACATCATGCCGATCAGCCCAGCGTATGGCTGCCAGTTCCGGGGAAAAATCCGCCAGCGGATAAAAGGACAACAGCTTCGCATCACCACAGGCAGCCAGCGCGACAGGCGCTTCCAGTTCTGGCAGCCCCAGGTAATGCAGCCAGCGTTGAAAATCGGGTGGCATCTCCAACAGGATTGCTTCAGGCTGATACTGGTCCAGCAGAAAGGGCAGCCCCCGTGCCAGCGCAGCAGAATGGTGTCGGACCCCAATCAGCCACGGGGTCGTACAATCGGCCATCTGCTTGAGAACATCTTCTGGCAGGTCATCCCTGTCGGGTGGTGCACTTCGCATTGAATTTTTGTGTTCTCCCTTCGTTCAAACCCGGTCCAATCTGGTGTGCCTCCCCATGATCCATTGCGACTTTCATACTATGATATCCGTACTAATGGCCCCGGAGTCGGTTTATAAACTTGAACAAAGTCTAGATCTCCAACTCCGCATCTTCCAGTACGTGCCGCAGATCATACATCCGCTTCCAGAGCGAGTCACTCTCACTACGCCTGCGAACCGGGCCGTCCCAGTACGCCAGCAGTCGGTCCCGATCATCCGAATTATCTTTGAAGACCACCCCCAGCAGATATCCGGGAACCAGCGAGACGGGATCTTTCTGCGAAGCAAAGAACGCACCTTGTCGTGTGATGGCCGCAGCAACGGTCACTGCCTCGGCTGTGCTCATCACAGCTGCCGGTCGTTCCACCGACCAGCCTTCATCCGTTCGTCCGTCCCGCAGGTCACGAAATGTCGTCACCAGTATCTCCAGCAACCGCTGATCCACTTCTGGGGTTATTCCGGACTCCTGCAGGACCGCTCTGGACCGATCACCTACCAGCTGAACTTCCTGCTGCGGATCTGAAATCGGCATCACTGTTTCAAAATTGAACCGGCGTTTCAAGGCTGCCGACATTTCGGACACCCCCCGATCACGCAGGTTGGCGGTCGCGATGAGATTAAAACCCGGAGCGGCAAATACACTGCCGGCCTCTCCACTGAGCTCGGGAATCATCAGGCGGCGTTCGCTGAGAATGCTGATCAGCGCATCCTGCACTTCAGGTAGACAGCGGGTTATTTCTTCGATTCGCACGAGTGCCCCCTGTTTCATCCCCGTGAGCACAGGTGAAGGAACAAGTGCCTCTGGTCGTGGCCCCTGGTCGAGTAACATCGCATAGTTCCAGCCGTATCGCAGATGATCTTCACTCGCCCCCGCTGTCCCCTGAATCGTCAGGGCGCTGGTTCCGCTGATCGCTGCCGACAGCAGTTCCCCCAGCATGCTTTTTGCCGTACCTGGCTGCCCGACGAGTAACAGTCCCCGTTCGCCTGCCAGTGTGACCACACAACGTTCTACCAGAGATCGTGGACCGACAAATTTCGCTTCCAGCTTCATTGACCTGTGGAAATCAGCGGGGAGTTTGGCTGCAGCCGGGGCGCGAATCGATTCCCCATCCGTACCACATAGAAAATCGACGACCCGCTCCGGTGAGAGCTGCCAGCCGGCAGGTCGGGGAGAAGTATCAATCGCAGACAGAAACGTCAGCTGTGCTGCATATTTTTCTTCCGCGGGCGCCTGTTGCCTGTGTGCTGTATCTGTCATCGGTGACGCTTCCGCAGACTGATCACGGTCAGACTTCCTGACTGCTTTTTTCTTTGCCATGGTTATTTTTTCTTTCGGTTCCGTTTCACTTCTTCGTAACGCGGCTCATCACCGTCTTTTACTCGCTGCCAGGCTGCAGTAAATAATTCTTCAAAAGGCCTCAATACCAGCGGGACGCCAACAGGAAATGGTACCGGATACTCCAGATCCGGTTCAACCAGATGCTCGATCTTCCAGGTTTCCAGAGGCAGCAAGGGAGCTTTCAATTCGGTCCATTCACCGGGCAGGAAGATGTTTCGCCCTGCTCGAGCCCGTTTGGCTTCCAGTACGAGTTCCTTGTCGATCAGTTCCGCTGCTGCATTTTTGATCAGGGCCAGCTTCCAGCCATTCCAGGTCCGCAGATTCACCGTCGAAGGATCGGGGAGTGCGAGCAGTTGAGCATACAAAACGGCGGCGTCTTCTGAAATCTTATATTTCTTCTGAATCTCTGCCACAACATCAGGAGCTGTCAACAGTGGATTCTGCAGCCACTGGTCCGCTTCATATCCGGAAGCGAGAATTGACTTTTCCAATTTTTTAAAGCCCGGGCTCAGTAAGAGAACCACAGTCTGCAGACTGTACTGCAGGCCTGAATAATATTCATCCTGTATTATCTGGTTTTCGATTGCGAGCAGTCGGTTCATCTCAGCAGAGCTGCTGAGCGCAGGAGGGTGAAAGGCAGTCAGCACCTGATGAATCGCATCACAGGACGCGGCGGAAATCAATTCATCATCATATCTGTAAATTGGATATTTTTTATCTTTTTTCCCTTTTCCCAGATTCTGATTCAGCCACTCCTGGGGAGTCGGTATTTTTCTCTTCTCGTCATGATTGTGCAGATAAATAACACGTAACGGAATCAACGTTTTAGGACTGTTTAATAACTTGTGAACCTGCTTGATCAAGGGAGGCATCATGCCGCGTGCTGCATGACCCGTTGGTGTGAAGTAATGCACCAGACCAACCAGCTGAGTAATCGATTTGAGCATATCAGGTGTGATCGTGATCTGCCGTTTCTTTGCGAAGACATCCAGGTCTGGAACATTCCCGTCTTCCGTATATTCGATACGCATCTCCAGTAGCTGCAGCAATGGATCTCTCCCGGGATCAGCAGCCAGACTGAGCAGTTGCTCGTGGCTGACACGCTGCCAAGTCGACGCTTTTGCCAGTGCGGAAAGCTGTTTCTGCAGTCCGGCATCCAGGGGTAAACGCCGGGGCATACTGGTTTCCCAGGTCTCGATCAGCGAATCAAAAGCTTCTGTATGATCTTCCGCAAAGGGCGCGGCAGCGTTACAGGCGACCAGGGACCGGCAAAGCTGGTTGAACAGATCCTGGTTCATGTTTTGCAATGACTGTTTGGCAGCGCTGACTTCCGTGACTTTCAATCCCAAAGCTTTGCGGATCTCGGAAGGCATGAAATTATTCGCATACGCGTCCATCTTCAAGCCTGCCAGCCAGATCAAAGCAATTTCCGCGGGTGTCACCCCCAGTCGCTCGGCAATCGTTTTTAATTCCGAACTGGAAGGTAATGCGAGCCCTTCTTGTTTTCGTGCGGCTTGGATGAATTCAGCTGTTTCTTCGAAACCGAGATCCGGTTTCAAGTCACGGATATTCTCCACTTTCATTCCAGGAGGTTTGCCGGGAGTCCTGGCTGTCGAGTAACGCAGAATTTCATAAGGCATTTCGTTATAGCGTAAACATTCCAGGACGATAAACTGGTCTTTCCCCTTTTCCAGTGTGTAGGACGCGCCCCCCTCGACGTCAACATCATAACCGCCATACTGTTTCAGCTTTGCTTTGGCAGGACAACCTTGCATGATACTGAATTTGCCCGGCAGCGAGGCCAGATTCAGCTCATTCCAGAATTCAAGAAATTCAATCCAGAGAATCTCAACATTCTCTTTTGATTCCAGATTTGAGGCAGCCGCCCGCCAGTAGGCGCGCCAACTTTGTAAAGCTAAGTCATTTAATAAGGTGAACCAGATCACTGGACAACCGGGGAGATCGCTCCCCGTTGACTCTCCCTTCAGAAATGCCGCCACGGCACTCAAATGCTTTTTCAGCGAAGCCCCCTCCTGGTGGAGACCATAATAATTAGTGCGAGGCAGATTCCAGGAAATACCAGCCGCTTCAATCGCCTGATCCTCTTTAGCAGTTGAGCCGAAATCTTCCTTTTCTGAACTCTCAATCAGGTCTGTCAGATTATCTTGAAAAGCTTTGATATTCATCGCAGCCTGGGCAATGTTGCCTGCCACTCCGGTCAGTAACCGCTCCGGTGCCTCAGGCAGCCATTTTGTTAACTCAGAATGCAGCTGTGGAAACTGGAGTTCTTCAACTTGGATTTCTTTTTTATTTTTCTGTTTCAGCTCTTTTTTAATTTGATCCAGATCCAGATTGACCGCCTGCAGGAGTTTTTTACACTGATCCAGACTGGTTTGACGTAATTTACGCGAAGAAGCCATATGTCGAGGCTGCATCAAATGCCAGAACGTGATCGGCAGCAGCACACTCTGACCGGCGGCAAACCCAAAATGAAAGGGCTGCAGGCGCGCAACCACTGTTGTGCCTGTCGGATCCCACACACAACAGGCTCCACCGCGAGTGTCACCTTGCGCAGACACAGGTAGAAACGCGTCACCTCCCGGCTGTTTTAATAATCCAATAGGAGCCTGAGTGCCGTTATGACCATCGATCAAAGGTTGATCCCAGCGACGGCCATCAATCCCTTCTCCGTAATAAGTACCATCACTGCGTTGGACTGCTTTCCAGCCCAGCATACCACCCTGCGTGCCCAAAGGCGTGTGCTCAGTTCCCACAGGAGCGGGCAGCAACTCCGAGAACAAGTACTCTGTCTTTTCCTTATTCTCTGTTTCAAACCAGGCCGGCAGACTCGCGCGAATTTCAGCACCTGTCTCCGGATTGACTTCCAGCAACTTCGACTGGTATTCACTCGTTTCATAATCGAACTCCTGCGTGAACCGCCAGAACCGATCACCATCGTGGAAAAACCGCATTCCCATCGGAGGTTGCTTGTCTCCCGCATGAACGATTCGATTTCCCCGAAACGCACCACCATCCGGCATCTGAACCGAAAGATGTTCTCGGGGATTACCCAGTGAAAAGTTGATGGAGTACGTTTTTTCGGGGTTGCTCGACCAGTAAAAATAATCTGACCAGGATGTATCCCGGTAGCCAACCGCCAGATCTTCGCCAACCACCTCTATTCCTTGAACGTGGCAGTTGGCAGGAATCCGTAGTTCGTGCTTTTTGATTCTCCCGTCACCTGAGATCACATAAGCATGAGTGCTGTCATTCAAAACGATGGCAGGAAAAGTCAATGAGCAACAATGGACTCGATACGAATCGAGTTCCAGTTTGAGTTGATTTTCTTCGATCACCTGTTCCAATGCAGGCAGACCATACTCATCAATCACTCCTGCCTGCAGGGTCTTTTGAATGACTTCTGTCGGATCAAAATCGGCAAGACGTTTGGACAGATCGGGAAACAGTCTTAACGTATCCGGCCACAGGGTCTTTTGCAGCCGGACGCTGATATCGATAAAGCTGGCCAGTCCACTCTGTTCCAACTGATCAATCATTTCTGACGTGTGTTCGCGCCACAATCCCAGAATTCCCGGACGGTCGCCGGCTGCCTGGGGAAAGAACTGGTGTTCGGCGGTGATTCGATATCCCCCCAGCACCCGCTCCCCCGGGCGTGGTATGAGAGCAGAATCCAGATCGTTCAGAATGACAGCGCGAAACCGCTCATCTTGACCGGCATACACAATATCCTGATTTCGAAATTCGTGTGCATTATCGATCTCAAGCCAGCCCAGAAAGGAAATGGAACAACCTCCCACAGGATCTGCGACGGGAATCCCATTCGCCAGAGCCGCTTCGAGCAGGTCCACATCAATACTGCGACCCCGATAGCGGCCGCTTACCTGCAAAGGTAAAGGAGTCTGTTCCTGATTTAAACGAGGTATCAGTTTTCTGAACATCTCCAGGATTTGATTCGATGCGGGTACCTGTTCCCCAATCAGCCGCCCCAGCCAGATCGCGATTGGCTCGCCCAGTGGTGGTGCCCCCTGATATTGATCTTCCCAGAGAAATTCAAGTACGCCCCATTGTTCCAGCAGTTCCAGCCAGACATCCGTTTTACTTTCATAATAGCGATCGGCTTCCGGCTTGGTCTGCTGCAAAAGTGCAATGGCAAATGCAGGTTTCCGCGCTACGATCCGTTGACTATGCTTACTGCAGGACTTCCAGAACTGCATCGAAGCCCGGCCCATAGCAGGGGCTTCAACAATCTCTTCCAGCCACTGCTCCAGTTCCGTATCGACATCCAAATCAGCGGCTTTCGCCAGCTTGATAAAATCTTTCGGCAGATTCGCCCACGGCGCCATTCCGCCACGCGTTCGTCGCACACATAAATCCTGAAAGATCTGAAAGGCCTCTTCTGCAGGGTACTGGTCTGAGAGATCCTGCGAATATTCAGACAACGCTTTTCCCGCCAGGCAGCCGGAAAGTACAAACTCTAAAACGACATCGCGGCGGCGCTCCCGATCTGATTCCAGAGCATGCACGCGTTCTGCTTCCAGAGACTTATTTAAAGACCGCGCGGCATAGGTCTGATTACCGAGATCTTTATAGGTTCTCCCTACCTCTTCCCAGTAAGGAGGTAGAAAATGTCGGGCAGAACGCCCCAGTTCCCGGGCAATTTCCACATACGCATCCCAGGCATGTCCCGGTTTGGATTTTGCCCTGCGAGCCGTCCCCTTCATCTGTTTGACCAGGTCCAGAGCAAACCGGGCATTCTCCGGATCATTGATCAATGCCCAGGCCGCGAATCCCAGGCTCCCTCGCTGCTGCACTCCCACTGCCTGAGAAATCTCCGGTGGTTCAAAGCCCAGAAAATCCATCGCCAGATCTTCCGCTTCACCCAGTCGCTCAGACGCCAGTCGGATGACAGGTCGACCATTGAGTGCCGGATGCTGATAGCTGCGCGCAACAATCGATTCTGTGGTCACCTCATCTGCCTTGGTTTTTATCGGCAGAAGTCCCCCAGCGGCTAATTTAATGGTTGTCGTACTCATGAGTTGTCAATTTCTTCTTTCTCAACCTGACGCTTGGCGTAAATTTGTGAAGCCATCAGCATCCCTTCGCTGAAGGTCACCGGTCCCACATCCTCTATCTTCTGCGGAACCTGTTCCTCGTTCACGAAAATCAATTCTCCCGTAGATGTTTCCGACTCGGGATATTCGTCTCCCACCCAGAACCGCGCTTCCAGCGGGATGGAGTTCTCCCAGATTTTGTTGCAGGCATAACCACCTCTCACCGGATTTCCCAGGCGTTTACAAAGGGACGTTACAAAATTGAGTTGCGCGAATCGCCCCCCCTGAAAATCCGTGATGCGTGTTAGATCCTGTTGTGCTGCGGTCGCAGAAAAGACGGTGCGGAACAGTTGATTGATCGCCTGTGAAAATTTGAGATCAACGGAAATTTCGCGTAAATCTTCCAGACCATCAATCAGAATCGGATGCGGAATCAAAATCTGGGCAGCTTTGATCCATTGGGTTTCACCGTCGCGGTCGACAACGCCTATTCCCTTTTTCGCCACCACATCTCGCAGCAGCCCGGTCTGCTCAGTATTCGCCTTGCCCTTGGCATCCAGTGGGGTCACGACCATATTGCGTAATGCGTCGGACCAGACAGGGTCAGCCCAGACTGCTTCTACCGCATCGCGGGGTACCGGCAGTGATCGCAGCATCCAGGTTTCGATGCGGTGTTGACATTCCATTTCATGATCGGCCAGCCACTCGCACAGCGCCAAAAGCTGCTCGGCCAGTTCTGTTTCTTTGAGCCACTTGGGCACGGCACTTAATTTTTTCCCTTTCGGATTGCGACAAACCAGTTTTCCCCGGTGTACTCCTAATGCATATTCTTTTTCTGCATCCAGCCAGGAGATATCTTCGATCGCTTTGCTTTTGACGCTCGATTCCGCAGCCGCCATACCTGTCGACTCCCAGTAAGAGAAGATTGGTCCATATCAGATGTGAATAGAGAACATTATGACCATATTTACATCTGCAGAGCAACTCACCTCTTTTACCGGAAGTCCGATATTTCCACTTTCATGGAATCTCAAACAGTTTTGCCACTTTTCAGTTCTAAATGGTCTGAAGCCACTCACTCCGTTGCCGAAGATTTCAGCATTCAACAAGAACTTGAATCAGAAGACGCCATCAGGCGTGCCGGTGTTTAAGCCGTGGAAGACTGCTCAACCGACCAAACTGCAACCGTTCAGACCGGCACAGCCTGCGAAGATCGTGATGACGAGTCGCAAGTAGGAATTAGCTGCTGGTCAATTCGGAGTCGACATCTGCCAACATGTTGACGAGACTCCGGGGACAAGGGGAATCGACAAACATTTCCGCAATGGAAAACGGGGCGATCATCGCATTTTGATTCGGGATGCCTGAGAACCTACCCACGACGTAACGAAGAAAGTAGCGAGTATCTGGAACTTCATTCAAGTACCAACACCCACCATGCCTCTGCACGAGCCACTCTCCGATGAAGTAGCCAATCCGAGTCAGAATCCAAGTTCTGTCTTCACCGTCAATTTGCTGAGATTCCATGTACTGACTAATAGCAGGCAGAAATGTATTTGCCTCGACCAGCACCATCGGAGCATTTGGCAACTCTAGGCGTTGGATGAAATCCGTTAGCACAGGCATTCGTTCTTCGAGGAACGAATCAAACTGCGTCTTTCGTCGACCAAGATCAGCCATTTCCAGTTGTGTAAGTTCTCGCATTTCAATTCCTACCGTCACTGATGGGTGACAGATACGTTCCGGTTTTGACGTAAGAAGCCAAGCAGTTCCTGTGAGGGCGGAGAATCCAGAAACATCCAACGTGGATCGTAGTCTGGAACGTTATTTCGCAACCAAACATCCTTCTGGATTTGCTGGCGAATATGATCCGACAGCGGCACTGTCTGCCGCTGGGGTACACCGCTCACAGTGCGCCACTGGCCATACGTCTTCAATTCGCCAGCAAGAACTCCGCCTGATGGAAGGTCAACTGGTGCATCAACATAACGCCCACCCGTGCCGGTAACGGGAAAATGTCGTTGCCCCGCAGAACCATACAACTCTTGAACATACTGCTCACCCGCTTGCCATTTGGCAGGCTGTCGCATGTTGCGAATCTGGCTAAGCGTATGCGTCGTAGGTTGGTGTGTTAGACGAAGCGGCTGTTGAATTGTTGCTGGGGCATTTAAGTCAATGTAGTTACCATCAGGTAAACCGATTTTTGTGACTAAATCACAGTCACTCACATTATGCACCAGCAGGCCGGAATTGGTTACGCTGTAGACGTGTTCGCCGGCGACTTCCAGGTTGTAGACTGGCTCAGGGCCTGCGCGGATTTCGATCGAGGTGATGCGGACGGTTCTACCGACCGCTGACCGCAAACGTTCGCCGGGTTGCAGCTGGTCGGAATGCACGAAGGCTTGCCGGTCTTCGCTCCAGATCGGATGCCCGGCAGTCACGCCGATCGGGTCGGCTTCCCCTTCCACATAAATGTTGAGGACGTTCTTCGCGACGTTCCTAAACGTCGAAAGCACGACCGGCCCGTCACCCGGATCGATGGGCGGACAGGCGGCGATCGACAGCACTTCCGCCGGCCCCACCACATGCAGTTCGGGCATGCTGAGCTCAATCACCGCCCCCGGCTGCGCACGGTGCCGACGGATCCAGCTTAAAGGCCGCAACAATTCCGCTTCAAAATAGCTGCCGTCTTCTTTCAGCATCCGCACCGACAACAGCCGCCAACCTTTCGGCGTGGGGTCAACAGTCGCTTCCGTTTGAATCCGAATCGGATTCCGCCCGACCACCCGCATTCCGGGCCGCATCTGTTGAATCGGCGTCGTCACCACCCGCGGCGGTGTGACAGCCGGGCTCAAAGCCGCCTGCGCAGAAGGCACCATCGACGCATCGGCACCGCCAATCAGTCCCGTTCCCGCTTTCCAGAAACAGAAACCGGTGAAGAGTAGGCAACTAATAATGGCTAGTTTTCGAGAGATGTCAGGCATGGGTACGTTTCACTATTCCGTGAGCAGCATATATCCTGCTGAAGATTTCCTCATTTGAAAAATGATGTCTAATTGCTATCCCAGAGACATCTGATTCAATCTGAGTGTACTGATTCCTCGTTCTGTCTGCTAATTCTCATCTCCATATTCTTTGTTAAGCGTACTTCAGAATGTTTTGTTTTCAACACCGACACACATATGGTTAACTTGCAGGTTGCATAATAGTTTTTATTTCGTTCGATATTTAACTAGAACATAACTACCGCCTGACTTGGAATCTGAAATGGATTCAACTTCCCCCCATGAAAATCGATATGGTTCTAAACCAAGATCTGCGTAAAGGATTTTATTATGTTTCGATTTCTTTTCATGTTCTTCATATTTTGACCAAGATGACCAAGAAGATTCTGGCGACTTCAAATAAATTGTCACAGTGGAGAGCCGGTTATTGGAAAACGAAAGATTAAGACCAATTTGAGAGTTCGTATCTACCTGAAGCGTGACATAGTCATTATTCTTGACAAGAACTTTTGAACTTATACCAAGTGTTGATTTTGAAAAACTGCTCAAAGTAGTCGATGGACTTACCCGAACATTCCCAATTTCGATTTCTCCATTCACTTTATTAATCATAAATCTACTTAATTGGGATACTATACAGAGGTCGTAGTGGACTTCCCCTTCCTGTGCCAGTTTACTTATGATCTGCAGCCAAGTTGTTTGGGCATGGGAGTCGAACGCGCTATCGTCATACTTTGGATTAACCGCTCAATGTACGGTTCCTTTATTGGTTACATAATAATCACTCCGTGCTTTGCGACTTGGTGTCAATCAGTTTTAAGTACCCACGAAATGCATGGTCGGGCAATGCAAGATGCCACGTATCGCCACTTGACGACTTGTATAGTTCCACAAATCTTGTTGACTCTGACGGATCAAGTCCGCACTCACGAAGATCACCACTCTTTACCAGTGCTTCGATCCGTGTCTTAACCTCTTTAAACTCAGTGTCATTCTTGAACGTATTGAATTCACTTAATTGATTGGTCATCTCTGTTCACCGTAGACTGAAAATATATACGTCGTCTAAAGAAACGCTTTCGATGAGGAATTGCGTCCATCCTCCAGATCCTGCTTGTGGGTATGAATTTGTTGTAAACTCCCACCCCATGTCTGCTGAATCGCCAAATGGGCGAGCAAGCTTGTAGCCGGTGAGCTTCTTCACGGGAATCGCAACTCCGTATCGAATATTCGTTGCTGGTCCAAGAGCAGGATTGTTCCAGTCGGCGAGAATCTGTGCCCCCCGTGCAACCTCGCTGGCAGATCCCGTGAATTCGGTGGTGGTGTAACCACGCACGCTGTTGTATTTGTACGAGGCAGCAAGTCCATCCTCGGTAAGGTATCTGAATACGTACTCTTGATTACCAAGTTGCTCTTCCAGGCGTCTCATGTAGTTAGCTTGCGACAACTCGTCGATGCGTGCGACTCTTTGCTCCGATTTAAGGTGGGAGTATTTCGCACGCAGTTCGCTCGGCGTTAGTCTCCTTGCGGTATTTAAATCACAAGGCCCCGTATTATGCACCAGCAGGCCGGAACCGGTGACAGAGTAAACATGCTCGCCGGCGACTTCCAGGTTGTAAACCGGCTCCGGACCGGCGCGGATCTCGATCGAGGTGATGCGGACCGACTTACCGACCGCGGAACGCAAGCGTTCGCCGGATTGCAGTTGGTCGGAATGCACGAAGGCCTGGCGGTCTTCGCTCCAGATCGGATGCCCGGCGGTTACGCCGATCGGCTCAGCTTCCCCTTCCACATAGATGTTGAGGACATTGTTCGCGATGTTCTTAAACGTCGAAAGCACGACCGGCCCGTCACCCGGATCAATGGGGGGACAGGCCGAAATCGAAAGCACTTCCGCCGCCCCCACCACATGCAGTTCGGGCATGTTTAGCTGGATCATCTCACCCGGCTGCGCGCGGTGCCGTGATATCCAGCTTAACGGCCGCAGCAGTTCCGCTTCAAAATAAGTGCCGTCCGGTTTCAGCATCCGCACCGACAACAGCCGCCAGCCCTCCGGCGTCGGATCGACCGTCGCTTCCGTTTGAATCCGAATCGGATTCCGACCCACCACCCCCATCCCAGGCCGCATCTCCTGAATCGGCGTCGTCACCACCCGCGGCGGTGTCACCGAGGGAAGAACCGCCGCCTGAGCAGAGGGCAGCATCGACACATCGGCCCCGTCGACCAATCCCGGAGCCGCTTTCCAGAAACAGAATCCGGTGAAAAGGAAACAACCGAAGATGGCTATTTTTCGAGTAATGTCAGACATGGATATGATTCTTTTATTTTATGAAGAGCATTTGTTCTGCAGGATATTTACCCGTTTGAAAAATGTATTGTCTATTTATCGATCCATAAATATCTGGCTCGATCTGAGAACATAAAGAAATATCAGTTTCTCTTCGGCTAACACTTTATCAAGACTTCTCTTGATTTAATCCCCATAATTGGATTTAGGGTTCATGACAACTTTATCTGCCCCTGATCAAATAAATCCGACGTAGGTTTTAGGCTATCGCTTTTCTTGACATTATTTACTCATAGGGAAGATTTTTCTTTGTCTTTAATTATCTAAATACTTCCTGGCGTTGTTCCACGAACCTTACCTAGCCATGATTCCCATTCTTCCTTCTTCCAAAACATGGTTGGCCTATCCACGTCCACATAGTGACACGATAAAAACTCAGACATGTTCACCAATTGTCTTGTATCATTCGCCTTGAAAAAAAAAACTTCGTTGGAAGGCCAAAATTCGAAATATTCTTGCGAATTACCACTCGCTGCCAATGCGCCTGCATAGTCAATGTGGTGCTGGAGTTCACGACCAACACCAATAAACTGGCTTGGGTGCATTAAGAATTTGGCCGCCCCCTGCTCAAGAACTTGAAGATACGAGATGTTGCGAAAAGAAGCGTCGAAACCTTGAACGAATAGTTGAGATTGACGAAGTTGTTTTGCAGCATTTGCTCCCGATCGCGGCATGGATTCTTCATCCGTAGCAATGACACGATTGCCAAGGCCCAAATGGAAATCAAGTGTAAAGAATGCTTCTTTGAAGAGATGCCAACGAAGGTCGATGTCGCTTGTAGTGGGCAATTCGAAATAGATATAATTGGGTGTCTTTGACTTGAACCTCTCATCGATACGACGTCCCCAGAACAACAGTTTTTGTGTTGGTGTTGTAACCTTGGGTGAATTAGTCAACAAGAGAAATAGAGAGCGTGAGAAGTCGTGTGAACGAATACGACTCTCAAGGAAGGATCCAGGGTCCGACTCCCTGAAAGCCTTGAACCGATCGCCCGAATCAGAAATTCGAGTGAAATCTTCCTGATAGCATTCTACAAAGTCACTCAGTACACGAACGAGTTGGTCCAGAACTGTACTAGGATCTTGGAAGTAGTAAAATACCATACCGAATGATGTGCATTGTTCGCTCATCGGTTATATCCAATTGGTAGTGGTCTAATTCCTGTCCAGTCAAGGATGTCTTGGAATTGTTGGTTCCAAGTGAACGAGGACGGCTTGATATCCCAGTATTCGATTCCATCAACACCTTCATACTTTAAGTCCGGCATACGATAGTCACCCCGATATTTGATATAATTGAGGGTCACATGACCCCGTATTATGCACAAGCAAACCAGAACCGGTAACGCTGTAGACGTGTTCGCCGGCTACTTCCAGATTATAGACCGGCTCGGGGCCGGCGCGGATTTCGATGGAGGTGATGCGGACCGTCTTACCTACCGCAGAGCGCAGTCGTTCGCCGGGTTGCAGTTTTTCGGAATGGATGAAGGCCTGGCGATCTTCGCTCCAGATCGGATGGCCGGCGGTCACGCCGATCGGCTCGGTTTCCCCTTCCACATAGATATTGAGCACATTGTCCGCGGTGTTTTTGAACGTGGAGATAACAACCGGTCCGTCACCCGGATCACTGGGGGGACAGGCAGAAACCGAAAGCACTTCCGCCGCCCCCACTACATGCATCTCGGGCATGGTGAGCTCGATCATCGACCCCGGCTGCGCACGATGCCGAGATATCCAGTTTAACGGCCGCAGCAGTTCCGCTTCAAAGTAACTGCCATCCGGTTTCCGCATCCGCACCGACAACAGCCGCCAACCCTCGGGCGTCGGATCAATCACCGGCTCTGTTTGAATCCGAAGTGGATTCCGACCGACCACGCGCATGCCGGGCCGTATCTGCTGAATCGGCGTCGTCATCACCTGCTTGAATGTGACAGCCTGACTCAAAGCCGCCTGCGCGGATGGCAGCACAGACGAATCGGCATCGCCGACCAGCCCACTCCCTGCTTTACAGAAGCAGAACCCGGTCAACAGCAGACAACTGATAATCGCTATTTTTCGACTGACTTCAGACATGAACACGATTCTATAATAAGGAACTTTTGGTCTGCTAAGTGTTTACCGGATCAGTTAAACTATTTATGTAAATACAGTTGTATGAATAGCTCTCACAGTAATGGAATCAAACACTTCTTGCTTCTTGACAGATTTCAACATAGTCGCTGACATTTTTTACTGTCCTCGTGCTTTCCCTGAATATAGTTGAGCAGCCCATCACGACGAAAATCCCAGTGAACAGGATGACCACCTGATCCTTCAATTTCGTGGGCGTCATCTTTAATCGTTTTGTCTAAGTTGCGTCGTGCGAAGGCGTCGTCGATCGCTGCAACGGCAGTCGAAAGCTCTTGACCGTTCGTGGCAACTTCGATTAATTTCAAGTAGGTTCGCCAATATTCTTCTTGACCTTTTATTGCCAAATTACCAACAGTGTATTGATGACCTGAAACAAGTGTATCGACCGCTCGTGAAAATTCTTGCCAGAACGGTGTGCTGAGTTCCAAGACATCTGATCGTGAAGCGATGCCAGAAAATCGCTCTCCAAGGGCAAACTCCCCTAGTGCCCAAGCCAAAAGTGTGAAAACGAGATGTGGGTAGTTTCCAGCAATCGTTGATGCAGGGACTTCACCAGAATCTACTTTAGCAACGAGCAATTGCATTGCTTGGATATATCGCTCCAACGTGGGAAGTGCTTCCTGCGTTATCAACCATGCCTTGGCTCCATCATTATCGTCATATTTTTCTACCGCAATAGCAAGATAGTTCATCAGAAGAGAAGAAAGACTTTGGGTTTCCCTAACGAGATTTCCTTTTAATTGCCAGTTCGCAACTCCTTGCCGATAGACTTCAATGAACTCATTACGTTTATGTTGATTTACCATTTGAATCTTTTCTAAGGAATCAAGTTCGCTGCTCCGGGGGTCGTTCGAAAATTTACATCACGAATGAAGATCTCAGGATCAAACTGGAAGAGTCGTCCACTTCTTTGGAAGCCACCAAACAGATCGACATTGCCAGATTCTAATTGGAGAAGCAAATCTGTACGCCCGCCTCGTTCTAGCCGTGTCTGGAAGAAGTCGAAACTTCCTTGGCGAATGCCCAAGCTATCTCTCGATAGTGAGCCAAGCCCCGGAGAACTTTTCGCTTCGGCCAATGCAAACCGACCTGCGTTGTTTCCAGTGCCACTAAATGTCAAGTCTATACCTTGATTGCCATTGATCTTGGCAGTTCCATCAAGTCGAAATCCCTGAGACTCGACACGGCGAATGGCAAACTTAATGCCTTGACGTTCTGCTCGTGAAAGCAAACGACCATTTGTGTCTGTCAGAGCATCCCGAATTGAAGCAATACGCTGCGTGTTATTTATTGGGGGATTTAAATCACATGGCCCCGTATTGTGAACAAGCAGGCCGGAATCGGTCACGCTGTAGACGTGTTCGCCGGCGACTTCCAGGTTGTAAACCGGTTCGGGTCCCGCGCGAATTTCGATGGATGTGATGCGGACGGTCTTACCGAGCGCGGAACGCAGTCGTTCGCCGGGCTGCAGTTTTTCGGAATGTACGAAGGCTTGCCGGTCTTCGCTCCAGATCGGATGCCCGGCGGTGACGCCGATCGGTTCGGTCTCCCCTTCCACATAAATGTTGAGGACATTCTTCGCGACGTTCTTAAACGTCGAAAGCACGACCGGTCCGTCACCCGGATCAATGGGCGGACAGGCGGAAACCGCAAGCACTTCCGCTGCCCCCACCACATGCAGTTCGGGCATGTTGAGCTCAATGACTGCGCCCGGTTTTGCACGGTGCCGCGAAATCCAGCTCAACGGCCGCAGCAGTTCCGCCTCAAAGTAAGTGCCGTCCTCTTTGCGCATCCGTACCGACACCAGCCGCCAGCCTTCAGGCGTCGGGTCGATGGTTGATTCCGTTTCCAGCCGAAGCGGATTCCGCCCAACCACCCGCATTCCGGGACGCATCTGTTGAATCGGCGTCGTCACCACCCGCTTGGATGTAGCTCCTGGACTCAAAGTCGCCTGCGCGGATGGCAACACTGACGCATCGGCACCACTTATCAGACCCGTCCCCGCTTTCCAGAAGCAGAAACTGGTCAACAGCATGCAGCTGAAGATCGCTATTTTTCGAGTGATGTCAGACATGAAAACAATTCTTTTATAAAAGAGCTTTTATTCTGCTTAGTGTGGTCCGGCTGATGAAGGTTATTCATGTAAATGGCATTCAATATATGACCTATTCAAAAATATTGAATTAAGAACTCGAACCACAGTCGCTGACACTTTATTCTTTCCTGATTACCGAATTGCAACTCCAATCTCACAAAGCTCATTAATTCCATTGAGCAACTCTGTGAATTGTTTTTTGGGCTTGCCTTTCGGAGCCACAAGTATAATGTCTTCTTCTTCGTCTTCCAAAAATAAGTCAATAACGAATGGCCAATAGTCGTTCCAAGAAGAAAGCTTATCTCTCCAATTGCTCCTGATCGCGTTTTCTCTCGTGATCACAACTTGTGTTTCAGGATCACGTCGGACGAGCTTTGCCGGAACACCATGCATATCGAACTCCTGGAATATTCCCTCGCTAATATCAATCGCCAATTCATTCGTTGAATAAAACTCTGCCCTAGCGAAATCGAAAAGAAGTTGCGTTGTCTCACTTCGATCTACGTGGTGAGCGGCAATATTGATCTTCAGTTGCCCGATTTTGCCACGCATTGTAACTCTCCTAAAAAGCGGAGCCCAAAGAATCAGGAGATCATTTGTCTTTAGGCCATCAACCATAACGTCTTGAAAATTTGCTGGTCCAATCCCACAATTTATTGCCTCGCAATTGGTCAGGCGTGCATTCCTAACGGTAGATCGCAGTGAACAATCTTTTGTTAGTGAAAGAGCGCAGTTATCGAAAACGCATTTTTGGAAATCCACGTCTTCATACAACAAAGCGCTATTTCGATCAACTAGTTTAAAGAAAGTCTGGTTTATTATTTTGTTCTTATATGGTGTATTGCTCATCAAAATTGTGCCGGAGTAAGACTTGGATAAATAATAAATTCAGATATGCGTCCAACCCCCGGCCGACTTAAATGCTTCGGAATCGCGGCCTCAGTCGTTATGTCGAACAGTCGAGTTGTTCCCGGCTCCATTCCAATAAAATCAGGCGACGAGATAAATCGTCCCTTGGGTCCACGTGCACGCCCAGTGTGATGAAACAACGAGTTTAACAACTCGTCTTCTTGAATGATACGTGCAGAAAGACTCTCAACTGCCTTGCCGTAACTTGCACTTGCCAAATTCGTTCTGTCACGAAGATGACGATAACTGCCCGGGGTCTTCAAGTCCCTTGCTATTCGAGGGTTGGCTGCAAGATCAGCAACCGCTTGATTTACAACATTTTGAAGAACTCTCCGAGTATCAGGTATAACATGAGGATTGAGGACAGTAAGAGTTGCTGCGTTCTTTGAGCTGCTTAGCCCCCCGATATTTGATATAAATCAGGGCCACAAGGTCCGGTATTATGCACCAGCAGACCGGAGTCGGTGACACTGTAGACGTGTTCGCCGGCGACTTCCAGATTATAAACCGGTTCCGGTCCGGCGCGGATTTCGATCGAGGTGATACGGACTGTTTTACCAAGCGCCGAACGCAAACGTTCGCCGGGCTGTAACTGGTCCGTATGCACAAAGCCGAAGTCCATTGGCGTGAATTCCTGGGCTCACTCAACCAGCGCGGACTGCATGGCGTGAAGCTGATCGTCAGTGATGCACACGAAGGCCTGAAAGCGGCCCGACAGAATATGCTCGCTGGAACGCCCTGGCAGCGTTGCCAGTTTCATTTGATGCAAAACGCAATGCAATATGTTTCCAAGGTTCATTTGCGCAAACAGGTTGCCGATGAATTACGCAATATCTTTAACGCCAGAGATTTGGATGATGCGCTGAAGGAACTGAAACGGTTCGTCACTTCTCATGAAAAAACAGCACCGAAACTGGCGAGTTGGGCGGAAGACAACATCCCGGAAGGACTGACGGTATTCACTATTCCTGCCGGACATCGCAAGCGGATGCGAACCACGAACATGCTGGAACGCCAGAACAAGGAATTAAAACGACGCACCCGCGTGGCGGGACTGTTTCCCAATGAGGAGTCGCTGCTGAGACTGGTGACCGCGGTCCTGGTGGAACTCAGCGATGACTGGGAAACCGGAATGAAATACCTGACAATTTAATACAGATCGCAGAGACCGAAGGTCCCAGGAATTTACAGAAAGTTTGTGTCCTTCCGGTAAGCGTGCAAAATCTTTCCGTTGTGAATTATTTGGCGGGCCAC
Source organism: Gimesia maris (assembly GCF_008298035.1). Classification (NCBI taxonomy): domain Bacteria; kingdom Pseudomonadati; phylum Planctomycetota; class Planctomycetia; order Planctomycetales; family Planctomycetaceae; genus Gimesia; species Gimesia maris. The sequence continues at coordinate 4,232,515 of NZ_CP042910.1, forward strand.
TCAGGAAGCGAGGCCAGCCGCCGACGGGGGCTCAAGCAACGGCGGGGAGTTCGGCGATTGTCTGGCGGTAGTTCCAGGGCAGGAACCGTTCGGGATGGGCGGCGACTTCGCCGGGATGGCGGAAGAGTTCGGTGAGATAATCGAAGGGGTTCGCCTGATTGAGCTCGCAGGTGTGGATCAGGCTCATGAACATATCGCCGATGCGGGCTCCGTTTTGCGTGCGATAGAAAAGTGAATTTTTGCGATGGCAGATCGCTTTTTTCAGAGCCCGCTCGCAGACGTTATTGTCCAGCGGGGCTCCGGCTTTGTGCAGAAAGAGCGTCAGCTTCTCCCAGTGTCTGAGCAGGTAATTGACGGCGGTGCCCAGAGTCGAGTTCGGCTCGACGAGCCTTTCGTCGAACTGCCGATGCAGCCAACTCTTCAATTCCGTCATCGCCAGTTGGCTGTGGGCTTGATGTAACTCCAGACGTGCTTCAGAAGACAGCCCCTCTTTCCGGGCAGTGGCATCATTTTTATAGACGATCTTTAATGCTTCGAGTACGTGGCCGCACTCTGCGGGAAACAGATCGTGAATCTCCACGAACTGCCGGCGGGCATGGGCCAGGCAGTTGGCGACGATCGTCCCCAGTTCCCGGGGTATGTTCCGCGCGAGCGCATCGCACATCTGGATCGGAGACTCAAGTTCGGCTGCGCGCTGCTTGAGTACCTCGGCCAGGTTCTCGCCGGCGTGCCGATGCGAGCTGAAAAACAACGCAATGCGGCGACCATCCCGCGTGGAAATGACGCCGGAAGTGAACAGACCGGTGCGGTCCGGATTGTCCACGAAGGGAATCCGGCGTTCTCCCATCAGGGTCAGAATCTTCACGGTTGTGTCGTCGTTGTAGAGAATCGTTCCCTGAGCGGCTTCTCGCATGAGGTCTTCAAAAGCCGGATTGAGTAGAGGGGCAAAAGTGGAAACCACATCCCACTGAGTCGAGGCCGGCAGAGGAATTTCCAGGTTCCCCTGCAGACCCTGGAGGCGGTTGAAGGGAAGCCCGCTTCCGTATTTTAAAAGGCCGATCATCGCACCGGCTCTGGCATCGTATTTCTCGCGGCCGGCTTCCCGGGGAAGCGCGGCAGTGAAGACCGCGCCGCACAGACCGCAGCGGAGGCGTTCCAGTGCATAGGTCCTGGCACCCAGCGGAGCCTGGCCTGTGATCCGCACCACAGTGCGGGGCAGCTTTTGATAGAGGGTTCCCTTCCCGCATTCCAGACAAGGATCACCGGCGTGAAGCAAGGAGTGAGGGATTTCGATCTGCTCGGCCCCGCGATACGCGTCGGCTCCGTTTCGGCCGTGGCCCCTGGGAGGTGGTTTGCCGTTCCGCTTTTTGTCGGATTCGGTTTCGCCCGTGTCCCCGGTATGCTCCGAGGATTTGCCGGAGTTCGGCTCGGCATCGGCCTGATCAGAATTGCCCACGACCTGTCTGGTCTTCTCCGTCTTCGCGCCGAACAGCATCTTCTGCAGCCGGCCGATCGACATGTTCTTTTCTTGAATCAGGCCCGCCACATATTCATAGGATTCAAAAACCCGCTCGATCAGCTCCGCATCTTGATGAGCCAGCGATTGCCTGGCGCGGTCCGCCACATCCTGGAGTCGTTTGTGATCCACTTCCATGACCTCCGGTTTCTTCCGATTCATGATCCACCATCCGTGGCAAACACAGAGCCTCCAAGTCCGTTCGCTCAGTGAAGGAATACCCTGATTGTCGCAGCGTGGCAAGAGCAATTGTCTGATGCGACGATCAAGCCTGGGGGCCCACGGGCCGCCAGTCGGGGGCCCACGGGCCGCCAGTCGGGGGCAGCTCCCGTTCGCTCCGGGTTGCCGGCCGAGAACAGAACCGACAATTGATGAGCTGCCAGGCGTTGCGTGGCGGTATCTCGCGCGTCGGGCCACCAGTGAAGGCGCCCTTCGGAAAAACGCTTGTGACAGAGCCAGAAACCCTGGCCATCATACACCAGCACCTTGATGGCAGTCTTTCTGCGATTGCGAAAGCAAAACACCGTCCCCGCGAAGGGGTCTTCACCCAGGGTGTCTTTGCACAACCGTGCCAGTCCATCGATGCCCCTGCGAAAATCCGCCGGTTGGGTGGCGACCAGGATCTTCATCTGCGGTGTAATAGCCAGCATCAGTTTGAGCCTCGCAGGCTGCGTCCCACCACCGCGATATCGGCGGCCTGATAACCTGTCAGATGGACCCGCAACATTCCGGCATGGTCCTCCCACTCGATCACGCATGCGGGAGCCGGGGCAGAGACGGACGGCAATTCGACAAATGCCGCCCCGTTTTCCGCTGGTTGCTCTTCCGCCAGAAAAACCCGCTTTTTCAACGCATAGTAGTCAAGCTTCAATGACCGGGCGGTGCGTGTCACACCATATTTGCCGGCCAGCCTGACCGCCATTTCCCACAAGGGTGCGGGAATCCGCGCCCCGGGCTGTTTTGTCTCCCGCCACCCCGACAATCGATCCCGAACCCTAGCCAGATCCGGGGACAGTGCATTCTGATTCGCCATCGCCGACCTCCTGATAAGAGAAACCGCTCACGATAGCAGATTCAAAAAAAACAATCATGCACGCTTACCGGAAGGACACGAAAGTTTGTTGCTTTATCGTCAAATCCGTCACATCCCTCTTCACATCACACAATCAACTACTGACCGCGAGAAGTTCCTCCCGCATGAGAAGAGATCACCGGCATATTAAATCGCGTGGGTGTCGAGAACCCGCGCAAATATGACTGGAAGTCATGACAGTTTGCAGCCCTATTCACAACTGCTAAGACCTCTCGACAGAGACGTTTACTTTATAACTTCGGTACATCTGAAGAGGTCTTCATAATAGGGGGATCCAGCTTAAATTCTGCTGCCAACCAGCTTATGGCTAAATCAAATAACTCCTGTGGATGTGTCGCATAATGTCGCTCCGACATCGATTGCGGCGCATGTCCCAGATATAAGTCCACCAAGCTGTTGTAACTTACATTATTTCGCAAGCGGGATGCGGAAGTTTTTTTTAATGACTTCAAAGGTTTATTAATGCCAACTTTTTTCCTAAATCGATCAAATACGCACTTGATATTATCACTTTTTTGATACTTCTGATTTTTATTGATCGATTCGCTCAAAAGTGGTGCCCCTTTATTATTCAATAGGAATCGCTCGCTTTCACTGTCGTTTTGGTACTTCCGGAGGAGCTTTAGTGTTTCGGGCCATAGTAAATAATTAACTGTTGGAACCCCCTCATGATGCGACGTTTTAGATCGTTTGCGAATAATCCGACCAGCAGATAGGTCAACTTCATTTTTACGTAAATCTGAGATATCTTTTTGTGTCATTCCACAATTTAACATCAACAAAATAAATAATTTTGTTCGCCCCTTGGATTTATTGAGTAAAACCGCAATCTCATCATCAGTAAATTCAATTATGTTCATAGGGCCGGAACGAATCGAAAGAATATCTACCCGCCCATCCAAAACACGGGGCAAGTTGGGTATTGCTTCTATGTGCCAGAGCCAACGAACAAAACTCTTCATCGAGTGTAAGTAGCCACGAGCTGTTGTATTTGACCATTTCCCATTTTTGATATTCTCCAATAAAACCGACTGGTATTTCAGTAATAACTTCGTGTTGATTTCTGAAATTGAAATGTTGCCATCGATCGTTTGTTGGAAATGTGAAAGATGTAACTCAAGAGTATATAGACGAAATAGTGAAAGTCTGTTTGAATCGACTTCCTGTTTTTTATGTTTGATAAATTCTGCAATATTATCGCTAAGTAAGTCTTGGGAATTAACTGATTGCTCGCGAACTGAATCGAGTCGATCTAGCCATATTTCTCGAAGAATCCGTTGTGGGCTCCCATCCAACTCCAACGCATATTTTTTTCGAGATTCGATTGTAGAGTCACTCAGCGATGGAAACACAAAATTGACTGTTTTTAATTCTTTAGCAGTTTGTTCGAGCAAATTTTCTGGCAAGTCAATTGTGGGGACTGTAAACTCCGATTCAAAATAATCCTCACGTTTCGGAGATTTAAGGACAGGTGCCTCTAAGGCTGAACGAAGTTTGATAAGTTTTTCATATGCAGTTTGCGCCATTTGGGTTTCGCCATGGCGATTCGACCAAGTCAAAACACGGTCCCAAGTTTCGATTAGAGAATCATATTCAGCCTGATGTTTTCGAGGAATAACAGCATCAACACGAAGTTTAATTTGGTTCCATTCACTGATGGCAGCCGCATAAGCATTTCGATCGGATTTACCTCGCCCGCCATTAAAGTAATAGACCTTACCGTTATACTTCTTTCGCCAGCGACCAGCTCTATTTTTACTCCCAGCCTGCCACGTTAATTTATTGGTTTGCAAACCCTTTTCCCCCAAAGATCCGGTGATATCTTTGGTGATACCTTTTTTGTATCAATTCGGGTAAAAAAGGTATCACGCCATCTACACAAACCATTATAAAAAAAGACATTACAACTTAAAACTGCATTTTCGGGACGCAGAGGTCGCAAGTTCAAATCTTGTCATCCCGACTTTTATGTCGTTTTATATCTTCGACTTATGAAATCGCCTTCTGGTCCGTTATCCACCAGGTCACCCTGGTCCGTTATTCTGTAATTTTTCATGCAAAATTACAATGCTCAGAGCCCCCAGGATCGCTGCTCCTGCCTCCTGAACTGCAAACGTGATTCTTCTCTCTTACATCCTGCTCCTAAATCGCTACTGAGGGCCTCTCAGGAGGCTGTCCGATGTCTGGCCGATATCACACACTTCGAATTTATTCAGTAATTGGACTTCGAGCGGCTCATTGTTTGTCGAATCAGGAAGAGGCGAAGGTTACTGATTGATCTTTCTCGACCGCTCGGTATGAGATTCAGCGTTGACCGAACGTAGAAATGTTAGGCCAAGATGTTGCGCCAGCTAAAAGGGTGGTTATTTGGGATCCAAATTGTATGTCAACATTCCCAGACGTGGATTTCCCGACCACGCGATTTCTGTGAGGAACCTACTTCGGCGTTTCACTCCGAATGTACGAAGCCAAAGCCTGAAAGTGCGTCGGTGTTGGTGCTGGTTGATGCTGCAACGGGTGGCATTCACCTCACCACCCAGCGAAGTGAACTATGACGTGAATCAGATTTGATAGCTGCAGATCATGGACGCCTTGTTGGCAACGCCTAGTGGTCTGGACCAATCAAGATCGGACGACGAACCTGAAAAGTCTTTCCGGTGATGACGCAAGCATAAACTCCCACGGAGAGAGTATCTTTGGGAAGAGTAATTCGCAACTGCTCGTTTTGTAGATTCAAGGTCTGCCGAATGGCCTGACTGATTTGGTCGCGGGGGTCGTTCGCGATCCACCCTTGGTCGTCCGCTTTGCAACCAAGTGCCTCAATCCATGGGCCCCTAAACCATGGTGGAATAGGGATGTTTGGAAGAAACGGGTCGATCCACACACAAACACTATCATTAATATGCGAGGTTACAGGGAGAGTGCTCGTACAGCCCCAACTTAGTTGCGCGGATGGAAACGCGAGTAGCCCTTTCAAAAACATCCTTCGATCTAGCATGACAGAGGGACACCAAATAACTTCCTAGGTTCACTTTTATGTATCCACTAACAATATTTTGGAAGCCCATCGCAAAGTGCGGAACCACACATGAGAATGGACTACCCGTCTGTCTCGAGTCGGTGTGTGGGTGTAAAATGCCCAAGTAGGAGCCGTCTGTTTGGCGTTATAGACGCCGGTTGTTCCCGACCAATGTGCGACTTGTGCCGTTTTCTTCGTGACAGCGGTTGCATCGACCGACTGGAGAATGGAACGCCACTAAATGCAGAAGTGCAACAGACAGACGCACTTTAAGCATAACCTAAAGTGCATCGGATTCATCGTCCGATGCACTTTGAGGGCAGCTATTAACCTCAAATATCATTCGTTTTAAATTACTGTTCTGTATTTGACGAGTTTCACGAACAGATTCTGGGATTTGACGATTCAATCTACTCACAAATCGAATCGTGGGTTCGTTGAAGATGCAATCAACCATTCAAAAGTTTCATTTCGCTATTCAGACGTTTTTCCGGCTCGTTTATCTTTTATGTTTTGTAACGAAACGTATTTGTAAAGAGTTGTTCTCGAAATCTTCAACGTATCACAAATGTCGTCTATACTGTTCGATTTATCTCGAAACAGCTTTTGTGCCAGAACAATTCTAGGGGACTTTGGATTCAGTGGGGGCGTCCTCCCTTACGCCCTCGTGCTCGGGCTGCAGCCAAGCCTGCTTTAGTTCTCTCTTGTATAAGTCGTCGCTCGAATTGGGCGAGAGCAGAGAAAACATGAAAGATGAGTTCTCCTGAAGGTGTTGTTTTATCGATTATACCATCACTAATCGAACGAAATCCGATTTCTCGTTCCTTCAAGTCTTCGATCATAGTGACGAGATGACGAAGTGATCGTCCCAGACGATCGAGCCTCCAAACAAGAAGAGTATCTCCACGTCGCAAATTTTCCTGGCACAGCCAAAGCCCCGGTCGATCTGCTTTAGCACCCGAAAGTTTGTCACAGAAGATGTTCTCCCGTTTGACCCCATGTTGAAGTAGAGAATCAATTTGGAGGGAGAGTTCTTGATCACCAGTGCTCACTCGGGCATAACCAATCAAACGCTGTTGCTGAAATTCATGAGATACCATCTTGATTGTCCCTCTAACAGGCAACAATGTTCCTCTACTAATAGAGAAACGTGGCAATATGAATTTGTTCCTTAGCAGATGATAATAAATTCTGACTTTGAAATATTTTTCTAAATGTGCCGAGTATTCAGATTATACAGCCAACCGGTCTCCTCTGGTTACATCTAAAAGTGAAAACGAGTCCCATAATGGTGCATGTCAATAATCAAAACTCCACTCCTTCCGACAAGTTTTCGGGACGCTCTTCCGCGTCCTCCGCAATTCTCGTGAATCCTCGTCTTCTGCTAAATGAGGACCGTTAGTTTTCAATACCAAATATCAGTTCAAGGGAATTTCGCCCCGTAATTCGCACACACCGACACTCCCAAAACCAACAAAATCACACACTCAAACAATTTGCGGGACAGTCACATGCTAACTCTTTAACCGTAAACGGAAATCTTTTGAGTCCTGCCCTTTTAAGCCTCTGAAATGCCGGCAGATTTGTGACTACACTGGTATATCTAGAGAGCCTATCACATTAAATTATAGAGTCTTTCAATCTATTATACTCGGTCCAAATGCCCCTGGAGACGCTATAGTAAAACTGGCCACAGTCTAAATGCACAAAATTGATTTGATTAATCACTTTTCTTAATTCCAGAGAGCGACTTGAGTATAAAGTCTCTTCCAGGTTCAAAATATCTTTCTCGAACAAGTTTTGATTAGGTAGAGTTTTTTTTGCGATTGGGTAATGAACTTTTGGGGGGCGCTGTTGGTCCGGGATCAATGACAGTTCTCTGCTTCAGATCATAAACCATGCCGGCTGTTAACACAGAATAAGTCACATTGGTCAGGGCAAAGGGATCTCGGTTTTCTGCATAACCGATATGGTTAATCTGTATGGAGCTGCCATCGACCACAATCACCGTTCCGGTGCCGATGACCCGGGCCCGTTGCTCGTTCTCGATGATCAATCCTGTATTTTCTTCGATGCCCAGTCCCAGTAATGCCGGGTTGGTGGCCATGGCATGAACGAGTCGGGAAATGCGTGATCTCTGTACGAAGTGAGTATCGAAGATCATATCCTGGATCAGTCCCAGCCCTTTGGTCATTTCAATGCCCCCCTTTCGAAATAATCGAAATCGATTGTTCTGGAAGATCATGACTTCCGGTAGAACTGCGGCACCAGCAGAAGTCCCGGCGATGACGCAGCCTCCCATCTGATAGCGTTCCAGTAAAGCATGATGCAGAGGCGTGCCACCAATCAGTGAAGACAGACGCAGCTGATCGCCTCCTCCAAACATAAAGAGGGTTGTTTCATGAATGATTTTACAGAGTGCTTTCGACCCGGCGTCGGTTCGTTCTCCGATATGAATCGTCTGAATACTTTTGGGGTTGAAGGCAGAAAAGAGCACATTGTAATCGCGAGCCCGTTCGTTGGGATTCTCGCTCGCCGTCGGTACTACAACGATGCGGGCCTGGGAGCCCCCCGCCAGCTCGACCATTTCACGAAAGATTTCTGAATCCGCTGATTTCTTTTCATTTCCGCCAATGGGAATCAGAATACGGGGTTTCAGAACAGAATGAGAGGTTCGTTTCTTCAAGCGATTTACTTTGATTATGTTTTTATCATTGCGATTTGAATCTGTCACACTGTACTGCAACCTGTTGCGAAGATACAGTCAGAGGATGTCGATAATCGTTTGTCATGGTGGATCATCATCAAACCCAGCTTTTCAAGATGGGCCACGGAATGCCTGCCACTCCGGTTTTGAACTGATGTCCCAAGACAAAAGTGCCCTGGATGCGGTGATTGCTGCGACACAGATTTTAGAAGATGACGAACGCTTTAACGCGGGAACCGGTTCGAATCTTCGTTTTGACGGTACGACGATCCAGATGGATGCCTCCTGCATGACGAGTGCGGGGGATTTTGCAGCGGTCGCAGCGATAGAGCGTGTGAAAAACCCGGTCGCCGTCGCCCGATGTCTGCTTGAAACTCCACATATCCTGCTGGTGGGTGATGGCGCAACAACATATGCCCGGCAATGTGGTTACGAGGATTACGATCCTACCACTGCCGGCGCGAAGAGCCGCCTGCAAAAGATCCTCTCTGTCTCTGAACAGATGGGCGACTGGTCGCGGGCTGATCTGGAACGGGCCTGGAACTTTGAAACCCCCTTTCGAGAAGCTCTGGGGACTGACACGGTAGGCAGTGTCGCCTGGGACGGTCAGACGTTTGCGAGTGCATTGAGCTCGGGCGGGACCACCATTGTACTACGGGGACGCGTAGGTGATGTGCCTCTGCCCGGTTGTGGACTCTACGCAAGCAAAGCAGGTGCCATTGCGACCACCGGTGACGGAGAATACATCGCCAGATCATTACTGGCTTACCGGGCTTACCTGGAACTTGAAAAAGGTCTGAGCCCCGCACAAACGGTCGACTGGGCTTTGAATGAACTTGCTGACAGCGTCGACATAGGAATTATTGTAGTCAATCAAACAGACTTTGCGGGTGGTGCGCGCCATCGTATGGCCTGGCACGGACAAAGCGCACAGGAACCCGCATGAAAATTCTGGAACAACGTGCCCTCAGGGGCCCCAACCGCTACAGCCGCTACCCGACGATCTTCATGCTGCTTGATATCGAAGAATATGAAGAGCAGCCTTCGGATACCATACCTGGTTTTCCGGAGCGTCTGATACAGCTGATTCCTTCGTTATATAACCATCAATGTTCTGTGGGTGAACCCGGCGGTTTCCAGCAGCGACTGCAGCGGGGAACCTGGGCGGGCCACATCGTTGAACATATTGCCCTGGAAGCACAGTGCCTGGCTGGTATGGAGGTCGGGTTTGGAAAAACCTTTGATACAGACACAAAAGGAATCTATAAGGTCGTCTATCGGTATCGGGTGGAATCAGCGGGTCTCCGGGCAGGTCAGGCAGCCGTAGCGCTGGTGGAGTCAGTCGCCTGTAATCGCCCCTTTGAAATCGAGACACTCATTGCAGAGCTTAAGGAATTGCGCGAGAATGACATGCTGGGCCCTTCTACCCACAGCATCGTGGAAGAAGCAAAACGCCGCCGGATACCGGCACAACGCTTGAATGCAGACAGTCATATTCAGCTGGGATACGGGATTAAACAACGTCACATTCAGGCAACGTTAACAGACCAAACCAGTGCACTGGGTGTAGAAATTGCTGATGAAAAATTCAGGACGAAACTGCTGCTTCGCCAGGCAGGAATCCCAGCGCCTGAAGGAGTACTCGTCTCTTCTCTCAGCGAAATAAAGCAGGCAGCAGAACGCATCGGGTATCCGGTCGCGATTAAGCCGGAAGTCGGAAACCATGGCAGAGGAATTACGGCTCAGGTCTGCAATGTGAAGGAACTCGAGACCGCTTTCATGTCTGCGTGGACGGTTTGTGAATCTGTAATTGTAGAACAAAGTCTGACTGGCTTCGATTTTCGGGTGCTTGTTATCAACGGGAAACTGGTGGCAGCAGCGCTTCGAGAACCGGCCCACGTGGTCGGTGACGGGACTTCGTCGATCGGCCAGTTGATTGAGATGACAAATGCTGATCCGCGCCGGGGAATTGGTCATGAACGCGTTTTGACAACAATCACTGTCGATACGATGACCCTGAGATTGCTGTCATTGAAGGGGTTTACGGTCGATACCGTGTTACCTGAAAATGAGAAACTGTATCTCAAATCGACGGCCAATCTGAGTACTGGCGGGACGGCGCGCGATGTGACTGATGAAGTGCATCAGGATGTCCGTTTAATGTGCGAACGAATCGCCCGACTCATCGGCATGGACTGTATCGGCATTGATATCGTGGCCCCCAGTCTGCAGCAGCCTTTAAAATCAGAATCTGCAGGAGTTGTTGAAGTCAATGCAGCCCCGGGATTCCGAATGCATCTGGATCCGACTGAGGGAAAAGCACGCAACGTGGCCAGACCATTTGTGGAGATGCTGTTTCCTTCAACGGTTAATTTTGATGTCCCGATCATTGCCGTCACAGGTACAAACGGGAAGACGACCACCTCAAAACTGATTGCACATGCTTTAAAGTACAGCGGGAAGAACGTGGGACTGGCGGGAACAACGGGGATCGAGATTGATGGTGTCACGATTACTGCCGGAGATTACAGTGGACCGGAAGGAGCGCGTGTGGTTCTCCGTGAACCGACCGTCGACCATGCTGTTTTAGAAGTCGCCCGGGGTGGCATTATCCGTCGCGGTCTCGGTTTTGAAGACTGTCATATCGGGATTCTGCTGAATGTCGATGAAGATCACATCGGCACAGACGGTGTGGAAGATCTGGACGATCTGGCGCTGGTCAAATCGACGGTGATTGAAGTCGTCAGACCATCAGGATTTTCAATTCTCAATGCAGATGATGCAGTCGTTGTTGGTCTCAAGGATCGGGCAGGTGGTGCAGTGATCTATTTTTCTCTCGACTCAGAGAATGTAACAGTCACTCAACACCTGACAGAGGGGGGAACTGCAGTCGTGCTGGAAGGTGATGATGTCATCATTCGTTCCAATGGACCGCCGGTCCGGGTACTTTCGATTCTTGATGCTCCCATAACACTGCGTGGAATCGTCACGTTTAATACGGCAAATGTCCTGGCGGCGGTAGCAGCACTGCATGGTTTAGGAATGGCCGTCAATACGATTCGAAATGGAATGAGTACTTTCCACCCGAGTGCCACTCAGAATCCGGGCAGAATGAACATTATTGACTTTGTGACGTTCAAGGTCATTCTCGACTACGGACATAACGTGCCAGCGATTAATGCCCTCGGCACAGCGTTACCGAAAATCAGCAATGGTCGCAAAATCGTAATTGCGCATGGTACTGGGAATCGAACAGATGACAACATCAGGGAATTTGGCGCTGCATTAGCTTCTGTTTACGATCACATCATTCTGGCGGACATCGATCCACGAAATCGGGTTTTGGGAGAAACGCCTGAACTGGTCAAGTCTGGCGCGCTGGAAACCGGCTTTTCCGAAATGGAGATTGAGATCATCATCGATCCACTAAAGGCCATCGATCGTGCATTTTCCATAGTGCAACCGGGAGATCTCATCATGGTTCAAGTCGATGAAGTGGCACCGATGCTGAAACATGTCATGCAACACTTTAAGAACAATGTTCCTCGATCAGAGGTGAAGCTTTCTTCTCAAAGCGAATCGCTCAAAATACCAAAGTGAAGATCAGTGTCGATCTATCCTGTTACGGCTTTCCCAGTCAGGGACAGGTAACTGTTGTGATGCTGACGGTCAGGCAGGTCCAGAGAGAGGTTTCATGATTGAATATGCTTTTCCAAAAGATTTGCTGGAGGCGATTAAAACACGCTGGCAGAATGTTTCTGATCCGCAGTTTGAGTTGCCCGAAGATCAGATACTTCAACGTTTACTGGAGACCTGCTACCACGCTTCATTTCGCACAAGCGAACAGCGATTAGTCCATTGTGTTGTAGCATATGCTTCTTTAGAAGCAATTCCGAAAGAGGCTTTGCAACTGACAGAACCTGTGGTATTGACCGATACTGAACTTGTCCGACTGTCTCCGGTGACACAACACCGCCAGACCGTCATTGGTTGTTACCAGCGGGAAGACTGGCTATCCATCTGGGGATTCTTTGAACATGGTCATGCCTGGGTACAACATTCTGCCGGTGATCCTCCCGCAGCCCCCATGCAACCTGAAGATTACCCTCCCGACTGCCTGATGATCACAATTGAAGGTCCCGGAACACTGATGGTTTCTCAGGGACGATCTGGCCTGGTTCGATTACGGGATGGCCGCGTGATCTTTCCCCAGGAGAATCTGTTCCAGACCGGCACAAATCCATTGGGAATTTTCTTTCGTCAGGTGATCGCAGGACTCGTCTCCTCAGGTCTCTACCGAAATCTGGTAAAAAGTTCGCTTGAAGAAGAGGAAATACATTCCCTGTTAAATATCTATACAACCTCCCTTCTCGCCATACTGGAGCGTATCAACTTAAGAAGACACGGGGGGAGCATTGTGATCACTCCGCTGCCAGTTCAAAAACAACATGCCCATATTACATATACCGTTTCTGATCATTCGGGACTGTTTGAGAAAATTGTGACGTATAAAATTCTCGATGATAGGTTACGTCAGGCGAATGAAAATCCAGATCCATCAGCCGAGTCAGAAAAGAGACAGGCAGAACTTGACCTCCGCCGGGGAAGTCAGCAGTTAATTCGCGGGATCAGTCAGATCAGTCTGCTGGCGGCCGTCGATGGTGCCGTCCTGCTGGATGATCACCTGCGAATCCAGGGGTTTGGAGTACGGTTTCCCGTTTTACTGCCGCCAGGTTCGCAAGTGGAAGATGCTTCTTCCGGCCGTAAATATCTATGCGATCAATGGGGATTGCGACATCAGTCTGTCTTTTCATTCTGTCATAAATCGGAAGGGGCAATTGGATTAATCGTGTCGCAGGATGGAGAAGTGAAAGCGGTTAAAGCAGAGCAAAGCCAGCTCTATTTCTGGGATGGCATTCTTAATTAAATTCATGTTCACAAAACAAGGGACTCATGAAATCCGACAGAATGTCGCCCCCGAAATGGGGGATACTTTTAAAGAAGTAATTACTCCCAGTTCCGAGAGAAGCCTTCACAGGAAGAAATCACAGCTGATTGCTAATTACCTTGGTGCGTTCTATAATTGATACAACACCCCTTTCTCCAGGAGATGGAGTTGGGCTCTAGGAGGCTTAATGTATGTTCCAGATATCTGGCAAAAACTGTACCGTCTGATTTCTTTCCGACAGTTTCGCCATCAGGAACCTTCGCTTGTCAGGCCCATCGATGAAGCGCCACTTCGCGCTGAACTCTTTAGTATTGATCAGCTCGAACGACACGCAAAGCTCATCGCTGCGTCCCATAAACTGGCATCAGGCCAGTCACGAGATGAACTATTACCACGGCTCGATGAAAACCAGCGTATCTTAAATGAAACGTACGATCTGGTGGCAGCGGCAGAAGATCTGAATCGCCGCATCGAACCAGCGGCAGAATGGCTGCTGGACAATTTCTATCTGGTGGAAGAACAGATTCGTGCCATCCGACGGCTGTTACCGCCCTCTTACAGCCGGGAACTGCCACGTCTGGCGAATGGCTCCGCTGCCAGCTATCCGCGCGTTTATGACATCGCGCTCGAACTGATTGCTCACATTGATGGTCGGATTGATGCCCACAGTCTGGACAGCTTCATTGCCTCTTATGAGTCAGTCCAGACGCTGAAACTGGGCGAATTATGGGCATTACCATTAATGCTGCGACTGGCCCTGATCGAAAATCTGCGCCGCGTTGCTGTGAGAATTGCTACTGCGCGGCGCGACCGTGACCTGGCTAACGACTGGGCAGACCGCATGGTAAAGGTGGTCGAACAGAAACCGACAGACCTGATTCTGGTTCTGGCAGATATGGCTCGAACCAACCCTCACCTCTCAGGTGCCTTTCTGGCAGAGCTGACTCGCCATCTCCAAGGCCAGAATCCAAACTTTGCTTTTGCGAACAGTTGGCTCGAACATCGCCTGGCTGACCAGGTATTAACGATCGAACAAGTGGTGCAAACGGAAGGCCAGGCCCAGGCAGTCGATCAGGTTTCGATAGGAAACAGTATCAACAGCCTGCGTTTTTTGAATTCCAACGACTGGCGCCTTTTTATTGAAAAGCATAGTCTGGTAGAACGAACACTGACGGGGGACCCTTCACACATCTATGCACAGATGGATTTCGCGACACGAAATCGTTATCGACGAGCCGTTGAAGGCATTGCCCGACGTAGCAAGTTTACCGAGTATGATGTCGCCCTCAAAGCGGTTCAACTGGCCGAGAATCATGCGAGTGATAAACCAGAAGACCGTGCTGCTCATGTAGGATATTATTTGATCGGTCATGGTCGCCCGGTATTAGAGTGTTTAGTCGAAATGCGACTGACGCCCGCCGTTATGCTGGACAAGCTACGTCGGCGGTTTCCCCTGACCTGTTACCTGTCCACAATGACGTTCTTCACACTTGCTGCAACCTTACTCTTCTTCGCTGCGGCCCACCATTCCCGTGTAAGCTGGCAGGGGCTCGCGCTACTGGCGATCCCGGTTCTGATTTGTGCCTCGCATTTGGGAATGGGGATTGTCAACTGGTTTTCGATGCAACTGTTTCGACCCCAATCGTTGCCACGCATGAATTACGAACAGGGAATCCCGCCTGAGCATCGCACACTGGTGGCAGTACCCACGATGCTGACAAGTGCTGCTGGTATTGAGCATCTATTGGAGGGCATGGAAATACGGTATCTTGCCAATCGTGATTCCAATTTACATTTTGCTCTGGTCACAGACCTGGTGGATGCCGACGCTGAGGTGTTACCAGCTGATGCGCACCTCGTGAGTCTGATCCGTGATGGCATCCAACTCCTGAATCAGAGATATGCCTCTGATCGCTCTGATAGATTCTATCTCTTTCACCGTTCTCGAGAATGGAATGCGCAAGAAGGTGTCTGGATGGGGCACGAACGCAAACGTGGTAAACTGGCTGACCTGAATGCGACACTGCGCGGTAAACAAGGCCTGTTTACTGAACTCGTCGGCGAACTCGAAATTCTACAATCAGTAAAGTATGTCATCACACTCGATACTGATACACAATTACCGCGGGATGCAGCCCGATTGATGGTAGGCACACTGGCACATCGTTTGAATCATCCTGTTTTTGATACACGCAAATCGCGCGTCGTCGAAGGACACACGATCCTTCAACCGCGGGTTGCGGTCAGTCTGAATAGTGCACAGCAATCACATTTCGTGCAGTTGTATGCAGGCGCCCCCGGAATCGATCCTTACACGCGGGTTGTTTCAGATGTATACCAGGATTTATTCGGTGAGGGATCATTTATTGGCAAAGGAATTTATGATGTCGATTCCTTTGAAATGTCCTGCAATAACTTTCCTGAAAATACGATTCTGAGTCATGACCTGATTGAAGGAGCCTATTGTCGTTCCGCTCTGGTCAGCGACGTGACTTTGTATGAAGAATATCCATCGCGTTACCTGGCAGATATCGGACGCCGACATCGCTGGATTCGGGGAGACTGGCAGATCGCTGGCTGGTTGTTCCCCTGGGTTCGAAATCGTGCTGGGAAGTCGATGCGGAATCCGATTTCTGCCCTTTCCTGGTGGAAGATCTTTGACAACCTGCGTCGCAGCCTGATTTCGCTGGCCATGTTGAGCATATTGCTCGTCTCGTGGCTCCTGGTGCCAGACCTGGCTGCAGTATCATTGCTGTTTTTAACCTGTATTGTATTTCTGCCCACAATTCTGGATACACTGACCAACCTGTTTCAGAAGCCGGTCGATTTACCTTCGCGCCTGCATGTACGCGAGACTCTGCAGGCAACGGGACGACCGTTGGCGCAGAACGTCCTGTCTTTCGTCTTTTTACCTTATGAAACGTATATCTGCTGCGACGCAATTATTCGCACTCTGGTGCGTATGTTCTGGACAAAGCGACGACTCCTCGAATGGAAAACAGCCAGCGATTCGGAACGGGGAAGCGATGGTAGTTTGAGTAGTACCATTTACCAGATGATGATCGCTCCCGCGTCAGCCATCCTTCTAGCATTAATACTCTATTCCAGTGAATCAGAGATATTCTTCTGGGCACTGCCCTGGCTTGTGATCTGGTTTGTTTCACCATTAATTGCCTGGTCACTCAGCCGGCCGATTACTAGACGTGGGATTCAGTTTTCCGAATTAGAACATCATTTTCTGGAAAAATTATCAAGAAAAACCTGGCGGTACTTCGAAGAGTATGTCACCGAAGAAGAGAACTGGCTGCCACCAGACAATATTCAGCAGAACCCCAATCTGGAGATAGCGACACGTACCAGCCCTACGAACATAGGCATGGCGTTGCTCTCCGAACTGGCGGCTTACGATTTCGGCTACTGCTCTGCCTCTCAGTTCCTTAATCGAACTCGAAAGACCTTTAAGACACTCGACAGGATGGAACGCCATCGTGGACACTTCTTCAACTGGTATGACACTCGCACCCTTCATCCATTGCATCCCCAATATGTTTCTATGGTTGACAGTGGTAATTTAGCTGCCAATCTGCTGGTTCTCAGTAGCGGCATTAGAGAACTGAGCGAAGCGAACCTCATGCCCAGACGCATGTTTGCAGGCTTGCGCGATACGCTGCGGGTTCTGCTGGATGTGATTCTGAGTTTTGACGGAATGTCGATAGACGCTGACTTTCGTCGCAGAATTGAACGACAGATCGAAGTGCTGAATCGCGCTCCTGATTCTCTGCAGGCTGCGAATGTCCTGCTGGCGCAAATGACAGTAGAAGCTGCTGAGTTCATTACATTAGCAGACTCGGATCCGGAACTCATGTGGTGGGTACTCGCTTATGAGCGATCCTGTCAGGAACATCGGGCCGACCTGCTGCACCTGGCAGTCTGGCTCACTCTCCCCAAATCTCCCGATATTTGGGAAGACGCTTCGGAATTGAAGCAGTTGGCATCCGCTCTCAAACAGTTAGATACCGCAACAGGATTGCGAGATGTCGCAAAGCTGCAAACGACCTTGCTGCCACTGATCCAGGAAGCAAAACAGGTCGCAAATACTGAAACCTCTGAATGGCTGGTGCAGTTAGGTGCCTCAATAGGTATTGCCGCAGACCGTGCGGCCGCCAGAATCAGAACGTTTGAAGAATTGGCTTTACAGTGTCGCGAATTAGCAGACATGGACTTCGGGTTATTGTATGACTCATCCCGAGATTTGTTTGCGATTGGATATAACGTCAGCGAGCGGCGACTTGATGCCGGTTACTATGACCTGCTCGCCTCAGAAGCGCGTCTGGCCAGCTATATCGTCATTGCACAGGGACAATTCGGCCAGGAGCACTGGTTCGCATTGGGACGTCTGCTGACCAGCGCAGGAAGCCTGCCGGCATTGTTGAGCTGGAGTGGCTCCATGTTTGAATATTTGATGCCTCTGCTGGTGATGCCCAATTACGAGAATACGCTGCTCGATCGTACTTATCACGCAGCTGTTCGCAGACAAATCGAATACGGACGGCAATATCGAGTTCCATGGGGAATTTCTGAGTCAGGTTATAATACGTTAGACCAACACCGGACGTATCAGTATCGAGCATTCGGCGTACCCGGCCTGGGACTGAAACGGGGACTGGCGGAAGACCTGGTCATTGCTCCGTATGCAAGCGTGCTGGCTTTAATGGTCGAACCGCAGGCTGCCTGTGAGAATCTCCAGCATCTGGCAGCAGATGGTCAACTGGGGGCCTGTGGCTTCTATGAGGCAGTCGACTACACACCTTCACGATTGCCACCTGGTGCGGAAAGTGTAACAGTGAAACAGTTCATGGCACACCATGAAGGGATGAGCCTGCTCTCACTGGCATATGTTCTGCTTGATAAACCGATGCAGCGCCGCTTTCTGGCTGATCCCATGCTGCGGGCAGCGGAACTGCTCTTACAGGAACGCGTTCCCAGAGCCACAGCGCCGGTTCTCCCGCACGAAAGCGAAACACGAGCCACACACCTTGCATCACCAGAAGAAACGGGCAGCATGCGTGTGATTACCAATCCTGACAGTCCCGTAGTGGAAGCCCATCTTCTCTCGAACGGCAGATATCATGTTGTTGTAACGAGTGCGGGAGGAGGCTACAGCAGATGGCACGATCTGGCTGTCACACGCTGGCGTGAAGATGCAACTCGAGATAACTATGGCAGCTTCTGTTATCTGCGCGATGTAGACAGCAGAATCATGTGGTCGAATGCCTGGCAGCCGACCACCAGCCCCACCAGAGGCTACGAAGCAATCTTCACACAGGCACGGGCCGAGTTCCGCCGTTCTGATGCGGGCATTGAAACGTATACTCAAATCAGTGTCTCCCCGGAAGATGACATCGAACTGCGTCGTGTCACTCTGACAAATCGATCCGAATCGTCACGCAGGATTGAAGTGACCAGTTATGCTGAAGTCGTGTTAGCAGTACAACCTCAGGATGAGGCACATCCCGCCTTCAGCAATCTGTTTGTCCAGACGGAACTGGTCCCCAATCACAAGGCAATTTACTGTACCCGTCGTCCCCGCTCTACCGAAGAACATCCGCCATGGATGACACACATGATGACCGTCAGGGGAGTCACAGTGGGGGAGCCGTCTTACGAAACAGACCGCATGCAGTTCATCGGCCGCCAGCGGACGCTTGTAGCGCCTGTTGTTTTCGATCGTATTGCTCCACTTTCCAACTCTGCCGGGCCGGTACTCGATCCTGTTGTCAGTATTCGCCAGACAGTACTGCTACTACCTAACGAAGCGGTTAGCATTGATATCGTAACGGGAGTCTCAGAGTCACGGGCTGGCGTCGAAGCGTTGTCTGAAAAATACAGCGATCACAGTCTGGCTGATCGTGTGTTTGATCTTGCCTGGACCCACGGTCATATTCTGCTGCAGCAATTAAGTGCTTCTGAAATGGATGCGCAGATTTATGGCCGACTGGCCAGTTCAATCATTTATGCATCGTCTCTCAGGCGTGCCAAAACGAGCATTCTCAGCCTCAATCGACAGGGACAATCGGGGCTGTGGGGCTACGGTATCTCGGGAGATCTCCCTATCGTACTGGTTCGAATTCGCGACCATGAACGAATTGGTCTCGTTAAGCAGGCCGTGCAGGCACATGCCTACTGGCGTTTGAAAGGGCTCGCCGTCGATCTGGTCATCTGGAACGAAGACGATTCGGTGTATCGACAGTCATTGCAGGATGAGATCGCTGATCTGGTTGCTGCCAGTTCGGAAGCAGTACTCATCGACCGGCCCGGCGGTATCTTTATACGTCGTGGCGAACAGATGTCTGAAGAAGACCGTATCTTACTGCAGACTGTGGCACGTATTGTCTTATTAGATGATGCCGGAACATTACAGGAACAGGCGGAGCGATTCGGGCGAACGGATGTTGCAGTCCCGTATCTGATTCCGAGTCGTGTTCTGAAGACGCAACCTCTCGTCGATAATCCTCCTCAATATGATCTGGCATTTTTCAACGGACTGGGGGGCTTCAGTCAGGATGGCCACGAATACATCACCATTCTGGCCACTGGCAAGACAACACCCGCGCCGTGGGTGAATGTGATTGCCAACTCGCAGCTTGGTACTGTGGTTTCGGAAGGGGGCAGCGCTTACACCTGGGCGGAAAACAGCCATGAATACCGACTGACCCCGTGGCATAACGATCCTGTCTCCGATATCAGCGGCGAAGCAATTTACATACGGGATGACGAAACCGGACTGTTCTGGTCTCCCTCCCCGCTACCGAAACGGGGACAAAACACATACATCATCCGACATGGGTTCGGCTATAGTATTTTTGATTACACGGAAGACGGTCTGACAACAGAACTGAGTGTCTACGTGGCGACAGATGCGCCGGTCAAATTCTGTAAGCTGAAAATCACGAACCGCTCAGGACGTCCTCGCGAACTGTCCATCTCCAGTTACTGGGGGCTGGTACTAGGCGATTCAAGCAGCAAATCTGCAATGCACATTGTGACGGAAATCGATCCAGCGAGTGACGCGATCCTGGCTCGTAACGTCTATAGTCCCGAGTTTGGGGACCGTGTCGCCTTTTTCAATTGCAGTGAAACCAACCGTTCTGTGACGGGCGACCGTACCGAGTTTTTAGGACGTAATGGCAAATTCGACAATCCGTCCGCCTTGCGACGTGTGCGACTCTCCGGTCGCGTCGGCGCAGGCCATGATCCCTGTGCAGCGATCCAGGTTCCCTTGCAGTTAGCAGACGGACAGGAGCGAATCATTACTTTCACCAGTGGCGCTGCTGGCGGAGTTGCAGAAGCGAAAGCGCTGGCACAGCAGTATCGCACGGTTGAAAGTGCGCATCGCGCGATTGAAGGCGTCTGGGATTACTGGAGTCGAACTCTGGGAGTCATTCATCTGGAAACGCCTGATGCGTCGGTGAATTTTCTGGCCAACGGCTGGCTTGTCTATCAGACCCTGGCCTGCCGCATGTGGGCTCGCTCCGGATTTTATCAGTCGGGTGGCGCCTTTGGATTCCGCGATCAACTGCAGGATGCGATGGCCCTGGTCTATGCTCAGCCGCAGATACTACGAGAGCACCTGCTCCGCGCCGCAGCGCATCAGTTCCGCGAAGGAGATGTACAACACTGGTGGCATCCCCCAGTCGGCCGCGGCGTAAGGACACATTTCTCCGATGATTATCTGTGGCTGCCTCTCGCGATCTGCCGTTATGTCGGAATCACCGGAGACACAGGCATCCTCGACGAAAATGTGCCTTTCCTCACATCGCGCCCACTGCGCGATGATGAAGAATCCAATTACGATTTGCCGCAAATCTCAGACGAAGTTGGCACACTCTTTGAACATGGTATTCGAGCCATCGATAACGGACTGAGGTTTGGTGAGCATGGTCTGCCATTGATGGGCTGTGGCGACTGGAATGACGGCATGAATCTTGTCGGCGCAGAGGGGCGCGGGGAGAGCGTGTGGCTCGGGTTCTTTCTGTTTCATGTGCTCACTCAGTTTGCCGAGCTGGCATTGAGACAAGGCGATGAAGTGATCTCTGATCGCTACACACTGGAAGCGGGACGACTCCGTGGAAATATCGAAGAGCATGGCTGGGATGGAGAATGGTATCGCCGCGCCTACTTTGATGATGGCACGCCACTAGGCTCAGCTACGAATGAAGAATGCCAGATCGATGCCATCGCACAGAGCTGGTCGATTCTCTCTGGTGCCGGTCCAGAAAATCGAACCAGTGTCGCTATGGAAAGTGTGAATCGCCGCCTCGTGCGAAGCGATGACCGCCTGATCCAGTTACTCGATCCCCCCTTCGACAAGTCAGACCTCAACCCCGGCTATATTAAAGGTTACGTTCCCGGCGTTCGTGAAAATGGCGGTCAATATACTCACAGTGCAATCTGGACTGTCATGGCGACTGCCGCAATGGGAGACAGCAGTCGTGCCTGGGAACTGTTCTCACTGATCAATCCTGTTTTGCATGGCTCTACCCCGGACGAGATTTCAACCTACCGTGTAGAACCATATGTCGTGGCCGCTGATGTCTACGGTGTCAAACCACACACCGGTCGAGGTGGATGGACCTGGTATACCGGTTCAGCCGGCTGGATGTACCGACTGATTGTAGAATCGCTACTGGGATTGAACCTAGATGTAGACAAGTTGAGCCTGAAGCCCTGCCTTCCGGCTGATTGGACTGAATTTAAGATTCATTATCGCTATCGCGAAACGTTCTACCATATCACGATCCGCAACGGCAACTCAGCTACAGCAGTCTGCCGCATGACACTGGATGGCGAGGAGTTATCAGACAATATTATAACTCTCGTGGACGACCTTCAGGATCATGAAGTCGAAATCAACATGAGACCGAAGGAACATTCGAACTATGAGTGAAACTGTAGAAATCTGTTAGAAGACGCTGGTAAACGACTGAAGCCGGGATCAGCTTCCAATAGCACAATCAAATATTTACAACAGATTATCGGGTACTTGTCTGGCATACCCGCTATTTCGTTTTATGAAACTCTCACGATTAAAGTAATTAAAGATCCACTATGAGATGATTGAAGAACCAGCTCCTGAACAAGTTAGCAGAACCATTGATTAGACGTACTGCCGACTGCCAAGGCTAGAGTCAAAGGATCAATCGTAATTCTGCAAAAATGTATGAGATTACGGGACGAGTTTGACGTCCGTTTTATTATTCGTTATTCTGTAGTTTTTATTGTAACAACGGACCAGCCATCTTCGCAAACCCCTACCATATAACAACTTAATTTTGAATCAGCGTATTCGGGACGCAGAGGTCGCAAGTTCAAATCTTGTCATCCCGACTTTTATGTCGTTTTATATCTAGGACTTATGAAATAGCCTTCTGGTCCGATATTCTGTGATTTTTTTCTTGCATAGTACGATGCTCTAATCCGCCCGGAAACGCTGCTCCCGCCTCCTGAACTGCAAACGGCCCCTTCTCATAGATCCGACGATTAAATCGCTCCTGAGAGACTGTCCGATGTCTGGCTGATATCAGTCTTATTACTGATATTGATTGCTGTCTCAACAATTCTCTTCCAGGACCTCAAAAAGAAAGCAGTTCTGTTTCATCTTTCAGGGAAGCGAAAAAATGGTCAGTCTCATCAACCCAGTCAGTCAGCTTTCTCACTCCCGGATCTAGTGTCGCTTCCATCATTCCTGTTTCATCATGTTCGTATCCAAGAAGATGTCCCAGTTCATGGTAAATGACTGTGTAGAGGTCAATCTTACCTTCGGCCTCACTCCCCGACAAAGCGATCAATGTTAAGCGACTATCAAATGCATAATCGCTATGATCCAGAGGAGTCTTATCGACAAACCAGCCATAACCTGCGGCACTTTGATCGATAATAACAGTGTTAGCAGATGCCAACCCCAGGGTATCCCCTGCTAAATCTTTAATCTGTACCTGAACCTGGACAAGTTTTGATTGTTCGCTGGCGTCGAGGTGAGGAGTCAGGTGATTCTTCGCTGTTTCCAGCATATGCTCCGCCGCGGTTTGTGATAAATAGTCTTCACTCTGCTGCGACTGCTGAGTGGACGTTACCAGCAACCTGTGATTCCAGGCATCCGGATAATTGTTGGGATAATTTATAACTGACTGATTGTTTTTTGATTTACCGTAATTCTTTACCAGTGCAACCAAATCACGGTAGTCAATCCTGTCGTTCTGATCATAATCGGCAAACCAGGCGTACTCGGAATTCGATTCACTGGGACGAGTATTATACATGCTGATCTGTTGTATCAGATCGCGATAATCAATCTTGTCGTCATCGTTCAAATCAAAAGGATTCGCCCAGATACTGGCTCCGATATTCGGATTAACAGTTGTGATTTCAGGAACATCAGCAACGACATTGATTTGAGGTGAAATCAGCTCAAACCCTAGATCAAACGGGCCGATACTTTGTGCTTCCAGATCCAGGGAGACCTGATCATCGGGCAGTGAGTCAAACTGAATTCTCGCGAATAAGAGACGATCGTTTACCCCTAAATCAGTCTCGGTTGTTTCAGCTGAAAGGGTTTCAATCAGACCGGTTTCATCATCGATTATGCCCGACTGATTTTGAGTAAAACTGGATCCGAATTCGATTGCAGTCGCGGAAGTATATTGAGTATTGTAGCTGAAATCAAAATTAACGGCAGCAATTCCTTGACTTGACGAATTAGCCGTGCTGACCCAGATCTCGACCCAGAAGGAATCCCATTCGTTGATCCAGTCCTGATTCTGCGGGAGCGAGACGTTTTCTCCATTTCCGTCTGTCACAGTGGGAGTAGACACAACACGCAGACTGATTTCTTCCGAAAGATCAGCATCAACGATCGCGATGAACTGTAAGTCGTTGTCGAGTTTAAAGGAGAATGTAACTTCCCCCTTGTTATTGATCCCATCTCCATTATTTTCCAGAAAGATGTGCTCGTTATTGCCTGCAAAGTAGATTTGAGAAATCGTGGCCCCCTCGAATGCATCTCCGGTACGAACAATTTCCTTGAGACCGGTTACATCATCATAAAAAAACAATGCATCTCGCAGAGTACTGGAGTCATTACCGTCCCAGATTGATGCGGTAAACGCCACTTGTCCCGCATCATTCAGGGTATATTTTTGAATGTTGTAAATCTGCAGATCACTGTCTGGTACTGCCTGACCTTCCTTCACGATGGTTTTCAGGTCACTCCTCCCACTGCCGTCATCACTCCGGAAGAGGACTTTATTATTCAAAACATCTTTCCCGGTAAACACAACGTCCCCGCGATTATTCAGTACTAGATCTTCTAATCCACTGTCATAATAAATTTCATTATCAGGCAGGATGTCTCCATTACGTGCCAGTTCTTTCAATGTCCCATTCCCGGCAACCACAAATACACTTCTGACGATCGTTCCATTGTCTCCCTCGTCGACGTGTGATCTGAAGGCAATGTCCCCAGCCTCATTGATTAAAGACGAACTGATCAATCCGTTCGACCTCAATTTTTCACCGAATGAACCAAAAGCCTCTCCCTCTTGCATGACAACTCTCAATGGTGATCCATCTCCATTACTGACGTAGATTCCGTCCGGGACTGAAGAATTCAAAGTATGTCCCCAAAACGCCACCTGTCCTGCATTGTTGATCGACGTAGAATAGAAGTCGGTAAAGCCGTTTGTGGCGGAACCGGGAATCAATTGACCTTCCCGGACGATCTCAATCAGGTTTCCATTTGCGTCCGTGCTGAAAATGACCCGATTATCTGCGTTCCCATTATCGGTATCATACAAATCGGTTCTGAAAGCAATTCGTCCGGAATTGTTCACTGTCACATAAGTATTTTCCAGATCATCAAACTTGCCATTAGTACTTCCGTTCGTCGCACCGGGAGCATCGCTGCCTTCCTGAACCAGTAAGAGCGGTTCACTGCCATTACTGCCGAGAAAAATCCCCGTGTTTTCCCAATAATTGGCTCCATTGAAACGATCAACAAACACAGCCTGGCCGCTGTCGTTGAAAGGCAACGGAATCAAGGAAGCGGATCCTGAGATCCCGTCGTAGAGCGTCCCCTCTTGAATCGCCGGAACCGGTTGTTTTTGCCGTGTAATATTTAAAATTGTGCCCGCTGATGAGCCTTGGAAGAGTCCCGAATTACTTGATGTGAGAGAGCCCGTGACATTTGCCTGAAATAAAACCAGCCCGGACTCGTTGATAATCGGCTCCTCGCTGAAATTACTGAAATTGCCATCGTTGTTTCCCGTGTCAAGATTGGGGGCGTTATCACCCGAGCGGACAATTACATCGTCGGATGTCAACATGCCTGCCAGCAAACGACGTTCTTCCAGCAACTGCACCTGTGAGATGCTGTTCCCTGCCTGGTATAATTTACGTTTACTGCGTGTGTTTCGCGTAAATGAATTCGATTTCAGAAAACGGTTCAGAAATGGAAGCATCGCTATTCTTTCTTTTATTGCGAGAAGACCACGAATGGAGCACGACTCAGAAATCGCCTCCCAATAAATAGATCACCATTTGTGAATATTTACCGTCTTGAGCAGGAGATTTTTCATAATAAAAACGACTTGTTTTCTGGTTCTTGAATTGAGTGACTCGTTGTCATAAAGATCAAGAATGGCGATCTCATCCCGACAGCTCAGAAAAACTATTCCTGAAAAATCAAAAAAACGAGACGGGAACGCCCTCTACTCGCTCCCGCCTCGCGACAGCCCCGTCAGAAAGGGGTTTCACGTAAGTCACTACCCTATAGAATGTTCAGCAACTCAGTCCGCGGCCTGCTTTGCTTGCTGAAGGTTAGGCACCAGCTTCAGTTTGTGCGCCCGCTTTCCCGTCTGTTTATCGATCAACCAGGCTGCTTTGACATCGACATCAAACACAACATACTTGCCGTGATCTTTTCGGCTGAGTTTATCGCTGTATTTACCAGACAGTTTCGGATCAAACAGTTCGGGAGGCGTCTCCTGAGACTTTGCCGATTTGACTTCGAACTCCACTTCAACCTCCCATTTCCTGTTTCCCGGTTTGATCTGCAATCCTGCGGGGAGAACAATCTGGTGACTCATATTGAGTGTGGGGAAGATCGGTTCATAAATTTTCTGCAATCGCTCCTCTTCCAGACTTGATGTTCCATACACCTGCAGATTTCCACGCAGGTTGGTCAAACCATATTGGTTTCCAATATCGCGCAGGATGAATACGGGAGGTGCGCTGCTGAGATACTGTTCGAGTCGGGTAAGCTCTTCGATCTCCTGCAGAATTTTTTTGTTCTTCTCACTGACTTGTGCAGTCTGAGATGAATCAGTCGGCTGTTTTCCAAGTCCCAGGCTACCCCCGCTCCCTCCAAATCCCCCACCACCTGATTTGGGTCGTTCCGGGAAGTTTTTTTCCATATACTTATTCGTTTCGATGCTGCGTTTGGCACTCTTGATTTCAGAACCGATATGAAACATTATTTGCGAATATTGCATGGAACCGTCAAATTCCCTGACACTGACCAGAGCCTGTCGATAACCTTTCACCTCATCAGAAAGGTCCGCAAATTTGGTTTCAAACCGCAGTGAATAACGACTGCCCGGTAGACTTTCCGGTCGGTTCAACCATTTGACGAATGCCTCTCCTTCGACATTGAGCTGCTGAACTGTTGGCGCCGAAGTCTGCGAACGGAAATACAGACCATGTTCCGGAACGATTCCATATTTTGACTGATCACGTTTTGACAGAAAATCCGTCTCCTGGCGCCAGCGGTTGAACATCAGCACGCCACTGTTTTCCCGGGTCAATTCAGGTAGATATCTGGCAATCAAGCGCAGGCTGGCTGCCGGTGTCAGGGCTTCGACTTTTTCTGATTTTGTTTGCTGCATTTTCTCTGCATCAGGTGCTGCTGTTTTACTTCGTAAAACCGAAACAGAGCCTGTTTTCGTTGAATTAGCAACTGGATTCAATTCCACTTCATAAATCAACTCGCGATTATATTTCCGATCAGTAAACAGACGCAGCTGCTTGACCTCTGTTTCTAACAGCAGCCCTCCCCGTTGGTTCTCATCTGTATGGGGGAGCAGTGTGGTTTTTCCCACTGCCACCACCAGTTCCACCCGGGCTGTTCCATTCTGCTGATCAATGATCAGATCACGTATTTGATCAGGAACACGGTCAAGTACATCTTCCAGCGGTTGCGTCAGCTGCAGGCAGGGAGTATGAGATATCACCATATTTGAATCCTGATAATTCAAAACCACGAGACGGTTTGCGGGAACCCCTTCGTCGATTAGTGTTTTAGTGGGACTCCAGGTATAAGGATTCGGAGGGTTCTGGCGCGATATCAACAGTTGCACATCGCGGAGTTGTTGATCCAGCTTGACTTCCGCATGCACAACAAAATGACGTTTTGTGGAAGCGATACACTGTCTCATCCACTTCTGCCATTTCTCTCTCAGGACCGGAAACTGTCTTTCATCCAGATCGCGTTGATCGATGGAAGCCGGAAAGAAGGAGGACGGTGGCTGCTGGAATAGCTGATTCACTTTCGCTTGAGCTTCTTTCCATTTCTGTATCGCCTGTTGCTTCTCTTCCGGTTTGCCTGCTGAATAACCATTGCGTGCAGTGCCGTATTCTGAATATTCTTCTTCCGCACGGGTCAACTGCAGAAGCGCATCACGGACGGTACTGGTGTAACTTTTGTTATGATGTCGGTAATCATCGAACAGTTTTGTCAGTTCATCCGCTTCCGCGTTATGCCCCTCCGCTTCCTGTTTCAGAAAATAGAGCGTACTCTGATCGAGATCCAGTGGTTGATTGGGGCCGGGAAAGATTTTGCCTTTTGCATCACTCAAAACCGGCGGAGGAACCTGCTTGCTCTCCAGGCTGGCAATGTGCTGCTTGAGTTGAGGATCGCGGTAGAGTTCAAATGATTCCTGGGAGACTGATACCGGTGGTAGTTGCTCATCCTGATACTCTTCCAGTTGCAGTCGATCCCAGGTGACGATACGTGTGACATACGCGTCAAGGTTATATCCCTGCTGGATCCCGCTGAACAGGGGACGTGCCTGCTCTGCCGTCAAAGGCAGGAATTCCTGTACAAAGCAGGGCCTGGAGCGACGATCAATCTTTTCAGTCTTGTGGTTAAAGGAACAGGTTGTCAGACCGGGAAACCGACCATTCACCAGCCGATGATTAATCAGTACGCCCCCCCGCTCAAAGTCGTAATTACTATTTTTTCCCAAAACAACTTTCTGAATTTCGACAAACCGGATCGGCAGATCGACTGCGTAGTGGCGTAGTTTGTCCGCATAAGCCTGCTGAAACTGCTGTTGGCTGGCCCGCTTGTCAAATTCATTGTCGCCAAACCACTTCGCAGTACGAATCCCCCCCACTCGATTCGTGCTGACAGTAATGAGACGCCCGATCGTTTCCGGAAAATGAGTGGCAATGAACACCGGACTCAAATGGTTTGGATCAAGTCCCAGCGCCACCCGATCCAGCATGTGCGTGAATCGAACAGGATCACTCCCCACTATCGGACCATTAGAATTATACGACAAGTCGACCCGAACTGCCGGGTAGTCGCCCCATAATACCAGCTGATGTTCCTTAGCCAGACGTTGCATTTTCTGAGCCAGGTCCTGCTTGTCGGCGTCAGCCTGCTCACCCGCGATTACCACAGGTTGTTCCATCTCCCATTTCTGAATCACCTGGGACGGGTCTGCGATATTCACGAGAGAAAGTCCGATAATCTTCGCGTTCATGAGTAAATCATTGTATGATTCCAGAACATCAGGATTCTTCTCATATCGGGGATATTTCAAAACCAGATCCGTCCGGAAGGCAAACTCTTTACCCTCAACCTGACGGGCGAACTCCCGCGCTTCTGCAGGCGTCTTTTGAATTCCTGTTGGAACGTCTGGCGAATTCAGATAATTCAACTTGAGAGAATTCCTGCCACCAATCACAAGCGGGCGATAGCTCCCTCTGATACTCAATGGAAATTCACCAATGCCTTCGCGATAGTGATCCAGATCGGCTCCCGTGAACACAGCCACGGGAATCTCTTCCCCCTGATAATTAATTTTTTGAAAATTCTGATCGAACTTACGAACCAGTTTGGAGATATGAATTCCCTTATCGAAATCGTTGATCTCGGAATAACGCAGATCGGAGTATTGCTTGTTCGCCTCTTTCGAGTAAAAGAGCTTGTAGAGCTTTCCAAACAAATTAAAACATTGATCAATTCGCTCCCGGTCTTCACCAGTGGTAGTATTAAATGCCCCCACTACCCCCTTCTCTTTCAGCTTCTGAGCCAGAAGTTCATAACCTTCGCGGTCTGCCAGGTAACACAGAATCGCTCCGATATAATCGGCAGAAATTTGCAGGTTCGCCTGCTGTTTACGGGAAATAAGTTGTGTCCGGGGACTGATGACGGCTGCTCCGTCGATCAGCATCGGTTGAAACTGAGGCAGTACCTTTGAAACCTGCTCCCACTGGAACCGGTTATCCTGCAGAGCTTTCTCAGCCTGTGAAGTCTTGACTCCCTGCATCTCAGGTGATGCGGATTTCGTCTCATCCATGGTAGTCGACCCTGTCGGCCTGTTTTGATCAGCAGGAAAGATTTTGGGATACTTTTCCCGCACATATTCCTGATCCTTTACACTCAACATGGAAAAAGGGACCGTATGCAGGGTTTCATCCGACCGTTTTTTGAGAATGACCACCTTGTCTGTTGTTCCCAGCAATTCGCCTTCGACCTGGTTTTTTCCGTCGGCACTGGTCCAGACACGCTGCTCTGCCTGAACCAGACTCGGAATCAAACACAACATAATGAGGAAAAAGATTCGAATTAAGCCTCCGAATCGCAGTTGTTTTGGACGTTGAGTGAGTTGTGCCCTGATCATTGTCTCTGCTCCCGTTCGAATTTGGTTTCGATTGTTGCGTCAGCAGGTTACGCATGGATTCCCTGAGTTTTTGTCTATCAAAATGTTGTGTGGTCCCTGCTCCTCAAGTACAATCGCAGTGGCAGCAGTTATCCCGACACAGGTTCCACCGATTTTTTTGAATTGAGTCGATCGTGCTGAAAGACTGGCTGTAAAACCTTCTGAGAATTGATTTTGTACTCATTCAACCTTGTCAGTATTCCAAAAGGCGGACCCGCGGACCGCCTGATTGATTTGATGCCTGATGAGATTGGATTCATTTTTAATAGATAACGGCAGCAGGCATGGAACATCAGGGATCAGTCACCAACTGGCTGGATCAACTCAAACAGGGAGAAGCTGATGATTTGCAGCAGCAACTCTGGAACCGCTATTTCGAACAACTGGTGCAACTCGCTCGCTCCCATCTGCAGAAAGACCTCTGTCGGGTGGAAGATGAAGAAGATGCCGTCCTCAGTGCGTTAAACAGTTTTTTCGTGCGACTGGAAGCGGGACAGTTTCCGAATCTCAATGACCGAACCAGCCTCTGGCCTTTGCTCGTCAATATCACACTCTGTAAAACCCGGAATCTGTACCGACGACAAAGTGCCCAGAAACGCGATATCAGGCGCACTGTTTCCGGAACTTCAAACGAGGATGAAGAGAACTGGCTGGAACAACTGGCACAGGAATCCCCCAGTCCGGAACTGGCTGTCGAAGCCGCCGAGGAGGCCAATCGACTACTGGCCGTACTCGGGAAAGACTCTCTGCGTGAAGTCGCCCGACTGAAGCTGGAAGGCTATACTAATGCGGAGATTGCCACCAAAGTGGGGGTGATGGAACGCAGTATTGAACGCCGTCTTGTTCTGATTCGACAAACCTGGACAGAGCATATCGAAGCGGAACTCAATTGAAATCATGTCATCATTTGGGCATATTTCCGTTTTTTTTTGCAAAATCTGATAAGAACTGCGTCGGAGTGATACGCTCCATTGCGATCTTGTACATAACTCGGGGTTCTCGAGTTTAGGATAAGATAAAATGAATCAACCGATTGATCTGGAAAACCTGCCGGCCGAGTTACAGGGCCGTATTGAAGAATGCTGCGAAGATTTTGAACAGTCCTGGCAGAACGGGGACAGTCCGTCGCTGGAACAGACACTCTTTGATTTCACGCCTCCCACGCGCAGCGTGTTACTGAAAGAACTGATCCTGATCGAACGTTACTATCGTTTGCGAGAATCAGGTAAAATCGTCAGCGAACAGGATCTGCTTAACGAACATCCCGAACTCGCAGAGGAACTTTCACAGCTCTTTACCGCCTCGCATTCTGCCAGAACCCGGATTGCAGATCAATCTGGTTCCGGCTCTATCGACAACTCAGGTAGCATCACAATCCAGGAAACTCGTCCGCACTTCGAACAGTTCCCCGCCCGGTTTGGACGCTACCAGATTCTGTCGCGTCTGGGAGAGGGGGGCATGGGCTGTGTCTACCTGGCCCGGGACACACAGTTGGAACGCAAAGTTGCGTTGAAACTACCGCAGATTGACAAACACGCCGATCCTCAATTCATTTCCCGTTTCTATCGCGAAGCCCGTGCGGCCGCCAACCTGAATCACCCCAATCTTTGCTCGGTATATGACGTCGATGAAATTGACGGCGTACATTACATCACGATGGAGTTCATCGAGGGAAAATCGCTGGCGGCGTTGATTCAGTCCGGTCAACGGTTCAGCCAGCACGAAATCGCTTTGTTAATTCAGCAGTTGTCACAAGCCCTGGAACTGGCACACCAGCAGGGAATCGTACATCGCGATCTCAAGCCGGCCAACATCATGATCCGTCAGGATGGAACGCCCATCATCACCGATTTCGGACTGGCACTCATGATCCAGAACGAAGAAGCCACGCAGATCACGCAACATGGTCAAATCATGGGCAGCCCTTCCTACATGTCCCCCGAACAGGTGGATGGTGACCTGGAGATAATCGGATCGGCCAGCGATGTCTATTCGCTGGGCGTCATCATGTACGAGCTTCTCGCCGGGCAGCGTCCCTTCCAGGGATCGACGGCTTCCATTCTGTCACAGATCATGACAAAAGATCCCCGACCGGTACGAAATATTCAACCAGACATCGATTCCAGACTGGATCAAATCTGTCGCAAAATGATGGCGCGCTTGCCTGAGAAACGCTATACCACGATGCTCGATGTTTCCCAGGTCCTCACAAACTGGCTGGAAACCAAACAGGCAGCCTCATCCCGCAAACGAGTCAGCCCGGGAAAGCTCCTCATGGGAATGACACTGGCAGCAGTACTGCTGCTGGGATTCACGTTTCTCAAGCCCTCCACATCCCAGGGAACTTTGCATGTGATCCTCAACGATCATCGGGCCCAGATATTGCTTGATGGACAGCCTCTGGATGTAAAATCAGGTACCTGGTCCGGAAAACAAAAAGCTGGCTCACATGAACTCAGTCTGCAAATTGGAGATCAGCGGCTTCCCTGGGGAGAACTGACGACAGTCAAATCCAATGGGAGTGAACGCAGGGTCCTGGCGTCAGTCAATGGTATTCACATTAAAAACGGTCGCTTTGAAATCAGTCCTGAAGATATCAAGTCAGCCGAAATCAGACTGAACTGGCTGCCGATGAATACAGCAGACAAAAAGAATGAGGTCACGAATCTGGTCACCAGCCAGACCGAGCCACCTGTTTCACAGACGACAAACGCCAATCCCTTCGCCTATGAGCGAGAAGTCACCGAATGGCTGATAAAGCGGGGAGGCATTGTCCGTTTCAATATGGCACACGATTTTAAATTCAATGTCAAAGATATCGAAGCCCTTCCTGATGAGCCATTCCGGTTAAAATCCATCGCTTTTCATGAAAATCGAAAAATGCCGCTAACAGATCTCAGTCGGCTCAATCAGTTAATGACTCTTGAGGAACTGATTCTGGAGAATTCGGGAGTCACTCCCCCTGCACTTGAGAATGTTCATTTTAAAAAAGCGTTCCAAACCTTACGAATCGTGCGTACTCCTTTAAAAGTATCAAACCTGATATCAATTCAAGGTCTGGAATTCGTTGACACCTTAGAATTAAGCGGCTCCCAGATCGACGACCACTTCGAGTTTCTCAAACTGATGCCAAACCTGAGAGCCCTGGAAATTGGGGACATCTCACAAGCTGCGCTACAGGAACTCAGTCAATCGCCCCTGCTGTCAAAGTCAAAGTTACGTTTTCTCAGATTACGTTATGCGAGAAAGTTCGATGACACTTTGATTCAACAACTGCAAACGGCGCGGCCTGGCATGACAATCACTGCAAAAGGTCCTGAAATCAAGAACCAGTACCTGGGAATCCCCGTGGCCAAACTGGCAGCCGACCAACTACTGAAACTGGGAAGTACCATGAAAGGTGAAGTGCGCGGACAGGGAGTGCAGATCTTTACCAAAGAGAATCTTCCTCCCGATACGGTCCCCTTCGCATTGTCTAAGGTCACACTCCCTCAAAGACTGGAACTCACTCCCGAAATTGCCGAACACCTGGCCGCGCTCCCTCAATGTTACGGGATCCATACGAGCAATATCAAAAACGCCGACTTGCTCGCAAACATTCCCGTCCTCAGAATGTGTAGTGGAGTCCATTTGTTTAAATCCGATATTTCAGAGGCTGCCTTTGAAAAACTGGCCCTGCAGGATCCGGATGGTTTTTTCAACTTAGATGGGACTCAGGTGTCAAAGAGACTGATCAAACAGTTGGATCACGACTACCCGCATTTATCAATCTTCTCTAAACACGGAAAAGCACTACGCAGGCTGGAGATTCTGTACGATGAACGGAAAAAAACGGAAAACAAAAAAGTCAACCAGCCTGAAGAGTCTCCCACGCCGTTAACTGATGACGAACAGCTTGCCTTCGAACGCGATACAGCAGAATGGGTGATCGGCCTGGGTGGTAAAGTCAGTCTCAAGAAACCACACGGAATCGAGAGTCTGGTTTTCAGCGTGGACCAACTGCCCGCGGAACCGTTCCGGATTCTCACAGTCACCTTCGAAAAGTCAGATCAGAAAGTCACGCTTCCCAACCTGTCTCGTTTGAGTCGCCTGTTGACATTACATTCACTGAATATCTCAGATTGCAATCTGCAACCCGGCGCACTGCAGGGGCTCGAGTTCGGCACTAGCATGACTCACTTCCACATGGCTCGCACACCGGCGAAAACATCAGACCTGAGCAAGACGAAGGGGCTGGAGAACCTTGACACGTTTGAAGTCAGTGCCAGTCAGGTCAATGATCGCTTTCAATTTCTGGATCAGATGCCGAACCTGAGAGATTTTCGTCTGTGGACTCCCATCACGCGATCCCTGAACGATCTGGCAAAGTCCTCTGGTTTCAAACAGACGAACCTGAGGTTTCTGAATCTGTACACAGATGGTCGGGTTTTCGACTCCCCCGCGATTCACGAATTGCAGTCGGAAAAACCGGGCATGTCGATCATCGTGAATGCCCCAAAGCAACGACCTCGTTACCTGGGAATTCCCGTCGCCCGAGAAGCCGCCATTGAACTGCTGAACCGGGGCTGCGTGATCGAAGCTCCCGGCCCCGATCAAATTTTCATACCATTCAACAAATCTCACTCTCCTTCCGAAACCGAACTGTTTACCCCCCTCACAGTCATCCTGCCACCCGGTTTGGAATTCACACCCGAAATCGCCGAGGCCTTTTCACGACTGCCTCCTTTTATCAAACTGGAATCTGAGGGCGTGAAAAACGCGGACCTTCTGGCGGCGGTTCCGTTATTGTGTTTATCCAGTGGCGTACAACTGACCGATTCCGATCTCTCGGACCAGGGTTTCGAAACATTTTTCCGCAATCATCCGGACGGCTATCTGCATGCCAAGGGAACCAGGATCACGAAAGAAAAAGCGGACCAAGTCGATCGCGAATTCCGCTTCGCCGCTTTTAATACAGACTATGTTACAGGAATGCGCTGGCTGGCAGAAAAACAGAGATCAGAATCTGAACCCGAATGAACCGAACCTTAAATGCAAGACATCGCTTTCAAAGCAATCGTCCGTAGAAGCCCTGACTGTTCCTTCCATGTCACTGGAACTGAATACACAAATCGCATCGATACTAAAGTCGATTCACATTCCGATGTACCCTGGCAGACCACGCACCATCTGTTCGCAACTGTCTTCAGGCAGGCATCTTTCGAATTTACAGACCTCACTAAAATCATTCAGTTTCTTCTTTCCAAACCAGCAAAAAAAGTCCAAACAGGTTATACTCTGCAGCAGAAATGAAGTGTTATTCCGATCAACTGGATTACATTGGCAGAACTTACCGATCCGTAAGCAAGCAGGCTTGACTCGTGGTAGATAATTTTGAAATTTATAAGGTCGAACTGAATCTCCCTAATCTGATTGTCACGCCTCAGGGATCGACGCTGCATTTTCTATACAGCAATGTTCAGACTGAATCCAACAATCTATTAAGACTCTTCCAGTCTCCCGAAATTAAGAATGTGATCATCGACCTTTCAAAAGTCGATTACCTGGATTCGATCATTATCAACTCGATCATTCGTCTTTTGCAACACGCCCGACAGACCGGGAGACATTCCGTCTTCTGTAATGCCTGTGATAATATGCAAAACATTCTCCAGAGCATCAAACTGGGGACCCTGTGGCCACTCCTTGACAGCCAGGAAGAAGCCATTCATTACATCAGCATGAATTCATAAATCCCTGATTACCCGCCAGTAATTGAAAACAATCCATCACTCAAGGAGTCCAGCAAATGGACCTGTGTCATATCCGGACGCTGATTCTGTTAGCAGCCAGTGGAACCAGCATTCTCACCGGCCCCCTGAAAGCCGCAGAGAAGTCGATCGTCATTGATCGTGCACCACACAAAATCCAGGGAAAAAACACGTTTCAAAAAACATTTTCAGCGCAGATCAATCCAACCGAGTTCGCCCTGCTCTTTGAACAGGACCTGAAAAAAGAAAGTTCGGGTGGATACTGGAACGTTCACATCAATGACAAACGACTGGGACGCCTTGAAGCACACATTCCCCAAATCGGTACAGATGATAAACCTGACGGGTTTCACCGCATCGGTTTCGCCGTACCGGCCAATGTCCTCAAAGAGGGTGAGAACAGCCTGACCATCACGGGACGGGGGCAACCAGCGGTCTTACGTAACTTCGTTCTGGATCCACGCCCTCTGAAACAGGCACTTCAGTTGGAGACTGTGACTGTGAGGGTAAAGACACCTGCAGGGCCCCCCGTACCTGCACGGCTTACGGTTGTGAATGATCGAGGACAACTCGTAAAACTCTACAACGCCCGCCAGCCGAAGAACGCCGTGCGCCCAGGTATTCTCTATACTCTGGGTACTGGTGACTCATTTGAGTTGCCTCCGGGAAAGTAT
Organism: Gimesia maris; assembly: GCF_008298035.1. Taxonomy (NCBI): domain Bacteria; kingdom Pseudomonadati; phylum Planctomycetota; class Planctomycetia; order Planctomycetales; family Planctomycetaceae; genus Gimesia; species Gimesia maris. The sequence goes on from NZ_CP042910.1 coordinate 4,269,225, forward strand.
ACATTTTATGCAACACGTGGCATGGAATGGGGTGTCGCCAGGTTATCAGTCGAAGTTGATAAGATGCAGCCGCTCGATTTCACGCTGGTCATTTCACGCGAAGTGGACACGACAGGTTTTCTTGCCTGTGACAGCCATATCCATACCTTACCAGGCAGTGGTCACGGAAATGCCACGTTTGAAGAGCGAGTGATTACGATCGCCGGCGAAGGAATTGAAGTGGCAATCGCCACCGATCACAATCACATTTCCGATTACACAAAATATCAAAAGACCGCGGGGACTCAGTCTCATTTCCATTCGATTTCCGGAGATGAAGTCACCACTCACAACGGTCATTTTACTGCTTTTCCCTTTGACCCTGCGCAGGCAGTTCCCGGCGGTGTGCAGGGACGTAATCCCCTGTTTCTGAAAAATGATAACTGGGGTGAATTAATTGCCGACATGCGGAAGAAAGGGGCCGAAGTGATCATCTTGAATCATCCCTATTGGCCCTCCATTCCCCAAGGCCCCTTCGGACGATTTCGTTTTAATCGCAGTACCGGTAAACGGAGTGAGGGACCTGCATTTAATTTCAACGGTTTCGAAGTGGCACAGCCGGCAAATGAAACCCCTGATTTTTTCTACGCCCTCGAGGACTGGATGTCTCTGTTGAATCGTGGATTAAAGCTTACCGCAGTTGGTGCCACAGATTCTCACACGATCCATTCCCCCGTGGGACAGGCCCGTACGTATCTTAGGAGCCATACCGATGAGATCTCTCAAATCGATCGCAAAGAGGTCTATCGTGCATTCACGGAGGGCCGCGCAGCGGTGGCAGCGGGCATTTTTGCCAACCTGAAATTAAACGGACAATTTGAAATGGGAGACCTCGTCCCCGCAGAATCACTTCTAGACAACAGCCAAAAGCAAACCTCAAAGATGACTGCTACTTTACGAGTCGCAGCCCCTTCGTGGGTCCGGCCCCGCGAAGCAATGCTCTATGTGAATGGAAAGCAGGTCGCACAGAAAACCATCCATTCCGTCCTCAATCAACCCACAGATCAGACGCTTGAATTTTCACTGACATTGCCGCCCCATGATGCCTACGTAGTGGCATTTGTTCTGGGTGACGGCATTACCCTGCCAGGCTGGACCACCTACGGCAAAGCCACTCAGGCCATCACAAACCCGATCTTTCTGGATGTGGATGGTGATACTAAATATAGCGCACCGCGTGTTACAGCAAAAAAGCTGATCGCAAATTATGGAAAAGAGAGTGAGAAGCTTACACCGGCTTTGCAACAATCCCTGCTGGATTCCGTAGTTACAAAAGCAGATTCAGCCGTTCTGCTGCATGTCAAAGACCTACTCAAACAGAGCACAGATCAGCAACCATAACAACATAAAATTCAGTTGTGCGACTGGCTTCAATTTGAAATTCTGTTTTTACAGTTCACTCAAACCAGCCTCGCTTGAAGAAACAAGCTGCGGTGGCACCCGCTGTTGCCTGCTTATTCGCAATCACAACCAGGTAACCAGAACCGGCTCCCATGCCTGTCTGGTCGTTAAATTTCATCGCCTGAGTTCCGGAATTCAGTGATTATGGCAAGAAGACCGTTTAAATAATCAGCAGAATCTACAGACGACTGTCTAACTGTTCTGGAAGATGCGAACGCAGCTGATCAAGCTTAAGTCCTGCCCAGCCTGCGAGCGAATCTGTGGTTTTAACCTCAAGCTGATTCGCTCCCCAATAATCCCGCGCATTTTTCATTGTTTGTAGTGGATCATTTCTGATTCTCTAGACATAATAAGTCATCAAATTATTCGCGGGTCAGCAATCTGGAACTCAATACAGGATGAGGAGGGATACAGTGACTGACATGACTTTCATTCCCGGTAAGCCGTTGCAGTGGCTCGCGTTATTTGCGTGCAGCCTGCTGGCATTCTCTCTTTCCACCTCGGAACTCCTGGCACAGGATGCCTCAGAAACAGCGGGCTCCCAGTGTGCTGTTCTTGAACTTTTTATTCGCAACAACTGTGCCGATTGTACGGAAGTCCAGAAGCGGCTCGAAGCCTACTCCCAAAAACGGGGACGCATCAGTCTGCATGTCCATAATCTGGACGAGCCGGGAAAGCATGTCAAAAGATACCAGCAGATTCTGAAGTACTTCCAGCTTCAAGAGGCCGAACTCCCGGTTGCTTATGGCTGTAACTCCCTCCTGCGAAAGCTCAAGCCTGATACATCCACTGACGAACGCATCGACAAGCTGTTAACGGTCGATATCTACGTCCGCTCAGGATGCTCACGCTGTGCCGCAGCCAAGGTCTTTCTCAAAGGCTTAAAGCAACGCTACCCGGTATTTGAATACAATCTCCACGATGTCGTTTCTGACAGCGCAGCTTCAACCCGCGTCTATGAACTCGCTGATCGCTACGGCAAACAGGCCGTCAGCGTCCCTGTTTTTCATTTCTGTAACCAGCTGGTCATTGGCTGGATCAGCGATGAGTATACGGGATCCAAAGTGGAAGACGTTCTCAAATACTGGACAGCCACCTGCCCCAAACCGGAAAAAACCGATAACAAACAGAGCATTCTGCAGCCACCCGATTATTCAGAGCTGCAGTTTGTTTCATACCAGAGTGAATCGGATTTAGACAGCCCTGTTCCGAAAAGTAATGACAATCCTGTTCCCCTTTCTCCTGTTCCCAAAAGCAATTCAACTCTCGGACCGCCACCCGTGGGAGACGATGATGCGCTCCCCCCTGTACCAGGCGGGGATGCCAGCCTCCCCCCACCACCGGGAGACATGCCACCTCCACTTGGAGGAGAGCCTTTGGCTCCTGTTCCTTCACAGGAGGTGGATACAGTTGAAGTTCCCTTTCTGGGAGAGCTGAGCAAAAGCCGGTTAGGAATGCCGGCTTTTACTTTTTTAATCGGTCTGGTGGACGGCTTTAATCCCTGCGCGATGTGGGTCCTACTCTTTCTGCTTTCGTTGCTTGTCAACTTGAAGAACCGTGCCAAAGTCCTCGCCGTCGCCGGCACATTCGTGTTCATCAGTGGCCTGGCTTATTATGCTTTCATGGCGGCGTGGCTCAATGTCTTTCTGCTCATCGGCTATCTGCCTATGGTTCAGTTTCTACTGGGTCTGTTTGCGGTTATCATTGGCCTGATCCATATCAAAGACTTCTTCGCGTTCAAAAAAGGCATCTCGCTCTCAATCCCCGAATGGGCCAAGCCCGGCCTCTACGCCCGTGCCCGCAAGATCGTGAATGCCGAAAACCTGACCGGAGCCATCCTGGGTGCCTCTATCCTCGCGGTCCTCGTGAATATTATCGAACTTCTCTGCACCGCGGGTCTCCCGGCCCTTTACACCGAAGTCTTAACCATGCAGAACTACCCTGCCTGGAAAACCTACGCCTACCTGGGGCTGTATATCGTCGCCTATATGCTCGATGATGCGATCATGGTCACCATTGTCGTCGTCACCATGGGCCGTCACAAGCTACAGGAAAACCAGGGACGCTGGCTCAAACTCTTCAGCGGCGTCGTCATCCTCCTGCTCGGACTGGTCCTGATCTTTAAACCATCACTGCTTCATTAAACACCTCAATGAATAAACCAGCCTTGACAGCTGCGCGCCACTTCGAATGATACGCTTAATTGTGAGTCGCGCGCGATCCACTATCAGTTCACCTGAATAACAGAAACGAATTATCAGACAACACTATGAAAGTCCCTGGTTTCAGCACGATTTGAAAAACAACTGCTCATCCATTCCTCTCGTATCGACACAGTTCACCGCAGTTTCAAACCGGCTTCGCCCTGTTATCGTTCTGGTATCAACACCTTTCGTCACGGTATCGACACAACATGTTTTCGGTTCCCCTTGACGGCTCTACGCCCCTTCATAAAGTAAGCTCTCCGTGTGAGAGATCTGCATATTGAATGCGGTAAACCATTCGAGGCTCTCATGACAGGTCCAAACCAATTTAAAACCAGAGGTTTTTCATAACCCCATATTCTATCACATACACAATTCTCCATTGAGCCCAAAATGTCTCAGCAGGACAGAACCGTTCAGCGGGGTGCACGCGTTTTATTATGAGACCTATGCAAAAAAAGATAACAACTCCAGGCAGGAATATGATTCCATTCTTGCCCCATATCCAATTATGTGTTTTTAGTTGATTCCTGCTGGGAATTAATACGGATCGGAATTAAGATAGAAGCATTCTGTCTAACAGAAAATACATCTGCTCCCCAACTCACACCGATCATTGATTCATAAAGGAAGCGCAACTGTGATTCGAAAGCCCAGAGCTCTAACACTGTTTTTAATCCCCGCCTGCCTGTCACTGCTAATGACCAACACAGCAGTGATCTCGGCCGACTCTGACACTTCCCTCAACAAGCTGTCCAAAGCCGAACAGAAGAGTGGCTGGAAACTGCTGTTTGACGGCAAGACCACTGATGGCTGGCGCAACTATAAAAAAGAGGGAGTCAGTGATGGCTGGACAATCAAAGACGGCGTCCTCTCTCGCTCCGCCAAAGGGGCCGGAGATATCATAACTGACGACCAGTTCGGCTTCTTCGAACTCTCATTGGAATACCGCATTTCTCCTGAAGGGAACAGCGGACTGATGTTCCATGTCACCGAAGAAGAAAAGACCCCCTGGATGACCGGACCGGAAGTGCAGATTCAGGATAACGTCGATGGGCACGATCCTCAGAAAGCAGGCTGGCTTTACCAGCTCTATAAGCCGGCCACTCCCAAGTGGATGATTGAAGCCGAAAAGGCAGGTAAGAAAGTGACCCCGGCAGTCGTCGATGCCACACGTCCCGCTGGAGACTGGAACCACCTGTTTCTCCGCGTGGGCCCCGATCGATCCCAGATCATCATGAATGGCGTCAAATACTTTCAGTTCGATAAAGGAAGTGCCGACTGGAACAAACGCGTTGCCGCCAGCAAATTTTCCAAGTATCCCAGTTTTGGAAAACCAACCAAAGGACACATCTGCCTGCAGGACCACAACGACCTGGTCTCTTTCCGTAATATCAAAATCCGCGAAATTCCCGCGGATGGCTCTGTACAGGATCCCAGTGATGGTGAATTGGCCCTCAAAGGCGTACCTGCATTCCCCAATCTGGAATGGGAAGGTTGGGAACCAGTTAATGAAGAGACAGGAAAAGTCGTTCCCCTGCGCCCCATGGCAATCACACACGCCAACGATGGCAGCGGACGCATCTTCGTCACCACGCAGCGCGGCATGATTCAGATCATTGATAAAAAATCACCCGAGAAAACCAAACTGTTTCTCGACCTCCGCGACAAAGTCGCTCCCTGGAAAAAAAATAACGAAGAAGGCCTGCTAGGATTGGCCTTCCATCCCGACTATAAACAGAATGGTCAGTTCTTCGTCTACTATTCCGCGGAAGGAACACCTCGCAAATCAAAGGTTTCCCGCTTTACTGTTTCGAAAGACGATCCGAACAAAGCCGATCCCAACAGCGAAACGACGATCATGGAGATTGACCAGCCCTACGGGAACCATAACGGTGGCTGCATCGTATTCGGCCCGGACGGCTATCTCTATATCGGTCTCGGCGATGGCGGTTCCGGAAACGATCCCCTGGGGAACGGACAAAACCTGGAAACGTTACTCGGTTCCATTTTACGGATTGATGTTGATAAAAAATCAGACGGCAAGAATTATGCCATTCCCGCAGACAACCCGTTTGTTGATCGTGCGAATGCGAAACCCGAAATCTATGCGTACGGCCTGCGAAATGTCTGGCGTCTGAGTTTTGATCCCAACACCAAAACACTGTACGCCGGAGATGTGGGACAGGACCTCTGGGAAGAAGTCAACATCATCAAAAAAGGAGGCAACTACGGCTGGAGTGTCCGTGAAGGGACACACAACTTTGGGAACCGCCCTGAAACCGCGAAAGAAAAACCGATCGCGCCCATCTGGGAATACGATCACGGCGTCGGTCGATCCATTACCGGCGGTATCGTCTACCGGGGTCAGCGACTGCCCGAACTCGATGGCCTGTATGTCTATGCCGACTACGTCTCCGGCAAAATCTGGGCTCTCGAATACGATGTAGAGTCAGACGAAGTCGTCAAAAACCTCCGCCTGGATGCCAGCACAGTCCCCGTCATGTCCTTCGGCACTGACGAAGACGGCGAACTGTACTACACCGTTCAGACCGTCAAAGGGGGCGAAGGCATCTTCCGCTTTGAGAAGAAGTAAATATTTAAAAACAAATCTCTTAAAGATCCAGGTCTCTTTTCTGAATGAGACCTGGATCTTTTTTTTGTTTACAGCCTGGCGTCTCCCATCGAACAAAAGTTTTTTTACCTAGAGGGCGCACCGTTATCACCTCACACTTCTTATATAGGTAGTACTACTCACGCCTTCTGTCCGCGCTGTTATTTTCCTGAAATTTTCTGGAACGGACCTTTGTTCAGCGATACCATGAAGCCTTAGTAGACAGTCGAGCACTCGTTTTGCACTGCCATTTGAACCGAGGATCTGGAACGTATCTCCTTTCTGCATCGCGTCTCTCATTCCAGTCAACTCAGTCTCCTTGGCCAGCGAGACGCTTAAGAAAACTGAAGCACTCATTTCTTTCGGAGTATGCACGATGGCGGACACAGATCAGAATCCTGAATCACTCGAACCAACTTCGCAACAAGCACTGGCAACCGGAAAAAAGAAACGATCCCCCATTGAACGAACCATTGTCTGGGGTCTGATTGCGCTCGCGTTGATTGTTGTACTCCTCGAAGCAAATGCCCGGTATGGATACTCGAGCACCTTGGAAAGCCTGCAGAGTCGTCTCAGTCAGGCTGATAAAAACAAAGGACAAGAACTAATTCTCAAAGAAGCAAAAGGTCTGGTCAAAGGTTTTCCGTATGGCGACGAGCGGCTGACGAATAAAGGAAAGCAGTTACAATATCGCTGGCCCAGTCTGTTTCGCACATTCGCGATCGAACTTTCAACCGGAGTCGATGATGTCGTTCTCTCCCTCGAAACTGATGTTAAACCTTTTGATGATGAGCAAACCGCTCCCTTAACTGCAAAGCCGTTCGTCCAGAGGCAGGTACTTCCCGAAAAAGGACTCAGCCAGGACTATGAAAACATCCCCGTCCTGGCAGACAGTCAGTTCGACTCACAAGCTTTCGGATTACAGGGAATTCTCGCAGAAGAAATTATTCGACAGGCAGTCTACATCAGTGGCAGAGATCAACTGCAGCTGGTCACGCGTGACGCCTCATTACGTGGCGAAGTTCGTTTGATTGAAAATCCGGATACGTTCCCAGTTAAGCTAAGAAGCCGGATCTCTTTTACAGGAAAAATGGATATCGAACTGGAGCGTCCCTTCAAAGAAAAACCAACCGTCTTCTGGGAATCGGAGACGATTGAATTCAGACGTGAATCCCCACTGGAATCTCTGGTTGAAAAAACGGAAGCCCTGTCCCGCACTGGTTTCGTGGATTTTATGAAGGCAGCCGGATATACAGGCAAAGCACCTGAGTGGAAAGCGCAGTCCACCATCCCGGAAAAGACGCTGCAGCGATTGAACGAATGGAACTTTATCTCTCAATACACGGTCGTTCAAGACATACATGCCGCGATCAGAGAGGACGGTGAAACCCCGGAGCGGCTCTCGGTGCTGATCCGGGCCTACGCCAATCTTGGCAGTCTGACCGAAATTTACTGGAGCCCGGCTCACAAAGTCTTCAAGGCGCGGGCACTCTTATACGCTGAGCGTTTAAAATTTCGGTCCAACGCTTCCGCCTGGGCGCTGGCCCATCGTGCTTACGCCCGCGCTTTGTCGGGGCTGCACGAAACCGCCTTAGACGATATCGAAGCCATCCGTGCGGCTGATAATAAAAGTACTGCGAAACAGCAGTCTCCACCGGAATGGACTGGCTTGATCGAGGCCTATTGTGCTTACCAGCCTGAAGTTCTGGACAAAGCCGTTGAAAATGATGAGTTAAAGCCCCTGGCACTCTACCTGCGCATGCTGCAGGCAGACCCGAAGGGCAACGAAAAACAGATGCTGGCTCAGACAGAGGAACTGTTGAAACGAGATCCCGAATGTTGCCGGGCAATGGATCGACTCAGTGAAGTCAATGCGCTGGGTATACAGAGAATGGTCACGGAACAACGTCTGGACCAACTCTGGCAGCCGTTGTATCAGAAACTGCAGGAAGCAAATCTGTCTAACACAGCCAGACCTGTCCTGCAAACCATGCTGCCGAGTCCCCTCAGATTACTCGGTGAAGAACAGGCTCGCATGAGGATCATTGATGCGCTCAAGTCTTCTCCCTCCACTGAATTTGAACCATCCGAAAATGCGCTGGGACAATTATTGCAGGAAGTCACATTCCTGCATCTCAATCACAAACTGAATGTGCGCAAGGGCAGCCTGGCAGTCAATGTGGATGATTTTCTCGAACAGCAATTACCTCTGGTTAAAGGACACCCCTACGAGTTCTATATTGCCGCTTATACTTCGGATCAGACAGAAGCCAGGGAAGCTTATAAAAAACTCCTGAATTCATATCATCCGCGCGAACTGGGAATTATCTCAAATCAACTGGTTTCGAGCAGCTATTATAAATTAAATCAGGAAGCCTATAGGAAGTTATATTCTGAAATCGATAAAAATGTCGATTACATTTACCAGGACCTGCTGCATCAAGCACGCTGGTTCAACAGCATGAGTTCTCAGAACGACAACGAGCATTACCTTACCACTGCCAGAAGAATGTTGAGAGTCAGTCCCCATATGCCTGAAACGGTCGCGATGAACCTCAGAGTCAATCAGGAATACGCAAAAGAACATGCTGGCGAACTGCAGAAGAAATATAATACTAATGCGCTCGTATTAACGGCACTGGCAAATTATTTTTATGCTGCAAAAGATGATGCAAAAACAGAAGAAATCCTGAAGCGTCGTATCGAGCTTGCTCCTGATGCCAGTTCCTATACTTTTCTGGCTAATCTCTACTATGACCGTGGTGAGACTGAGAAGTGGAAACCGACCATAGAAAAAGCCCTTACGCTCCCCTCCTTCGGTCTCGAAATACCGCGTATTCACTATCAACTGGCCAACTATCACATGCAGAAAGGAGAATGGGAAGAGGCAAAACCGCACGCAGTGAAAGCCGCGACATCCTATTCCGGCTGGGGGCTGACCTGCGCCGCGAACTGCTATGAAGGACTGGGTGACCTTGAACAGTCTGAGGCTTTGGTGAAAGCCTGCTCAAAACGATACGAAACCAGTGTCACCGACTGGTACTTCTGGTGTGTGCGTAATAAAACCGGCGATCTGGAATCTGCCAGACGTCTTGCCGAACAGCAACTGCTGGGAAATACGGAAAACAGTACGCTTTCCCAAAGAATGCAACTTGGCATTTATCAGATCATTCAGGGCTCAAAATCGCAGGCATTTGAAACGTTTTCAACAGCTTTCAGAAAATTTAACAATTCTTATTGTGGACTGCATGCCGCATTGCTCGCTGAGGACCTGGAACTGCCTGAGCAGCGCGATGACTTACTCAAACAGGTCGCCGGCCAGTTTAATATCTATTTCGGAGAAGCCGATCTGGCAAACGCTTTCCAGCGAATCCTGCAGAATCCGGATTCGGTCAGTTGGAATCCCGTGCTGTTCCAGTCTGAAGTCGCACAGTTGACTGACGGTAATCCGACAAACTTCTATTACTTCGTCGGGAAATTCCTGGAACAGAGAAACAAGTCAGGATTGTCTGAATATTATCTGCGCCTGGCTGCGACATCTCCCAAGACGGTGAAATACAACTGCGCACTAGCATCACATCATCTCTATTCACAAAATAAAAAAACAGGCCCCCGTACCAAAACAGAATACGATGACTCATTCAGCCCGGCAATTCAGTTGGTCCTTGAGGCACTCAAGCAGAAGAAGCGAGAGAAACTGGATGAAGCGATCAAGACTCTTGACGAAGCGTTAAAGTTAAAACCGGACCTTGTGATTGCCCTGGTAAACCGTGGCCTGCTCCACGAATCACAGCAGAATTATTCGGCCGCTATCGCCGATTATAAAAAAGCGATCGAAATTGAACCCGATTTCTGGCTGCCTTATAACAATCTGGCCTATTTACTGGCTGGCTGCGAACAGGCAGAAATTCGTGATGGAGCTCAGGCGCTCAAATATGCACAACAGTCATTCGACCTGCTTCCGACAAAGTACTGGGTTAATTATGCGGCGTTAGCAGTCGCCTTTGCTGAATCAGGACAATTTAAAGAAGCTGCGGACATGCAGCGTCAGGCATCAGAGCTCGCCCCGGAATCACAAAAAGTCGAAGCTAACCGCAGATGGAGCCTGTTCAACAAGGGAGAACCCTATCGACGAGCACCAGAGAATGATTAGTTAACGCTCTGATAGACAAGTTTTATACCTGACTTTCATCGTAGTCCTCTTCTGGTGGATCATTCCGGAGATCCAGGGGTCCACCGTACCAGATATTGATACCCCCAATCCCGGCCGCCGTAAACAACAGCAGCAGATAACCCAGGTATTACGCCGGGAAACCGTCAATCAGCCAACCTTGACTGTGTCCAGTTTTCCTGTAGCGTCTCCAAGACCATTTGGACCGTGTATATTAGATCGGGAGACGCTATGGTTAAATGTGACTCGCTCTGGTAAGCCGGCGACAACAAACGAGACAGAAACAACAAACGTAAAGAACAGCGCCAACCTTCGATACCGGATGCGTTTGCGCCTGTTTTTCTCAGGCTCGGTTTCCCGTTCAATCGCTTCCTCAACCGCCATCGTGACTTCTGATTTCTACTGATACCAGAGCAGCGCCAGCACAATCGGCTAAACCACGATACAGAACAACAATCCCAGTCCCGTATCCTCAGGCCCCTCCCCGGCAATCAGCGTATAAGAAAACAGAACGATTCCACCACCAAACAGCAGATGCGTCTGGACTACAGGCAGGGAACGCAGAAACCGACCAAACGACTGAGGGGAACTCTCGTTCATGTTTGGGGCTCCCGCTAATTGTCACCACGCTACTCGATGTCTTCTATCTCCACATCGGAAATGACGGTTCCCTCAGGCAGATCTTTTACCTGCTCATGAATCTGTCCCTGAATGCTGATGTAGACTCTGACATCCGACGTCTCATAATTTTCCAGCTCGTCATTGCCTCCCAGTACGAGTGGCAGCTGATGGCTGTAAACCTGGTTGGCTTCCAATTCAATTCCCGCTTCCCGGAGTTCCACTATCCGCGAAGGGAAGAAATGGTCTGTCACAAATTCCATATCTGAGAGCAGATCTTCAAATACAGATCCGTCCTCGGCAACAACTCTGATATGTCCTTCGATCACATCGACAAAATAGACAACCCCCGTTTCGCCCTGCGCAAATAGATCACCCAGCGCGGTCAGCAGCACGGGCCGCATCGGTTCCGGCATCGCCCAGTTCCAGTCGGAAAGTAGTTCATCCAGGTCAACCCCTTCAGGGTTGATTGTCAGATCGTTCAATGTGATTTCCATTGTCATCCTCCCATCAGAGGTTATCGTAATTAATAAATCTCTTAAAGCAGAGAATTGAATAGTGCGGTCACGTTAACACGTCTATTTTCAGAGTGCAAATGACTTTTTGGGATTCTTTCTGCAGAATCCAGTCATTTATTGATTTTAGAAATCACTACAAAGAATGCCCTGTCAGGAAGGATCACGCAGGCGTTTCAAAGGCACTTTCAAAAAATGAACCCCCTCCCGGTTCATGAACACCGTGCCCACATGCTGGTCATCTACCTGAATCGTTCGCGCAGAATAATAGCGGGCTGCGACAGGCGTGTCAGGCAGCAGAACGACAGTCCGACGTGCATCCCATGTTTGCCCATCATCGATCGACAGATTGAAACTCAGTCCCTGATTCTTCTGTCCCCTGCCCCACGTCACCAGCACGCGACCATCAGAGAGTGTCGTCAGATACCGACCTTCCGCATTGTCCCGTTGATCGGGAATCGCCGGAAATCTTTTGACGGGTGTCCAGTGCTGTCCTTCATCATTCGAACGCAAAAGCACAGGCCCCATCGCCAGAAAGGAACCATTGGCGGTCCGCACAATCTGCTGAAACTCATATTGAACTCCGTCTGACCCCTCCAATGGATATTCTTCAAGAATACCGGTCTCTGGATCATACAATCGAGGCACTCCCACACGCAGCGGTAACAGCCAGCGCCCTCTGTTCCAGGGCAACACATTATGCCGCACCGCTCCCAGATGCCTGCCGTCAACCGGTCCGATCAGTCGCTGCTCACTCCAACTGCGCCCCTGATCCTCACTGAGGGTATACAGCAGGGCCCGCTCGTAATAACCGTCTTTCACTTTATCATCGGCAATATAGTTCCAGGTGACCAGAATGCGACCATCGGGTAAGCAATCAGCGGTTCCAGGATAGACTTCATACTTTTTCACTTCGCGAATGTTTGCCGGTCGCTTTGCCGATGTTTCAATCGCCTGGGGCGTGGACCAGGTTGCGCCCTGATCGTCCGATCGCGAACACATCAGCACATTCGCCCCTTTATAAACGACAATCAACGTTCCATCCTGGGACCTACAGATCGACGGATGAATGTGCCCCTGGATACGCTGTGCCAGAATCGAAACCGGTTTGTCCGCTGCAGCAATCCCCTGCTGAAAAAAGAGACACGTCATCAACAGTATCAAGCGAAGTGAAACCATATCTGCAGCCTTTTCTGAGTTCAATCTGTCCTGTTTTTGGTCGCAGCTTCCCGCAACAGTTTCACTGCTGCTTCCACCAGCATTTCCCCACTGCCTGGCTGCACATTCGAGTTCGTCACTTCATAACTGCCTCCCGCATAGGCGGCCCGGTGGGGAATGTAAATCGTTTCGACCGTATTGGACAATTCTACAATCATTGTGGTCTTAAAAGGGGAAGCCTGTTTGATTGCCAGTCCCAGTTCGACAAACACTTCGCCGGGCAGACAGACGATGGCCACCTCATCTCCCATTGTCATCACCGTCACATCCACGGGCAACGACTCACCCGCGCCGGCCAATGAACGACTCAGTCCCCAGGTGATATGCTCAATTGTTTTGGCATGCGGTTGTTTGTGCCGAATCTGATCGAGGATCATTTTTTTATAAGCGGTCACATGATCAAAGAAATCGACCTTTCCTCCTTTGTGTGCTATTTCCAGGATTTTGATGGATCGTGCGACCTCCTCCGGTGACGCATCCTGCAGAGGCAGATTCACAACCTGAGAGCCGACTGTTAAAGTGGTATTTTTTAGTGGAGTTAATTTCTCAAGTTGCTCCGTGACCGAAGTTCCCAGTGACTTTCCAATAAAATCGACTTTATTTCGGACAGGTGATGCTGGATTGGAATGATTGATATCGCCACAACAACCGGTGCCGAAGATCGAAATTACATCCGGTCCGAGCGTTTCACGCAAACTCTGTTCGATAAAATAAGGATAGTCGGCACTCCACTTCATTCCGCCCACCGTATCAAGGTGCAAAGCAAAATTACTGATCACCCCCTGTTTTTTCCCACTCTCCCGATCGGTAATTGCCAGTAGACCGATTTCAGTATCGATGGGTCCTGCAGCACGAATCACTTCCGGGTTCTTCAATGACTGCCAGGTTTTCACACTCCCGTCACGCATCACAAAGCGACGGTTGAATGAGACCGGCGTCTGTTGTATCGCACTCCCGGTTGTCAGAGCTGCCGGTTTTACATTCTCATTCGCCTGCTCGATAGCCGTTACCGGCCCGTTGATCAGTTTTTCTATGTATTCTTTGCGAAGTTTCTCCTGCGACTCCTTTCCCAGGTACAGATACAGCTCCTTCATATAGTCAGGTGCGGTATGGGAATGTGTAGCAGCAATCACGATATTCTCAGCGGGAATCCCCGTTTTCTCAGACGCAATCCTGCGCACTTCTTTTGATAGATCCGTGGCGATACCAATCAAATCGCAGACCACAAGCACCGCTGCAGTATCTCCTTCGCGAAACACCACCGCTTTGGCTTTCAGTGGATCGATGGTTCCCTCAGCCAGTCGCTCGTGATAATAACCGGCCATCGGAAAACCAACCGGTGGCGTGATATCGATCTCCGCGACTCCCACCTGTATTCCAGTCTTGAAATCCGCAGCGCTGACGACGAAGCCAGACAACAGAATACTAAACAAAACTAAGATTCGAACAATAGACAACATGGAACAGGTGCCCTTAGTAATATGTGCCAAGTGATGGTTTATAGAAAAGGAAAGTGTCAACGCTAGTCATCACGCAGCGTTTTGAACTGCTGGTAACTCTTCCAGGCAATTCGCTGCAGATCGGCTCGATCTTTGGCAGAGAACATTGTGGTTATCGGGTTCCCATCCCGGTCCTTCGTCCGGTCTTTATTATCGAAATAACGGATGTCGGTAATTGAATCCACGGGTAAGCCTTCCGGACTGCGATCAAACAAAGCTGCATACAGACAGCAGGCCGTCAGATACGCCATCGTCTGATTGAGATGAGCATCGTTGATGAACCGCAGCGTCAAATCTGGACGTTCCGTCTGACAATGGAAGCCTGCCAGCGACATCGGAGCCGCACTCGCATCGACTTGTTTTGCCAGTGCCGCAATCGCTTTTGCTTTCTGCATGACAGCCGCAGCAGCAACAGGGGGATTTTTTAAAGCCTTCGCGTTCTGAGTATTTGGCGTCGTTTCATACAGAATCACACGGGCCCCCTGCTTTTTCGCCAGTTCTGCAAATCGGGGAGCATACTGAGCATATAGCGAGTCAGCTCCTTTCAGGTCATCACGGTATGATTGCAGAACGACGACATCCCACTTGGGATGTTCTGCATCCAGTTCCTTGAGTAACTTCTGATGTCGTTTCAACGCGGCTGCCGCGTAACGATTCCGGGGATCTTTCGCATCCTTCTGCAGACCGGTAATCGTCTGCTTCTCTTCCTCGGACGTCAGTTCATCCAGCTTGACATAATTTTGAGAACCCAGATTCCAGTGATCCACCAGGCGTCGCCCGCCATAAATCACCGTGGTAGGCTTGAAAGTCAGCTTCGGATGGCCTGCTTCTGCCATTTTTTTGACGACCTGCGCCAGATTGTGTCGTGCCGTGTAACTGTTTCCGATAAAGAGCACATTCAGCGTCTCTTTTTGATCCGACTCCGCAGCATCAGCATCTGACTTCATGTAAACAGAAATGAAACAGAGACACAGAATTGAGGTAAGCATTCGCAATTTGATTTTCATGTTTCGATCTCGTTACAGGCGTGGCAGAATCTAGAGGAAAATGACCTTCTTATTATGAGCAGACATCAGTTCCGAGTCAAAGGACTTAGTATTGAACACTCCTATGCTTACCTTTTCGCTTCCGGACGCCACGTCGGATCGCCAGCGTCGGCTGGCAGATTCCGGTTCCATTCAACAACGGCCTGCTTCAGACGCGCAACAATTTCCGGGTAATCGTCTGCCCGATTCTGCGTTTCGGATACATCTGCTTCCAGATCATACAGTTGAACGCCGTTTCCATCGTAGTTCACATACAACTTCCATTTCCCGTCGCGCACCGCCAGATCGGGATTCGGTTCCTGTTTCGTCCCCGGTCGATCTGGAGGACGACGCCAGAAAATGGGAGCGTTACGCCCCGTTTCACTTTTACCCAGTAACGTTTCCGACAGGTCTTCACCGTCCAGCGTGATACCGGATGGCAATTCCGTTCCCGTCAACGTATAAAGGGAACGGTTCACATCGAGCGCACAGAGAACAGATTTCGTATTCGTAGTGCCGACTGCGTCAGAAGCCACCAGCCCGGGTCCCCACACAATCAACGGCGAACGGACTCCCCCTTCATACAGCCAGGTCTTTGCACCCCGTAACGGTTCGGCCAGGCCTGCGCCTTCTTCCGGTCCATTATCCGATGCGATCAGAATCAGCGTATTGTTCTTCAGACGCTTATCGTTATGCACCCGGTCAAACAGCAGTCCCAACTGCTGGTCCATGGCATCCAGCACAGCATAATACAAGGCCCGTTTACTCTCATCAGTGGCGTCGCGCAGAATTTCGGGAGGAAAGAAGGGAGAGTGCACATCGTCGGGCCAGAGATTCAGGAAGAAAGGTTGACCGGTTGCCTCGGCATGATCAATAAAAGTCAACGCCTCTTTCACAAAAGCAGCTGTCACCACAGAACGGTCTTCCCAGTAAATCGGTCCTTGACCAAGATCGGCAGAACCCAGGTCATGTTTCTTCGGCGGCTTACCATCATAGGCATCTTTTAAAGGGAGTACTCGCGGCCCGAGTCCTTCAAAATTCGTCAGGCTGCGATCAAAACCGTATTTCGTAATCAACGGCGCATTCCCGACGTCTCTCTGCCCTCCCATATGCCATTTGCCGAAGTGCCCCGTCGCATAGCCAGCCTGATTCAGTTCGCGTGCCAGTACAGGAGCGGCTGGATCCAGCCACTGTGCCAGACCGCGTTCCCGATTGACTTTGCGACGCGCCAGGTAAGAAGTGATCTTCCACCGTTGTGGATACTGTCCCGTCGTCAGAGCGACCCGCGACGGCGAACAAATGGGAGAGTTCACATAGAAATTAGTAAAACGCAGACCTTCACTCGCCAGACGATCAATATTTTTCGTTTGAGTCACCTTCCCTCCATAACAGGAGAGATCACTCCAGCCCATGTCATCAATGAACACGGTAATAATATTGGGTTTTGACGATTCAGCATGAACGAGCGTCGTCAACAGTTGCAGAAACAGAAGCACTCGTAAAAGATTTCGCATGAAATTTACCCTGGTGTCGATAACCCGTGTAGTTAAGGCAAAAAAGAACTCTACGCTTTTTTCCTAATCGTTTTTCACAGTATGAGTCAACGCGTTTATTTTAACAGCTCACCAGCGAACTTTACATCAGCTGATCCGAATCATACTCCCCTTTTTTAACCTCAATTACTAAATCAATGAAGATCATCTATTGGAGAAAACAGTTTTCAACTCGAGTGTAGTTTCCACCTCTGTAGACTGGTAGAATATGTCCCCAGCAGATCGTTATTCTCAGTTGACCACCATGCAGCGCTCACTATTCAGAGGGATAATATGAAACAATTCCTGGTTGTTCTATTCTGTATGATTGCAATCAGTTCTGCTGAAACCGTAGCAGCTGACAGAGCCCCCAATGTCGTCCTGTTCCTCGTCGATGACATGGGATGGATGGACAGTGAACCGTATGGTTCCCGCTATTACGAAACGCCCAACATGTCGAAACTCGCTAAGCAGTCGATGCGTTTCACCAACGCTTATGCGACGCCGCTCTGTTCCCCCACGCGGGCGTCGATACTGACAGGTCAGTACCCATCCCGACATGGTATCACCAGCGCCACAGGACATCGCCCCCCGCAAGCTGAAAATTTCGAGTTCCTGCCGACAGCCGCGCCCCCGAACCAGAAATTACGTATGCCTGTCAGTAAAAACTATCTCGAACCGAATCAATACACGCTTGCCGAAGCGTTACGCGACGCCGGCTATCGCACGGGCCACTTCGGAAAATGGCACCTGGGTCTGACAACACCGCATCGTCCCGACAAACAGGGATTCGAAACCGTCTGGCATTGCGCACCCGATCCTGGTCCGCCGAGCTACTTTTCTCCGTATGGCGTTACTCCCACTGGCAAACCGACGGCTCAACACCGGGTAGGAAACATCACTGACGGACCAGACGGCGAACACATTACCGATCGCCTGACGAGTGAAGCCATCCAGTTTATGGAAGCACATCGCAGTGAACCCTTCTTTCTGAATCTCTGGCACTATTCGGTACATGGCCCCTGGCAACATAAAGCAGAATACACAGCCGAATTTGCAAAGAAACAGGACCCGCGTAAGGAGCAGCGTAATCCCGTGATGGCCTCCATGCTGCGTAACGTCGATGAAAGCCTGGGACGCATCTTGCAGAAACTGGATGAACTGAAACTGGCTGACAACACCCTCTTCATTTTTTATTCCGACAACGGCGGCAATGCCCACAGTTGGAGCAGCGATGATCCGAAACTAAAGAAGATCACCGACAAACATCCTCTATATAAAACCATTAATAGCTATCGCAAATGGGCGGGCGGCGAACCACCAACGAACAATGCACCGTTGCGGGAAGGCAAAGGGCGAATCTATGAAGGAGGCCAGCGCGTGCCCCTCATGGTCCGCTGGCCCGGCCATATCCAGCCAGGTACCACTTCTGATGCGATTGTGGGTCCCATTGATCTCTATCCGACCATCCTTGACTCATTGAAGCTGAGTCAGCCGGCAAACCAGATTATTGACGGGAAATCGTTTTTACCAGTTCTGGAACAGACGGGTGAACTCGAACGAACCGCTTACTTCACCTGGTTTCCGCATCTGATCCCCGCTGTCTCTGTGCGACAGGGAGACTGGAAGCTGATCCGTCGCTTCGAACCACATCGTCTCTACCCTGAGATACGAGAACTTTATAATCTGAAAGCGGATATCTCTGAATCAGACAATCTGGCCCGTCAACGGCCAGACAAAGTTCGTGAACTCGATGCGTTGATCGACGAATTCGTTAAGGAGACCGGCGCGCTCTATCCACAACCCAACCCTGCTTATAAACCGCGTCCCGGCAATATTGACAACAAGGGGAGAGATCCAGAGCGGGGTCTGGTTCCTAAATTCTCGAAAATCACACTGATAGATGGTGCACTGAGAATGGAAGCCGATGGTCGCAAGCCATTCCTTGGTACGGCACAGGTGAAACAGACAGGTCCGCTCACACTGACGATGCGTTTGCGCAGTTCGAAAGGGGGGGCAGGAAACATCACCTGGAAGACAGCTGAACAGACCGAATTCCCCAGGCAGGGACAGACGGTAAAATTCGATCTCGCTGCGAGTAAAGACTGGCAGGAGGTCAAGCTCCATTTGCCCGTCACCGGGAAGACTGGCATTGTGCGACTCTACTTACCTGTCAAATCAGGACCGCTCGATATTCAATCCATTCAATTCCAGACAGCGAAAACAAAGAAAAACATTAGTGCCTGGGACTTCAGCAGAGTCAAGCCTTGATTCAATCACGACTCATCTCATCTCTACGACTGTTCTCATTCTGCCTGATGCTTGAATTACAAAACGCTTCTGTCTCCGCTGTAGAAACCATACTGGAGGAAACGTTCCAGACGCCACTCACCAAAGACTGGTTTGGGGGACTGGGAACCTGGACTGTAAAACATCCCGCCATCCACGAAACGAAACAGAACTTTGGTTTCGGAGGAAATTCCGGAGGCGCTGCCGAAGAAAAAGCAGGCGCGATCGAGTTCAGAAAACTGAAAATCCAGGCTGAAAAATAAATTCCAGTCCTGTATTTGTACGGCGACTACTTCTCCAAAGTACCATACAGGCAGATACTATTTTTGTCTGATGTGAACCCGAGACTTCATCAATTCTTCTGGCATTCTCGTCTAATTCTGCTACAATAAATAAAGTATCTTTTTGAATTACCAGATAACGATTTACAGAGGGTACTTTTTCCTGCCTTAACTCTCGCCGGATGCGTGTGTGAAACACTCACGACATCTAATGTTTTACAATCCTGATTCCACCAGCGTTCATTCATTTTGCGATCGCGCAGAACTTAATTGGTCATACCATGAACGGATTTCAGAAACTATTTTCGATCTGCCTGCTGTTGACTGGCATTCTGATCCCCAGTCCCGTCTGCGCCAACCCGGCGAATCGCCAGGCCTTTGTCCGCTACTTCGGGGAGTACCTGCCTGCGAATCTGAATTCCTGCAGCGTCTGTCACGTGGGAGCGCATGCGGAAGGCGCCGAATCACTCGAAGATTTCCCTCACAACCCTTTCGGAAACCAGCTGCGACTGGAAGCCGACAAACTACTCAAAGCGGAGCGTGATCCTGAAATTGATTTGCGGCTCAAACTGCTGTCCGAAGCAGACGCCGACAACGACGGGTTTTCCAATCTGCAGGAAATTCTGTTTGGCACTGCTCCCGGCGACAAAACTAAATTCCCGGATGCCAAGGCAGCCGAAAAGCTGAAGCGGTTGACTGCTGATTTTACCGAATATAAAAGCCGTTATGCCTGGAAGCCATTCAAGCCAGTGAATCGCCCCGAAGTCCCGCTGATCAAAGACGCGGACTGGGCCCGCAATCCCATTGATCAATTCATCGCCGCTGGTCATGAACAGGAAGGACTGCAACGCGCGAAAGAAGCCAGTCCGGAAATCCTGTTACGACGCGTCTATCTCGACCTCATCGGACTCAATCCGACTCCTGCTGAGATTCAGGATTTCCTCAAGGAACAGAAAACCAATCCACAGGCTTACGAAGACGTTGTCACACGCCTGCTGAACCACCCTGCTTATGGCGAGCGCTGGGGGCGTCACTGGATGGATGTCTGGCGGTACAGTGACTGGGCAGGATACAAACAAGCTCTCAGAGAGAGCCAGCGTCATATCTGGCACTGGCGAGACTGGATCATCGAATCGCTCAATGCCGACAAAGGCTACGATCAGATGCTGGTTGAAATGCTGGCTGCCGATGAACTCAAACCAGACGACTGGGATACCCTCCGCGCCACCGGTTACCTGGCACGTAATTATCACTCGAAACGCGATCAATGGATGGACGATGTCGTCAAACATACTTCGCAGGCATTCCTGGGAATCACCGTCGGATGTGCGAAATGTCACGATCACATGTATGACGAGATTGAACAGCGTGAATACTATGAAATGCGGGCCATTTTTGAGACGTACCATGTGCGCACCGACCGTGTCGAAGGTGTGCTGGACACAGCCAAGAACGGCATCCCCCGTGCTTACGACAAATCATTAACCGCCAAAACCTGGTTATTTGAGAAAGGGGATGAACGCCGCCCCGTCAAAGAGGAAGCCATTCCTCCCGGGGTTCCTACCTTCCTGGGCGGAGAATTTAAAGTCAGCCCCGTTTCGCTTCCGATGGTTGCCAGTCAACCCGCACGACGTGAAACGGTCAAAAGGGACCTGCTGTCACACGCCAGAAAAATGATGGAACAAGCCAAAGCGAAAGAACAGCGTGTGGCTGCGGAAAGCGAACTGGCAGTGTTGGAAGCTCAGTTTGCCATTGAGGAAATGGTAGCGAAAGGCGACAAGAAATCCGATACATGGAAAGAGGCCGCTCTAAATCTGGTCAAACTGCAGAGACAGTCAGCCCTCGAAAATGCCCGATGGAATCTGATCTCCGCAACACAGGAACAGCAAGCGGCCCAACAGGCATTGGAAAACGCGGAAGCCAAAAAGAAAAAGTCCGTCATTACCAAAGCAAAACTACGGTTGAAAAAAGCAGAGCAACAGCACAAAACCGCAGAGACGGCTCTTAAAAAAGCGGAAACAGATTCCAAGGCCAAGCTGACCACCAAATACACACCGCGCAAGCAGCCCGTCTATCCCAGGTCCAGTTCAGGCCGTCGGCTCGCATTCGCCCGCTGGCTGACAGACGGCAAAAACCCATTGACAGCACGTGTCGCCATGAACCATATCTGGCTGCGTCACTTCGGCCAGCCGATTGTTCCCACCGTCAACGAGTTCGGCGGGAACGGACGTGGACCGACCCACCCTGCTCTGCTCGACTGGCTGGCAGCAGAACTGGTTAAGCAGGATTGGAGTATGAAAGAAATGCACCGCTTGATTGTCACCAGTTCCACTTATCGGATGGCGGGTACAGGATCTGAGGAAAACCACAAAATTGATCCTGACAATAAATACTACTGGAAAAAATCTGCCATGCGGATGGAAGGGGAAATCGTCCGCGACAATCTGATATATATTCCCGGTCGTCTGGACCCACAGCTTGGCGGCCCTGATATCGATAATACCCAGGCCCAGGATTCCGTTCGCAAAAGTATCTATCTCAGACACGCCCATGAAAAGCTGGTGGAATTCGTACAGATTTTTGATGGTCCCAGTGTCACTGAATGCTATATGCGCGACATGAGCGTTCAGCCTCATCAGGCACTCGCCATGGCGAATAGCAGACTGACTTTTCAGGCGACTGAAGCGTTGACACAAAAATTGCTCAAACAGACATCAGGCAAACTTGATGACTTTATCCAACAGGCGTTCCTCAGCATTTTATCCCGCCATCCCGATGTCGCAGAACAGAAAATGTGCCGTGAATTCCTGACTCATGCTTCTGAATCCAGCGACATCAAACCATCAACAGACCAGTTTCAGCAACTGGTTACCGTCCTGTTCAACCATAATGATTTCGTTACGATCCGCTGAGGATCGACGTTGACTGATAACAGAAAGACATTGATATGTCACACATGCCTCACACAAATCGCCGTCGCTTTCTAACCGACACCGGAATGGGTATGACCGGAATGGCCATGACCTCACTCCTGTTTCAACAAGGCGAACTGCAGGCTTCTGCTCCCGGAGAAGGTCGCCACCTGGCTCCCCGCGCCAAATCAGTCATCTGGATTTTTCTGATTGGCGGACTCAGCCATCTGGAAAGCTTCGATCCCAAGCCGGCGCTCAACAAGTATTCTGGAAAATCAATCGAAGAAACTCCGTTTGCGGAAACGGTTCTCAATAAAGACAAAATCAATAAAGTACTGCTTGATCCTTCCAAACAGAAACGAAAGATCTATAAATCGCTGATGCCGCTGCAGACCGGCTTTAAAAAGTACGGCGAAAGTGGACTCGAAATCAGCGACTGGTTCCCGCACATGGGTTCCTGTGCCGACGACCTGACTCTGGTTCGCTCCATGTGGACCATCGATAACAACCACGGTGCGCAGCTCACTTATCACACCGGTCGTAAGATTACGGAAGGCGCTTTCCCAACCGTCGGATCCTGGGTCAGTTATGGACTGGGTACAGCCAATCAGAACCTGCCACATTATGTCGTATTGGGAAATCCCAGTGCTGACTGCTGTGGAGCCGCCTGGACACACGGTTCTTCTTATCTTGGACCAGAACATGCCGGCGTTCGTCTGAAAGTCGATCCCAAAGCACCACTCTCTTTTGTACGTTCTGCAGATAAATCATTGACGCCCACTGAACAACAGGAAATGTTCGGCCTCCTCGGAAAACTCAATCGCCAGACAGGCATTCATTATCCTGATGACAAAAACCTGCAGGCACGAATCAAATCTTACGAACTGGCGTTCCAGATGCAGTCCGCCGTCCCTGATGTCATGAATTTTCAGGAAGAAACCCAATACGTGCAGGACCTGTATGGTCTCGGCGACTCTTCCACAAAAGCTTTCGGTGAAAAGTGTCTGGCAGCACGACGTCTGAGCGAACAGGGAGTCCGTTTCATCCAGCTGTTCCACGGCTATCGTGGAAACGCCGGTGCCTGGGATTCCCATCGTGATATTAAACGCCTGCATTCAAAGCTTGCTAAAGAAGTGGATCAGCCGATTGCCGGTCTCATCAAAGACCTGAAACTGCGTGGTCTGCTGGATGAAACGATGGTCGTCATTGGTTCCGAATTCGGACGTACTCCGGGTGCCGAATACCGCGAAAGCAATAAGACCGTTGCCGGTTCTGGCCGCGATCACCACCCGCATGGATTCAGTATCGCGATGGCAGGAGGTGGCATCAAAGGTGGTCATGTTCACGGCGCTACGGACGAACTTGGTTTCCATGCAGTCGAAAATCGGCATTACGTGACCGACCTGCATGCGACGGTACTGCATCAGATGGGACTCGACACGACCCGCCTGAATTATCCGGGTCGACAACGGCTCGAACGGGATTACGGCGAAGTCATCCACGATATTATCGGCTGATTCAAGCAGAGCAGAGAGCCAGGACGCCAGTTTCTTCAGACTTGTTTCTTTTTCTCTTCTTCTGTCATCCGGTAGACGCGAACGGCTTTATCAGAGTGTGCCACGATCAGATGCCGGGCATCGCTCAAGAGGTCCAGCCCCCGGGCAGCCGTTGGCAGTTTCATCGTATGAAAAAACTCACTCTCCTCCAGCTTCCGAAACCATAGCTCTCCTTTACCACTCCGGTTGGCACCGGCGCCGATCAGAAACCCATCGGGATGGTACCGCACGCCCCAGGCAATTCCCTGAAACGTTTTATCCGGCTTGAGCCTTGTTTTCTCTTGACCGGATTTCCAGTCAAACAACATGATAATGGGATCCTGGACACCCGCGAAAGAATTCACTACGTTGGTTATCCCGGCTGTTGCCAGTTCACTTCCATCAGGACTGAACTGCAGATCTCTCGCACCTCCCATGTCGGCGGCAAACTTTTTGTCGTAACCGGTCATCACACTCGCATCGATATTGCG
This sequence comes from Gimesia maris, assembly GCF_008298035.1. Taxonomy (NCBI): domain Bacteria; kingdom Pseudomonadati; phylum Planctomycetota; class Planctomycetia; order Planctomycetales; family Planctomycetaceae; genus Gimesia; species Gimesia maris. Next base: position 4,293,569 of record NZ_CP042910.1, read on the forward strand.
TGTCTGTTTCCCGGTCTCCAGGTCCCAGATATAGATTACCCCCATCAGATCCTGGGACACCAGTTGTTTTCCCTGTGGATGAAAATCAACCGCATACACGTGTCGTTCATGACCGGAGAAGCTCTGCAGCAGCTTTCCGGATTTCAGATCCCAGACTTTGACCAGCAGATCATTTCCACAAGTCGCCAGTTTAGTCTGATCGGGAGAAACACGAACCCAGCGTGCCGACCCTTTGTGGGCCGGAATTGTCATTTTGGCTTTCGGTTCAGCTTCACGTAGATCCCAGACTTTAATATCTCCGCCCCAGCAGGCTGAATACAGCGTATTACCGTCCGCAGAGAAATCAAATGACCTGCCCCAGCTTGTATGACCGGTCAAGGTTCGCTTGGCTTTTGTTTTATAATCCCACACATGGACATCCAGGTCTTCCGCACCAGCGACAATAAAGCGGCTGGTGGGATCGACTCTGCAGGAAGTCAGCGGTACCGTATGCTTGAGTTCGGCCACCATGTGTGTTTTCACAGGATCGAGGGCTTCATAGTCGACGGCTGGTTTCTGTGCTTCTACTGGCCCATCCAGAACCGGCTTACTGGCTGCGACAGCTTTACTGCTGTTGACACTCATGCTAACAACTCCTTGATGGGCGACGCGGCGGGATCCCCAATGGGTACCGAGCGACCTGCGATCTCGTGATCTCTCGTCGAATCTATCCCCAAAGCCTGCAGGTAGGTATGGAACAGATGCCCTGCATCGACTTCACGCTCTGCGACCGCCGTCCCTTTGTCATTGGTCTTTCCGATGATGGCACCGGGCTGAATTCCACAACCGCCCAATGCAATCGACCAGGCCGTCCCCCAGTGATCGCGTCCATAACGCACATTGATTTTGGGGGTGCGTCCAAATTCCGAATAGACCATGACCAGCGTACTTTCCAGCATGCCCCGCTCATGAAGATCGTCCAGCAGCATCGAGAATGTCTTGTCGAACTCGCCCAGCTGTTCTAAATGAAAATTGAAATTTTCAGCATGCGAATCATAACCGTGATGAGTGACTTTCACACACGTCGCATTATTCTCCAGCAGTGTTCGTGCCAATAGACAGTTTCTACCGAAATCATGCTTACCATAACGCTCCAGATCGATGTCTGCCGGCGCTTTCTCAAAGAAGGTTTTACGCGACATTAACTTTTCCGCCTGCTGAAATGAGGCATCGAATGTTTCTGTCATCGCCTTACCACGGCCGGCTTGAAACTGCTGGTTGAACTGCTGACGCAGTTCCATTCGTCGTGTCGCCGCAGATTGCGCCAGTCCTTTTGGTAATGACAGATTTTTTGGTGGAGTGACGCCCTGAAATTTCAATTGAGCATGTCGGGCACCCAGAAACGCTGAGGTACTGTCAGATAAACCCCGCGTCGAAATATGAATGTATCCAGGCAACTCCGCTTTCTCAGGTGCCAGATATTTCGAAGCGATGGACCCCACGTAGGGATATTCGCCAGCCCGTCTCCCTTTTTCCATAAACAGGCGACCTTGCCTGTGATCGTTGGTTTTCAAATTGATGCTACGAACAATCGAAAGGTGATGCATCCGCTGCGCCGTGTAAGGCAGCAGTTCTGAAATATGCATTCCCGGAACGGAAGTCGAAATCGCACGGAAGGGGCCTCCGAATTCCGTCCCCGGTTTGGGGTCCCACGATTCCAGCTGGCTCACGCCTCCCTGCAAATAGACCTGCAAAATCCGTTTATGCTGCCCGTCGACCTGTTTTGCAACTGCCGGTGAGCCTGACAAACTGAATGCCAGTGTTCCCCCCGCAGCTCCCGCCAGAAACTGACGTCGTGCTACCTGGTGATCAAGCTGCTGACAGCCTTGATTTCGTTGCATCGTTGGTCTTTCTGTTGAGTGAGGTTGATAAGGGGTTGATAGATTAATGATTAAACCGGAATTCGTCTGAAGCCAGCGCTGCCCAGACCAGTTCAGGGATTCCCTTGTGAGCTTCCTGCTGACTCACTTTCAAAAACTCGACCACCTGTGTTATTTCTGACTCGTCAGGAAAGCGGGAAAAGACGGCCAGATACAATTCTTCGGCAATTTCCTTTTCAGATTCCAGTTTCTTCAGCCGCGCTGTCAGATTGTTTCCTCCGGGAACCAGCCAGGATTGGATTAAGGGCCCATTCAAAAGAAATAACGCCTGATTTGCGGAAGCATCAAACCGGGACGACTGCGCTCCCACAGTGCCAAACGTAACTGTAAAGGAATCGACATTTCTCCACAGTGCATCATGCAATGCTTCTTCCTGCCAGCGTGCATCTGCTGTCAACTTGGGTCCCTTTTGGGGATCATCTTTAATTTTTTTTGCTTTCAGGCCATTCAGTGTTCTTTCTGTTATTCCCGTCGCCTGCATCATCGACCAGGCCAACTGCTCCGGTGACAACGGTTTCAAGAGACCGACACGATAATCGGGTTTGTCAGTCGATTTCGCATCTGCTTTCTGGTGGCTGTTCCGCTGATAGGCTTTTGTCAGCGCCAGCTCTCGAATCAGATACTGCAAATCGTAGTCCTGCTCCTGTAACCCGGTTGTCAATAGCTTGAGGACTTCCGGATGAGTCGGTGGATTATCGGAATGCCACATATCGAGCGGTTCGACCAGGCCACGCCCCATCATTAACGCCCACAGTCGATTGACGATATTATTCTGGAACGCCTGATTTTCCGTGCTGGTAATCGCATCCGCCAGTTGCAGCCGACGACTGTAAACCGGTATCGAACGCACGTTCCTGGCCGGTTTGACTTTGTAAGGTTCTTCAGGAATCTTGGGATCAGGTATCTCAGGCAGATCCAGCACACGCGGCGCCGTCTTGCCTTCTTCTTTCGTGAAGACTGAGGTAAATGCGACTTGCCCTTCCGCTTTTTCACCGATCGACGTTTTTTTTGTTTTCGGATCTCTGAACAGATAGCTGCGACTTAAAAACGCATTCAGCCCATGGTAGTGGCGTTGCAGATAATCATTCACATTCGGATGGTCATGACATTGGGCACACTCTAAATCCCGCCCCAGGAACAGACGCCCCAGATCCCGAGTGACCTGCTCCGCTTTCAATTCCCGATCCAGTAGAAATTTGGCAGCCGGTCGGGTTTTCTCATCCGTGCCATCAACGGTCAGCATTTCCTGAACCAGATCATCCCAGTGCCGGTTTTCCAGAAACGACAGGCGCAGATAATTCCGCCAGTCCTTTGCCGGGACATGTTTATCGGGATGACGTTCCATCAGCATTGTGTCAAACACATATTGCATCCGACGGGCATATTCGGGAGATGCCAGCAGTCGATCGATTTCCTGAACACGTTTGTCAGTGGCGGAATCAGCAACGAACGCCCTCACTTTCTCTGCCGGCGGAATTGTTCCGGTCAGGTCGAGTGTAATGCGCCGTAAAAACGTCGCATCATCGGCGGAAGCGGCCGCCTGTTTTTTAAACTGCGGGTCACCGTTATTAAGAGCGGCATCAATCCGCTCATGAAGAGGCGGTTGTGCAGACACCGGTACTGCAAATACAGCGATCAGGATCGCAGAATACGTGAGCAGTTGTGGGATGGAACGTAAGCTCATAAGATCACGCGATTCAGGCAGGAAGTAACATGAGGGACCAGTGGACACCATGCATCAACTGGCATTCATATGATACCTTAGCCCTGTCGCACATTCAATATTTTTCTGCATAACCTGACATTTTTCGGGAAGTTCGATCACCACAGTGAACTCAGGGAAAATCAGTGATTTCCCGAAAAACGTCTAAACTGCCTGCTTTATCAACGCTTGCCATAGACGGGGGGTGTCCAGCCTCTGGGCAGTCGTCCCTGTGGTCGCACGCCATAGGCGTCAGCGGGAATCGGATTCTCTTTGGCTGTATGCAGTGGCAGATCATCGGGCAAATGCTTGATCTTGAAGTCTTTGTACTGAATTTTCATCTGCGGCCCAACATGAACCTGCACCGCCAGTACGCCTTCCAAAGCACGTCCTTTTTCATCCAGATCAATCAAATCTGCCGTCTTATGGTCGTCTATCCAGTGCTGATGATGATTGCCTGCTACCAGTACCCGGAACTCTTGCCATTGATCAGGTGCGAATGGCTTCACTGCGATTTTTCCCACAACCCAGGGCTGCCCTTCAGGATCGATGATGACCTTCTCACCGGTATGTGAAAGAATCCGCCGCCCTTTCTCTTCATAGAGCATGCCGTTGTAATTCGGGTTATTCGCCACCACATCACACTGATAGCCGGTCACAATATCCAGACCTAGATCGGGACGTGAAGTTCCTCGATATTGCAGGCCACTGTTTCCGCCGGCAGTCACTTTGACTTTAACTCTCAGATCAAAATTGCGAATCGTGGAATCCTTCCACGTGATGAACCGGTTCATCTTCAGGGTACCGTCAGTCTTTCCTGTCAGAGCTCCCTCTTCAACAGACCAGTATTGCGGATCACCGCTCCAGTGACGCAGACTCTTGCCATCAAATACAGAGACAAAGCCCTCGGAATCAGGTCTGGCCCCCACCGCTGCAGAGGCAGCGGGATGGGGAACCGTGGAATCAGTAAATTTCCCTTTTAAGGGATCGAGAGGCCCGCCCAGTTCGTTCACACGCGATGTCGTCCGCTCACGCATTTCTTTTAATGTGTCCTGAAACTGTGGATGCCCTGCAAGATTCACAAGTTCATCGGGATCCTGTTTCAGGTCGTGCAGAAACTCATGACCACCATGATCAAAATACCGCACGTATTTGAAGCGGTCATTCCGCAGACCTTCAAAAGCGGGAATACGATTGCGGACTGCAAAGTGTTCGTGAAATGATTCTTTTCGCCAGTTGTCAGGTGTCTTTCCCGCTACGATCGGCTGCAGGCTCTTTCCCTGGTAACGCTCAGGAACTTTTACTCCCGCCCAGTCAAGAAAAGTCGCAGGCAGATCCAGGTTTAACGCGGGGGCGCTGGCAACCTGACCACGCTGAGCTGCGGCAACGCGGGGATCGACGACAATCAATGGAACATTCAACGCCTCTTCATAATGCGACCATTTCCCGGCAAAGCCACGATTCCCCATGTAATAGCCGTTGTCTGCTGAATAGACGATAATCGTGTTCTTATCCAGGCCTGCTTCTTTCAAAGCTGCCAGGAATCGACCGATGGCTCCGTCGATGCCACTCACCATTCGGTAGTAGGCCCGCATATTGGTCTGGTATTTCTCGTCCGTATTCCACCGCCAGAAATAACGTTCCCGATTAATCGTTGTCTTGAGAAAATCAGGTTGCCCGTCAAAGATCTCTGGTGCATTCAAGCGGGGCGGCGCAATCGTCACGTCTTCATACATTCCATCTACGGCACGTGGCCAGGGAAAATGGCCAATCCCCGGGCGACGATCACTGTCTTCCGCGTGACAGGCATTAAACCACAGATTCAAAGCAAACGGTTTGCCCTTTGGTTGTGTTTTCAGAAATTCGATGCCCCGGTCTACGATCAGCTCGGTCTCATGACGCAGACTGCCATCCGGCTGTTTTTTGTAATACGGATTTCTGCTGATCGCTTCGAATTCATCAAAGTGCTTTTCTCTCTGAAACTCCTTCGGCATCTTCGCATGCCATTTTCCATAGAAACCGACACGATATCCGTTTTCCCGCAACAGATCTGTATACAGGGTTTCGACAGCATCGGGACGAGTCATCTCTGGATTAGCGGGCGTACCATAACTGCGCCCCGTTAAGCCGGTCAGAATTGTGGTGCGGCTCACCCAGCAGATCGCCTGACTGACGCAGGCATTCGAAAACCGGGTTCCCCGGACGGCCAGCTCATCAATATTAGGAGTTTTGACAACCTGATTGCCGTAACAGCCTAAAGTGCTGGTTGTCTGATCGTCGGCGAAGAAAAAGACGATATTCGGTTTATCGTCTGCATACAGAGAACCGAATGAAACAAAGAACAGTACAGTCAGATGCAGGATTAATTTCATGGCTGTAGATTCGCTGAATTGAGTTTTGAAACTTCCGGCTCTTCCGTTCATGCCGGTAATTGGATGCAAACCGCTGTTTCCTGATGCGGATGCCTGCATAACACTGTAACTGACCGGAAAGGCAAAGGCGACTCTACTCTCTGAAAATTCAGGCCTCGCCGAATCAAAGACTTGTAACCGGGGGGAACAGATCATTAGAATAGTAAGTCTACTTTATTAAACCTGCCACGACTTTCGCGCAGGTTCATGTACCGTTATTACGACATCAGTTGCTGAGACGGACATGAATCGCAAACGAAACATTCACTGTGCTCACAGATGGAAAGCCTGCCTGCAATATGACTGATCAGGGATATCGCACCTTTCTGACGACGATTCTGATAACCCTGCTGCTGATCTCTTCGCGCACTTCTGCCGCTGATAAAATAATTGATTTCCAGCGGGACATCGCCCCTATTTTGCAAAAGCACTGCCTGGGCTGTCATCAGGACCGTGTTCGCCAGGGGGGACTTGCGTTGCACTCCGCAGTGGAGATCTACAAAGGAGGCGAAAGCGGAGAGATTATTGACCCCGGTGACCCCGATTCCAGTTACCTGATGGACCTGATCACTCCACATGACGGAGCCGCAGAGATGCCCCAGGACGCTGCACCTCTGACAGAAGACGAAGTACAGGCATTTCGACTCTGGATCAAACAGGGTGCTCACTGGCCGGATCACCTGGTACTGGAGCCTCCCGTATTATGGTCTCTGAAATCTCTGCAGCGTCCGCAAGTCCCTGCCATCTCACAACCATCTTCAGAGTTCCCGATTCGCAATCCAATCGATGCGTTCGTCGCTGCCCGACATCAGTCTGCCAAAGTTCAACCCGCACCACAGGCATCGAAACGAACACTCATTCGCCGTCTCTATCTCGATCTCACCGGTTTACTGCCGACTCCAGAAGAAGTCGCTGTATTTGTTGCAGACGAAGATCCTGCCGCCTACGAAAAGCTGGTTGACACGTTGCTGGCATCTCCTCATTTTGGTGAGCGCTGGGGTCGTTTCTGGCTGGACCTGGCCCGCTATGCAGACAGTGACGGGTATCTCGGAGACAGTATCCGACCCCATGCCTGGGTCTATCGTGAGTGGGTTATCCAGGCCATCAATGAAGACATGCCCTTCGATCAGTTTTCCATCGAACAGCTGGCAGGAGATCTGCTGGAAAAACCAACAGACACCCAACTCATCGCCACCGGCTTTCATCGCAACACATTGAGCAATACGGAAGCGGGCGTCGATCTCGAATTATATCGCACGAAAGAACTCGTCGACCGCGTGAATACCACTGGCATGATCTGGCTCGGATTTACGCTGGGATGTGCCGAATGTCATGATCACAAACACGATCCGATCTCACAGAAAGAGTTCTACCAGTTTTATTCATTCTTCAATAACGCCGACGATTCCAGCGTGAAAGTCAGTCGAGACTGGGACAAAGCGGAATACCAGTCTAAACAGAAACAATGGCAGCCAGCATATGATAAAGTTTTGGATTCATTGCAAGAGTTTGAGAAGCCCAATCTCACCGCGGAACAGAAAGCAGAAATCACCACAATACTGGATAAATACAGGAAATCATCCGACCTCAAAAAGATTACCTCTCACTATCAGACAAAACAGCCAGGCTGGGACAAACTTTATTCTCAGCTGGAAAAACTTTTGAAATCCCGCCCTTCCCCGCCGTCAATCAGGGCTCCCACCTTCAAAGAACGAACGAAAGACCGCCGCGACACGTTCGTGCATGTCAGGGGGATCTACAATCAGCATGGCGAACAAGTTAACCCGGGCACACCCGCAGTCCTCCCCGAGTTCAATGCAGGGAAACCGTTAACAAACCGCCTGGATCTGGCACATTGGCTGTTTCAAGAGAATAATCCGCTCACCCCCCGCGTTGCCGTCAATCGCATCTGGCAGCATCTGTTTGGACGCGGTCTGGTCGCGACTCCCAATGACTTCGGCACCAAAGGAGAACCGCCTACACATCCGCTGCTGCTCGACTGGCTGGCAGCAGAATACAAATCACAAAACTGGAGTCGCAAAGCGATGATTCGGCTGATCGTCATGTCATCGACCTACCGTATGTCATCCGCAGCGAATGCTCGACAGATGGCACACGATGTGAACAACCAGTTACTCTGGCGGCAGAACAGTTATCGTGTCGAAGCAGAAATTGTCCGGGATATACATCTCACCGCCAGTGGATTACTGGACCGCACGATTGGCAGGCGGGGAATACGTCCTCCTCTGCCCGCCTTTGTCACCGATGTTGGTCGTAGTGTGAAATGGCCTGCCTCGGAAGGCAGCGCACGTTATCGCAGAGGCATGTATATCGTCTTTAAACGCACAGTCCCCTACCCGATGCTGATGACATTTGATGCACCGGATGCCACAGTTTCCTGCAGCCGCCGCGAACGCTCAAACACACCACTCCAGGCACTGACCCTGCTCAACGGGCCGATGTTTTTCGAAAGCGCGCAGGCACTGGGGAAACTCATGTGGGAACAGCATCAGGATAATCTGCCGGCTGCGACAGAAGAGATGTTCCTGCGCTGTTTTTCCCGCCCTCCTGCCCCCCGCGAACAGGAATACCTCAATGCAGCGTATGCTGACCTGCTCTACCTGGCGGAAAATAATCAACCGAAAACACAACCAGCAGAGCCTGCGCAACTGACCGCGATGATTCAACTGGCGCGAATTATCATGAACCTGGATGAATTTATCACGCGAGACTGACCACCATGCAATTACCGCAACACAATGATCTTATCGCATTGAACCGGCGCCGCTTTTTCGCTACCGGTGCCAGCGGACTGGGTACACTCGCCCTGGCATCGCTGATGAAACAGGATGGACTGCTGGGGGCTGAACAGCAACTGGCCCATTTTGCCCCCCGCGCGAAACGCTGCATCTACCTGTTCATGGAAGGTGGCCCGAGCCAGATGGATCTGTTTGATCCCAAACCGCGTCTGAATGAACTCGACGGTCAGCCGATGCCCGAGTCCCTGTTGAAAGACATCAAGTTCGCCTTCATCCAGAAAGAAGCAGCCCGCATCATGGGCAGTCCGCGTACATTCAAACGCTATGGTGAATGTGGGATGGAACTCTCCGATCTGCTGCCTCACCTGAGTACCTGTGTTGACGATATCGCCTTGATCCGCTCCATGCATTGTGAACAGTTCAATCATCTGCCCGGTCAACTGATGATGCTCTCCGGCTCGGATCTGCAGGGCCGTCCGACGCTCGGCTCCTGGCTGAACTACGGTCTGGGAAGTGAATCTGAAAATCTCCCGGGCTACGTGGTACTGGCGACTTTGGGACGAGGCTTACCGGGAGGCGCCTCCAGCTGGTCGAGTGGTTTTCTACCTTCGCAATATGCAGGCACGCTGTTTCGCAACCAGGGCAGCCCGGTCCTTAATCTGGCGAACCCACCCGAAATTTCAGCATCAGCCCAGATGCGCAGTCTGCAGACGATTAACGAATTAAACGGCCTGCGTTACGAACAGATTGGGAACCCGGAAATCTCCAGCCGCATCAAAGCGTATGAGCTTGCCTTTCGCATGCAGCAGACAGCGCCTGAACTCCTCGATCTTTCAGGCGAAACCAAAAACACATTAGAAGAGTACGGCGTCACACGCGAAGAAGCTTCCAAAAGCAGTACTTCCGGCTTTATGGGTTCCTATGCCCGCAACTGCCTGCTGGCACGGCGCATGGTGGAACGGGGCGTACGGTTTGTCTCCCTGTTCCTCTCGACCTGGGATCATCATAGTTCCCTCAACAGTGGACTGGAACGGTACACAAAGATTTCAGATCAGCCAATTGCCGCATTGCTGAAAGATCTGAAGCAGCGGGGGCTGCTTGATGAAACACTGGTCGTCTGGGGCGGTGAATTCGGGAGAACACCGCTGGGAGAGAATCGAGTCAATTTCAAGAAAGTCACCGGTCGCGATCACCATCCCTACTCCTTCAGCATGTGGCTGGCAGGCGGTGGCATCAAGGGGGGACAGGTAATCGGTGAAACGGATGAAATTGGCTGGGGGGTCACGAAAGATCCCGTGCATGTCCACGATTTACATGCCACAATCCTCAAACTGTTCGGTCTGGACCACGAAAAACTGACCTACCGCTTCCAGGGTCGCGACTTCCGACTCACCGATGTTTCAGGGAACATCGTGGAACAACTCCTGGCATAGTGTCAGACAGCAGGGACCGCCTTCATGCGAGAATTCTTCCTATTCTGTATTCTATTATTCAGTGGTGCTACCAACTTGCAGGCACAGACTGAATACCGCGTCCTGCCGCGTGATTTCAACTCTGATAAAACACAACAGATGATGCGGTCTTATCTGCGTCAACAGGTCCATGCTGCCATGGATAAACGACGCAGTGAACTCGAAGCAGCGTTGAAATCAGACAAAGGGATTTTCGAATATCAGCAGAAGCGACGCACAGCATTAGTGGATTCATTGGGAACACTCCCCGAACGCACACCGCTCCACGCACAAACGCTGGGAACCATCCAGCAGCCCGGATTCACCATTGAAAAGATTCTCTATGAGAGTCAGCCCGGCTTTCATGTGACTGCCAACCTTTATCGCCCCGCAGGAGCCGGTCCGTTCCCCGCGATTCTGCATCCGGTGGGCCACAGCGAAAACGGTAAAGCCTACGAATCGTATCAGCGAGCCAATCGTCTGCTGGTCCAACATGGTTTTATCGTACTCTGCTTTGATCCCATCGGTCAGGGAGAACGCAAACAGATCCTCGATGCAACAGGAACGCCGCATCATCGGGGAAGTCATGAGCATCAGGAGTTGGGCGTGGCCCCGATCCTGCTGGGACGCAGCCTGGGAACCTATATGCTGTGGGACGGTGTCCGCGGCATCGATTATCTCTGCAGTCGTCCCGACGTGGTTCAATCGCGAATCGGCTGTACCGGGAACTCAGGTGGCGGCAACCTGACCAGTTACCTGATGGCGTTTGACGATCGCATCGTGGCGGCAGCCCCCGGCTGTTTCATGACGACACATCGCTTCAAAAACGAAAGTCCCGGTCCCGGCGACGCAGAACAGAACCTGTATGGGCAAATCGGAGCTGGCTTCGATCATCCCGATTACATTCTGACGCGTGCTCCCAGTCCAACGCTGATCCTCGCTGCGACCAGAGATTTCGTCCCCATCGAGGGCACTTGGGATGCGTACCGTCAAGCCAAACGCGTTTATACACAGCTCGGTTTTCCCGAACGCGTTAATCTGATCGAAGCCAATGACAAGCATGGATTCGGCCAGCGCCTGCGTGAAGGTGCCGTCCGCTTCTTTGCCCGCTGGCTTCAGGGACGACAACTGGAAGTTTTCGAAACGGAGGACACTCCCGTGCTGACCGATCAGGAACTGCAGGTCACTCCCCAGGGGCAGGTGCTCAGTCTGAAGAACGAACGCAGTCTGTTTGACCTATTCACCAACTACGAACAACAGCTGGCTGAGAATCGCCCCCCTCTCACACGCAAGATCATACGCCAGGTCACAGGAATTCGTAACCTCAAAGATCTTCCAGACCCCGGTATCAGACTTCTGGATAGCAAAGAATCGTCGATCTCTCCCCAGCGTCTCATCATCATTCCGGAACCTGGTATTTCACTTCCTGCCCTCTATTGGCCTGACGGAAAAGCGACGCCTGTTCTGATGGCTCCCTCCGCTGGAATGAATTCCAGCCTCAAAACAGCGCAACAACTTAATGCCCAGGGGCATCCCGTACTGGTTGTCGAAGTACGCGATACGGGAGAAACGAAAACCAGAACCTGGCGTTTTCCTGGTGCAGATTATTACATTGCCCACATGCTGGGACGTTGCTGGCTGGCTATGCAGGCGGAAGATTTACTGATTTCCGCACGCTGGCTTCAGTCACAAAACAAAGACAAATCAGTGGAACTCCAGACGGAGGGAGAGCTCGGCCCCGCTGCGCTGCATGCTGCGACACTCGAACCGGCGCTGATCTCTGAACTGAAATTGAAAGAAACTCTGAATTCGTGGCACGAGCTGATGACATCGCGTAACGCATTTCATCACCTGCACATGGCCGTTCAGAATGGACTGTCTTATTATGATTTAACTGACCTTGATACTTTAAGATCCAAGAAATAATTTTCTCCGAGGATACATCCATGAATTTCATCGACGTTGCCCGCTGCTTTGTAACCGGCATTGCATTGTTTATACCAGCCTGTTTGTTTGCGGCTGAGAGTAAACCGAACATACTGCTCATTCTGGCGGATGATGTAGGCAGCGATGCCATCGGCTGTTACGGAGGCCGCAGTTACCCCACGCCACACATTGACGCCCTTGCAAAGGGAGGTATGAAATTCAATCACGCTTACGCCATGCCGGTCTGCCACCCGACGCGCGTCTGTCTGATGACCGGTCGTTATCCGTTCCGCTTTGGAAAAGCCGGATCAAAATGGGGAGATTTTCCCCGTGACGCCGAAGGGATTACCATCGGCAACCGCATGCAACAGGCCGGATATGCCACTGCTGTCACCGGTAAATGGCAACTCTGCATGATGAAAAACGACAAACAGCACCCCAGCCGCGTGGGGTTTGATGAATGGTGTCTGTTCGGGTGGCACGAAGGGGGCCGCTATCATCATCCCCTGATTTATCAGAACGGATCACTGCGAGACGACGCATCCAGTCTGTACGGACCTGAAGTTTATGCTGACTTCCTGATCGATTTCATGAAACGCAGCCATAACGCCGGCAAACCATTTTTTGCCTATTACCCGATGGCGCTTTGCCACGACGTAACAGACGACCTGAAGGACGAACACGTCGCCTACTACAAATATGGCCGCTGGATGACCTACGGTGAGATGATTGCTTCCATGGATGATATGGTCGGCAAAGTCGTCGCCTCCCTGAATGAGATGGGCGTGCGCGACAACACCCTGATCATTTTCACCACCGATAATGGCACTCCTGCTGCCAGTTATCTGACTGTGAATGAGAATGGAAAAATGGTGCGTCCCAAAGTCGTCTCGGTACAAAACGGGAAAATCGTCCCTGGTGGAAAAGGGAAACTTGACGACACCGGTACACGCGTGCCTCTCATCGCCAACTGGCCCGGTCACATCAAAGCCGGAACCGAGGTAGACGATATGGTTGACATGAGCGATTACCTGCCCACGGTCGCAGAAATCGCGGGGTTAAAAGAAGCGGACGTCCCCCGCGATGGTATCAGTTTCGCTCCTGTCCTGTTCGGTCAACCTGATCACAGAAAAACGCGGGAATGGATTTACATTGAGCTCCGTAATAAAAGCTGCGTGCGTTCCCCGGACTGGAAGTTATACCGAGACGGGAGGTTTTACAACCTGCAGCAGGATCCCGGAGAAAAATCGTCCCTGAAAGCAGACCTGCTGACCGGAGAAGCAAAGCAGAACCATGCGGAACTAACAAAAGTTCTCCGTGAACTGCAGGGCCCCCTCACACAACCTTAAATCGCCTGTAGACCAGTTGACAGGTATTTCAGAGCGTTGAAGATTCAGCGTTTGTCTTCAGGAATCTGAAACGAAGTTGTGTTAGAGCACGCCAGACTTAACCATAGCGTCTCCCGAACTATTAGACACAATCCAAATAGTTTTTGAGACGCTATAGTAAAGCCGGAGATCGTAAGATTACTGATCGTTTCCGCCAGATTAATTTTCGACTTTAAAGATATGACGGCCATTGCCATAGACGGGATTCGTCGCTGATACCTGAATTACTTTGAGTCACTGAGATTCTGGTTCGCCAGCGTCTTTTGATACAATGATATGAGCGACGGTTCCTTTACCAATTTCCGACTCCAGACGAAATTTCCCTTTGATCAGCGAAAGACGAAACTCGATATTGCTTAACCCCATCCCCCCTGCATCCGACTGATGTGTTTCCAGGTGTTGTGGATCAAAACCAACTCCCTCATCGGTAACCGTGATTTCCACATCCTGGTCTGAAACAGGATGCATACAGACATGGGCATGTGTGGCCTGAGAATGTTTAACAACATTAAACAGCACCTCACGAATACATTCGTAGAGTACGATTTTTGTCAGTTCTGCCTGCGGACTGACAGCATGATCCAGTTCCAGTGTCACTGTCAGATTGTATCGTTCCAGCATATTATGCGCTAACCATTCGAGCGCCAACGCCAGACCTTCCTCATGCAGAACCACCGGATTCAACTCTGCGGTCAGTGAACGCGTGACTTCAAGACTCTGGTTTAACAGTTCATCTGCCCGCGCCAGTGTCAGATTTTCTGATTCAGAGTGCGCTTCCTTCCTGGCAATTCCCAGGTGGATGCGTACCCCGATCAATAACTGCTGGAGATGATCGTGCAGTATATTGGCCAGTTGGCGACGCTCCCGCTGTGCAGCGACAGCAACTGCCCGCGTCAGTTCGGCCTGCTTCTGTTCAGCCTGCTTTCGCTCGCTGATATCGACAATAATACCGGCGAAGATTTCAAACTGAGGCAGATCGGTGACAGACAGTTCAATCGGAATCAAAGTGCCATTGCGATGGCAGGCTTGCAGTTCACGCCGTGCTCCGACGATATTTGAAATCCCCGTTTCCAGATACTGGGCAATATAATGATCGTGATTTTCCCGAATCGGCTGAGGCGTAAGCATGCTGACATTCTGACCGATCGCTTCACTCGCGGTATAACCAAACATCTTTTCTGCGGCAGGGTTAAAGGAATGGATCATCCCCCGGCGGTTGATCGTAATCACCGCTTCGATGGCCGCCTCGACTATCGCGTTTAACTGGGCCTGCGTTTGGCGTAACTTGCTGGATACAACCTGCTCTGCTCGAATCCGCTGAAGCGATTTTCGGAGAAGTTCGTTATCAACCGGTTTGATAAAATAATCCGCAATTTCGTTTCGGAAGGCGAGGATCATATTTTGAACTTCTGTTCGAGAAGTAATTATGATTAACTCGGCATCCTTCGCCAGATGCTGTATCCGGGGAAGTAATTCATCCGTTCTACCATCAGGTAATTCATGCTCAAGAATGATCAGGAAGTAATCTGACCAGTTATCGCGGTCCATCAGTTGCGCGACGGTCTCCACGGTATCGACCTGGAAACCTTCTAGCGAGAGAATCTGCATGATCTGTAATCGGGATTCCGGATCAGGTTCGACCAGCAGTACTGGAAATCTTTTTCTGTCTGACATAGTCCTGTCCCTCAGAGCAAATACGGTGAAACCGCCAGGTCAGCCACTGAAAAGCTACTCATTTTCCGTAACGCTGTAAATAAGAATGATCGAATGGACACACGGAACCCTTCTGGGGATTTCCCCTATGAAACTACAGCTGATTTTCCGATTACTGTTATGCTTCTGGTCGTATAAGCTGATTTCTACTGACATCCTGCATCAAACCGGAAGGATCGCGAGCATTTTATCCAAGTAATCAGAACATCCCACTGCGATTACTGGAGTCATTATCGCACGTTACTTTGCTATTCATACAGCCGAAACAGGAACTTAATAAAAGTTGTGACAATAAGGCTGTTAAAGCAATCTCGCCTGAATATACCACACAACATCAGGATAGTCTGTTTTCTTTGTCAGATTCAACAGGACAAATTTAGGAGAACGCTGTGAAACTGCAGAACAAAGCAAGAATTGATTTCAACCCCAGTCCGGATCGGCAGCTCAGATCACGGATCAGAAGAGCATTGCATGCCCAGGGATATGCAGTTTTGAACGCGATTCGAATTGAAGTCCACCAGGGAGAAGTATATCTGGAGGGAACTGTTACTTCTTATTTCATGAAGCAGATGGCGCAAGTTCTGATTCTGACATTCGACGAAGTCAGAAAAGTTCATAATTTATTAAGAGTGGACGCACCGGAGCCGCAGTCTGAAGTAAAATTGTTCCCAGATCAGGACCATTCATTGGAAAACATTTCTCGGAAAGTATCACAGACTGATCAATGTGAACGACCAGAAAATGTCGATGTCTCTTCTGAGATAATTTAAGACCGGGGATTGTCTTTTACAGACTCGAAGGTGTCTGGTTGCGAATAATATTCCAATATCGACGGACCAAATTCAATCGGGAGTTTTGCAGCCCGCCAGTCAATCTTTCCCGGCTCATAATCGAAGACACTCTGATACCCCAGTTCCAGAAGACACTGAGTTGCCAGTTCCGACTGGCGGCATTCAAAGTTCAGACTATAAACCACAATTGTCTGACTCCGTTCAGGAACCAGAATCAGGGCGCGCTCATTAAAGCAATCACTCAAAGGTACATTGATGGCACCTGGCAGATGATATTCCAGAAAAGAAACCGCGGGCAAAACTTCGACCAGCGTCAGGCCCGAGCACGTCTCTAGAAGCTCCCGTAATTCATTTCTACTGATAGTCACCATCGATATCAGATCCTGTCAACAATAGTCATATGCTTCAAGAGACTCCCAGATGAAGTATTGAATGTAACAACCTGCAGCAGATGATATCTATCGGGTAATATTCGAATGACCTTATCGGGGAATACCCTACTGAAACTGTTCTGTCTCGGAGTGAGGCACTTTTCAACATTCAGTTCAGCAAATCATTTATTTCTTCTCCAGGACCCATTGAATTGCATGTCGGGTCAATGCAGTCGCATTTTCCAGATTCAGCTTGTGTTTGATATTTTCCCGGTAAGTTTCCACAGTTTTAGAACTTAAATTCAATTTCTGAGCAATTGAACGGGTCGTTTCACCTTCACCAATCTGTTCAAACACTTCCAGCTCTCGGTCGGACAGACTTTCGATCGGAGACTGGTCTGAATAATTATCTGAGCCGATTGAGCGACAGATCATGCGTTCCGTCACCGCGGCACTCAGATATACTTTTCCTTTTAAGACCTGGTAAATCGCTTTAATCAACTGCTCTGGGGCCTGTTGCTTGTTTACATATCCCAAAGCTCCGGCACGGAGAGAACGTTCTGCGAATAATGTTTCATCATGCATGGATACGGTCAGCATTTTGATCTGGCTGAACTGTGCTTTGACATCTTTGATCAATTCCAGACCGCTACCATCTTTCAGGGAAATATCGACGATGATCAGGTCCGGAGGATTCTCCATGATTTTCCTGATCGCATCTACTTTACTGTCGGCTTCCCCGCAGACCTGTAAATCGTCCTGATGTTCTATCAGGCGTGAATAGCCTTCCCGGACAATCGGATGATCGTCAACGATCATCACCTTTGTCTTCTGCTGATTTACCTGGCTCATATGTTGATTTCTAAAATCAATTCCTGAACTGATACAGGAAGACGCGAAGTCGTTATTTCTTCCAATCCCTTGACTATCAGACATACTGCATCCCATCGTGCCTTACGACATGAATGAGTATAACTATTAGCTCGCCATTTCGGGAAGTTCAGTACCAGCCGTTATTTCAGTTCTCGAAGTAATTGTCTCAGGCAGGAAATACTGATAGTTCAGCCGCACAATCCGTTTCCATGACTGAAAACGAGCTTTAATCAGGTGGGAGAGAAGATTTCTGATATGCCTCACGAACTTGTTCAAATTCACGCTTTTCATTGGTGCGTAATTGAGCCAGGAGACTTTTAAGTTCCTCTAAGGCTTCATTCCAGTTTTTAAACGGAGGCACAGGCTGCTTGAGACGGGCGCTGAAATCATCAAGTCTGGTGAGAAATTCATTATGCTGCTCCCGAAAATCAGGCACCATGATGCAAAACCCGGGTTCCTCATCCATAAGTGGTGTAAAATACCCCTCCTGTTCTTCATCATTGAAATGCCTGGAAAGGAGGTCCCGCAATCCTTCCATCCGGATTCCCATTTCACCATACTTCGGCAAACCGTGCTCATCCAGTTCAGTCCACCATTGATTCAAATCCTTAATATGAGACAGAATCTGTTCATGCTCATCGAGCAGATATTGTAAATGCTCATGTGTGTTGATCATGGATTCCACCGGACGATCCATTTTACCTTGTTGTTTCATGTTGGTGTGCTCCTTTCTCCAGACAGTCTCCAGTTTTCCTATTACGTCTCAAAGGTAAATTGAACCGAAGTACATAGTTTGAGAGACGCTATGGTTAAATATGATGCGGTTCACTTTCGCTGAGTCAAATTCGTCTCACTGTATGGGTTTAAATATCTGAGAGCTATCTGAGACGGTGATCTATGTGTAATAACGCTGCAATGAGAAATCGATTCGTCAAACTCACAGTACACTCTCAATTGCTCCGAGTTGAAGATAAGGTGCTTAAGCTGATTCTTCTGAAGCAACTGTTTAAAAGTCTCTATTTTTCCCAGGTTGAATGACAAAGCAGGTGTGCCACAAATAAATGATCAGTGACACACCTTTCATGTATTTCTGAAACAGACTCCAGTAGAATTATTTTGCGACAGGTTTTACATTAATTTTATGTGGCTTCATTGATTCACACTTCGGTAGTGTGATTGTCAGAACACCATTTTCACAATTTGCTTCGACCTGATCTTCTTCTACATCGCAAGGCAACGTGACTGAGCGGGAAAAACTGCCTGTACGACGTTCCATACGATGAAACATCTTTCCCTTTTCCTCATGCTCTTCCTTACGTTCTCCCGTGATTCGCAGGAGATTGCCGGATACTTCCACGTCAATTTCTTCAGGTTGGATTCCGGGAACATCCATTCTGATTTCAATGTGGTTGTTCGTTTCAGACAAATCGAGATTCGCAGTATACCCCTGTGTCAGCCATCCGTTGCCAAAATCGTCTGAAAAACGATTCAACAGGTTATCCATCTCATTCCGGAACGATAAAAACGGCGCCCGCCCCATAAAAGATGACAAATCCTGCGAAAAACGTGACAGCGGCCTGGTCTTTACTTCATTCTTAGTGGATTGTTCTGGTTTCTTTTTTTCTGATGACACTGTAGTTGCCATAACTCATTTTCTCCTTAAAAATAAATTGATTCAGAAAACACAGCTTAATTTTCAGTATTGGTACGGGAAGATCTCGTATCACACTGCATTACAAACAGAACTGATTGCTCTGATCCTGATGCGGATTTTTTCGTATCCGACTTACCAGGTACCACTTCGGAATACCGCTTAGAAGCAGTTGTTCTGAATATGTTTTGACAATAGTTTTTTCAGTCGAGAGATATTCGCTTCTTCCTGAGTCTTGATTTCTTTCCAAAATCGTCTCAGATCCGCATGCCCTTCGGCATTGGCAATATATTGATCACAGCGCCACAAAGCGTCCAATCTCTTACTCAACTCATGAATCATGTCATGATCATGGTCGGCACATCCTTTTGTTTCACCAATATGTTCCATTTGCTGTTCGGCGATCATTGTCATCATGCACTCCTTTTTCAGATTGATTTTTGAAGAAATAAAAACAACCACTTTACACTGAAAATATAAAGTCTCAGTTACTAAAAGAATCAGGGGGGATTGTGATTCATGGATAGGGATTTCCCCTATAAAAGCAGTCGGTTCATTCACCATTTAGAATGGATTTACAACCCCTGGAGGTGAATGTAAGTTAGAAACAGATTGGTTATCTGTTTCAAAACACTGCTCTGCAGGCAGTATGTTGCACACTCATCAATCAGAAAAGGAGAGATAACATGACAGTAGGTCGTATCTGCTCAAGAGAAGTTGATTTAATTGACGCCGATGAATCAGTACAGGTCGCTGCAGATCGGATGAATTCCCGCAATGTCGGGACTCTGATTGTGCTGGATGAGGAATCGCATCCCATTGGTATGATTACGGATCGCGACCTCGCTCTGCGTATTGTCGGAAAGGCACGGGATTCCATTCAAACCCTGGTGTCCGAAGTGATGACCAGATTTCCTGATAACGTCAACGAAGAGACGACCATTGAGCTGGCGCTTTCAAAAATGAGGGCAGGCGGATTTCGCAAACTTCCCGTAGTCGATAATGAGGGAAAACTGGTTGGCGTGCTGACACTGGATGATATTCTGGAACTGCTCAGTACCGAATTCACAGAAATCGGCAGGTTGATAAAAAAGGAGAGCCCGACCAGTCTGGCAGGTTAGACTGTGACCAGCTTTACAATAACGTCTCTAAAGACATCTGGACCGGGTATTTTCGATCGAAAGACTCTATGGTTAACGATGATGCCCTCTCGATCACTTTCTGAGCCAATTCTTAGAGCCGATATTTATTTTTGATTTAATTCAGCCAGTGCAGCCTCCGCTGCCTGGCGATGACCTTTTGACACAGATGGATCTTTCAGGAGTTCACGATAGACGTTGAGCGCCTGATCGATCTGATCTGTCGCAGACAACAGACTTGCCTGTGACAGCATCATCTCGTGGCGCCAGAATCCTTTGAGGTCTCCGGTCTTCACAAGGCTCAAAACCTTGGATGCTTCGCCGTATTTCTGTTGTCGTATCAGAATCCGTATCGCTCCCTGCACGGAACGAAACTGATCTGCCGAACCGATATGCCCTGCGGAAAGATAATTCTGCTGGTATGCATCCAGCGCCAATTTATCATCCTGCAGATTCATTTCCCTGTTGTGGCCCATCATGACCAGAATACTGGACTTGAGACGGGGTTCAGAAGTTAACGCCAGCGCCTGTTGCAAATCCGCTTCTGCTTTCTTCCCGTCTTTTACTCTCAAATAGGCGCGGGCCCGGACAAATGCACCAGCGCCTGCCTGCCAGAAGGGCCACTGCGCCAGGTCTTCATCTCCATATTGATCGATAACGGATTGATAGTTTCGCTGGCTCAACAGATTTTCCATCCGGGCTGTTTTTTGAATTGACTCCACCGGAATCTGATCAGTAAGTTGGCCGGCACGATCAAACGCTTTGAGCGCACGTGCACAATCTGATGCTTTCTCCAGAGCAGTCGACTTCTGGATGGGAGTGATGTTTTTATTTTCGCTCAAAGCCACATAAGCGGCTTCAGCAGCTTGATATTTACGTTTTCTCATCAATTTATTTGCCACCCGTTCCGCAATCAAATAATCGGTTACACTCTCATCTGCCGGAAACTGATGTGATAACCCACGGTAGAAATGTGCAAACTTCATCGGTTCGTGGAAACCAGCTGTACCTGTGGGAGCAAAAGCAGAATATTCAGAACCATTTTCGCGAATCCGCTGGCGACAGATATTAACATACCAAGGCAGACTCCGGGTTGGTTTATGGCCGATCACCTGATGCAGCGGATCGTTTTCATCCGACACGACGGGAATCCGGATCTCAACAGTCCAGTACCCATCGCCAACCTGAGTCGCAACTTCCGCCTGGGAATCCCAGCGGAACCAGTTGTTTTTGTCCGTTCCGCGATCCAGGTCGATCAATGCTCCTGCCGGGTTCACAACGATCTGATAATAACTGTGTGACTCCGTATTCAGCAGTATTTCGACCGCATCACCGTACCAGATCGCCTGATCTCCTTTTTTCGTTGTCGTGCTGACTGGCGATTGTCCCGGGGCTTCTTCACATCGAATCGCAAAATACAGATCTCTCCCAATCCAGCAACTCTTGATCGACGTACCGTAGATGGGCTGCCGGCCTGTCTGTAGCTCGCGTAACCGACCGGTTGATGCAGTGGGCAGCTTCTCCCAGAGCTTATCATCAAGTTTACCGTCGATCTGAATATCGCCGAGTGGATCTCCCACCAGTCTCAGAGTGGGAACCGGTCCCCGTTTCTGAGCCAGTTGCTTACTCTTATTTCGCAGCCCATTCAGATAGAGATCAACCAGACGAATTCGTTGCCCATAGATAGAATCTTCGTCGACCTTTGATTTCGCTGCCTCAAACAACAGCAGAGCATGTTCTGACTGTTCCCTCTTTTTTTCCATTTCGCGCCAGTGGTTTTCACAGTACGAAAAGAATTCGCGCATCGCGGGAGCGGCCGGGCCGTAAAACAGCCGACAGTATTCATCAAACATCTCCACAACGTTCTGATCCTTACCGCCCCAGTACATTCTCGCAGTGAAGTAAATCAGGAAATGGTTATATCCAATCGCATTTTCTCCAAAATCCATGGTCAGCCAGATATCTTCCCCCGACGACGTCCCTTTCGTGGCATTGATACTGTCCCCTAATACTTGCGGGATATAAGCCGGGAGATAGAAACCTCGTCCGGTAAAGGGGTAGTTTTCAAAGATAATCACGGGGCGATCGGTTTTCTTCGCCCAGTCCTGACGCAATTGCATCAGTTCCTCTCGTGATTCGCCCGTTGGTCTGCGTCCGCCGACTATGATGACCTGCAGGTTCGGTTCCAGCTTGTCAATATTAAGAGGCGGTTGTGTATAAGTCCCATACGCACAATTGGATATCCGTTTATCAGGATGCGTTTTCCGAACTTCTTTTGCGACGCGGTTTACAAATTCCCAGACATAGTCTGAGAAGGCACCACGATAACCCCGCTCGGGTGTATCTTTACCTTTACAGAGTTCACACTGACAGATTGCCGTATATCCATCAGGAGGCATGACCGAGACCTCATCCATCTGGAAGTGATCGAACTGGGCACGTACAGATCGCACTGTCTCCTGAAAGAGTTCCTCATTCGAGTAACACAACTGGTTCAGACGTTTGCCTGGCTGAGTGTCTCGTTTATCACCATACAAAGCAAACCAGTTCGGATGGTTTTTCAACGTATACTCATTATGAGTCATATGATCGAGACCATGCGCTGCCTGTCTGCCGTAGGGCTCTCGAAGCCCCAGCCGCATGCCCCACATCGCCGCTTCACGCCCGTAAACAGCGAACCGGAAATTCAATGTCCGCAGGGGGAAATCAGGTTCGACCGTCTGATCAATCTCGGGCAATGCGATCGTTTTGAGCTTTGGAACAATCTCACCTGAGTCTCCGGGCAGATACCATCGCACCCCCAGACTTCGCAGATATCCGCAAACAGCATTAAAAGACCCCCGTTCGTCGAATCCCCAGACATTCACGTTTCCGTCTTTATCGACTTTCTGTTCACGCGGAGTGCCGAACAGACTGGCGGCTCCCGTGTAATGCTTGCGCATTTGAGAATGCGGATACCCCCAGTGCTCACCCGTAATTTCATCCCAGGCAGCCTGCATTTTGCCACTGACAATATCATTATTACTTCGTGGCCAGGGCTCAATGGGAACAAAATCGGTATCATCGCCGATCAGCGCCAGCCAGTTCTTTCCAGAAACTATGCGATAGGCACCATACTTCATATTGTCTGAAGTGATCCCCAGTCTTTTCGTGTGAGTACTGCTGCCTATATAAATTTTAACCGGAACTTCCGCGGTTGGCTCAGCAACGATCTTTAATTCTGCACCCGATATTTTTTTCAGGTAAGTCTGCATCTCCTGGGCCGCCAGACGTGTGGTCCGGGAAGGTTTTTTTGATATCACAATTTCCGCTTGTGGCTGACCATTCTGGATGAGAAATGCATCTGCGGCCAGAAGTGGCATCGGGAAAGACAGCAGAAAAGCGAGCACAGAAAAGAGACCGTTTTTGATCATGGAAATTCCTATCTGTTTTTTGCAGGGAGGTTAAATCATTGCTTTTCATTCTGTAGTTCAGCCTGTTAAAACACAAGTAATTTGTTTCGGATACCAGGCTGGCCCGGAAAGCGTGTATTAAATCATTCTGAATCTGGCAAGCTGGTGCGTGGTTGTTTACAATACTTTTCATTGCATTTAGCAGCCAGCCTTCCCACTTAAGTCAGTAAACCTGCACAGAGTGAAAACCACTCATAAGTATTTCCTGTTTCTGTGAAAGACGCCTCATGACCAGACCTAATTTAAAACACAATTCATTCATCATACTGATTTCCTTATTCTGGTTGACAACTGCGGCATCCGGTTTCGCTGCTGAAAAACAGGCTGTTTTTAAAGCAGGCGCAGCAACCAGTAATATCACTCCTCCGCTGGGGCAACTGATCGTCGGGGGCTGGAAACCAATCCCGGCCACCCAGGTCCATGATGAGTTGCACGCACGAAGCATCGTTCTTGATGATGGTCAAACCCGGTTGGCCATCGTTTTATGCGATAATGTCGGTATCCCGGAATCCGTTTTTGACCTGGCTAAAGATCAGGCACACAAAGCCACCGGAATTCCCAAATCTCACATACTGCTGGCTTCAACGCACACGCATTCTGCTACCACCGCGCGAGGGCCTTCCAAGGTCATTCGAGAGACTGAGTTCACTGAATACCAGAAGTTTCTGGCAAACCGAATTTCCGATAGTATTCGGCGCGCTCTATTTCAACTGGAACCGGCACGGATTGGCTGGGGCAAGGCAGAGGAACCATCGGAACTTCACAATCGCCGCTGGTTTGTGAATGATACGAGCCTTCTGACCAATCCGTTTGGAGGCATCGATCGGGTAAGGATGAATCCCCCGCGGGCTCATAAATCACTGGATCGCCCAGCGGGCCCTACAGACCCGGAAATCAGCTTTATCTCAATTCAAAGTCTGGATCAGCGTCCCATCGCTTTACTCGCCAATTATTCACTGCATTATGTGGGGGGAGTGCGATCGGGAGAAGTTTCAGCCGATTATTTTGGTTACTTTGCCCGGATCATCACTAAAAAGCTGAATGCGGAAAATCAACACCCGCCGTTTGTCGGAATTTTATCCAATGGAACCAGTGGAGATGTCAACAACATCAACTTTACTCAGAAAAACGGACGTCGCTACAAAAAGTATGAAAAAATGCAGGAAGTTGCTGAAAAGGTGGCCAGCCGGGTTCAGGAAGCACATGCCCATATCAAATTTCATGACTGGGTGCCCCTTGCCGCAACCACCGCCAGTTTGCCTCTGAAGCTCAGAAAACCGACTCCCGAAATGCAGGAACATTTTGCCAAAGTGATGTCCGCTCCCAAAGACAAGACACGCACGCGACACTCACGGGAAGAAATTTATGCAGAACGAATTGCCGGCCTGAAAGATGCTCCGGATGAAATTAAGATCCCCCTGCAGGTCATTCGAATTGGTGATCTTGGCATCGCTGCGATTCCGTTCGAAACGTTTACGGAAACAGGTCTGGAACTCAAAGAACGCAGTCCTTTCGCGGAAACATTCACGATCGAACTGGCAAATGGCTCCTTCGGTTATTTACCAACTCCAGAACAACATCGCTGGGGTGGTTATGAAACCTGGTTGGGAACCAATTATGTCGAAAAGGATGCATCCACAAAAATCGTATCAACATTGCTGGACCTTTTTCAATCGCTTAAAGACAGGCAGCTCTCAACACAGGTCAAGTAACTGGTAATTGACAATAAAAAACGGATGATCTGAAACAGCTCAGATCATCCGTATCTATCCTTTGATGCAGTCGATAAAACTCAATCAGTTAGTTTTATCACCATCGCCTTCCGGCTCTGGCAGACGCACAAGCATCCAGGTCTGTGTCTTTTCTGCATTAAAGTGGACCAGAACATCAGTCTGATCTTTCGTCAGATTGTAGATCCCTGTCTCCATCACCAGGTCGGGATTGGAACCGTCTGAGAAACGCCAGGATGCCCTTTGATTCTCCTTCTCAACCATTCCCTCTACGGGGTGAGACACCTGTGTGATATCATTATAGAAGGTGCCGGCAATCACGCCTTCCTTATTGACGGCCAACTGCAAAACCATATTGGTATCTTCGGAATCCGCATTTGTGATAGCATACACTCCCAGAGGCATCCACTCTGTCTGATCTTCTGAAGTATCTGAAGTATCTGAAGTATCTTTCGGAACCGAGTCTGCCAGAGCCACTGCCTGCTGATAATATTCATCTGCAGTCGCGACTGGCTGATCTCCATAATAGACCGAGTTATCCTGGTAGTAAATATTTTCACCATAATCATAGTAGGAAGGGGTGTTCCACCAGCCTGTGAACCAGCCTGTTAAAGCAACCGCAGTCACAGGTCGCCACCAGTAACCTGCAGGATAACGCCCCCAGCCATGCTGGTAGCGCCAGGCAGGGCTGTTCCAGCCGGGACGATTCGACCACCACGAACGGTTGAACGCATTCACGTGTCGTCCATTCCAGTTATTTCTAACATTATTACCAACCCGGACATTATTTTTGTTGATCTGATTGATCGAAATATTATTTTTACCGGGACCTCGATTATTTCCGATATTGATATTATTACGATCTCCACTACCGGGACGATTAACGATATCGGGTCGGTTACCATTTCCAGGTCGATTGCCATTCCCGGGACGGTTAACGATATCCGGTCGATTTCCGTTTCCAGGCCGATTCCCAATCTCCGGTCGATTTCCACTGCCGGGTCGGTTCACAATATTAGAACCATTACCGATCTCAGGACGATTGCCGCTACCGGGACGGTTACCTGAGTTGCCATTACCTGGTAGATGGAGGAAGTCCTGAAGCTGCCCCTGGCTGGGTCGACTTCCAAAATCGGGTCGATTACCACTCCCCGGCCGATTCCCAATATTCGGACGATTACCGCCACTTGGCCTGTTTCCAGCGTTGGGGCGGTTATTGCCACTGGGACGATTGTTGAGATTCGGACGGTTTCCACCAGAGGGTCGGTTATTGAAATTCGGTCGATTTCCCCCACTGGGCCGACTGGTTGGTCTGGATACGGAGGGTCTGCTCATCGAAGGGCTGCGACCACCGCCTCCACCGCCGCTAAAACTACGGCCGCCACCTCCACCACCTCGAGCGCCTCCACCGCCTCCGCGGCCGCCACGGGCGTAAATATCTTCAGATATCAGAGAGAGGGAAAGCATTCCCACAAGTATTGCAATGCAGGGAGTTTTCATATTAGTCTCACCTTTTAAAAACATATAAGATTGATCGCTATGACGCGTACTGTCGCATTCTTTTTCTTTACGGCTGACGCACCACAGTAATTTCTTCGACTCCGGGAAGCAGGACCCCATCGACTTCACGCCCGAGGGAACGGAATTTAAACGTATTATCATCCACCTTAGTTATAATATTGATTCCAGAGGCTTTTTCACCGTTTGCCAGTACCTGCAGTGTGCGTATCGTCCACTGGTTTTCCTTTTGTGTCCACATGCCAACCCCGAAACCACCTTCTGAATCGAATAACCAGGAACGAATCGTCTGTTTATCCGGATCCCAGCCAATGACCTGGGTTCCTTCCATCTCCACTCGATCTTCAATATGGACTTTGAATGAACGCGTGATGAAATTTTTGTTTTTCGTCCAGCGGCAGACGGTTTCTATTGTCGAGTCATCGCTGGTATCAACCCACGTACCAATCATCCACTCCAGGGACTTCAGCTGTTCATAATGTGTTTGAGGTACAATGACTTTCGTTTCTTTGACACTATCCAGCTTCCATCCTGCAGGGGTTTTCACATGCACCGCCGTGTATTCTGTTACATCCGGTTCCTGCTCTGGAGCCACGACGCGGGCAACCCCTTCCTCAATGGCAACACCGGGAGAAATAAACTGAATTCCTACACTATCCAGCTCAATCTTTACATTGGGAGTTGCTTTGAAATACTCAGTAAAGCTTTTTTCCAGGGCATCATGTCCGGTTAAAGTTTCGCCTCCTGGAGTCACAAATTCGCCAGTAGAAGTCCAGTGAGCGGCAACAGCTTTGGCATCCCCTTTGTCAAAGGCGGTTTTGTAAGAATCAATGGCTGCGCGAACCGCAGTCTCGTCTGCAGAGGGAGTGGGAGTATCGGAATCAGTCTCTGCAGCAGAAACTGTCACACCTCCCCAGAACAAACACAGCAACAGTAATTTCATTTGACGCATCATCGTATCTCCATATTCTACAGTTTTCTTATAGAAATCCGCGGGATGATTCCCGGAACTCATTGCCGAACAACTTTAGCGGGTAGCATTCATCTCCAGTGCGAATCTTCTCCTAAATGACACACAAAACGTTACAGTAATCTTTGATTATGTAAAGTCTGAAACATCCCCATACGACTATGGGACAGTCTGAAAGCAGTCGCACCATTCCCCTCACAATGATGTAAATCAGCCTGTAATGGAATGGCTCCGGAAACAGAAGAGAGAACTCAGCATTGAGAGAAGAATTGAAATTGCCCCGATTGTTTCAGTTTCGCATAATTGAAACAGTTTCGCCAGAATTGATTTCCTGCAAAACGCGGGTTTTATCAAAATATCAGAGTTGAAATTCTCTGAATCACATCACTGCTGTTTCATGCATGAGACTGAGTAAAGTGCAGGCTTCAGCGATTGGGACTTCCCTGCTCCGGACGATGACTCAGTTGCGGGTGCTGCCTGCAAATCCAGATCGATTTTCTGATGTTTTTAAATGATTGGAATATTGCGATCCAATTTGATCAGAAACGTGGAGTAATTTTGAGCTGCTCGATTTTACTGAGGCTGTCCTGGACATCCTGATCATCGGGAGACTGTTGCTGCAGGACCAGATAGTTCTCTTCTGCCTGGGATAGCATATTATAGAACAACTGATATTTTGCGAGTTGCTTTCGGATTTCTACCTGGTCTGGATCCAGTGCATGTGCTCGTTCCAGCAGCCTGAGCGCCTTCCCGGGAACTCCCTCTGATTCATATATTGCGGCCAGTTTCAGTATGGAATCTCGAGTTTCAGAATCCAGCTGTTGATTCTGAAACTCTTCTGACCTGCTCTGCCCTTTAAAGAATTTGTTGAAATACTGTTCCTGTTCAATCAGTGTCTGCAAAGTCACTGTCGCTTCATTTTCGGGATCACTGATGTTTTTTAACGCTGCCAGAGCCTGTTCAGGATGACCATTCAGCAAATGCAGGCGTGCCTCTAATACACGAGCAGTATCCCTGTCCTGTTTCGTTGCGTCCTGCGAATCAAGCACTTTCTGCACATATTTCATCGCATGCTCATAACGCGCCAGTCTCCAGTAATTCTCAGCGATCAGAAGCATTTTCGCGGGCCCATTCTCTTCCTCTATTTCATCTGGACCGGCTTTCTGTTTCAACATATTCTGAGCATGGTCATAGCCCCGCTGGATATTGTTTCGATGCAGTTTTGAATTAGGCATTAACGAAGCTCTTTTAAATTCTACCAATGCCGATTCGTACTCCTTCACCCCAACATAGGACCAACCCAGCAGGCAAACAACACGGATATCCTCAATCTGTTTTTTCTGAAGTTCCTGAATCAGTTGGATTGCTTCATCAAATTTCTGCACCGCCTGTAATTGTTCAAGATAACCGATCTGGCAGGAGAGTTGATCGGGGTTTTTCTCATATGCCCGTCGGGCAATTTCCATTGATTCCTCTGCACGCCAGTATTGATGACGGACTGTTCCTTCATAATTTGGCTGCACTTCTATCACCATCACCCCCCGCTGTGAATAAACGGGGGTCAGCCGATAAACCGGATCAGAATCAAGTAAATACCATTTAAATGCGCCGACGTAGTTTCGGCTATAACACACGAGGTATTTCGCTGAGAAAGATTGAATCTGCTGATGAAGCTGTTCTATACTCAACTTCTCCAGATACGCTGCCTGCTGATAGCGATGTGCACTGATAGCTGCATCAGCTCGTCTGGTCATAACCCGGTCGGTCGGTTCTGAATTTTTCTGAATCCAGTTACCGGCTGCCACGAAATTAGAAAAATTGGCCCCGGGGAACTCCGTCTCATAAAACGACTCACCCATTGATATCATTTTCTGATTCGCATAAATCAGCCTCAGATCAGTTCTGATCTGTGTAATTCCCATAATGACACACCCAAAAACCAGAGCCCCAGCCAGTACTCGTTTTCCTTGAACAGCGAACGGTTTTGCACTGGATCCCAATGCCTTCATTCCAGATGGCAGGAATGCCAGGAGAACAGGTATTAGAGGTAATGTAAACCGCAACTGTAACCACGGCCAGACCGCAAGCATCATGAAAGTAAGCAGCAGATAGTAAAAACTGACTGCCCCCCCTCTGTCCCATCTCTTCAACATTCCATACACAGCTAGAGAAATGAGAATCAGACTCGCCAGTAAATACAATAACTGTGAACCCGGAAGTACATAGTTCTCATTCAATACCAGACGTTCGTATTCCGGAAATTCTCCTGGCATTCCGGGGAATAATTTCTGACATAGTCCCACGAAGTGAGCCAATACACGATTGACCATGCTTACCAGCATTCCCAGGACTCCAACCTTTTCGAATTCATTGGCCAACACGGAGGAATAACTTACTGATTGATGGGCACTGTTGCGGATCATCCAGGCCCCTGTTACTGCCAGGGAACAGAATACACTGATTAGACAGGGCCAGCGTTTGCGGTTGGTGACGGACCAGATCCCCAGCGCTACCACCAGACTGATGCCAATGGTCCTGAGTAACGGCAGAAACATCAGCAGGCATGTGAGCAGAAACAGATTTCGCTTTGATATCATCTCAGAATCACGGGCAATCAGGTATAAAATCGCCAGGGTACACGCGATAAATGGTACTTCGGACATCATCAGCGTGGAATACAGCAGTACATACGGATTCGTAGCAAAGATGAACGTAAGCAGAAGTTGAGGCCAATGGATGCGATCTGTCTGTTCGAGAGACGATTCTGCAATCGAGATTTCCAATCGGCACATCAGCCCGTAGAACAAAACGAGCATACAGACAGCGGTAATCAATACGGTTACTTTTGCCATAATCACATCGTAAGGCGCAATTAAAGCAGCGGGAATCAGGAGGAGTGACAGCCCGGGTGGGCGTAACGTAAAGTAAGGCTCTTCCGGGGAGTATATTTGCCGGTATTCAAAATCATTGATCAGTCCCCGGGCCATAATCACGTAGTCAGCACTATCGGGATTATACATTAATGTTTCTGTCAGACGCGCACTGCAAAGTATGGCAAATACAATTACGATTGCCATAATCAGCTTTTGCGAAAGAATCTGTTTTGTAAAGCGCTCCCATTTCATGATTCAACCATTACAGACGGAGATAAGATATAGAAATTCTGATTAGCGATCAGTCGGATCATCAAATCCAGAAATCAATATTTTCAACACTAAATCAGACAAGGGATTATTGATTTTCAGTTTTTGCTGTTTCAACGGATTCGTTGTGCCCCACCTGCGACAGATCATGAATTCGAATCGCATTTCGCAGGACGTCCTTAACTCCCGGACGAGGACGGCATTCAACCAGCAATTGAAATGCAAAAAGTGATGGCCAGATTTTTGCACCAAGATCAGCAATCCAGCCGAGATATTTACCGGTTCGCCCTGCCATCACAGCTGCAAATGGCACTCCTACTCCACGAACCCGTTCAATCTCATAACCACAATCGCTTAACATCTGCAGCAAAGATTTTCGCGTAAACAGTCTTTTATGCGTAATGTCAAGTATTCCCCGTTCTGCATAGTTAAATCGCCCGAGCAATAGATTCATTCGCACAGCAGCAAACGCGATGTTGGGAGTGGAAATGATAAAGACAGGGAATGACGTCTCTAATTCTCTGCTTTCGGACTGCTCAATATCGAACCCGGTATCATACTCAGAGCCGATCTGTGAAAGATCTGGTTCAGCAGCTTCGTTATCAGTATCATCAGATAATCGATCATGAGCCTGATTTCGAATCCCCAGTAAAAATTCTTCCGGATCTGCCAGGTGCTCAATCACGTCCATCAGCAGCACAGTATCGTAATTACAAATTGAAACGGGCAGTTCGTCCTGTTCCAGATTTGCGATATGGAAATCGGACATTGTACCGGGTAGTGGTGTAGCACAATCAATCCCGGTCACCTGCATGCCTGCCTGTTCACAGCGGGCAGCAATATGACCTGGACCACAGCCGATATCCAGAACCTGTTTTGACTGCCTCTCCTCCAAAATCTGTAACGCCAGTGCATGTGAAGAGTAGTCAGCCTGGGTCTTATCGCGATACCGGCCAGGTGACAGATTCCGTAATTTTAAAGAGCACAACATGCCTAGCTGATGCATTTTATACTGCAGCGTTGCGGTAAATACATTCCACGCATACTTGAACCCGGAGACGCGACAGACTTCTTCGCCATAAAATGTTGGAATATTTATTTCCTTGACACTGGCATTCACATGCGCTGCCTGCAGCAGTATCTCTGTGTCAAAGTGAAATTCATTGGTATTGATTTCGAAGGGAACACTGTCCAGAAATTTTGTTGCATAAGCGCGATAACCCGTATGGTATTCACTCAACTCCCAACCAGTCATGCGGTTCTGATAAGTTGTCAGAATCCGGTTGCCCAGAACTTTATAGTAGGGCATCCCACCTTTGCGAGCACTTTGCACTGAATGCATACGCGACCCCAGAATCACATCCGGTTCACTTTCACTCCAGACACGCGCAAACTCTGGTAACAATTCCGGAGAATACTGACCATCCCCATGCAGCAGAATCAAACAACTGTAGCCGTTATCAATGGCCACACGAAAACCTATTTTCTGATTCCCGCCATATCCCTGATTGACTCGATTTTTCAATATGGTCACGTTGTGGATTTCATGTGCTTCCAACCATTCTTTCAACACAATTGGACCGTTATCTGAAGACGCATCATCACTTACCAGAAAATGGAAATCAGATCGATTGAACAGTTCGTAAGGAATTCGCTCAAATAAATCGTACAAATGCTGTTCCGCTTCATAGGCGACAACATATACCAGAAATTTATGTGATGCTTGAATTTGTGACATGGGCTTTCGATTGAACCTGTATCAAGACTCTGAACGTTAATAAAATCCAGCAAATCTGAAAGTTCAGTCTGCTGAATCACGAGTGACCTTGTTTCAAGGTCCCTGAAACTGAACCTGCAAAATCTGATTATCCAGATACTTGACTTGTTTGATTAATTTTCCGGGTGGAAATCGTTTGAATATTTTTGAAACTTCATTCGCTGGAGTTTCAAATCCAATATAGACCACCCAGAGTGGTTTCGTAGAGGCTGCGCCAAATACCTGTTGAAAGCTCGGCCACGCTGCCTTGATGTCGTACATATAAAAATGAAATTTAGGAATTGTGATGATCCGGTATCCCCCCATTTCGTACTCGATATATCCACTTCCCAGAGATTTTCCGTGCATCACCCTTCGACCTACCAGATAGTATTCCAGAACATTTCGTGTGCTGTCATCCATGAGGATCGTCTCACCTTCGGGCACCGTCTCCTCTATTATGGAAATCATCTTACGTGCCATTTGGGGTGTTTGCGTGGTTTTGAGCTTCCAAACGTTCGGATAGGCATAGGTATAAATCCATAAGGAGACGAACAGCACAGCAATAATCGTTCGAAAAGTACCAGGACATTTCAATAACGGCCATGTACCTGCCGCCAGACCCAAGGCCACAAATGGCACAAGCCATATCGAATGCCGTGTGTGTCCGACGGGATAGATGCGTAAATGAAACAGCAGCATTGCTACCAATAATGGCAGGAGAACCAGCATTCCTCGCTCGATCGCGATCCTTTTTGAAAGATTTTCCTGTGCCCCTTTCTTGAACAACATGACAATACCAGTCACTACCAGACCGGTCATAAAAATCCACAATGGACCTGATAGGTATTGAATAAATTCCACAACCCGCATCATCGCCAGATAAGCGGGATTGGTGGTGGTTGGATCAAACGCACTGTCAATCAGCCAGAAGTCCCACAGAGCTGTCTGCGTATCACTTCTCACAAACTGGCGCACATGCCCAAAGTAAAGGGCCAGACAGACTCCAAGTAACGCGAACTGTGAGGTCACCCAGCCTGCAAACATCCGCTTCGTGAATGTACCTGTCGCGATTCGTAATATCCCCATTAAGCCCAGGGCCAGAATCAACCAGGCGGCGCTGTAGTGAGTCAGCATGGCCAGGATCAGACAACAGCAGTTCCCTGCCAGCGCACGCAATGAACCTGTTTGATAAAATCGCTCCTGTAAATACAGGGCTGCAAAAATAAAAGTAAGTAACAGCGTGTATCCACGCATTAATGCACCAAGATGGATCATGGGCATTGAAAAAGCCAGAAAGGCAAGTCCTGCTAATGCTGGTCGCTCTCCCAGAATTTCTCGCATCCACAGAAACCCCAGGAACAACGCAGAAAGACTGAATAACAGCGACGGCAACCTGAGTATCATTTCCGAATCGCCTAAAGCAATCCAGTAATGATAGAAGAGAAATATCAGTGGAGGGTGAGTATGAACCCGACTGGCAACCCATGCATCATACAGTGTTACTTCCCGGGCTGCCTGAAAATGCATCGACTCGTCAAAGTCAAGAAAAAATGCATCCAACAGCATCAATCGGAAAACGAGACCTGTGATTATAATTCCAGTCACCAGAAACCAGACCGTCCACGAAGATTTGACATTTCTTTCACTGGAATTCGGCTGCTGTTCCGTAACAGACTTGCTCGCATCGGTAGCGGTCATACTTTCATCAACAACGATGTCCATTTCCTTACATGACCCTCTTACAAGCAATTAATTCGACACTTCTGAATGCAGTTAAAATTCAGTCTGACTTCTACCTCAGACCTGGCTTAAGATCTGGATACATGCCTGATACCGAGTGATACGATAGCTTCTGATCAGACCTTGAAACCCAGACCTGTCCCGGCCCACATTCCTGAATCTTCTCGTTTGGATAAGAGGCTATGTGGCATTGATTTTTGGCACTGTTTCGCTTCCCAGTTCTTTCGGTAAAGCTGTTAGGAAGTACGATCTCGCACCGATCAGTTCCGAGACAACAAAGGCAGATCTCGCATTCACTAGATTCTGCCACACCAACCCACTTTGTGTAAAGCATTTATTATACCCACTACTGCATTTCAGGGTATATTAAGGCTATGTTATTACTCAAAAACGGTTTAACGCGAAGTCAAATCAGTACCAGATAGAAAATACCTGACAGCGACGTGAAAAATCTCAAACTGACGCACTGACCAGCTCACGTGGACCATATCGTTTGATTATCAAATAACTTAAGCACAATTCAGCGATTGTTTTTAATATTTACCGCCGCGAATCGCTATCGCGTTCTTAATCCAGATCAATCCAGTGAGCGAGTCGCCAATAATCGGCTGACTCTGTCTTTATCGATCAAATAGTGACTTTGTCGAACGCGTGTTACGGATCTGGACCTGGTTGACCTGTTTTTCAGTCACGACAAGACTTTGCACGAAGCTGCTCGATTCTTCACACTGCTGATCATCATGACGATCTTTGGACAGGCGCCACAGAACTCTGATGCGTTAGATAAAACAGAAATAGCAGCACCATAGAACGCTGCCAGTTACACTTCGCGTTAAGACATGCTAAGAGCGGTCACCAGTAGCATAAGAGACTTCTTTTTATACCCGCGGATTCTCTCTCTGGTACCATTCTTGCTGCTTTAGAGCAGTTCAGAGAGATTATCCTGCCCCCTGATACAGCGACCCGCTCAGGTTCGTAAGGCCATCATTACAGATGTTAACAAACGGATACACTTTGTATGAACTCGTTAATCCCGTTCAATAGACCGTTTATTGCAGGGAAAGAACTCCATTATATTGCGCAAGCCGTCACCCTCGGCAATATCTCCGGTGATGGCGAGTTTGCACGACGGTGCACAAGCATCATGGAAGAGCGTTTCGGGATCAAGAAAATACTGCTTACCCCTTCCTGTACAGCGGCTCTGGAACTGTCCGCCATGCTGCTGGATATTCAACCGGGTGATGAAGTCATAATGCCGTCTTATACGTTTGTGTCGACAGCGAATGCATTTGTCAGAGTCGGTGCCGTCCCCGTGTTTGTAGACATCAGACCAGACACGCTGAATCTGGATGCACGTCTGGTAGAATTGGCCATTACCGAAAAAACTAAAGCCATTGTCCCCGTCCATTACGCAGGTGTCAGTTGTGAGATGGACCTGATCTTAACACTTGCAGAAAAATATGATCTCAAAGTCATTGAAGATGCCGCCCAGGGCGTCAACGCCCAATATAATCAGAAATACCTGGGTTCACTGGGACAGTTAGGGTGTTTTAGTTTTCATGAAACGAAAAACTTCATTTGTGGGGAAGGCGGCGCTCTCTGTCTGAATTCGGAAGAACTGATTGACCGGGCACACATCATCAGAGACAAAGGCACCAATCGGCAGGCCTTCTTCCAGGGACAGGTCGATAAATATACCTGGTGTGATATTGGTTCTTCATTCGTCCTCAGCGAGCTCAACTGTGCCTTTCTTTATGCGCAACTCGAAATGTTTGACGAAATCAATCAGCGTCGTAAAGAGATTTTTGATTACTATCAGCATAGTCTTCTGCCTCTGGAGAAAAATCAGCAACTCCGTCTCCCCTGTGTTCCCGAAGACTGTCTCAGCAATCATCACATGTTCTACATCCTGCTCCCGAACAAAACTCTGCGTGATGGCCTGTTGAATCACCTGAAGCAACTACAGATTCACGCCGTCTTTCACTTTGTTCCTCTGCACAGTTCCCCCATGGGAAAAACCTGGGGTTACCAGCACGGCGATCTGCCAGTCACAGAGCAGGCGGCAGACTGCCTCTTACGCCTTCCCTTTTTCTATGAGATCACCACCGAAGAGCAACAGCGAGTTGTTGATGAAATTCATAAATTTCTGCAATTATCATTGCAAAAGGTCAACTCTGAAAAACAGGTATTTCAGGTAGCTGATAT
The DNA here is from genome assembly GCF_008298035.1 of Gimesia maris. Taxonomy (NCBI): domain Bacteria; kingdom Pseudomonadati; phylum Planctomycetota; class Planctomycetia; order Planctomycetales; family Planctomycetaceae; genus Gimesia; species Gimesia maris. Next base: position 4,330,180 of record NZ_CP042910.1, read on the forward strand.
TCGAAATGTCGAATAAGTGCTTCAATTTAGAGATTTTCTTATTAGTCCATAAATCATGAAAAAGATTGCAATCCTTCAATCAAATTATATTCCATGGAAAGGATACTTTGATTTAATTAATTCAGTAGATGAGTTCGTTCTATTTGATGACATGCAGTTTACTAAAAGAGACTGGCGGAATCGGAATAAAATCAAATCGCCAACGGGACTACTCTGGCTCACAATCCCTGTGAAAGTCAAAGGAAATTACTATCAAAAGATTTCTGAAACAGAAACCAGAGACAATGCCTGGCGAGAACAACACTGGAAAACGATAACCCACAATTACTCTCGAAGTAGATTCTTCAACGAATTTAAAGACCTGTTTCAGAACCTCTATCTCGGTCAGTCAGAGACCAGTCTAAGTATGATAAACTATCATTTCCTGATTGAAATCTGTCGCCTCTTGGGAATTTCGACTCAAATATCCTGGTCGAAAGAATATAAAAGTGTCTCCGGAAAAACGGAAAGATTGGTCGAGATATGCAAACAGGCTGGAGCCACAGAATATCTTTCTGGCCCTGCTGCAGAAGACTATATTATTCGAAACTTATTCGAGAGAGAAAACATCCAGGTCAAATATTTCAGCTACACGGATTACCCTGAATATACTCAGCTTTACCCTCCCTTTGAACATGGAGTCAGTATTCTCGACTTAATATTTAATGAAGGTAAGGACGCATATAAATTCATGAAAAGTTTCAGACAATGATGCAACTATCTATTGTTACAACACTCTATAATTCCTCCCCGTATCTCATCGAATTTTATGAGAGAATTTCGATACAGGCGCAAGAACTGACGAATGACTATGAAATAATCTTTGTTAACGACGGCTCACCTGACGATTCGCTGGAGCGTGCTCTCAATCTTTTTCAACATGACCAACATGTCAGAGTCATCGATCTTTCACGAAATTTCGGACATCATAAATCAATGATGACCGGTTTGATGCATGCCAGAGGGGAACTGGTATTTTTAATCGATTCAGATTTAGAAGAAGAACCGGAATTACTCGGTGAATTTCATAAACAGTTTCATGAATCAGATGTTGATGTGGTATATGGAGTCCAAAAATCAAGAAAAGGGAACTTTATAGAACAGATCTCTGGGAATTTGTTCTACCGATTTTTCAATTTAATCTCGAGTTACCCTGTCCCGCTGAACCTGATTACTGCCAGGTTGATGAGCCAACGATACGTTAAAGCACTCATCGAACATAAAGACAGAGAAATATTTCTGGCAGGTCTCTGGGCAATCACAGGATTTTCACAACAGCCCATTGTGGTCACGAAGCACTTCAAAGGAAATTCCAGCTATAATATTTTCAGCAAGATTTCAATTCTGGTGAATTCCATCACATCCTTCAGTAACACCCCCTTAATCTTTGTTTTCTATCTGGGAATATTGATTTCATCCCTGGCAGGTATCGCTGCTGTGATATTAGTCATCCGCAGAGCATTTTTTAACGAGCTTCTGGCGGGATGGCCCTCACTGATCGTTTCAATCTGGTTTTTAGGAGGCTTAACAATTTTTTGTCTCGGAATCATTGGTATCTATCTGGCAAAGATTTTCTCTGAAACAAAGCAACGGCCTTACACGATCATTAAAGACATCTATGAATCAGCAATTATCAGCGATGAGGTCAATGATAATCCATGAATTTCAAAAATATCACTGCATCCGTGGAGCAATATTACAGCCAGAAAATAAAAACACATGGTATCTCTCCCCAGGGAGTCGACTGGAATTCGCAGGAATCACAATTTCTACGATTTGACCAGTTGCTCAAAATCTGTAACCACCATTCGCAATTTAGTATAAACGATTTTGGTTGTGGTTATGGAGCCCTTGCTGAGTACCTGATTAATCAGAACTATTCTTTTCAGTATTACGGTTATGACATATCAGATCTTATGCTGAACCAGGCCAGAAATAAATTTGGCATAGTTAACAACCATATCAGTTTTACTGATCAGATCTCAAAGGTGCCTGAATCAGATTATACGGTTGCCAGTGGCATATTCAACGTAAAGCAGGATACCAGTACGAGTGACTGGGAATCATATCTACTTGCGACTTTAGAGGATATTTCGAACCTCAGTCGCCTTGGGTTTGCATTCAACATTCTTACAAAGTATTCGGATGAGGAAAAGATGCGTCCGGATTTGTATTACGGAGATCCGTGCTTTCTGTTTGATTACTGTAAAACCAATTTTTCCAGAAATGTAGCGATTTTGCATGACTACGATTTATATGAATTCACGGTCATAGTAAGAACATAATAATTCATTTTCGAGAATCAAAAGGAACAGAAATATGAAACCGATTATTATTTTTGGCGCGGGAGATATCGCCCAGGTTGCACATTTCTATTTCACACATGACAGTACATACAATATTAAAGCCTTTACTGTTGATCAGGAATTCCTCACCGATTCAGAGTTTTGTGGTCTCCCCGTCTTTCCATTTGAAGAAATCGAAAGACGCTATCCTCCGGAAGAATATGATATGTTTGTCGCAGTCAGTTATGCAGGCATAAATTCTGTTCGCGCTGACAAATGCGCTAAAGCAAAAGCGAAAGGCTATCGATTAACAAGTTACGTGAGTTCTAAAGCAACGACCTGGCCGGATCTTTCCATTGGAGAAAATTGTTTCATTCTCGAAGACAATACCATCCAGCCGTATGTCAGAATTGGAAACAATGTAACTCTCTGGAGTGGAAATCATATCGGCCACCATTCCACCATAGGTGATAACTGCTTTATCACTTCGCATGTTGTTATTTCAGGAGGCGTAAACATCGGACAAAACTGCTTTATTGGCGTAAATGCGACACTACGCGATCATATAAACATCGCCGAGAAATGCGTGATTGGCGGCGGAGCGACAATCATGGCTGATACGCAGGAAAGTGGGGTCTATAAAGCGCCCAAAGCCGAATTGTCAAAAATCCCCAGCTACCGTTTAAAGGGATTATGAATCAATTATGAAATGGAAGAAATTAGGGCAGGTCTTCGCTCCCGATCATCATTATGACTGGATGGTTTCACATGCAGCAAATCCAGTGGCAGACCAGTTATCTGATTCGTTATACAGAGTCTACTCCAGTTGTAGAGACAAAAATAACAAATCAAGTATTTACCATATTGATTTCAATATAAATCAACCAGATAAAATTTTAAACATCTCAAAAACTCCAATCCTCTCCCCAGGCGACCCAGGTTATTTTGATGACAGTGGTGTTACTGTCACAGGGCTGGTTACAGTCGATAAAATAAAATACCTTTACTATCTTGGTTGGAATCTGGGAGTGACTGTACCATGGCGAAATAGTATTGGACTTGCAATCAGTGATTCAACAGGATGTATTTTCACCAAATACTCGCCCGCTCCTATCATTGATCGAAATTCTGTGGATCCCCTGTCTATCTCATACCCTTGGATTCTACACGAGAATGGAATCTGGAAAATGTGGTATGGATCTAATTTAGAATGGGACCAAGACAACGACTGCGCATTCAAATTTTGTATTAAATATGCTGAATCAGAAAATGGAATCAACTGGCGCCGTGATGGAATTATTGCAATTACTTTTAAATCTGCAGATGAATATGCTTTAGCAAGACCTTGTGTCATCAACGACAACGGCATTTATAAAATGTGGTATTCATACAGAGGAATTTCTTACCGAATTGGATACGCAGAATCAGATGATGGAATCAACTGGACTCGACTCGATGAGGAAGTCGGTATTGATGTATCAAAAACAGGCTGGGACTCGGAAATGATAGAATATCCGCATGTTTTCGATCACAAGAGCAACCGGTATATGCTTTATAATGGAAATGCCTATGGCAAAACGGGCTTTGGTTTAGCTGTTTTAGAGAGTGATTGATGATCTCTAACTTTTAAGTTTCGCAATAATAATACAACACTGACTGAATCATTTGCTATTTAATTTTTACTCTCACTTTCCTGTTAATCCAGTTAGTTGATCTATATGAGCCATCTCTATATCCTGCTCACCATCCTCTTTACAGTCTACGGCCAAATCATCATTAAATGGCAGGTTGGACTTGCGGGAGCATTTCCCCAAAACAGTATTGATAAGGTTCACTTCATAGTCAAACTATTACTCAATCCCTGGGTCTTAAGCAGTTTTGCATGTGCTTTCCTTGCAGCTCTAAGCTGGATGGCTGCCATGACCAAGCTACCTCTGAGCTATGCTTATCCGTTTATGAGCCTGGCATTTGTGCTGGTGATGTTTCTCAGCGCACTCTTTTTTAAAGAACCGGTTACACTCGCTAAAAGTGTCGGGCTGATTCTGATCGTCCTGGGAATTATTGTGAGCAGTCAGGGTTGAATAAGAGTCTGCTGAGGATACTGCCATTTTACAGGCTATGAAGAATAGAACCCGACTCGATTTCCGAAGCAGTTCGGTTAAGTCGTTCACTTACTCGTCAACTCGAAGTTGATCGTATTGGGACCGTCTTTAGTCACAGTCGCTTTGAGGGTGGAAGTCTCATTGTACTTTTTAGGCAGCATCTCAGGACCGGCTACTTCCGCGCCCCCTTCTGTCTTGCTGATACGAACCAGGTGATCGCCGAGGATTGCGCCTGCCGTATTATTGTTGTACATCAGCGAGTACTTCCCCTCTCCATCTGTGGCAGCAGTGGAAGCACGTGACTGTTTTTTCTGCTGAGCGCCCTGGGGATAAAAATCGATGATCGCGTCCGGTAAAGGGTTTCCATCCAGAGTGACCTGCCCGGTCACTTCTGCCAGTTCGGGTAAATCGTCACTTTTTCCGGAACACCCCGCCAGGATCAAGGACAGCATCAGCAGGCAAAGGTATCGAGAAACAAAAGGAAACTGAAAAGGAATCGAGGGCATGGGTTGACTTTCGGCGCTGATATGAAATGTCAAACGCACCGACGAGGTGACGTGGTGCGTTCGACGGATACAGTCAGATTTTAATACAACAGTCGGACTTAAAACTCTGGTAAAACTTCCCCGCCTTTAATGGAGACCAAAGCCTGGACGACCGCAAGACGGTCTACGTTTTCACTTAAGAAGCGAACTCCTCCGTCGACCATCAGCATTTGGCAGCCTCCTTCATGATGACTACCGGCTCCCCAGGCGTAAGGTTTATCGTAACCCGGATGGTTTTTATTGATTCCATAAGAAACGGGCAGCAACACATTCGTATGCCGGTAGGAATTCCAGAAGGGTCCATACGAAGCACTGGTCAGCAGCATAGAGGCTTCCATGATCATCATCGTATTACTGGTCCCATCCTTGATATCAGCAATTCTGGCAGAACCGTTGAAGCCCAGAGTCCCTTTGAGACTACTTGTATTATTTCCATACGAAGAGACCAGGCTGTACTCAGTTGTGTAGCCTACATGCCCGTAACTCGATTTCTGGTAGTCACCATATTTGGTAGGATTGGGATCAGAAGGACACAGAAAAACGGGAAAGTTATTTTTGGCAACCGTCAACTGCCCCGAGCCGGCAAACGTCGGTCCCACGGAACCACAATAACTTCCATCAGAGCGTGCGACATGGGTTGAAGTTGACAGCGTAAAATCGTACTGGTTATAGAGATTTGCCAGATCGAGATACGGTAGCAGCAGCTGATAAAACGAATGATTCATCAACAGTGGAGAGGAACCGGCTGGCATATCCAGTACACGTTCACAGTAACAGCTTCCCGGTGCAATCGCCGCCGGTGGAAAAACTCGATGGGCATCATGATAATTATGTAATGCGAGACCAATCTGCTTCAGATTGTTTTTACAGGAACTGCGACGGGCAGCTTCTCGCGCCTGTTGAACAGCTGGTAATAACAGAGCAATTAAAATTGCGATAATCGCAATCACCACTAATAGCTCGATCAGCGTAAAACCGCGACTTCGTCTTTCTCGAAATTGCATAATGACCATACTCCATTGAACAGTAGATAACTAATATGAAAATAACGTGAAGAGAAAGCAGCATTTCGAATCATCCCTGCCTGAATTAAATATAAAAGGACAGCAGCGATCACCTTTTTTAAGTTACAACTTTCTCCACAACGCTCATTCGCAAATCATGCACCAATGAAATATTTTTTTTCTGCTTCACTCAACTAATATTTTTGAACAATCAAAAAACCACGAATCCAAGGCGAAATCGATGAACAATGCGTACCGAGGTCTCATTCTGATCTCATACTTCACTCGCGGAAGGCGTATAGCGACAGGGTAACCTGCATGGAAATCAGGCAGGGCCTGCTGAAAGACAGGTCGTTGTTGATTCCACTATCTGATCGTTTATGTATTACTGAAACGGCAAGTCACAGAAGACAGGTTATATTCTTAATACATGCGATACAGTATTGCTTCTGTTGATCTGCTTGAACATGTTCAGGGTACATCTGCTGACTTTGCCTGAATGAGATGCAGATATGGCTGCGCTTCAGGCCAGGACTTGACTTCCGCCAGTTTTGATGCGGGGACCTGAATGGATGTGAAGAAATCGATCGAGATCTGATCATCGAACTTCCCTTCCAGATAGCCAAAAGGAATATTCTCGTTTTCCTGCGCTGCAGTCGCATTCTTCACACGGGGTGGAATAAACAGATTCCAGAACTTTTGAGGATTTTCTTCTCTCAACAATGCAGCAAACCGCTGTCTGACTTCCGCGCTCGCGGGAGAGTTGTCCAGATTGCGATAAACCAGAATCGCCTGAAAAGCCAATATCTGATTCCAGTATTTCTCAGTGACAACATAGTGAGAAAAATGCAGCCGGTCATTAAACCCCAGATGGAGAGGATTATAGGGCGAGTCCGGGAGTGACTTTCCAGCAGCCAGCATATCCTGCATCTTTCGCGCATCTTTATGCTGAATGGCATACATGAAATGCATGCCACTGAAAGGAGTGGCCCACCCATGTTCTCGTACGGAGTCTTTCAGATGAATGACCACATCACCATAGCGGGGAGAACCATTCGGCGGACCGACGCTCGCAAAAACGGCATCGAATGCACCATACAGCAGATTTTCCACAGCCGGAGTCGTATGCGATAAATCATCTTTTTTAACTTCTTCTTCCACCTGCAAAGAGACCAGCGCTTTTTGTTTTAAAACGTCTCTCAGGTTTTCAAAATGCAGTCGATTCACAATCGGCGCCGGTTTACTTTCAATCACTTCAAGCAGTTTTTGCTCGTCCGCTGTCAGGGGAGACAAAAACAGCTCAAATTCCGCCATCGTACAGCGAGAACTAATCTCCAGCCATTTCTGGAGTTTGACGGCATCCAGTTCACGATGAAATGGCAGCACATTTATCGCCGTACGTCGAGTTGTCGCCAGGGGATATCCCGCCTGCCGGGCCGGTTTGACCTCAGGTGCTTCAATGGCGGTTTGCGCATCGCACAGGACAGCAGACGAGGAAAGCATACTGACGATTAGCAGAACTCGAAATCGCATATTACTGGCTCAACTTGATCAGAAAAATATCGTTACTACCCTGGCTTTTCAAATCATGACCCTGATATTGAGTGGTCGGAGAGAAAGCACCGGAAACAAAGCAGTTTTGATTTTTGTCAACAGCGATCGCATAACTCAAATCGCTTTTATCACCGCCCATAATTTCCAGCCATTCAGGCTTTCCATCGGGAGAAAAACGGGCGATAAACAGATCACGACCTCCCAGGTTCGGATAATGTTTTCCCAGGAAGTGCACGTTGTCTGAAAATTCTCCGGTGACATAACAGTTACCTGCCTGATCTGCTGCAATGCCCAGGCCGTAATCAATTTTTTCTCCGCCCCCGGTATAGGCCCAGGCGGGAGAACCATCGGCATTGATCCGTGCAACGAATATATCATGGCCGCCCTTACTAGTCAGAGTCGTTTTGCCAAAAGTCGCTTTATTTTTAAACATACCCGTCAGATAACAGTTGCCCTGATGATCGACGGCAACTCCTGTACTCAAACCGTTTGCCTGTCCGCCTGAATTTGCTGACCAGATCAGCTTTCCCGCCGGGGACAGTTTAGCCAGAAAAATTTCCTGCACACTCGTGTCGACCCCCACCTGTTGACCATCCAGTTCCAGCAGTCCCGTAGTATAACCGCAGACATAACAGTTTCCGCTGGTATCGACGGCAATCTGATGTCCACTCTGACTGCGAGCATTGCCCGCCAGTTGGCTCCAGATCAACATTCCATCTGCATCGTAGCGGGCTACAAACAACGATCGCCCTTTTTTGTTTCCCGTTTGCGCTGTACCAAATGTGACATCCCCGGAAAAGGATCCCGCCACATAACAGTCCCCTTCAGGTGTTACAGCGATTCCATGTCCGTAATCATAGCCCGTTCCGCCGGCACTCTCGGCCCAGAGCAGTTTTCCCTGCGGATCATATTTGGCGATGAAATAATCGTAGTCCCCCTGGTTCTTCAGAATTTTGTCGCCGATCTGAAACTCAGGACTTTGAAAATGTCCTGTGACATAGGAGTTCCCCGCCTGATCAACGGCAACGCCATACCCCCGATCAATGTCTTTGCCTCCGGCGGTCTGTATCCAGAGCAGTTTGCCTGCAGGATCATATTTGGCGAGCACAAAATCCATATTCCCCAGGCTGGTGACTGTCTGATCTGCAAATTGAGCGGTCTCTGTAAATTCTCCCGTTACATAACAGTTCCCCTGCTGATCAACAGCCATGCCACGGATTTTGTCGTGTTTCTTTCCCCCTGCCTGTTGTACCCAAAGGACCTTTCGTTCCGAAGTTGCCCCCTGCTTTTCTCCCGAGAACGCCTGATTGGAAAAAGAAACAGGCCCTGACAGACTCGATAGAAAAAGAAACAGAAGCAGGTGAGATCGGGAAGAGAATGACTTCATAACAGACTTTCTTTGAAACAGTACATCCAGACAAGGCAGGGACAATCATCTTATCATGACATTAATTTTTCACCAGAAATAGAAGCAGACTGGCAATTTTATTTTCTTAGCATATTTAACAATCTAGCATAAACCACCTTGTGACAACAGGAAAGAGAATTTATTCTAAACATAAGTGAGTCGTGATATGTAATCTGTTCATACAGAATAGGGAGTCGATATATGCAATACTCAGCGACTGCAGTCTCACTGATCCTGCTGACCATCATCCAGAATCCGCTCTCTGCAGGATCGGCTCCAGCTGAAATCGATTACCAGACACAGATCAAGCCACTCCTGAAGTCACACTGCTTTGCCTGTCATGGCAGTTTGAAACAGGAATCTTCATTAAGACTGGATGCAGGCAAGTTGATTCTCAAGGGAGGAGAAATCGGCCCGGCGATAGTCTCCGGTAAGCCACACGAAAGCCTGCTGTATCAGGTATTGACTCCGGATGCGGACATTCAGATGCCCCCCGAAGGACAGGGACGACGACTCAAACCAGATGAGATCCAACTGATTAAAAACTGGATTGCCCAGGGGGCAAAGTATCCCAGCGGCGATCAGCCTGAAGCCGATCCTGCAGAGCACTGGGCCTTTCAACCGGTACTCCGTCCAGATGTGCCTCAAGTCAAAACGAAATCAACAAACCCGATTGATGCCTTTGTTCTTTCGCGACTTGAACAGGCGAAGGTGATCCCACAACCCCAGGCAGAGAAGGCAACTTTGTTGCGGAGAGTCTATCTCGACCTGATCGGGCTTCCCCCCACACCCGCAGAACTGGACGCTTATCTCAGTGACGCACGACCGGATGCCTGGAACCGGGTAATCGCCGATCTGCTCGCGCGACCACAATATGGAGAACGCTGGGGACGTCACTGGATGGATGTCTGGCGTTATAGTGACTGGTACGGACGCCGTGGCGCCAAAGATATGACCAACAGTTACTCGCTGACATGGCGCTGGCGCGACTGGATTATCCGATCCATCAACGAGGATAAAGGCTATGACCGCATGGTTCTCGAAATGCTGGCGGCGGATGAGATTGCTCCCAATGATCGTGAGAATCTGGTTGCCACCGGCTTTATTGTGCGCAATTTCTACCGCTGGAATTATCACACCTGGCTGAAAGATAATGTCGAACATACCGGCAAGGCATTTCTGGGGCTGACCATGAACTGCTGCGAATGCCACGATCATAAGTATGATCCCATCACGCAAAATGAATACTTTGCCTTCCGCTCGTTTTTCGAACCGATCGATCTCCGCCATGATCGCGTGCCGGGTGAAGCTGACCCAGGAATTTTCCCTGAATATAAACTCAGTGTTCGTAATGGCCCCGTTCGCACGGGCATGGTTCGTATCTACGACAGACACCTGGATGCGAAAGCAAAGTTTTATATGGGTGGGCTGGAACAGAATGTGGTCAAAGACAAGCCGCCAGTCGAAGCCTCCGCCATCGCTTTTCTGGGGGGAGACAAGCTAGACTTCAAGCCGGTATCACTCCCTGCCACCGCCTGGTACCCGGGCCTGAAACCGTTTGTCATTCAGGAAGAGACCCGGAAACGCGAGGCCGCTTACCAGAGTGCTCTCAAAAACTGGGAACAGCAGAAAACACAATTGGAACAGGAGTTGATGCAGCACGAGTCTGTGCTGGCGAATATACTGACAGCCAGGCCAGAAAAAATCGCTGCCGGAAAAAACGATCCGACGCAAACGGCTTCATCAGAGATTAACCAGCAGGCCCTGCAACTCAATGCCGAACAGGGACGCCGGATACTCTCTTATGAAATCACTGACTGGAAGAACTTCGATTCCGATATTCGGATTCAGTTTCAGCTTCGTATTTTGAAGGATGCCCATGTTAATTTTCAGTTGTCCAACAATTTAACCGGTGGCAAAACCAGTCTCTACGTCGCGTTTGAAGCGGGTAATATCATTTCGTATGTCCCGGGCACAACGAATCCTACGACCATTGGTTCCTATAAAAGTGATTCCGGTAACATTGAATTTAATATTAGTCTTCATCTGAAACCAGATCAGGACATTGCGCAGCTATCGATCCACGGACCGGAAAGGTCAAGCACGATTCTCAATCAGACGCCAATCGCACTGAATGGCTGGAATCCGGCGGTCCAGGCGAATCGAGGACTCTTCCTTGATGCACACCAGGGAAGCATTGCGGAGTTTGATCAGATTCTCATTGAGAATCTGAGTGGACAGGAATTGCTGCGCTGTGATTTCGAATTCCCGGATTATCAGTCAGGAGAGGATCTCCCCGGAATCGCGAACTGGCAACTCACGCGTTTCAGTACCGGTCCTGCCACATCACAGATCATCCTGAAGTCTCCACTGACGGAAGCGGATCAAAAATGGCAACAGCAGGTTAAGGCCATTCAACTGAAATGTGATCTTACCAAAGCAACTCAGACCGATTTACAATTCAGACGACAAGCAGCTGAAGCCGAAAAAACGGAGTACGCTGCAAGAGTGCGCGCTGCAATCGCTCGCTATATTGAGAAATCTGACCATGTTGAATCACTGGAACAGGCTGCCTGTCAAACTGAATGGCAGGCCAAACTCTGCCGGGCAGAATCAAACCTGAAATCAGCCGAACCCGCATTACTGCAGGCTAAATTACTACCGGATTCAGACCAGGAACGAGTGAAGAAGCTTACATCCGCGCAAACACAGGTCACCCAGAGTCGAGCGCAACTGACTGCCGCACAAAAACCCATCGAAGCAACTTCAACCAAATACACGGCACTCAGCCGGATTTTCCCCGAACAGAGTACCGGAAAACGGACTGCACTCGCCCGCTGGATTACCAGCCGCGAAAACCCGTTAACCGCGCGGGTTGCCGTGAATCACATCTGGATGAGGCACTTTGGCAAGCCCCTGGTCAAATCAGTTTATAATTTTGGCCGCAGTGGAGCAGAACCGACTCATCCCGAATTGATCAACTGGCTGGCGGCCGAGTTCATGGATCATAACTGGAGCATCAAGCATCTACATCAAGTCATTCTTACCAGTAAGACTTATCAACGTAGTTCGAAAGGCGTGCCGGCAGAACATCCTAACCTTATGCAAGACAGGGACAATCACCTGCTCTGGAAATTTCCCACGAACCGTATGGAAGCAGAAGTCGTACGGGACAGCATCTTTTATCTTGCCGGCGACCTTGACCCGACTATGTATGGCCAGGAACTCGAACAGGATCAGGGTCTGAGCACTAACCGTCGCAGTCTGTATTATTCGCATCATGGCGAGGCCAAAATGGAATTTCTGGAACTGTTTGACGGTGCCAGTGCAACAGACTGTTATCAACGGACAACCACCGTCATGCCTCAACAGGCACTGGCGTTAACCAATAGTACTCTTGCCGTGCAAAAAGGCCGAATGATCGCCGAGCAAATCTGGTCTCAAACAACCTCCACACTACCGGGAGGCCAGCGGCAGACTGAGTTTATCAAACGGGCATTCAAACTGATCTTATCTCGCCCCGCCAGTGAACAGGAGCAGGCAGTGGCAGCTGCATTTTTGTCACGCCAGAAATCTCTCTATTCCGCTCAAACACCAAACGCCGCATCTCCCGTTACAAAACGCGATTATTCTCAACCAGCGGCATCCCCCGAAGCCCGTGCGCGAGAGAGTCTGGTCCACGCATTATTCAGTCATAACGATTTTGTCACGATCCGTTGATTTCCAGAACGATCTACGACAGCAAATCACAGGAACAGTCTTATGAAACACTTCATCACACCACAATGCAGGCAGATTCAGCGCCGCACTTTTCTGGCGGATCTGGGTTTTGGGGCTACGGGTATGGCATTAAGCAGTCTGCTCGGGCAGGAAATACGGGCGGAAACCAATTCTGCCCCCACTGGAGGACCACATTTTACTCCAAAAGCAAAATCAGTCATCTGGGTTTTCCTGTCAGGCGGTTACAGCCAGATGGAAACGTTTGACCCGAAACCGGAACTGAATAAATATGCTGGTAAAACCTTTTCAGACACGATATATCCCGATCCCTTTAAAGACCCGCGCTATCAGGCACGCGCCCGCTCGGTAGTGCAGGTAAAACGCGAACATTCCCAGATCATGCCGATGCAGGTTGGATTCAGAAAACAGGGAGAATCCGGAATTGAAATCACCGACTGGTGGCCGCACCTGTCGACGTGTGTCGATGACATCTCTTTTGTGAGATCCATGTACACAACAGACAACGACCATGCGGCTGAATTTCAGATCCACCATGGACGTCACAAACTGGATCAGAAAGAGCCGGTCGTCGGTTCATGGCTCAGTTATGGACTGGGCAGCCTCAACAAGAATTTACCCGAATATGTTTTTCTCGGTTCGTACACTGACACTCGCGTGAAAGAAAACTTCAATCCGGATTATCTCGGGCCCAAATATATGGGTGTAGAACTCTCACTCGATCCGAAAAACCCACTCCCTTTCGGTACGCGTCCGGAATCGATTCTACAACAGGAGCAAGCGAATCAATATCAGCTGATCAACGAGCTCAATCAGTTGGCTGCAGTAGAATATCCGACCGATGAAAAACTACGCGCCCGCATCAATTCCTACGAACTGGCGTTTCGTATGCAGAACTCCGTACCTGAAGCATTGGAGCTGACAGAAGAAACTCAGGAGACACAACAACTGTATGGCATTGATGAAAAAGAGACCTCTGTTTATGGACGTCGCCTGCTGGCAGCGCGACGCCTGGCGGAACGGGGCGTGCGTTTTACACAGGTTTATTTGAGCGGGTACGGTGAATGGGATTCGCATCAGAACCTCAAAGAAAACCACACCCGTTCCTGTAAACGCGTTGACAAACCGATTGCCGGACTCTTAAAAGACCTTAAACGTCGCGGGATGTGGGAAGACACTGTCGTCGTTTTCTGTACCGAGTTTGGACGTACACCGGCTGTGGAATCACGTGGAAACACAAAGATGCCCAGTGGTCGAGATCATCACCCCCATGGATTCACGGTCTGGTTTGCCGGCGCAGGTATCAAACAGGGTTACGTACACGGCGCCACAGATGAGCTTGGCTTTCATGCGGTCGAATCACCGCACTACGTCACCGACATTCATGCCACCCTGTATCACCTGCTAGGCCTTGATCCGCATCGACTGGATATCCCTGGTCGCAAACGACTGGAAATCGATCATGGCCAACCGATCCTGGATATTATCGCCTGAGATGCGACCAGTCAGCTGATAAACCGATCGATCACATTACGGGATATTTTTGAAATATTCTCGTCCACCAGCATCGAAGTGATCCAGCAGATCGAACCGACGGAAAAGACCTCTCCACCTGATGCAGTCTGGTAATGAATCATATCTGCACCTCCTTCATCGGGATTTGTACCTTGTGCCAACAGTTGCACATCCGCTGGAGAACTGGGCGAGATCTTGTCGGTCTCATGTCCCGAAGCGCCGCCGGGAATCCGCATGTGCTGACTCTCTGTCCCAAACAGGTCATCGTTTTTCAACTTCGTTCCGTCGAAACACCAGTGCCGCTCATCAACCACGCGATAGGGAGCCCCTGTCATAATGCCGGCAAAGGAAAAGACCACCCCCAGCAGATTCGCTTCGGATTCCTGCCGCGCATGAAAACGGCTCTCATACGTGGAATCTTTTTCCGGAATCGGCGGATCCATGGCAACACCGCACCAGCTCGTACAGTCGGTATTGTGATAGACGATCCGCTCCTCGTCCAGAAATTCCACTTCACAGTTCAAACCGTTCCCTCCCAGATAAATCAATCGGCCGCCCGATTCGAATACCCAGGACTTCAATCGCTCGTACATCTGTTTTGACCAGTATTCCGGATGCGAGCTGAGAATCAGAACCTGATATTCACTCAGGGGCAGCTGATCGAAATGAAACTGCGTCTCGCTGTAATAGTCGTAGTTGAGTCCCTGCTCTTCCATCCAGCCCAGCAGCCGCCATTCGGAATGCAGCATCCCGCACCCCATCCGGCTGTAAATAGGATCGCGGAGCTGTTCTTCCAGGTCGATGTGCAGATAAGGTTGAGGGCGTTCGAGTGATAAGGGAGGATAATCCTCAACATAATAAGCGCCGAAAGAGGGTTTCAGATACCGGCGTAATTCCTGTCGACTGTTGACGACAGGCGTATCCGGTAGTCCCTCGGGATTCAGATAGTTACTGCGTCCGCCGAAATTATTATAAGCGTTCCAGGTTAAATCACTGGCGAGGATCGCAATCTTTGACTGTGGGGTTCGGGGAGAAACTACCCAGGGAAACGTGAACTGCTGACCGGACTGATTACTGAGATGAAACATGTACAGGCCAGACCTGTCAGACGCTGTCACAGTTTGTCTCTGTGTGACAGTGCGATAACCGACATTATTCCAGTCCACGCCCTTCTGCGTATAATCGCCGTCCGGCGTGATCTGTAAATTCGCCAGCGGTGCATGATCATCAAACGTACCGATCCGCCGGATATACTCTTTCTCTTTTCCGTATCGCCAGAGTTCCAACTGATATTCTGAAGTGGAATGCACCCGGAATTCAGAAGCTTCTCCACTCTGAATACAGCGAGGCCAGGCAAACCCGAACAGTTTCGTTGAGAGCAACCGGAAGTGGTGGACCTGTCCCGGCTCTACCTTGAGTTCCACCCGTTTCGCGCAATAATCACGATGCTGTAATATGACCTCGTAATTACCCGGTGCTAAATCCGCAATAACCGCCCCCGATGCAGTGGAACGAGTACTGATCAACTGACATTCAGACTGAAACTCTACAGCCACATCATATAACGCGCGATAATCCTCGTCGCTGACATATCCAATTAACATGAGTTTTCCTGCGAAAGTAAAAAAGCATCTGCGAGGCGTACCGTTTCGGATCAAATCTGATTTCAGGTAGTCTCAAGACGGATGTGCGACATATTCTTTAGCGATTTTGACTGCTAACCCGCCCCCTTCATAGTAGCCCATCGAGATCTCAGCGACATGCGTGAGCAGATCATAGGCCCGCCAGCGATTCCAGCCATAGTCCGCTTCCAGCCATAAGATCAGTTGCGCGAATGCGTCTGCTGTCGCCCGCTCCATCGGTGTGCCGCTGGAGACGGTCATCAGTTCATTCGGTGATTCAATGCGGGGCCCGGCGATCGTTTTCTGCTTGATCAGTTCAATTGTCAGTGTCGTTTGTGCCGCCATCTCCAGTCCGGTCGCGGACAGCTCTCCCTGGCCCATCGCGGCGTGCGCATCTCCCAGATAGAGCAGCGCGCCGGGGACAAATACAGGAAGATAGAGTGTGTTTCCTTCTGTCACTTCCCTGATATCCATATTACCGCCATGCGTTCCAGCCGGCATTGTACTGGGCATGCCATAAGCAGGCGTCGTGCCGATGCAGCCCAGCATGGGTTGATAGGGTATTTTAATCTGATCACTCCAGTAGACATACCCGTCACGAATGGGGCAGACATGCGCGCCGTCCAGAACGTCAGTCCCCAGCCACTGACAGAGCTGTTTCGGGTTGCCGGTATAAGTGGCACATTGCCCATCCCGGGATTCGATCGCTTCGATTTTGATCGCCAGTGTGTCGCCGGGTTCCGCCTGATTAATAAAGATCGGGCCGGTCAGCGGATTACTGAACGGGACCCTGGTTTTATCACGCAGGTCCCCCGCTTTGCGAATCTGGCCGGAGAGCGCATCCTCTGATTCCACCCGGATTGTTTCACCCGATTCGATACTGATACGAGGTTCCTGAAAGCGGCTGAATTCATAATTCAGGAAACCGAGGGATATCTGTTGCATTTGAAATTCCTGTGTACGGACCGAGAGAACCCTGAAACTGCTTCAGTCGAGTTGAGATTTCAGCCATTGGATCACAATTTCCTCAGGTGAACCGGTCTGCCCTCCAGTTCGTTCCACGAGAGTCAAATCCTGCCCGCGCACGAGTTTCCTTGTCATCCGGTCCGTTTCCGTATCAATATGACCGGCATCGAAAACATCGGGATGAAACACGACACAATCCCAGCCCCCTGCTCCAAAATTCAGCGAATAGTTCATCGTCCACATCAGGCTGTGAATCAACTCTTCCTGATTGCCTGCTTTCGCAGTCGGCGGAATGGTCAGCAGAACCAGATCCGGTTTACTGGGACGCACCAGAGCTTTAGCATCGGCTTCGATCTGCCGACGCGACTTGCCTGCCGTTTGCCAGGTTGAAACTTCCAGTTTCACCTCAGGTGCCACTTTTTTAAACGCGGCTTGAATCAGTTGATCCAGAGGAGGCATGGCGATCACCTTGACTGTTTTTTTCGCTTCGACCAGCGATTTCACTCGCGGTAATGCCTGCGCTAACGGAGCAACATCCGCAAGCGAAACGGGTTCCCCGGAAATGGATTCCGCCATCAGTTCGGCTAATTTTTTGTGGCCCGCCATATTCGGATGAATTTCATCGCTCATCATCAATCGCCAGCTTAATGCATCCTGTTCTCTTAGCGCATTCAGCTTTTGATAGTTATCACATAGCGGGACCTGCAATTCGTCACAGACTGCGCGGACGACATCACAGTACTGCACCAGTTTCTCTGCCGGTCGTCCCGATGTGGAGATGACAGAGTTGGGCGTACACAACAACACTTCCGCGCCGGCATCACGACATTGCTTCACGATTGATTTGAGATTCTCACGGTATTCTTCCAGGGGAACGCGTGTCATGTCATTCAATCCAAACATGACAGTGACCAGATCCGGCTGCTGTTTTAATACATCCCGCTCAATCCGCGCCAACGCATTGACTGTGGTATGACCGCTGATCCCCGCGTTGATCATTTTCAGCTTTGCTTCGGGAAAGTTTTTTTCTAATGCGATTCCCAGCATGTCGGTATAGGCACGACGGCTCCCCGTGTGATAGTAAACTCCCGTGACACTATCACCAAAACAGACAATTTTTGCAGGCTTTCCCGTTTTGAGTTTTGCGATCGTCCTGGGAAATGCAGGCTGGGTCGAAGTCGTTTTCTGAGTTTCCTCAGTTTTCTCAAACCAGTCTTCAGGAATATCCAGCGTCCAGACTTCGCTGTTCAGAGGTTGCGCATGGCCTCCCGCCAGCCAGATTTTATCCTGAAATACAAACGCAGAATGTTCGTGGCGTGCTTTCCAGACATGATCCGACTTTAACTGCTTCCAGTCTTTTCCATCCTGAGAATACCAGGCATCATTTTTATTGGCAGCCGGATTGTTTGACCAGCCCCCAATCACCCAGAGTCGATCTCGATAGACCACCGTGGAGAACCAGAGGCGTTCATGCCAGGGTGCATGCGCTGTTTCCTGTTTCCAGTGCACCCCATCTTCTGAACTCCAGACATCATTGGTCGCATGATACTCCGGGGTATAATTCCCCCCCCCTAACACATACATTTTGCCATTTAAAACAGCTGCCTGATGATACGCGCGGGGAGACCAGCCTGCGTCTGTTGTTTCCTGTTTCCAGGTTTTTCCATCCGCCGAACTCCAGACATCATTTTTGAGACTTTTCTCATCACCAAAATAATAGTTTTCCGTCCCCCCCAGTAACCATAGTCGATCTTTAAAAACGACCAGCCCAGCAGCCAGACGAGGCGTCCACTCTGCATGCGGTGTTACCAGTTCCCAGTTCTTGCCATCGACTGAAGACCAGACCTGATTGCCTGCAGAATGCCCTTTTAGACGGCCATTATACCAGCCCCCCATCAGCCACATTTTGTCTTTAAAGACAACCGTCATTGGCAGATCGCTGTGAATCCACGGCGATTCTTTGGTGACCAGCTTCCAGTTTTTTCCGTCAGCAGAATTCCAGACATCGCGAGGCGGTGCTTCATACGAATTGAACCAGCCACCAAAAATCCAAAGCTGATCTTTGTAAACCAGTTCTCCCTGGGAATCACGCGGTTGCCACCCTGCTTTTTCGGTGACCTGGACCCAGTCCAGTTTGGGTTCGTCTGCAAAACTGATATTAGTTAACAGAAGTAATAAAAACAGGAACAGGCAAGTCGGACGAATCATAATGGCTCCAGATTCAGGCTTTTCTGGTGGGAGAGTAAGCGGTCAGAAGAATCTTAAGTGCTACAGAAGTAATCTGTTACATCTACGATACCCATCCGCTTTGCCAGGTTGCAAGCGAGCGTCGCTTCCCATTATTGAGTTCGAGAAATATTTCTGCCTGCAACCAGAGAGCGCAGCATAACATCAATCCAATATTCTGATGCTGCGTGGCTGAGGACCGTCGCTTAAAACTGATGACCTGGTTGAGGACCGTTCTGGGTCAGCGTTAAGATTTCCGGTCCCTGTTCGGTCATCAGAATCGTATGTTCAAACTGCGCAGAAAGTTTGTCGTCTTTTGTGCGTACAGTCCAGCCATCATTGCGATCTTCAACTGTTTTCCAGGTGCCGGCATTTAGCATCGGCTCGATGGTAAAACACATTCCCGGCAGTAGCAGATCACGTTCAGAACCTGAGACCGGATAATGGGGAATTCCCGGGTCAGTATGGAATTCACGTCCAATGCCATGTCCCTGGTATTGGCGGACGACTCCGTAACCCAGTTCAGTGGCATAATTGTAGATGGCTTCACCAATTTCAATCACACTGGATTCGGGTTGGATTGTATTGATCGCCAGAAACAGTGAATCAAAGGTAACCTGCACCAGTTTACGTGCTTCATCAGAAACGTTTCCTACCAGAAACGTTTCCGACTGATCGCCATACCAGCCATCGACGATGCTGGTAATATCGACATTGACAATATCACCTTCTTTAAGAACCGTATCATCGGGAATGCCATGGCAGACCACTTCATTGATACTGATACAGCAGCTCTTCGGGAAGCCCATATAACCCAGTGTAGCCGGTGTGTGACCATGAGATACAGTGTACTCATGCACGATTGTATTGATCTCATCCGTGGTGATACCAGGTTTGACATAAGGACGCAGATGATCCATCAGACTGGCATTAAACCGGGATGCGATTCTTAATCGTTCCCATTCGTATGATTTATAGATGATTGGGTTTCCGGACAAAATAACCGCCTCTATGTCAGATGTCAGTAATAAATGATCGGTAATTAGTACAGATTTTAGCGAGAGTTTTCAAACATTCATTGGAATTGTAAGGGCCATCGTCATTTTAATATGTTCAATTCAATACTAAATTGACTCTATCGGCAACTCACGCCGGGATAATCAGGTTCACGGTGATTCATAGAATAAACAAATTGAAAAAGAATTCCTATGGTTGGAAAGCCCTCTAAGTTAAAGAAAAACAAGCCACTGCTGGGAAATCATCAGAAGTGCTGGATCTGGGGTCGCAACGCCGTGCGGGAAACCTTGTTCGCTGGTTTCTGGCCGATGTATGAACTGCACCTGTCTGATCATTTAAAATCAGAAGAAATCGAGCAGTTGGAACAACAGGCTGCACGATCAACCATTCCTGTTTTCATTTCAACTGATAAAGAACTCACACAAAAATGTCGTGCCAGTGATCACCAGGGAATGATCGCTAAAATGGCACCGTTTCCTTATACATCGATTGAATTATTCAATCAACAGGAAATCACTTCCCCCCTCTTTCTGATCCTGGATCGAATTCAGGATCCGTTCAATTTCGGAGCAATCATCCGCTCTGCCGAGATCATGGGTGCGGACGGAATTTTTTCAGGAACGCATGAGCAATGTGAAGTCACCAGCCTGGTCTGTCGCACATCGGCGGGTGCAGTGAATCATGTTCCACTGGTACAGGCAACGGACCTGGTTTCCCTCTGCCGTGACTGGAAGCAAAACGGGATCAACATTGTGGGAACCGCCATGCAGGCTTCAGAGAAGTTAAACGATTATAATTTTCAGCAGCCGACGGCAGTCATTGTAGGTAACGAAGGAACCGGAATCAGTCCCGAGCTACAGGCGGAGTGTACGCACCTGGTTCGTATCCCGCAACAGGGTAAGACGGAATCCCTGAATGTCGCGGTTTCTGCCAGTATTTTGCTGTACGAAGCAAGTCGTCAGCGCAATTTCAGTTGAGTGCAACTCAAAGTTTAACCCGCTGGTGGTACTTCCGCAGTTCCTTCTTCGGCAGGAATGTTTTGTGGCCCCATGAACCACTCACTCATTTTCTGAATGATGACATACATGACGGGGACCATAAACACTCCAAACAGTGTGGCCGCAGTTAGACCAGCCACCACAGCGGTTCCCAGTGCCTGTCGACTGGCGGCACCGGCGCCCGAGGCAATCGCCAGTGGGATGGCACCCAAAATCGCACTGAAAGCAGTCATCAGAATCGGACGGAATCGCAGGTGACAGGCTTCAATTGCTGCATCGGGAATGGATTTCCCAGCCTCACGCTGCAGTTTGGCAAATTCCACAATCAGAATCGCATTTTTACTCGCCAGTGCGATCAATAACACAAAGCCCACCTGGGTGTAGATATTATTATCCAACCCGCGCAACATCGTGGCGAAGATCGCACCAAAGATCCCCAGTGGTACGGAGAGAATTACCGAAAGCGGAATCGTCCAGCTTTCATACTGGGCACATAAAAACAGATACACAAATACAATCGCCATCGCGAAGATGAATGGCGCCATGTTACCTGCTTCAATCTGCTGGTAGGCGATGCCTGTCCATTCATATCCAAATCCCTCAGGCAGAATCTCGTCACACAGTTGCTCCATCCGGGTAATGGCCTGACCAGAGCTGTATCCAGGTGCAGGATTACCAGTGATGGAGGCCGTTGGGTACAGATTGTAATGATCGACTTCCTGTGGTCCTGCGGAATCATCAACTTTGACCAGCGTATTGAGAGGCACCATCGTGCCTCTTTTATCCCTGACTTTTAACTGGCCTATGTCTGAGACCTTACTGCGATAATTTTCATCTGCCTGAACCATGACTTTGAAGACACGATTGAAGATGTTGAAATCGTTTACATAGGTCGATCCCAGATCAGCCTGAAGCGTATTAAAAACAGCATCCAGCGGTACTCCCATTTTGATCGCTTTTTCCCGGTCAATATCCAGATAGATCTGGGGGACGGTCGCACTGAAATTGGTATTGAGACCTGTCACGACGGGATCCGCATTGCCACGATCCATCAAATCGGTAACGGACATCTGTAAAACATCCATTCCAGCGGAATTCTTATCCTGAATCTGTATCTGGAAGCCTCCTGCATTCCCCAGCCCCTGAATGGCAGGCGGAATAAACGGGAAGGAAATGGATTCCTTTATTTGAGCCAGTTCCACGTGCAGCTTTTTGACCAGAGCGAACACATGCAGATCGGGAGCCTGGCGTTTACTCCAGTCTTCCAAAGCGATGATTGTCGTTGAGTAATTGGATGCATTCGAATTATTCAGAATCGAAAACCCGCCCATCGTGATCACATGCGTCGCTGATGGCAGATCAGCCGATATTTTATTAATTCGATTTTGCACTTCCCGTGTTCGATTCAGAGACGCTCCATCCGGCAACTGTGTATTAATGAAGATATAGCCCTGATCCTCATTCGGCAGGAAGCCTCCGGGCACGGATACAAACCCCACCCCGGTAGCAGCAAAGATTGCTACCAGTGGAATGATCATGATAAATGCGTGTCGCACAAAGGATTTCACAAATCTCATGTAGAAATTCTGCGAACGATCAAAGCACCAGTTAAATCCTCGGAAGAAAAACCCCCGACGTTCCTGGGTCTCTCGTAACATGAATCCACACATTGCCGGGCTCAGGGTGAGTGCACAAACTGAAGAAAACAGGGTGGCAATCGAAATCGTTAGAGCAAACTGCCGATACAGGCGACCGGTAATTCCCGGCAGGACCATGGTCGGCACGAATACCGCCAGCAGCACCAGTGTCGTCGCGATCACCGGCCCGGTAATTTCCATCATCGCAATTTCTGTTGCTTTTTTCGGTGAGCACTTTTCGGTATCCAGGATACGCGTCACGTTTTCGACAACCACGATCGCATCATCCACCACGATCCCGATCACCAGCACGATACCAAACAGTGAAAGCGTATTGATCGTATATCCCATCGCCAGCATCACCGCCATGGTCCCCAGCAATGACACTGGAATCGTAACCGCGGGGATCAATGTGGCTCTGAAATCCTGTAGAAAGACAAAGATCACGATAAATACCAGCACCAGCGCCACAATGAGTGTTTTTACCACTTCATCAATCGATGCTGTCACAAATTCAGTCGAGTCGTAAGGAACTGAATATTCCAGTCCCTTGGGGAAATCTTTGGAAAGACGTTCGAGGACTTTCCGGGACTGTTCTGCGACATCCAGTGCATTGGCACCGGGTAGCTGGTAGATAGCGATCAGCGCCGCAGGTTTACCATCCAGTTGAGAGTAACCGGAATAACTCTGTGCACCGAGTTCCACGCGGCCGATATCTTTGATGCGCGTGATCTGTCCTTCCTGGCCAGTCTTGACAATGATATCTTCAAATTCATCTGCACTGGACAGACGGCCTAATGTTGTCACTGTCAGCTGAAAGTCCTGATCTTTGGGACTGGGTTCCTGCCCGATTTGACCAGCGGCCACCTGAACGTTCTGTTGACGCAAGGCGTCAACCACGTCGGTCGTCGTGATATTCCGCGTATCCATCTGGTTGGGATCCATCCAGATTCGCATCCCGAAATCAAGAGCATTCACGACGTTTACGTCACTGACCCCGCTGATACGCGCTAATTCATCATTAATATTGATCGTCGCGTAATTGCTCAAATAGAGTCCATCGAACGTTTCATCAGGTGAATTCAACGCGACCACCAGTGTCATGTTCGTGGACTTTTTCTGAGTGGTAACTCCCTCGCGTTTTACATCTTCAGGCAGGGATGGATTGGCAATCGCCACCCGGTTCTGAACCAGTACGTTGGCCATATCCAGATCGGTCCCCACATCGAACGTCACGGTTAAGGTCATATTTCCGTCACTGGTACTGCTGGAAGACATGTATAACATGTTCTCCACCCCGTTGACCTGCTCTTCAATGGGAGTCGCGACTGTGTCTGCGACTACTTCCGCATCAGCCCCCCGATAAGTGGCCGTCACCGCGACAGTCGGCGGGGTAATATCAGGAAATAATTCCACCGGCAGCAGAGGCAATGCAAGTGCCCCAACAATGGCAATGACAATCGAAACCACGCTGGCAAAAATCGGATGATAGATAAAAAACCGGGAAAACATCGTCGTCCGTTTCGTTATTTTTAGAGATCAGAAATACAACCCAGATAAAATCACTTCGCGTACTGCAAATTCTTTATCTGGAGCTGGATTTCGGGTCAGGCTGAGTATCGCCGGCTTTCGCGTCTGTTTTTACGGGCTTCTGTTGAGCTGATTCGGAAGCCGCAGAATTGTTGGTAATCGTAACGGGACGACCTGGTCGTGCACGTTGCAGGCCTTCATAGATATACTTCTCACCCGGCTCGATTCCTTTCAGAATCACCCGCATGTTATCTTCCATCTGACCGATTTCAACGGGCCGTTTCTCGACCATGTTTTTCTCACCAACAACCAGCAAATATTTACCTGCCAGATCGGTACCGATCGCTACGTCATGGACCAGAACTGCTCCCGGGATGGGATTTCCAGGAACACGCACACGAACGTAGACACCGGGATAAAGTAACCTGCGTAGATTTTCGTCTTTGTTTTTTTCAGAATCATTCCCCGGGACAGTCTCCTTATTCTGCTGCCCGGCAGCTTTCGTTTGATCAGAATCCTGTGCAACAGGTCCTGGGACTTCAGGATTCGGGAGCTTTGCCCGTAATTGAATCGTCCCTGTTCCGGGATCGACCTTGTTGTCCCAGAAATCAACGATTCCTTCGTGTGGGTAGCCCTCTTCATTAGACAAACCGACGTAAACCTTAATGGGATTCGGCCCGCCGGGGTCTCGGCCGTTTTTTAAAGCATTCAGCAGAATTCGTTCGCTCACATCGAAATACACATAAATCGGATCCATAGTTACAATCGTTGTCAGAAGTGTATTCTCTCCAGACCCTACCAGGTTACCGGCATCGACCAGGTTGCGACTGACGGAACCACTGATCGGTGCGCTGATGCTGGTATATCCCAGGTTGATTTTTGCCTGTTCGATATCTGCTTTGGCACCATCCACTGCCGCCTGCGCCCGTTCCTTGTCCGCTCTCGCATCATCGACATCCTGGGGAGTAACAGCCTGTTTTTTTAACAATATCAAATTACGTTCCAGAGTTGCCGTAGCGTCGATTAATTGAGCATTGGCTGCTTCCAGCGCTGCCTGGGCTTTATCCAGTGTTGCCTGATATTGATTGCGTTGTATTTCAAACAGTAACTGACCTTCCTTCACTTCCTCGGAAGGAGTGAACAGAACTTTTTCCAGAATTCCATCGGCGCGTGCCCGAATATCAACTGATGCGATGGACGCCAGCGTTCCCGTGAAGTCCTGATTAAAAATCACAGTCTTCTGCACAGGTTCCGCCACCGTCACCGCCGGGGGCTTCATCTGGGGAGGTGGAGGCGTAGAATTACATCCAAACAAAAGAATCAGGGGAAACAAACAACAGGGAATTCTCAGATCAAACAAGCGAGTGGGCAATAGGTTCACAGTTCTCCCTTTAAATCTCGAACAAGACCTGCATGTCTTGAAGAATCGACGAATCTTAGCAGCTACCAATTCACAAGGACTGGATTAACAGGCATACTACTAATAAAAACACCTGAATTGCAATTGTCATTTCCCCGAAAAAGAGACTGGATCGTAAAGATGCATGAATCTTCACTATTGCCGTCCACCTGGAATGTACCAGCAGAATTTAGAGACCGCATGGGAAAACAGGTTGGTCGTCAACGTACCATGATTGCAGAAGGGCATGCACTGATCATTTTACATGCCCCACCCCATCCGGACGACATGAACCGGAAAGGACGATTTTTCTGGCGCGAACCTGATGGCACCTGGCATGCATCGGAATTTAAAGGTGGCCCGGATGCACTCAACCAGCATCTGGAGGAATTTCAGCAGTTGCTGGAAGAGTTTGACGATAAGGTAGATGAGGCAGTCAATTCGCTGGAATACCTGGAAGTGTTGAATCATCTGGGGCCCGTATATCGAGCGCTGTGCCATATGACTCAGTCTCTGCAGATTGCGCGGGAGGCCATCCCGAAAGACAAGCTGATCATTGATTATCGTGACAGCTCATACCGCCTTGAACGTACTGCGGAACTGCTGATCGAAGATGCGAAAAATGCCCTGGACTATGTAGTCGCCAAGCAGGCAGAAGATCAGGCCAAAGTTTCCGCCCGCATTGAATTGTCATCCCATCGCCTGAATCTGTTGATAGCCTATTTCTTTCCCATAGCCACGCTGAGTGCCATATTTGGTTCAAACTTCCAGCATGGTTATGAAAAATATCAGACCCCCTGGCCCTTCTGGATTATGGTCGCCACCGGTCTGGCTTTAGGATTCGTCATTCATATTTTTCTCAAACGAGGTCCCAAATAATCTGCCTCATGGTCAAGTGGCTTATGGTAATTCGATTCTACTGCGGGTCCAGCCGGCTTTGAAGCCACATAATGTTTTCAACATCTGTTCCCTTAGAACGGGAGTCTGACACATCAGAGGCAGAAACAGATCCCGTCCCCTGCCTTTCAACCAGCTATCCGATTGAAAGAAGGGAGTCAGCCAGCGCGTGACCCGTTGATAATATTGAATTTTACTCCTGCGTTGAGATTCATACTGACGGCACGCCGTTGCAAAATCTGGCGAACCTTTCAGGCATTCTGAAAACTCCCAGACATCTTCGAGAGCCAGGTTGGCTCCCTGCCCCAGATGTGGGCTCGTGGGATGGGCTGCATCACCAAGAAAGACAATTCGATCTGCCCGGCAGGATTTCATGGAAACATCGCGATACGTGGTAAATGTCAAGTCTGTAAAGTCATCAATCTGAGACAGCATTTCTTCTGCCGGGGGACAGAGTTGCCTGACATCCTGTTTCCAGACTTCGATTCCCTGACGCTGATACTGCGCGAACTGATCAGCCGTCAAACCCCAGAAAAAACTACACTGGTCATTTCCAATCGGCAGCAGCCCCATCAGTTTCCTGGTTCCTTCAACGATTTGTAACAGCCTGTCCGTGACCGCAGTACAGGAACCTGTTTTCCATAGTGCACCGTATTCGTAATCAACACATCGATGATCTATCCCAGAAACACTGCGTAATATCGAGCGAGCACCGTCTGTCGCCACAATACAATCGTAACTCTCACTTCGTTCTTCTGTCCCCATTTCCAGGACGACACCATCAGAAAGGTACCTGTAACCGGAGATTCGTGAATTCTCTCTGATTTCGACACCAGCGTTTCTGCTCAATTCCAAGAGCGCGCTGAACAGCAGTCCGCGGTGAACGCCCAGGCCAAACAGTTGACTTCGCAGGCGATGGTACTCCAGAAAAACCAGTCTGCTGCCTGTATGTTTGATGGCTTCGATATAATCCAGACGTGCAGACTGCTGTTCGATCTGATCATAAATCCCCAGATGTTTGAGGACTGTCTGACCAATGGGTTGAATCAGAATCCCTGCCCCAACTGGTCTGCATTTTTCAGCCTGCTCGAAGATGGTCACTGCATGCCCTGCCTGTGCAAGCAGAAATCCTGCAGCCATTCCCGCTATGCCACCTCCGGTAATCGCTATTTTCATTATTTTTTCTACATTGAATTGACTGGTTTCGTGACAGACTGGCAGTAGGGAATGTTCTACATAGCGAATCTCGGACTTTCTGAGAAGCCGAACTTTAACAGGCAGGTGACGCTTTCTATTCTACTGCCGATAATTTATCTTTACTGAAGCTGTGCTCATCCAAGAACTGACTTTCCAGGAGCTGCAACCATGAGAATTGCCACCGGCGGTGTACTGCATGAAACCAGTACGTATTCCTCCCTTCCCACCACACTTGACGATTTCATCAATGATCGGGGGTTATTTCGTGGCCAGGAAATCATGGAAACCTTTCCGGGAGCAAATGTCTGTATAGGCGGCTTCATTGATGGTGCAAAAAAACATGGTTTTGAATTGATCCCTCTGCTCTGGACTTTTGCTTTTCCCAGTGGCCTGATCGAACGAAAAACCTATGACGATCTACTGGCAGAATTTCTGGAGCGTCTGAAAACAGAGGAAATAAACAACGGTCCCGTCGATGGCGTTCTGCTTGATCTGCATGGTGCGATGGTCATTGACGGCATTGAAGATGGCGACGGACACTTCATTTCCAAAGTCAGGGAATACATCGGCCCGGACCGACCGATCCTGGTCACCCCCGATATGCATGGCAATCATTCTCAGCTCCGCGTTGAGCAGGCCACCGCGATTTTAGGCTACGACACCTATCCGCATATCGACATGAATGAACGAGGGCAGGAAGCCGCTGATCTGATTGTAAAAATCATCAATGGTGAAGTGAAACCGGTCATGACACTCCGGCAGATCCCCCTGTTCTGGAGCACCGCCTGCCAGGTGACCGCGCATATGCCTATGAAAGAAGTCATGGACTATGCACACGAAATCGAAACGCGCCCCGGTATTCTGGGTGTGACGGTTTCAACCGGTTTCCCGTGGGCTGATGTTCCCGATGTAGGTCCATCAGTGATTGTCGTCGCGGACAATGATCAGGAACTTGCAGACAAAACGGCTGAAGAATTTTTTGACTGGATCTGGGAACGCCGTCGTCGCTGGTACAAACTGCCGTTCTCAGTCAAAGAAGCAATCAAACAGGGAGAGGAGATCGGCAAATACCCGATCATCCTGGCTGATCACGCCGACAATACGGGTGGCGGAACAGCCGGCGACTCTACCGAGATCTTGCAGACTTTTCTGGATCAGAAACTCGACAAAGCGTTAATCCTGTATATCGTCGATCCTGATGTTGTCGCGCTGGCCCACAAAGCCGGTGTGGGTGGGGAAATTGAAACCGAGGTCGGCGGCAAATCAGACCCGATCCAGGGTCTCCCAGTGAAAATGAAAGCGGAAGTTAAAGCACTCTCGGAAGGTAAATTTAAATACGATGGTCCCATGTATGCAGGTTTGACTGGAAATATGGGACCTTCGGCCTGGATTCAGCAGGAAGGCGTTTCGGTGGTCGTCGTGACAGCCCGGGAACAACCTTTCGGCCCTGCCTTCTCCAAAACACTGGGAATTGACTGTGAATCGATGAAATACATTTCCGTGAAATCGTCGGCTCATTTCCGAGCCAGTTTTGAACCGTTTGCCGGTTCCATTTTCAACGTGGAAGCGAAAGCCATCCACACACACGATTTCGCAAAGCTCGACCACCAGCGAAGAGAGCGGGACTTTTATCCGGTCGACATCCCTTACGACAGCGCACCGGAAGTGTAAACTCGATCGCCTTTCATCCTTTGACCTTAAACCCGAGTTGCTGCAGTGCTTCACGCACACGGACCAACTGGTCGCCTTGAATTTCGAGTTCATCTTCTTTCAGGGCGCCGCCGGCACCACACCGGTCTTTCAGTTGTTTTAGCAGTTCAGGCAGATCATTCCCCTCTGCGGGCAGACCGCGGACGACGGTAACGCGTTTGCCTTTTTTGCGTTTTTCCGTCGACAGCTTTGCGGTCTGTTGTTCCGGAGGAATGCGAAACGCAGGCTCGGGAGGACAGGTACATTCTTCTTCCAGTTGCTCACATTTTTCACAACGGGGCGGCCGGTCAAAGGGAGTTCCTTCAAATAAGCGCATGAGTATCCTTTCAAACAGAATCTACTTATGAAACCCGCGATTCCAGTTCTTCCCAGCGTTCCAGCAGGTGCTCCAGATCCTGTTGAATCGCTGACAAACGTGAAGTTGCATCAGCAATTACTTCGGCCGACTGTTTGAAGAACTCCGGAGAAGCCATCTTCTCCTGAAGCTCGACCTGCTCCTGTTCCAGTTGCTCAATATTTTGCGGAATCTCTTTCAGTTCCCGTTCTTCTTTGAAACTCAGCTTGACTACTTTGGGCTTCTCTATCTGGGGCTCTGCTTTGACCTGTGATTCCTTTTTTTCATTTGCCGCTTGCTCATCTTTCTGAGACTGCAGCAAATAGTCATCGTAACCGCCCACATATTCCTTGACTTCTCCCCCCTCTTCAAATACCAGCGTCGCGGTAACCACATTGTTCAAAAAGGCACGGTCGTGGCTCACCAGTAGCAATGTCCCCGGATGATTGCAGATGAGCTCTTCCAGAAGTTCCAGTGTCTCTGCATCCAGGTCGTTCGTTGGTTCGTCCAGAACCATCAGATTGGTCGGCTTTGTGAACAACTTCGCCAGTAACAGGCGATTTCGTTCTCCTCCCGAAAGATAGCGGGCCGGTCGACGCGCCCGTTCGGGTGAAAACAGAAAGTCCTGCAGGTAACCATAAATATTCCTGGGCTGCCCGTTGATCGTAAGCGTCTGCTGCCCTTCGCCGACATTTTCGATCACTGTTTTTTCTTCTTCGATCTGCTCGCGTAACTGATCGAAGTAGAGAATCTCCAGATTGGTTCCTTGTCGAATGCTCCCCGTATCCGGCTTCAGTTCTCCCAGCAGCAGTTTCAGCAGGGTCGTTTTACCGGCACCATTACGACCGATGATTCCGATCTTGTCGCCGCGTGAGATCAGGGTAGACAGATTTTGTATCACCGGTTCATCGCCATACGAGAATGTCACATTCTTTGCCTCGATCACCAGTTGGCCGGAGCGATCGGCGGTTGCAACCTGCATGTTGACATTTCCGACTCGACTTTGTCGCTGTCGGCGTTCTTCTCGCATTTTTTTTAATGCCCGGACACGCCCTTCATTTCGCGTACGACGTGCTTTGATCCCCTGTCGGATCCAGACTTCCTCTTCAGCCAGTTTTTTGTCAAACAGCGCATTCTGTTTTTCTTCTGCGTCCAGAAATGCCTCTTTACGTTTGAGGAAGGTGTCGTAATCACAGGTCCAGTCATAGATTTTCCCGCGATCAATTTCGATGATTCGCGTTGCCAGCGCCTGCAGGAATACCCGGTCGTGTGTCACGAACAACAGTGTTCCATTATAGGACTGCAGAAACTGTTCCAGCCACTTGATCGCCGGAATATCAAGATGGTTGGTCGGTTCATCCAACAGGAGAATGTCAGGCGACTGCACAATTGATGCTGCCAGCAGCACACGGCGTTTCATTCCGGAAGAAAGTGCATCGAATCTGGTTTCACCATTGAGCTCCATCCGGGAGAGGATCCGCTCCACGGCATGTTCTGCTTCCCATTCATGTTCAAAAAACGGGGTCGCAGCCTCGGTCACAAAATCATGAATCCGGTCTGAACAACCTGTGGGAACCTCCTGAATCAAGCGGGCAATTCTTACATCTTTATCCCGCTTAATTTGTCCATCATCGGGATCCAGTTCGCCCGCAATCATTTTCATGAGTGTGGATTTTCCCGCCCCATTTCGGCCGAGCAGACCAATCCGCTCACCTTCATAAATTTCCAGGCTGATTTCATCCAGCAGTGGATGCCCACTCCACGTAAAGGAGACTTGATTCATACTCAACAGAGACATACAGCAATACTTCCAATCAGACTGATACAAAAAAACCCGACTTGGAAAGTCGGGTATCTCGGGGACACCGGCATAGTATGTTCAACTCAGCTGAATTCTGCAATACCTGCGAGAGGGCATCAGGTGCTGCCATTGGGGATCACAGACGGCGGCGCCCGGATAACAGCCCCAGAATCGCACAAAACAAGGCCGCGCCAATAATAGACCAGACAACCGGATAGTTTCTGCCCCCCAGGTTGAGTGAAAAGATCTCAGGCAGGCCCAGCAGCATCGCTAATTTACTCCCCAGCAATGCGCCGATAAAACCGAGCGCGATCGAAACCAGGCAACCGCCACGTGTACTACCCGCCAGTCCTCTGGCAATACTGCCGCATAGCCCCGCCACTACCAGTAAAATGATCAATTCGGTCAGGTCCATGGTGTTCCTCAACTGCTTCTGATTACTAAATTATGACTGATTTCAATATCCCGCGAAAATGACGACCTCTGGTAAGCATACTTTAGGTCAGAATGAATAGCCTGTCCAGACGCAGATTTCAGAGCAGAATTCACAACTTGAAGACGCATTGGCAATTCATTTCATATTTCTGTTTGTTGATCTGAAATACTCGCTCCCGGTATGACATTCTGTTAGCATGATGACAGACAAAAGAGACTCATAAATGTGACTATCCTGCTTTATCCTGCAACTGAGAGGACTCACCGTGCGTTCATTGCTTCGCCCTGTTTCATTTCTGATCACACTGCTGCTGATCACCGCATTCATTCAGGCTGAGGAAAAATCGGATCAGACCGATCCGGCCCTTGTTGCGCCTCCCATCAACACATCGCCCGGAAAAGAATACGCGGACGATACCCGGATGTTCCAGGGAATTCCCGGCTTGTCCCGTGCTGCCAACGGTCGTCTGTGGGCGCTCTGGTACGCCGGCGGAACAGGTGAAGGCGAACTCAACTATGTTGTACTTGTCACCAGTGGTGATGACGGCAAAACCTGGTCGGGTCCCAAACTCGTCATTGATCCGCCCGGTCCGGTTCGCGCTTATGACCCGGCGATCTGGCATGATCCCAGCGGTCGCATGTGGGTTTTCTGGGCGCAATCCTATCGCTGGTGGGATGGTCGCAGTGGTGTCTGGGCAGTTACAACTGACGATTCCGATCAGGAAAACCCGAAATGGACAGAACCCCGCCGCCTCTGTAACGGCATCATGATGAATAAACCCACCGTTCTTTCAAACGGAGACTGGCTGTTACCAGTCGCAATCTGGAAGCAGCCCGCCAAAGAATCCATCGAGCACCGTTTTGATCTGCCCGAAGAACGGGGCGGAAATATTTTCATTTCAAAAGACCAGGGTAAAACCTTTCAATTGCTGGGACAAACGGATGTACCCGAACGAACATTCGACGAGCATATGATTGTGGAACGAAAAGACAACAGTCTCTGGACTCTGGTCAGAACCCGCTATGGGATTGGTGAGTCCATTTCCGCTGACGGGGGAAAGACCTGGTCGAAGGGCAAAGCTTCTGACATTCCGCATGTGAATGCCCGGTTTTTCATTCGCCGTCTGAAATCGGGCAACCTGTTGATGGTCCGACATAACCCGGCAGACAAAAAGAGCCGCCGTGACTTGACCGCGTTTCTCTCTCAAGACGACGGAAAAACCTGGCAGGGAGGCTTACTTCTGGATGAGCGATCCGGTGTCTCTTACCCGGATGGAGTTCAAAGCGACGATGGTACGATTTACATCATCTATGATTTCGCACGGACGCGAGATAAGAAAATCCTGATGGCGACCTTTACAGAAGAAGATGTACTGGCGGGTAAGCCCGTCTCCGACAAAGCGCGTCTGCGTGTGCTGGTCAATCAGGCAACGGGAACCTCAAAATAAAAGCGCCTGTTTTTCAAAGCGAGCTGATTTTACCAGAGGAACTGAAATATGCAGTATTTTTTGTGTTATTTTGCCATCGGTTTCAGCCTGCTTCTGAATACACCACTCGAGGCGGCAGAACAGAAAAATGTACTGATCCTCTTTTCTGACAATCAGAACTGGAACGATTGTGGCTGCTATGGAAATCCCGTTATCAAAACACCCCACATCGATCAGCTGGCGCGGGAAGGCACCCGTTATCAAAATGCATTCGCAACCACAGCTTCCTGCGGTCCCTCGCGCGGTGTCTTCTACACCGGCCTGCACGTACACGCCAACGGGCAGTATGGTCATCCTCACGGGGACCATAACTTTCGTCTGAAACCGAAAGTCGAAACGGTTTTTGCACTACTGGCTAAAAACCAGTACCGTACGGGGATGATCGGGAAATACCACCTTTACCCGGAAGACACTACCATTGATTTTCAACCCAAAGTCAGTGGCTACCAGGTCAAAGCGATGGCAGACATGGCAACTGATTTTATGAACCAGGAAAGTGACAAACCCTTTTTTCTGGTGTTGGGATATCACGATCCGCACCCCACTTCGCGCACTCAACCGGAATGGGGTGTGAAGGTTAAAGAATCCGGAATGTCGCTTTTGAACTATGATCCGCAGCAGATTCCGGTCCCCTCGTACCTGCCCGATCGCCCTGAAGTTCGTGCAGGTTTAGCCGGTTATTATCAGCAGATCAGCTATCTCGATGAAGGCATCGGCCGCGTGTTGAAAGCGCTGGATGCTTCAGGCCAGGCAGACAATACACTCGTCATTTTCACCAGCGATCATGGCTCCTCTGAACCAGGCGCGATGGCAAATCATTATGATCCCGGCGTGCGAATTCCCTTCATCGTCCGTGATCCCGGCCGGCTAGAATCAGAACGGGGAGTGGTCTCCGACGCGATGGTTTCTCTGCTGGATATTACTCCGACTGTACTGGACTGGACGAACACCAGGGGACCAAAGTACAAACTACATGGTCGCAGTATCCTGCCGACGACAGGCAAACAACATACGTCCGGCTGGGATGAGATTTGCCTGAGTCATGTATTTCATGAAGTGACCATGTATTATCCCATGCGGACCCTGCGCACCCGCGATTATAAACTGATCTGGAATCTGGAATGGCGTTCGAAATACCCGTTACCCATCGACACCCTCTCACGGGCGACCTGGAATGAAACTCTGAGGCTTCAGGAACCTGTGCTTGGCCAGCGCAGTGTCCACAAATTCCTGTTTCGGGATGAAGTCGAGCTATACGATCTCAAACAGGATCTGGATGAGGTGATCAACATGGCCTGCCAGCCGGAATACCAGGAATTGCGGAAGGAACTCTCTGAAAAACTCCTGGAACAGCTAAAACAGACTGACGACCTGTGGCTCAAACAGTACACCCTGCCGATTTCCTGCACCTCGGAGTCTGTTGAACAGACAGCTGATTACAAGCCGCTGTTCAATGGCCATGACTTATCCGGCTGGACACTCAAACGTGCCAATCGAGAGGGATATCATGTCGAAGCAGGAAAACTGGTCTGCCCTGCCGATGGAGGCGGCTTCCTGTTTACCGAAAAAGAATATTCCGACTTCAGTCTGAAGTTTGATTTCAAGCTGACCAAGGCTGCCAACAATGGGATTGCGATCCGCTGTCCACTGGTAGACCAGAAACCTGCCTATGAAGGTATGGAGATCCAGGTACTCGACAATAAAGGCTATCCGAAAAAACTGAAACCGACTCAATACCACGGTTCGGTTTATGATGTCATCCCGGCAAAACGCGGCGCATTGAAACCGGTCGGCGAATGGAATCACGAAGAAATCATCTGTCGCGGATCAAAAATCACCGTCATCGTAAATGACATACCTGTGCTGCAGACAGATTTGTCTGAGATCAAAGACGAACAGGTGCTTGCCAAACATCCAGGACTGAAAAATCAGCGTGGTCATATTGGACTGCTCGGGCATGGCAGCCACGTGGAGTATCAGAATATTCGCATCAAAGAATTTTAAGCCTCGTTTGAAATTCTCAGGGGGGAGGGGGGAAATCATGAGTGAGAAACCTGAAAGCCGTCGTTCTTTTCTCAAACAGTCAGCGGCAGCCTCCATCGCCGCCAGTCAGTTTGCATCCCTCGCGCCCGCGCAAGCACATCAGTCAAATGAGCGTCTCCGTATCGGTATTATTGGACCGGGACGCCGGGGATTCGGTTCGCACGTCAAAACTCTGGTAAAACTTCGCAACGAAAAAGGGGCGAATCTCGATATCACCGGAATTAACGACGTCTATTCAGTACACCGCGATCAGGCAGTGAACTATATCAAGAAAGAAACAGGGCACACCCCAAAAACCTACAAAGACTACCGTGACCTGCTGAATGATAAAGAGATTGATGCCGTCTGTATTGCGACTCCCGACCACTGGCATGCAAAACAGGTTCTGTATGCATTAAAAGCCGGCAAACACGTCTATTGTGAAAAGCCGATGACGCATCACATCTCGGAAGCTATGGATGTCGTCGCTGCCTGGAAACAATCCGGGCTGGTCGTGCAGGTCGGCGTGCAGGCCACCAGTATGCCCATCTGGAATGAAGTCCGCGCCCTGGTCGATGAAGGAAAACTCGGAAAAATTGTCCAGTTTCAGGCGGAATGGTTTCGCAATTCCCTGGGGGGGATGTCTCGCCATAATGTGATTACCAAAGAAATGACTCCCCAGACTGTCGACTGGAAACGCTGGCTGGGTGTCGAAGAAGGTCTGGCTCCGGACCTGCCTTTCGACCGCGCTACATACGG
This sequence comes from Gimesia maris, assembly GCF_008298035.1. Classification (NCBI taxonomy): domain Bacteria; kingdom Pseudomonadati; phylum Planctomycetota; class Planctomycetia; order Planctomycetales; family Planctomycetaceae; genus Gimesia; species Gimesia maris. The sequence continues at coordinate 4,366,407 of NZ_CP042910.1, forward strand.
ACAATGGCGCTGCTACTGGCCGTTCGGCTACGGAATGCTTTCCGACCTGTTTGTCCATCGTATTACCTCGCTGTTGAAGGCCACCGGACTGATGTACCCGGGACGTGTCGTTGGAGGCGGCGGAATCTTCCTTGAGTATGATGATCGAGAAGTGACAGATGTGGCTTCCATCATTGCTGACTTCCATGAAGGAGTACAGGGACTGATCAGCAGCACGATGGTCTCCAGCGAAGTTCCGATTCGACATCTGATACGCGGCCATCACGGAACCGTTGTCTTTGACAAAAATGTGTTTGGACAACGGCAGGCTTATGAGTTTATTCCCGAACGAAAACAGGTCACTCTGGACAGTCAGCTCAAACGGGAAGAAGTTATTTCAGAACAGGTCCCCGATCAGACATTGCTGCACTTTGAGAACTTCCTGGCTGCCATTAAAGCTGGTGACCCAACTATGGTCAATAACTCACCAGAACTGGGTGCAGCAGCCGTGATGATGGTTACTCTGGCCGTACAGAGTTACCGTGAAGGGAAAGTCTTTCAGGTCGAACGTGATTCACTCAAAATCAACAATGGCGACTCCAGTTGGGCAGACAACTGGGAAACCATGTCGAAAGAACGCAGTAAGCCTCGACACGTTGCAGGCTGGCACGCAGGTGACAGGGGGAGCATTCTCATTCCTCCTAAATATCAAAAACTGGCTGGCCCCTGGATTGATGGCAAACCGCCTGAAAACACCTGATAATCAGCTCGCTTACTGTTCCAGAAATTCATAAAGCTCCATCCAGCGAATTTCCAGTTCTCCGATCTCTTCGACCAGGGGCTGCATTTCGTCATGGAGTTCCTGTGCCTGTTCCGGGCTTGTTGCTTTCAGGAATTTCTTGTTGATCTCGTTCCGCTGCTCGTCGAGTTGGGCAATTTTGCGTTCAATGGCAGAGAGTTCTTTCCGTGCATTTTTGATTTTGCCGCCTAAACCTTTTTCACGGGGGGCTGCGTTTTTCTCTTCCTGTTTGGCAATCGAAGCCTGATTCTGCTCACGATGCCCCTCAGCCACTTCTTTCTTAACACGATAAAGATAGGCATCGTAATCGCCTTCATAGCTCTTTACGGTACCATTTACGACCTCAATGACATCGGTGGCGACTTTACTCATGAAATGGCGATCATGGCTGGTAAAAATCACCGTTCCCTGAAATTTCACCAGTGCGTTTCCTAAGGCTTCCACTGTTTCGACATCGAGATGGTTACCCGGTTCGTCCAGAATCAAGATGGAGTAGTTACCCAGCAGAATTCCCGCCAGACACAAACGCGCCCGTTCTCCCCCACTGAGAACTTTAATGGCTTTATCCAGTGCCTGTTCCTTGAACAGGAAGCTGCCTGCGACCGCCAGAATCTGCTGGTTCGTGGTACCGGGAGCCGACTCTAATTCGAGGTAGTCACGGATTGTCTGCTCAGGAGGCAATGACGTATAAACATGTTGTGCATAGCAGGCGACATTACAGTGATAGCCCCATTTCAAACTTCCGTCTATAGGCTTGAGTGAACCGGTAATGGAGCGCAGGAAGGTGGTTTTTCCCTGGCCGTTATCACCGACAATCGCCGCCCGGGTACCATGCTCAATCTCCAGGTTAATATTGTCCGCAACGCGATTCTTGGGATAACCGATTGCCAGGTCATCGCAAATTAAGGCAATGCCCTGTCGTTTCTCAGTCTGTGGGATGATGATGTTGACTGTCGATTCTGCCCCCTCGATCTCGGTCAGAGTCAGCCGTGCCAGCTGTTTTTCTTTACTGCGCGCTTGTGAAGCGGTATTCGCGCCTGCTTTATTTTTTGCGATGAATGTTTCCAGTTGACGGCGTTTCGCCAGAACCGTCGCATTCGTGCGTTCATCACGCTCTTTTAGAATCTCCTGGTTCTCCAGGTACTGATCCACATTCCCGTTAAACAGGGTCAGTTTCCCTCGTTTGAGTTCCAGAGTCTGGTTGCAGATTGCCTTGAGGAAAGTTCGATCGTGAGAAACCACCAGCACCGCACCCCGGTAATCTTTCAGAAAATCTTCCAGCAGGAGCTGCGTGCGGAGGTCGAGGAAGTTGGTTGGTTCGTCCAACATCAGAAAATTCGGCTCATGCAGTAATAAAGCCGCCAGTTTGACACGGGTCTGCCAGCCACCGGAAAGCTCTTTGACAGGACCGTTCAGAAAGCGGCCTTTCAATTCGAATTCACCGGCGACTGCACCACAGCGCCAGTCGGGCTGACCACTGTCGCGCATCAGGAAATCCAGTGCACTTTCACCTGCCTGAAACGGATCATGCTGCCTGAGATAACCAACCCGCAGATTGGGATGCCGAATAATTTGTCCACTGTCGACCGATTCTTCTTCCAGCAGGATTCTCAACAAAGTAGATTTCCCGGCACCATTTCGGCCGATGAACCCAATTTTCTGCTCATCCGCGAGCGCAATCGAGGCTTCTTTCAGAAGCTCCTGAGCACCATAACTCTTTGTCACATTTGATATTTCAATCAGGGTCGCCATCACTCTTCTCAATACTGGAACCGAAAACCTCAATGTTAAGCGTATACACGAGGACAGAAGATAACGGGAAGGCGCAATCAATTCAATTGATCATCCGTGCTGCCCTCTCAACTCGAATCGACTCGTCACATAACCCAATCACGCTTCATACCGGTTATGACAATTTTTCTGGTCGAGAATGAACGGGAAACACTCATTTCCAGCCACTCGATCCCCATTCCTGAACTATCGTTTTAAAAATGCATCAACACGCATTGTAAGACGATTCAAGGGTCAATTCCGGAAATGACCCGAAATCATGACTTCGACAACTTCTGCCACATTGATTATTTATGGCGAATGAAGCGTATTCTCATCCTGTTCCTGTTCGACAAGCAGTTTCAGCACCAGAAACTGCACAGGGGCAGACTGCGCCCTCACGAAACGGTTCGCAGAGACGACGGCAACCCGTTCCGCTTTCGATTATGGGCGGTTCCTCGGCTTCGAAAAACGCTTATACTCTGTTTCTGCTGGTGAATATCACCCTGTTCCTGAGACCAGCCGAGCTGATTCCGGCTCTGGCCAATCTGCCCATTTATGAAGTTTTGATCCTGTCATCATTTTTCTTATCCCTTGATCAAATCAAGCGAACTGTCAGACTCCCGATGTTAAAGCGGCAGCCAATCACGCTGTGTGTCTTCGGAGTTCTGGTCGCGGTCGCCTTGTCACATGCATCACACATGTATTTTTATGGCATCCGCACATCAACTGTCATGTTCCTGAAAACGTTGATGTATTACCTGTTGCTGATCAGCATCATCGACTCTCCTCAACGTTTAAAAGGACTCCTGAAAACGATTGCGATCTCGTCGTCCGTCATGATTTTGCTGTGCGTGATTGATTACGCGGGTATTCTTGATTTTGAATTTATCAAACATGTCAGCGACCGTGACGGCGTTTCCGATGCGGGAGAAGTGATACGCGTATTCCGCATGCGCGGTACGGGTATCTTCCAGGATCCCAATGACCTGTCCGTTTTGATTGTCACAACCGGGGTTCTCTGCTGGTACTTTTTTAATGATCCCGCGGCAAGTCCGCTCCGTTTTTTGTGGATCGTCGGCATGATCATCCTGGGAATCGGCCTGATTTATACCCGTTCCCGCGGAGGACTGTTGACACTCGGAATTGCAGGCATGGTTTTTGTCTTACCTAAATACGGTAAAAAAGCTGCCATTGCATGCGCTGTGGTTGGCATGGCGGGGGTCACCGTTCTCGCCGGTCGACAGGGAAACATTGACCTGAATTCCGGAACCGGACACGATCGCATTCTGCTGTGGAGAGAAGGTCTGACCGCTCTCAAATCTCCCGATCTGCTGTTTGGAATCGGTGAAGGCCAGTATTCCGACCTGGCCGGGTTAGCCGCCCACAATTCGTTCGTGCATGCATTTACCGAACTGGGGCTGTTTGGGGGAACATTTTTTATAGGCTGCTTCTTCTTTGCCGCGCTGGGATTGTATCGCCTGGCACAGTTCCAAAGTAAGAGCCACGGTAGACCCATATTTCGTAACCGGGAACTGGAACGCCTCTTACCCTATGTCTCCGCGATCCTGGCTGCCTGGTGTGGGGGAATGATGTCATTATCCCGCTGCTATGTCGTCCCGACATATATGGTGGTCGGAGTCTGTGCTGCGTATCTGAATCTCGCGGGTGCCAGTCTGGCCAGACCGACTCCACTGGTCTACTGGAATAAGCAACATGTGATTTATCTGATCGGAGTGAGCATGGGATTGTTCATTGCGTTCCTCATTTTTGTACGTATTTTTGCCAATTAATACTTAATGCAGTGGTAACACACTGAAAGTAAAACGATGACTCAGCGTCGATCAATCAAAACGAATTTATGTGCGACATGGCTCAATCATGGAGTGAGCCTGATGATCGGCGTATTCCTGATGCCCTATGTCCTGCACATCCTGGGGGACGCGCAATACGGTAGCTGGATCTTCATTAATGCCATCGCCGGGTATTCCGGTCTCCTCTACCTGGGATTTGGTCAGACCATCAGTCGCTATGTGGCACACTATCATGCCAAACAGGATTGGAACCGTCTGAATCACGTTTCCAATGTCATTTTTGTAATTTATCTTTGCATGGGCAGCCTGGCTTTATTAACGGCAGGCATCATCGCATGGCTGGCCCCCCACTTAAGTGACTGGGGCACAATCTCCCTATACGAAATCAGAATGGTCATTCTGATTCTGGGGCTGAATGTCTTTGTTGGTCTGGCAGGCAGTGTGTTTGGTGGTATTTTGATGGGCATCCAGCGGTTCGACATTGAACGAGGAGTCAACTTGACCGGTGCGCTTCTGCGACTGGCGCTGACCTTGATGTTCCTCAAAGCAGAATGGGGGCTGCTGACCATTGCCCTGATTTTCTTTACGGTCACTGTCGTTGAAAATGCAGGCCAATGCTATTTTGCGTTTCGCCAGGTTAAAACCTTTCGAATTGGACGCAGGTACCTGGACTGGAGCATCCTCAAAGAATGCGGTTCATTCAGCGGATACGCATTTATCGATGCCATTGCCTGGACCCTGATCGAAGCAACTGATTCGATTCTGATCGGGATCTTTTTCAGCCCGGCCATGATCGTCCCCTATTATATCGCTCTGCGACTCACACAATTTATTAATATGCCGATTGCACAAATCGGTAAAGTCTTTATGCCCCGCGCGGGAGAACTGCATGCTAACGAGGATCATCATGCATTGCAGAAGCTGGTTCTGAATGGTGTCTCACTTTCCTTTCTGCTTGTCACCGGATTTTTTATCGGCGTCTGCTTCTTTGGTACGACCCTGATCAATACCTGGATCGGAACGGGTTACCCGGAAAGCCATAACATTCTGATGATTTTGTTGGGAGCCCGCATCATTGCCTTACCAGTCTCAACGTTTCGCTCAGTTCTGTACGGAATGGGACATGTCAAAATCCCATCGCTGATTTATATCAGTGAAGCCATTGCCAACCTGATCCTGTCACTGGTCCTGATTCAGTCTCTGGGGCTTATCGGCGTCGCGTTAGGAACGGCAATTCCCATTTTTGTTGCAGAGCTGGGGATCATCCTGCCTTACGCGATGAAGAAACTGAATATCACGACCAGCCAGCTGCTGCGAACGGCCATTGCGCCGACCCTGGCCCCCTTACTGGCGCTGTTAGGCTACTCATACTTCTTGCCTCACTTTTTTGAAATCCGTAATTCCTGGGCCATTCTCGTAGGAGTTGCCGCCGGAGGCGGTGTCTTTCTGCTGGGCACCTGGCTGGTTTTTGAAAAAGGAACCGTATTGTTGCATCGGTCTGTTCCTGAATCGATCAAATCCTGACTCTTTTACTATCTACAAAATGATGAATAATATAATGACTACCCTTCACTGTTCGAATCAAGAGATCAATCAGAATTCTGATAACCGTACCGGTTCTGTTTCTTCCGGTATCCTGTCGTTGCATTTGCGTGAAAGAGACCAGACACAGGACTGTCTGCAGATCTGGCAAACGCTGGAAGCACAATTTGAAGATGTTCCTCTGATGTGTTCCTCAGTCTGGACTTCAACCTGGATTGAGCAATATGGCGATTTAGTGCCGTATTCTTTTGTGGTTGCCTCTCGGGATCAGATCCCCTGTGGTATCTGCCTCTTAACAGAAGGTGTAGAACAGTTTGACGGCCCGCTTCCCATCAAAACCCTGCACCTGGGAACCGCTGGTGAACCGGCGGCTGACAGTGTCTGTGTGGAATACAATTCACTGTTGATTCAACCCGCCGACCAGTCCGCGTTCATGAAGGCGCTGCTTGAATTACTGTCCGATCACCCGACCTGGGATTCCCTTAATTTTGACGGTTTTGACAGTATCGAGCTCGAAAACTGGGATCTCTCATTTCCAGAGATCTCGGTTCGCAAAATTGAAAGCCGTTATTTCGACCTGCAATTGATTCGCGATGAAGAACGGGAAGTGATTTCCGGTTTCGGCTATTCCACCCGCAAAAACCTGCGCAAGAATATGAAGACCTATGGAAATCTGACGACCGAATGGGCAGAAACGATTGAACAGGCGGAATCCATCTTCTCTGATTTAGTCACGCTGCATCAGACCCGCTGGCAGAAAGAAGGTCAGCCCGGCTCGTATGCCAGCGAACGATTTACCCGATTTCATGAGGCATTAATCCAGAAACTGATTCCCACCGGACAAATGGGACTTTTTCGCGTCAAGATTGACGACGCAGTCATTGGATGTGTCCAGGTTCTGATCGATCGCAATCGTGTGCTCTGCTACCAGGGAGGCTCTGCGGAATATCAGGGCAAACTCAGCCCGGGAGTGATCACTGATTACCTGTGTATCGAAGAATGTTTCCAGCGCGGGTTCGACGCATACGACTTTCTCGCAGGCAACAGTCACCACAAACAGAAAATGAGTACACACCACAGCTACCTGACCTGGGCTCAGATTCAGCGTCCCCGCTGGAAGTTTACCGCACTCAATGCATTACGAAAAATCAAACAGACCATGAACCTGATTCGCAAATCAGATCAGTAATAATTTGACTCAATGGATAAAGCACGATGAGTACAATCGAAGCAATTAACGCAGAGAACGTCGCGAATCAGAATTCGTCTGCAGGAAAACGGCTGCGCGTCTGCCACTTGAGTCTGACGCTCTGCACGGGGGGCCTGGAACGTCTGCTGGTTGATTTTGCCCGTTACCACAACAGGGAACAGTTTGAACTGGAATTCGTTGCGCTGGGTGAAACCGGTGCCCCTGCCGAAGAAATTCAACAGATCGGCTGTCCGGTCTTCCAGTTCCCGCTGACGGCGCGCGGAAAACTTGCAAAGATCAGGCAGTTATCTGACTTCCTGAACCAGAGGAACTATGACCTGTTGCATACTCACAATGCCTACCCGCACTTTTATGGCAGCCTGGCTGCTTATCGTTCCCGGATCCCGGTGACAATTCAAACCCGGCACGGCAGACGGTTTGGAGAGACGTTCAGTGAGCGCATGCAATTTGCCATGGCCAGTCGATTTGCTGACCGCGTTGTTCCTGTTTCGGATGATACCGGGCAACGTTGTAAGAAAATCGGCTGGCTGGACGACACTAAAGTAACCCGTATCTGGAACGGTATCGATGTCGACCGGTTTGTTTTTACCGGCTCTGCACAGAAACTGACCGCGATTACCGTTTCACGTCTCTCACCCGAAAAAGATATTGTGACCATGCTGCATGCTGTTCAGCAGGTCGTGCAGGAGATTCCGGAATTTCGACTCCTCATCGTGGGGGACGGCCCCGAACGAACCAGACTCGAATATCTCACTACAGAGTTGCATCTAAATTCGCACGTTGAATTTCTGGGAGAACGCAGTGATGTCCCTCAATTACTCACACAAGCGGGTTTCTATGTCTCCTCATCACTGACAGAAGGAATTTCTCTCACCCTCCTGGAAGCCATGTCCGTCGGTTTGCCTATCGTTGCGACACAGGTGGGTGGAAATCCTGAAATCGTACAACAACCGGCAACAGGATTACTGGTCCCTTCCGCAAACCCCGGTTTTCTGGCTTCGGCGATGATTCAAATGTGCCAGAATCAGTGTCAGTGGGCTGAAATCGGTTTACGCGCTCGTGCGCGAGTGGAACAGCACTTTAATATCCGGACCATGATCAAAGATTATGAAAACCTGTATCTCGATATTTTAAAACCTTCCTTTAAAAGTTAATTGTTATGCAGACAAACTTTATTCCGAAAAAAGATACTGCCTGCTGGACCATTCAGCCAGAACAGGATCAGAATGGATTTGAATCACTGCAGATTCGCAGCTATCCTCTGAATCCCGAACAGTTCACAACCGTATCTGAACCGTATCAGAACTGGAGGGAATTGTTTCAGAACGATCCCCATTCCGATCTCGAACAGCACCCCGATCACATTCTAAGCATTTCTTCCCTGCTGCAGAAGAATCAGTCTGCAGTAAACGGCCACCTGATTTTGTGTCGACAGGGAAACAAACCTGTGGCAGCAGGAATTCTTCTCCCGAAATCAATCAGTACTAAAAAACTGCGGGGGCTCGGTCCTGCCAGACAATTACACGGCTACTTCCTGTCTGGCAAACGATTTCTGATTGCGAAAGACTATCAGTACGATCACGGCTTTCAGAATTTCATCCTGGAAGCGACTCTATCATTCTGTGGTCAAACTGCAGGCAGATATCTGCTGTTAGAAGATATTCTGATTGATGAACCACTCAATCAATCACTGATTCAACTGTCTTCTCATTGCTTAACCTATTCCCATACAGGTTTTCAATCACGCTGTCTGATTCAGTTTCCGGAAATCCCACTGGATTACTGGAACCAGTTTCGTTCCAAATCGCGACGAAAACATCGCAAATTAATACGAGATAATTCTCATTTGAAACTGGTCCGTATTACGCGTCCGGACCAGGTCGCTGATTTCCTTGATGCAGCACACCAAATATCAAAGAATACCTGGCAGACTCAGCGTCTGGGGCTGCGAGTAAAAAACAGTGCAAAAGAAATCGAAGAACTGCTGTTTTTTGCGATCAACGACTCATTACGTTCCTATCTTCTGATGGATCAGGACCAGCCAGTCGCATTCAAAATCGGTATTCAACACCAAGGAATTTACCATGATCGGGAATTTGGATTTGATCTGGACTATGCCAGTATCTCCCCCGGGGAAACCTTACTGCTGCTGATCCTTGAGGACCTGATTACGTATGACACTCCTCGCACTTTCGATTTTGGAATCGGTGATGCGGAATACAAGCAACGCTACAGCTCTGAAATAACGCAGAGTCGCTCCGTATTGCTGTTTCCATCATCTTTAAGAAATAAAAGTCTACTCAGTTATCTGAAAGCATCCTGCTGGATTGACCAGTTGTCCAGAAAGGTCCTGAAAAGGACCGGCTTGTATACCGCGTTGCGTCATCTGGTACGGTATCGAAAGCTGGGCAGCCGCTGATGAAAAAGCGAAAACACCACGAAGAATTAACTACTGAGGTCAGGCCTGCCATGAAAATCCTGTTTCTTTCAAACGTGTTTCCTAACCCGTTGCATCCCGGGAAAGGTACGTTCAACAAATCGATGATTGAATCCCTGTCGCAGACACACCGCGTACATGTCATCACACCGGTCTCCTGGATTGATGAGATTTCGCATAGACTCAAAAACAAATCACGGATGGATCGGAACTGGATGCCCGTTGAATACTTGAGCCAGCTCAGCGTGGAATATCCGCGATTCTACTACCCTCCGAAGATACTTCACCAGCATTATGGACAGTTTCTGTCATGGTCTCTCCACCAGTGCCTGCAGCGAACCATCTCCCGTTTCCAGCCTGACATCATCCTGTCCTACTGGTTACACCCTGATGGAGAAGTTGCCGTCAAAGCGGCTCAAGAACATGGAATTCCCGTCGTCGTTATGACCGGAGGCAGTGATGTGCTGCTGCTCACACAAAATCGGAATCGAAAACGTGTCATTCAAAACGTGCTCCAGCAGGCAGATGGCGTAATTACTGTCAGCAATGATATCCAGAATGCGGTGAAAAACCTGTATGTACATCCGGAGAAAATTCATACCGTCTACCGCGGTGTTAATCGGGACCTGTTCAGTCCCGGGGATCAGCGAGCCGCCCGCGAACGACTGGGACTTCCCCTGGAACGAAAAATCATAGTCAGCGTCGGACGCCTGGAACCGGTCAAGGGACACTCTGTTCTCCTGCAGGCCTGCGAGAAAATAAGTAAAGTGGGCACTCGTTTTACGTGCTATGTTTTAGGTGATGGTTCTCTGGAATCAGCTTTATTACAAAAAACAGAACAAACCGGATTGGGAGAATTCTTCCAGTTAAAGGGATCACAACAGCAACATCGGCTGGTGGACTGGTATCGTGCAGCTGACGTTATCGCATTACCCAGCCTGTCTGAAGGGATTCCCAACGTTCTCCTGGAAGCCATTTCCTGCGGGAAACCATTTGTTGCCAGTCGTGTGGGTGGAATTCCCGAAATTGCAGATCCCACCTGTGATCGACTGGTGACAGCTGACAATTCAAGTGAACTGGCTGTGGCTCTCGCTGAAATGCTGGAATCAACGACTCCTGCTGATCGGCGGAGTTTTGAACCGATGTCATGGCAGGAGTCGTCATTACAGATCAGCCAGATTCTGTCTGACTGCAGTACACGTTATACAGCTGGCCTGACCGGACAACAGAAAACACGATCGTCTTATCAGCGAAAAGACAAAAAAACAAAACAACAGACCTGAAAACAGCCGCCATGAATATCATTCGTCAATTCGTCAAGAAAGCGATTCCCGCAGTGATTCCGCCGAAACTGTATCTGGTGCATGGCGCTGTCAGCCACATCGACTCGGAAGCTCATGCCAACTGCTGCACTGCTGACACCGGGCCACTCAAAGAGATAGCCTTCACTTTTGATGATGGCCCCCACCCGGAACACACGCCACTTCTGCTGGACGTATTACAGAAATATCAGCAACAGGCCACGTTTTTTGTCATCGGTGAAAAAGCCCGGCAATATCCTCATCTGATTGAACGAATCGTCCAGGAAGGTCATGAACTCGGAAACCATACATTGACACATTCCGAACCGGCACAAACATCCACCCGCAACTTTCTTGAAGAAATTGAGCAGACCGATCAGATACTGGAGCAGCTCACAGGCAAAAAAGTGAAGCTGGTACGACCGCCGAAAGGCAAACTGAACCTCGGTAAACTGCTGGGACTCTGGCGGCAACGACGCACGGTGGTGCTCTGGGACATCGATCCTCGCGATTATCTGATGAATGACCAGTCTGAAATGATCGACTGGTGTCAGAACTATCATCCCGTTTCTGGAAATTTCTGCCTGATGCATGACAACCATCCCTACGCGATTGAAGCAGTCCGCCAGCTCTCTGAATGCCAGCACACCCGCCTTCAGTCTCACACAGTCAGTCATTGGATTGAAAATAAAACACAGCACTCAACGCGAACACAGCAGGCCTGCGCCTGATTTATAATATTGAAGGAACCACGACACCATGTCCACGATTATCTCTCGTCCAACAGAATCCTCTGACTCCCGGGATCATATATCTTCGGAAGGGACGCGAAAACGACTGCTGCTGGTCAGCTATCACTTTCCACCGGTCGGCGGTGCGGGCGTACAACGTCCGGTAAAATTCGTCAAATACCTGCGTCAATTCGGCTGGGACGTGAGTGTGCTGATGGCAGCCAACCCCTCTGTCCCTGTATTCGACAACAGTCTGCTGGTCGATATTCCGGAAGAAACAAATCTGGTCAAAGCCCGAACCTGGGAACCAGATTACTCTCTCAAACAGAACATGGCCAGCAAAAAACAGCATCATCAGTCAACCAGTCTGCTGTCATCTATGAAGTCTGGCTGCCGTAAGATCGCCAGATCAGCTGCAGGGTTATTACTTCAACCCGATTCTCAAATCCTCTGGTACCCCAATGCACTCAAAGCGGGAAAAAAACTGCTGAACGAAATGCCTCACGATGCCATACTGGCGACGGCGCCCCCCTACTCCAATCTGATTCTCGCCAGCAAACTGAAACGCATCTCGGGGCTGCCTCTGATCGTCGATTTCAGGGACGAATGGGACCTGAGCAGCAAGTACCTGGAAAATCATCAACAGGACCGAATTTCACATCTGATCCAGACCCGCTTACAGAAATCGGTCATGCAGCAGGCGGATGCCATCGTTGCGACAACCAAAGCCAGCACTCAAAGGCTGCTTGACCGCGCACACCAGTTCGGAACTGACGCCGTTGCCAGATGCATCTACAACGGCTTCGACATGGATGACTTTGATCATCTGGATCAGCCTCTGCAGAAAACACATCACCCTGCAGCGCAGAAACGATTCCGGATCGTCTATACAGGAACACTTTGGAATCTGACAACGGTCGAACCACTCATTCACGCAATCGAAGCCGTTCATCAATCACAGCCTGAGATCCTGAAAAATCTGGAACTGCAGTTCATTGGCAGAAAAACACCGGAACAACAGGCACTACTCGAACGGATCAGACAGACTGCATGCACTTTGCTTACTGAAGAATACTGTGCGCATCATGAAGCTTTGAAAAAAATGGCAAACGCTGACGCCCTGTGCCTGTTGCTCAGTGATGTCGAAGGTGCCGACCGGGTTGCTCCCGCCAAACTGTTCGAATACCTGGCGATTCAACGGGAAATATTGTCGATTACTCCTGCAGGTGAAACCGCAGAGATCCTTGGCAGTTTCTGGCCCGCATCCAATTTCCGTGCAGACAATATTGCCGGCATGGCAACCTGGTTAACAGAACGACTCACAGAAACACATGATGCCTGCATCTCTCAACCGGAACAGATAGATCAGTTCAAGCGGGAATACCAGGCGGGGCAACTGGCAGACCTGTTGAATCAACTGGTAAACAATACCGTCTGATCCAAGAGAGCGCGCACTACCAATACATTCAATAAGAAGTGAGCTGAATATGAAGTTCTGGGAAGACCTGCAAGCGAAATCAGAATGGTGCTACGGGAGCATCACCTACCGCAGCCTGCTGAAGACCTGCCTGACAGACGGCACGATGGCAATGCTGTGGTATCGACTGATGCAATGGTCTGATACCTGGAAACTGTTTCCGCTTTCCATGATTTTCAATAAGTGTAATGCCATTTTCTGCCAGTGTATCATTGGACGGGGCGCCAGTTTTGGCAGACGGTTTGTGATCATCCACAGCCAGGGGATAGTAATCAACGGTTCTGTCAAAGCCGGTGACGACATCAAAATCGAACATCAGGTGACGATCGGTGCAGAACGCAACACTTCCCCCGAGCTCGGTTCGGATATTTTCATTGGCGCCGGTGCTAAAATCATTGGCGGAATCCACGTAGGATCACATTCCAAAGTCGGTGCCAATGCGGTGGTCGTTAAGAACGTTGATTCACACACAACCGTCGGCGGGATTCCGGCGCGAGTGATCAAAACTCATAATGAAAGTCAGCCGATAAAACAGATTGAAGTGAACCAGGCTGAATTACCCTATAAACAGTTCCAGAAAGGATCATCCACATGAATCCCGTTCTGATCGCCAGCCTGTTCTGGACCTCTCTGTTTCTGATCGGTTTTTCCTATTTCGGTTACCCCCTGGTAATCTGGCTGCTGGCACGTAATAAATCCAGGCAACAAGACACAGAGGAACGGGAACCACTCGATACGAATTCTCTGCCGAAGGTATCGATCATCATCGCCGCGTATCGTGAAGAAGCAGTGATCCTCGAACGCCTCAACAACCTTGCCAGACTCGATTATCCAACATCAAAACTGGAAATCCTGATTGGCTGCGATGGAAATGAAGACCTGACTGGAGAGCTTGTCGACTCGTACGGCGATGATCAGATACGACTGATTCAGTTTGAACAACGTCGCGGGAAAGCGTCGGTACTGAATGACTGTGTTCCCCTGGCTTCGGGAGAGATTCTTGTTTTTTCCGATGCGAACACCAACATGGATCCACAGTGCATCCGACAACTCGTCAGGCATTTCCAGGACGAATCAACTGGCTGCGTCTGCGGGCAACTTATCCTCGAAGATGTAGAAACCGGGAAAAACGTAGACGGACTGTATTGGAAGTATGAGAATTTCCTCAAACATTGTGAAACCCGTCTCGGTGCAGTCCTGGGTGTGAATGGTGCGATCTATGCATTGAAAAAATCGCTTTATCAGCCTGTTCCAGCCGATACGATCATTGACGATTTTCTGATCGGCATGCGGGTCCACCTGGCAGGACAACGCCTCATCTACGATGAGAGTGCCTTCGCGGTCGAGGAATCAGCAACTTCCGTCCAGGCCGAATTCAAACGTCGTATTCGTATTGGTACCGGGGCCTTTCAGAGCCTGAAGCATCTCAAAGGTCTGCTGCATCCCCGCTATGGTTCAATCGCCTTCGCCTTCTGGTCTCACAAACTGCTGCGCTGGTTCTGTCCAGTTTTTATGGCGCTGGCCTTCTTAAGTAACCTGTTTTTATTAAATCAACCACTGTATCAGGCAACACTGTCGCTGCAGATACTGTTTTATATTTCTGCTTTCATTGGTATGAAGCTGAATGGCAGCAGTCGCCTGTTAAAACTCTGTCGCGTTCCCGGCATGTTCGTTCAGATGAATCTGGCCTTAGGGATCGGCCTGTACCGCTGGCTCTTTACCAGGCAAAGTGGCATCTGGGAACGTACCGAACGCAGTCAGCCTGTTTCGGTTCCGGTGAATGATCACCATATTCCGGAAACAGATCCTGTCGTCAGTGACGTGGAGTCGACGACTGCTGATACCCTCCCCTTTACAAAAAGCTGAAGCAACATGTCCCCGTTTCTATTTACCTGTATTATGATTAGTGTCACCTTATTGATAGGTCTGGCTGGCGCATTCTGTTTTGCCATCCGGGCCCGGAACATGCAGTACTGGCTCCCCGCTTACCTGCTTTCAAAGAAGCGAGATCCGAAACTCTCCTTCAGCCCGGAACAACCCCGACATATTTTCATTGCGGTCTGTGACCACTTTGAACCGGAATGGGGTAACCCCACGAAATCAGAGGCGATTGCCCGCGTCGATCGCTGGTGTGAAGAATACCCGGCTCGATTTTCCCGGTTCAGCGATTCGCGGGGACAAGTGCCACAACATACATTCTTCTACCCTCAAGACCAGTATGCGCCTGAGTACCTGGATCGTCTCGCGTCCCTCTGTAAACAGGGATACGGTGATGTGGAAATTCATTTACATCATGACCATGACACAGCAGACGGCCTGCGACAGAAAATGAACGAGTTTCGCCAGACCCTCTTCGACCGGCATGGTCTACTGAGAAAAGATCCCCAGACGGGAGAGATTCTCTACAGTTTTATCCACGGTAACTGGGCACTTTGCAACTCGCGTCCCGATGGTCGCTGGTGTGGCGTCGACAATGAGATTGAAATCCTGCTGGAAACCGGCTGTTATGCCGACCTGACCATGCCCTCCGCCCCCAGTAATACTCAGACCGAAATCATCAACAGCATCTATTACGCAAAAAACCGCCCGGGAGAACGGAAATCACAGAACCAGGGAGTTCATACCCAGGTAGGTCACTCACCTGATTCAGACAGTCTGCTGATGATCCAGGGACCGTTAAGACTCGACTGGAGTCAACGCAAATGGGGTCTGGTGCCACGAATCGAAAATTCGGATCTGCACGCGGGACGTCCCGGCACGATTAATCGATTACATCACTGGCTGGCCGCAGATGTCCACGTCACCGGGCGCCCCGACTGGACTTTTATTAAACTCCATACCCATGGTGCCAAGCCTGGCAATATCGACACCCTGCTGGGGCCGGAAACAGAAGCTTTTCATACAGAACTCCGTGCAGAAGCCGAACGGCACCCCGAGTGGAAGTATTACTATGTCACTGCCTGGGAGATGGCCGCCCTGATCCATCAGGCGGAACAGGGAGTTACTATTCCTGATTTTGACGCGATTCATAAGCAATCAACACAAGTATCTGAACCGCTGATCAATGCTGAGACCCCCGCGGTCAGCAGTAAAAAATAAAGAAAGTTATCATTCTATTTTTTACTGCATGGCAGCGGACGACTGTTTCTGAACAAATTCGCATTGACCAGAATATTAAGATTTGTCAAGATCATCGGCGAAGGTGCGATGGTTGAAAGCCCATCCTTCAGACTTCCTATCTTATCATTCGATATCGAATTACCGGCAAGCGCACTGCTGGTCTGATCGCGAGAGAAATCCATACTGGCTCATCAACGTTTCAAGGAGGAAACATAATGAGTGTCACATTAGTGCATACCGGCGTATCACATACTCGCATCGAGTACTGTATTTGGGAAGCACTGAATCAAATCTGGCCTCACTCATCTACGATAGCCCGCTTCGGAACAGGGTTTTCCCCTGCGCGCGAGATCAACACTGTTGACTCTGATCTGATCATCAGTACCAGCCTGGAAGCAGCCGCTTCTATCAAATGCCAGGAACACCAGTTACACATGTGTTATCTGGAACCCCGTTCCAGTAATCATGCCCCTCTGAATCAGCAGCTCATCAACAGTTTGACGGAAGTGGAATTTGTCGTTCCTACAAAGACCCTTCAGAATCAGAATCGGGATCGATTCACATCGTTCGTCAAACCACCTGTGGACACCGATTTCTTCTGCTCCGGATTCGACCAGAGAACGGAGTTTTACCTGCTGGTTGTTGATGGCCAGTGGACCGCATCTGATCAACTTGCCGTGAATGCCTGTCAGGAATTGGGGCGAAGCCTCTCGATTGCAGGAATCAGTGCTGAGCAACTCCCACAGGATCTGCAGGATCATCCCCTGATTGAACTTCTGGGCCCACTGGATGATCAGCAACTGCGGGATCAATACCGCCTCTGCTCTGCCGTGATTTGTCCCCGTGAAGTTGATTTCGACCTTTCAGCCATTGAGGCACAAAGTTGTGGTACTCCTGTCGTAATCTACTCGGACTGCGAAGCAGCCCGTTCAGTCGTCTGTTTCGAACAGAATGGACTGGGGAGTGGAATTTATTTTGAAGAGCAAGCGGTTGTGTCTCTTGCCAGTTCAATCCGTGAACTGGAACTCAGACCTCAGCGTTGCCAGCCCGTAATTGGCTGGTGTTGTGCCGCACAGTTTTCTTTTCATCAGTTTCAGATTGCCTTTAACCAGGCCATCGCTAAAGAAATTGCCTACCGGATCCAGACAGCTGCACGCAAAAAACAGATCCAGGATCAACAAGACGACCAGGGACCTGCAGAAGAGCGCATCGCCGCATAGTCTGCTCACAATTGACTGCAGTTCAGGGACTGAATCAAGCGACTGTAGAAGAGACATCAGCTGACGCAGTCCCCTGTTGCTTAGTCTGTCGGACATGAATTCTTCAATCGTCCGGACACACACTTTCATCGAAACCTGTCCCCTCTTTGTTGGTAATCTGGGAAACTTTCGCAAAGTGTTACACCTGGACCTGTTTGCATATTGATAGACATAATCAGTCTGATAATTCCAGTTTCCCGGCTGAAACCACTGGCAGAAACACAATTGAAACTCGCTTCAACCGAAGCAGATCTTTTGTGCTGTTCTGCTTGATCCTTATTCTCGATCCTATTCCATTTTAATGACTTACAACAATATTGAGAAACGCGGATCATTATTGCATTTTAAAGTCCAACCCAAATAAAGACCTGGCATGATTCAGGGTGCGACGAACGCAGGTTTTCCCGCACCAGACCCCATACCACCCATTCACACAATACCACCTATTCTCGGCAACAGGATCCTGCTGACTATTTCTCCAATCGCATTAGACGCGTCTACTGTGACGATCTGGAGTCCTGTATCCAAGACGCCGATATGTAAACTATAAGTAAAAATTCCAGAATCAGTGGCAAGTCGCTGTTTTCTATAAATCATTCAATCGCCAGGCAAGGATGCAAGCGGCTCATGTCAAATCAAACCATCGAATCACTGGAACAACGGGTTAAAGAGCTGGAAACCCAAATTGAAGACTATCAGAAGCAGTTGATTCATGCTCAGAAAATGAGTTCTGTCGGCGCTCTGGCGTCTTCAATTACTCACGAGTTCAATAACATCCTGACCACCGTAATCAATTACGCCAAACTGGGTTTGCGTCACAAAGAAGAAGAACGCCGCGAGAAAGCATTTAACAAAATCCTGTCTGCCGGTCAGCGTGCTGCAAAAATCACGACCGGGATGCTTTCCTATGCCCGCGGCAGTGACAGCCGTCAGGAACCAGTTGATCTGGTCGTACTGGTGAAAAGTGTGATTGCCCTGGTCGAAAAAGATCTCTCGATGAACCGTGTCAATCTGCACACTCATTTCGAGGCCCAGCCAGAGGTTAGTCTCAATCCGAACCAGATTCAGCAGGTGCTTGTCAATCTGATCGTCAATGCACGACAGGCCATGCCTACCGGAGGTCGACTTGATCTGGCGGTTCGACTGAACGCGGAAGCCAATATGGCAGAAGTCATTGTTCGTGACAGTGGAGCAGGCATCCCGTCAGAGCAACTGCATCATATCTTTGATCAGTTCTACACCACCAAAGAAGCGGATGAAAATGGTCAGGGAGGAACCGGACTGGGTCTTTCTCTGGCGAAAGAAGTCATGGAAGCGCATCACGGCCGGATTCGTGTAGAAAGTGCCGTCGGTAAAGGAACCGCATTCACACTGAAGTTCCCGCTTTCTACCGCTGCCATCGAAGCCGCCTGAAACACGAAACGGACGACATAAAATCAGCATTCGATTGCCTGACCAATCAGGGAATGTGATATTTTAGCCTGTTTCCATTGAATTCCTTAAAGCGTTAGACTATATAATCTTAATCTCAGGCCGGAGTGGCGGAATCGGCAGACGCGCTGGATTCAAAATCCAGTGAGGGTAAACCTCGTGGGGGTTCAAGTCCCCCCTCCGGTACTTGTAAAAACCCGACAGGAAATGGCGTGAAAGCCTTTCCCGTCGGGTTTTTGCTTTTGAGACTGGTCCTTGCTGAGGCTCAACCGATGTCTGTATCAGCTATTACTTTTTAGCCAGATCCAGAAAAACGATATGCGAGGGGTTACCCACGGCGGCATACTGACCGGTGAACGTCAATTTCCCCGTGACTCTGTCTACCTTGAAAATGGCGATGTTGTCTGCTCGCTGATTGCCGCAGTACAGGAATTCTCCTGTGGGATCAAAACTGAAGCTGCGGGGATAATTGCCGCGGGTCCATTCATCGGCCACCCAGGTCAATTCGCCCTGTGGGCCGACTGCGAAGATGCCAATGCTGTCATGCAGCCGATTGCCTGCATAAACAAACTTACCGTCATCTGAAACCAGAATTTCGGAGCAGAAGTTGCTGCCTTTAAAACCGACTGGCAGAGTTGAAACAGTCTGTCGTGCCGTCAGCGTTCCTGCTTTCGAGTCATAATCGAACAAGACCAGGGTCGAACCCTCTTCCTGAATGGAATAGAACCAGCGCCCATTGGGATGGAAGTGGAAGTGCCTGGGACCATCGCCGGGAGGCAGAGAGATCGCAGGCGGATCGTTCGGGGTCAGTTTTCCCGTTTTCTCATCGAACTTCCAGATATAGATTTTGTCCAGCCCCAGATCGACGTGCAGTACAAACCGACCGGATGGATCGGCCTGAATCATGTGTGCGTGCGTGTGATCGTGACCGCTGAAGGCAAAGCTGCCTTCCGGTGCATTTTCAGCGGTGGTGGGACCAATCTTTCCGGCATCGTTTTTGACGTCAGTGGCTTCGCCAAGTGATCCATCATCGAGTATGGGAAGCACGGAGACCGATCCACCAAAATAATTCGCGATCAACAGATATTTTCCAGAAGGATGAATGCTCACATAGGTAGGTCCGTCTCCCCCCGAGTTGACCTTGTTGAGTGGGGTCAGCGATCCGTCTTCGCTGTTAATGGAAAAAGCGGAAACGGAACCGTGTTTCTCTTTCCCCACTCGATCAGTTTCGTTCGTGGAATAAAGACGCGTGCCGCTTGCGTTGACCGCCAGACAACTGGGACTGGTTCCCATCCGCTGGATGCCGGCGGGAGTCATCGCTCCGGTCTTACGATCGATCTTGAAGAGATGAATGCCCCGTCCATTGCCGGGTGGCAGATCGACTTGAGTGTCTAGTACATCCTGCAGGGGAGAACTGAACGTGCCGACATAGGCCATCAGTGGCTTGTCTGCCGACTTTGATTCTGCGTGAGCCAGGCCAGTAATGAGGGGCAATGTACCTGTCATGGCGAGGGACGATTTCAGGAACGAACGACGAGATTGATCGTGGCGATTCATGGAGTCTATTTCTATTGATGATCAAAGGTGTAAGATTTTCAGAGAGCCTGTTCCCGATGATATATTGCCTGCTGACAGATTGCATCTGTTATCAGTGATTCATTCGAAACCATGTCTTGATTGGGGCTGAAATGCTCGCAAATCGCTGTTTATTTCCTCCCGGACCGAAATCATCACAATTGTGCCACCGTTTGTCTGATTGCAGTGAAATAACTTGCCCCAAACGATACAGATGGATAGACTTATAGAACTTCTCTCTGATCCTACCATACTGGTGACCTCAGAACGAAGGCAGGCACAAAATTCAGAATGAAGATTTAACGGGTTCATTGCGCGCCGAATCCAGCAGAATACTGTGTCTACCGGAAGTTCTATCCATGTCAGCCTATCGCTTTCCACTCGCCTGCAGCACAGTACTGCTGCTCTGTCTCTGTTTCTCCTGTCGGCAGAACCCACAAGAAGAGACTGATCGAAACGCGGTGTCTCAACAGTCACAAGCCGAGGCTGAAAGCGGACAAACTTCTGCAACAGGGCAAACCTCTGAGCCGGCAGTTCAGACAAGCAACGTTATCAGCAAGCAACCAGCCGAAACTGAAACAAAAACCATTGATCCCAAGATGGTCATCACACCCGGCAAACCGATGACGGTAGAGCGTTATCAGGCGGTCAAAGCTAAACTCAAAGGCCTTGGCCTGGGCCTGCATAACTCGCATGATGAGCACGGGGCTTTCTTACCCTCGACGGAAAAACATCCTGAATACTACGACGAAAATGGTCAGCTGAAAGTGAGCTGGCGAGTGCATATCCTGCCTTATCTGGGCCAGAAGCCGCTGTACGAACAGTTCAAACTGGATGAAGCCTGGAACAGCCCCCACAATGCTCCCCTGGTGAAACGCATGCCCGATATCTACCGCTCTCCGGACACCCCCGCCGATTCCGATAAAACCCGCTTTCGTGTATTTGAAGGCCAATGGAAAAAAAACAGCAGAGGCAGCGCGTCTCCGACAACCATCTTTCCGCAGGGGAAACCGGCCCGGATTCGCGACATTCGGGATGGGTCATCCAACACGGTCATGGTGGTCGAAGCGGGACCGGATAAAGCAGTCGAATGGACCAGACCCGGAGGACTGAACAGCGAACATCCTAAAGCAGAATTCGGGAATGCAGCGCGGGGAATCCCCGTGCTGCTGAGCGATGGCGCGACACTTTGTTTCAAGCGGGATATCGATGAAGGCAAATGGAAAGACCTGATTGACCCAAACGATGGCAAAGTAATGGACTGGAGAGAATTTCTAATCATCCATACGACATTGAAGCCCAAGCAGATTCAAATTTTACAACAGTTGCGCATGATCGCCGTCGCTTTCTTTCGCTATACAGATAAGTATCAACGATTTCCGCCTGCCGACGAGCAACTGGTGGATGGAAAGCCCCTCCTGAGCTGGCGGGTGCACCTGCTCCCCTTACTGGGTCAGGATGCGCTGTACCAGCAGTTCAAACTGGATGAGCCCTGGGACAGTCCTCACAACAAGACCTTGCTGGAGAAAATGCCGGGCTTCTACCAGTTTGGGCCACAGGGTAATCCGGGCACCACACGGATCATGACTTTTTCCGGTGAGAAGTCCCCCTTCCCGGGAGGGCCGGGACCCCGCTTCAGAGACATTACTGACGGATCTTCGAATACCATTCTATTCGTCATCGCTGCCCCGGACAAAGCGGTCCCCTGGACGAAACCGGAGGATCTTCCCTTTGACTCGGCAAATCCGATCAAAGCACTGGGAGCATTGTCCACGCCAGATTTCCCGGCGGCCATGTTTGATGGTTCACTTGCTTCTGTGCCCGTGAACATCCCTGCGGCAACGTTATCGAAACTGATTCAACCTGACGACGGCATGATCACTGGTGCAGAACTTAAACCTTACCGTCCCCAATAATACCGCAAGCAGTTTCTGTCTGATTCGGGCAGCCTGCTCTATCTCTGAAACGAAACAATCACTTTTTCGATGAGAGTCTTATCTATGAAATTTTCACGCAGCATCCCACTTCTGTTTCTGACCATCCTCTTCAGTACCAACAACGGTGGCTGCCAGAAGAATCCCCCCACAAGCCCGGAAACGGATGCGAAACAGGCCGCCGCCGAGAGTCCTGCAGAAAATACTGCTGAGGAAAAAGCTTCTTCAACTACGACTCCGGAAGAAATGCCCATTGATCCAAAACTGGTGGTCAAGCCAGGTGAGCCGATGACAGCAGAGCGATTTAAAACTGTGAAAGAAAATCTCAAGCAATTGGGGCTGTCGCTGCACAACTTCCATGAAGAATACAGCATGTTCTTACCCTCTCCGGAAGACCATCCAGAATACTATGATGAGAACGGCCTTCTGAAGGTAAGCTGGCGGGTGCACCTTCTGCCTTTCCTCGATCAGAAGGATCTGTACAACCAATTCAAACTGGGTGAAGCCTGGGACAGTCCGCACAATGCTCTCCTGGCAAAAAACATGCCTGAGACCTTCCGCTCCCCGGATACTCCAGCTAATGCAACAAAGACGCGCTTCCGCATTTTTCAGGGCAAACCTGAAAAGGACAGCGAAGGTAAAATGAGAATGACTTCCCTGTTCCCCCTGGGAACACCTGCCCGTATAAGAGATACCCTTGATGGGACTTCCAACACGATTATGGTGGTCGAAGTCGGTCCCGATAAAGCTGTCGAATGGACCAAGCCTGGCGGACTGAGCCTGACACAACCCAAAGAGGAACTGGGGGCTACCGCCTCTACAGTTGCCGTTCTGAAAGGTGACGGTTCCGTCTCCCTGATCAAACAGGATCTGGACAAGATTCAATGGAAAGAACTTGTGGGCCCACAAGACATGACCCGGATCGACTGGGATGCCATTGAGGTTCAACCGTAGAAAGCATCCCCCCGAGGCATGTCTCTCGTTTCTCTCAGATCGGACGGGGAGTGAATCGTCTGCTGCGGTTCACTCCTGTCGTCTGTTATTTGAAGCCAACGACATTGAATTACCGAAACAGAAATAAACATCCCCATGATGTGATTCAGATCCCCACCCAGCTCCTTTATTTTTTCTCAAAGATCCCCAGACGACCATGACAATCAGTTTTCAATGCCAAAAGTGTGGTAAGAACTATAAAGTCAGTGATGACAAAGCCGGTAAAAAAGTCAAATGTCGCCAGTGTGATGCACCTGTGCGCATTCCGGAACTCGAAGCCAATGACTTTTCAGAAGAGTGGGAAGAACCAGAACCGGAATATGAGGCCCCTGCCCGACGTCGCAAAAGCAGCGCACCAAAAAATAAGTCGAAATCCAAAAGCCGAAAAAAAACAGCTGGTGGTCCGAACCAGAAGCTGTTGATCGCAGGTGGCGCGGTGGCATTCGTACTGATTGGCGGCGGCCTGTTGTTTATGTTCTCTTCCAGTAAATCAGGTGGAGGCCTTTTCAAGTCGATCACGGACAAAGTCGATGTGGTTGTCAATTCACAACTAGACAAGTCCGCTGGCAAATCGGGAAGTAACGGAAGCGGATCTGCAGGCTCCGACATTGATAACATGAAAAAAATTGGCCTGGCGTTTCATAACTTCCATGATTCATTTACCCGTTTTCCTCCCGCGGATGCGCATCTGGTCGATGGAAAACCACTGCTCAGCTGGCGCGTACACATGCTGCCTTTTCTCGGCCAGAAAGAGCTTTATCAACGTTTTAATCTGCAGGAGTCCTGGGACAGCCCCCATAATTCTGCCCTGCTGAATGAGATGCCGGATATCTATCAGACCGAGGGAGTCAATCAAGCAGGTTACACTTCGATCATGACCTTCAGTGGCGAGGGTACCCCCTTCACCGGAGGTAAAGGGCCACAAATACGGAACTTTGTTGACGGTACGGGAAATGTCATCCTCTGCGTTCAGGCAGGCCCGGACAAAGCGGTCCCCTGGACACAACCAGTCGATCTCCCCTTCAATCAGGCCAATCCAGTCAGCGTACTGGGGCAGACATCCCGGGGCGCATTCCTCTGTATCATGGCTGATGGTTCGATCAGAAAAATTCCAGCTGGCATTTCCCCTCAAACACTTAAGAATGCGATTCAGCATAATGACGGTCAGGTAGTACCCCTGTTTTGAGGCAGATAATCGAACCCAGATATTTCCAGCGCTAATATTAATATCTCTTCATTCTTAAGTTAGACAAGATAAATATTCTGGCAAAGACATGTCTTCTTTTGTATGCTTATGAACAAACAGACCACACATGCTGACATGATCCGTAGGGACCATATCAGCAATTTTATCCATCTGTCTGATTTGACCGTAATGTCTTTCGCTTCATGAGCTTCTAAGTGAGCTGATTGAACTGAAAATAAACCAGAAAGAACCGGACGCTCATGCTGTTGACCCATTGGTTAAGGTCGATTTCATCTTTCCTCCGACCATCACATCACCCCTTGCACAAACGCCGTGTTCGTTCCCGATATGGCAAACCTGCAATCCTGAATCATCAAAGGCGACCGGTTACTGTCGAAGAACTCGAAGACCGCACACTGCTGACGTCGATGATCAGCGTTGATGATGTGAGTGAATGGGAAGGTGATTCCTGGAATATAAAAACGAACTTTATATTTACGGTAACCCGTACCGGCATGACTCCTGGTGATCTCAATCAAGAGTTAATAATTGATTTTATAACACAAGATAGC
Source organism: Gimesia maris (assembly GCF_008298035.1). NCBI lineage: Bacteria > Pseudomonadati > Planctomycetota > Planctomycetia > Planctomycetales > Planctomycetaceae > Gimesia > Gimesia maris. Next base: position 4,391,537 of record NZ_CP042910.1, read on the forward strand.
ACAGCAACTCTTTATGGCGATGATTATATCTCCAAAAGTGGATCGATCCTGTTTTCTGCAGATGCCATGTCAACCTCTCAATCGAAAACGATCATGATTCAAGTTGTTCAAGATGGTGAAGTTGAAACAGACGAATACTTTGAAGTTAGTTTGTCCACGAACAATGGAAATGTCATTTTCGATAAAAACATCGGTAGGGGAACGATTCTGGATGACGACATTATGGTTCTGGATCAGGCAGATCGTATCGCCCCCCCTGAGTCTGCTACCATTGGAGATCATTTTGGAAACGCGATCGCAATCGATGGAGATTTCATGGTCGTCGGTGCAATCGAAAGTGATTTGATCGCAACTGATGCCGGTGCTGTATATGTTTATTTTCGAAACAGACAGAATACTCCTGATAATGACTTCGATGACATTTGGGAATATCAGACAACTTTGACAGCCTTTGATGCTGCAGAAAATGATCAATTTGGGTGCAGTGTCGCCATTGATGGTGATACAATTGTGATTGGTGCGTACCAGGATAACGGCCGGGAATACCGAAGTGGAACAGCATATGTATATCGCTGGGATGGCAACGACTGGAATTTTGAAGATAAACTCATCGCATCAGACGGAAGATTTAATGACAAGTTTGGTGGTGATGTCACTATCGAGAATGATGTCATTGTCGTCGGAGCAGCAGAAAAAAATCCCACTATCCCCAATGCTCCTTATTATATTGCTGATGCAGGTGTAGCATATGTATTTACAAGAACCGGGTCAGAATGGTCGGAAACACAAATTATTACTGCCCCTAACATGGACACATCAGACGAATTTGGCTGGAGCGTGGAGCTTGAGAATGACACTCTCTTTATCTCTGGACTGAAATCCGATTTCCAAGGTTCAACGGTAGACCAGGGAGCTGTTTTTGTTTATCGAAATATAAACGGAGTCTGGACTCTGCAACAAACTCTGGGCGTTCCAGATGGCGAAACAGATGACCTGTTCGGATTCGACCTGGATGTTGATGGGGACATCCTGGGGGTCATTTCCGGTTCAAGAGATGCGGGTCAAAGAAAAGCGTATGTCTTTGAATATGTAGATGGCACCTGGCAATACAGTTATAATCTTGGTACACCAGGAATAGGAAACAATCCATCTGCTAACTCAATTTCAGTATCAGGAAACTCAATCGCCATTGGTTCAATCCTGAGTGATGGTTATAGAAATGAAACTGGCATAGTTAACATCTATCATCGAAAACCAGGGGGGAATTACTGGTCATTCTCAGAAAGTATTTTTGCTGATTATGGTTACACTGATGACTATTTTGGCTATGCAGTAGTTTATACAGATTCGCAACTCATTATAGGAACTCCTCAAGCTCCCGATTCGACTCGAAATGCAGGCCAGTTGTATATCTTCGAGCCGCATAGATCTGAGGTCAGTTTTGAACTCTCGTTTCAAGGAACCAGGGAAAATGTTTCCGGACAAACGGCAGTCCGGCTTTATGTCACCAGATCAAGTGATCGTGGTGTGGGCGCTTTAAATTCTGATGTAACAGTTTACTACCATACGGTAGATGGTACAGCCACAGCTGCGGATGGTGACTATCAGGAGCAATCCGGTTCAATCACTTTCACAGGCGATCCTCATGCTGGGAGTCAACTCGAATACATTACAATTTACGTTAATGATGACGATAAATTAGAAGGGTATGAAGAATTCTACGTACAGCTTACTGACGACACAGGTGATTTTCGCTTTTATTTCGATCGAGCGGAAATTTTAATATTTGACAATGATTTTGCTAAGGTTAGCGTCGAAAACGTAACGGTCGACGAAGACGCCGGAATGGCCTTGGTCAATGTTACCCTGGATAATTCAGTCGACACTAATGTCAGTGTCGACTTTTCAACCGCTGATATTTCTGCTCTTGAATCCAGTGATTATACGCCTACAAGTGGAACGCTTGTTTTTGAACCGGGTGTGCTGACCAAAACCGTTGCAATTCCGCTAGTCAATACCAATGAGATTGAAGGAGATGAAACTTTTGCCTTGACTCTGAGTAATCTTCAGGTCAGCGGTGCAGACGTCCAGATTGGCACAAGTACCGGTATTATCACCATTAAAGATGACGACGAATCCAACCTGTTCGTTGAGGACCTGACAGTTGATGAAGATACAGGAACCGCATCTGTTGTCGTCACCCTGGATCATCCTGTCTCATTGCCAGTCACGGTTGATTATGCCACTGCAGATGCATCCGCGACTGCCTCCAATGATTATCTTTCAACTTCCGGGACACTCTCGTTCGCTGCTGGTGAACAATCAAAAACCATACAGATACCCATTGTCGATGACACAAACCTCGTAGAACTAACCGAATCGTTTCTGGTTTTATTCGGCAATCTGAAAAGCGGTGGATTGAATGTCTCCCTGAACACTTCACAGATAGAAGTCACCATTCTGGATGATGATCAAGCTCGTCTTTCAATAAGCGACTTAACTGTGAACGAGAATGCTGGTACCGCGACTGTTCAGGTCTCACTGGACCGAATGGTCGACACAACGATCAGCATCGATTACGCCACTGTAGATCAAACTGCTACAAGTTCTGATGATTATCTCGTTCAAGCTGGAACAATCACATTCAACCCAGGGGAACATGTCCAGACAATTGTCATCCCGATCACCGATTCCGATGTGGTCGAAACAGACGAAAAGTTCCTGATCAATCTGACTAACCTGAATACCAATGGGGCTGACGTGGTAGTATTCGACGATCAGGCCGAAGTCACGATTTCCGATGACGATCAGCTACAGGGATCGATTACTAACGTGACAGTCGACGAGTCTGCTGAATATGCCACGATTTCAGTTTCACTTGAATATGCGGTCGGGTTTCCTGTAACAATCTACTTTGAATCAGAAAACGTGACTGCAGTCAGCGATCCTGATTATATTTCTCAGTCTGGTTCGCTGACCTTTAATCCAGGTGATCTGACAAAATCCATCTCAATCGCAATTTTGAATGACAATCTGGTCGAATCAGACGAGACATTTTTCGTCAAGCTTACCAGTATCGAATCAAATGGTTCGAATATTATATTCGAAATTGATCGGGCAGAAATTACAATCCAGGATGATGATCAGGCTCAGATCTCAATAGATGATCTGACTGTCGATGAAGACGCAGGATCCGCAACCATCACCGTATCGCTGGTTCAACCTGTTGACACTGCGATCACAGTCGACTACACGACATTAGATCAATCTGCCAATTCCGTGGTTGATTATATCTCCCAGTCCGGCACACTGACATTTTCCGCTGGCGAACAGTCAAAGACCATTACGATTCCTCTTGTCGATTCCGACCTGTTGGAACTGACTGAAAGCTTCCTGGTTCAATTGAACAATATTCAGGCTGCAGCAAGAAATGTTATCTTTGCGAACGATCATGCTGAAGTAACGATCCTTGATGATGATCAAGCCAGTATCTCGATCAGTGATATCTCAGTCAATGAAGATGCAGGGACGGCCGTACTCACCGTCGTATTGAGTAACCCGGCTGATGCTGCTTTCAGCGTTGACTTCTCTACTGCTGACAACAGCGCTGTGGATCAGCAGGATTATACCGCGGTTTCAGGTACATTAATCTTCAATGCAGGGGAACAGTCCAAAACCATCACCATTCCCATTATCAATTCAGATCTTGTGGAGTCGGACGAAACGTTTCTGGTCAACCGGAGTAATATTCAATCCGGAAGCTACGATATTGTCTTTGCTGACAATCAGGCAGAAGTAACCATCATTGACGACGATCAGGCTCAGGTAACCATCAACGATATTTCAGTCAACGAGGCAGCTGGTACTGCGACTTTGACCGTTTCTCTGGATCATGCCGTTGATCAGTCTGTCAGCCTCGATTTTCAGACTAGTGAGGTCACCGCGACCAGCCCTGAGGATTTTGTGACTCAGATGGGAACTCTGACTTTTGCTCCTTCTGAAGTTGAAAAATTGATTACCATCTCAATCATTGATTCAGATCTTGTGGAAACGGATGAACGTTTACTGGTCAACCTGTCAAATCTCCAGGCCGGGACAGCTGCTGTCAGCTTTGCTGACACCCACGGCGTTATCACAATTCTGGACGATGATCAGTCCAATCTGCGCATCAGTGATCTCACCATCCAGGAAGATTCCGGCACTGGGTATGTGACAGTCTCCCTTGACAAGCCGCTGCTGACGCCGGTTTCCATTGATTTCAGCACCGTCGGTCAGTCAGCCACACAGTCCGTTGATTTTGAACAATCAACGGGAACTTTGACCTTCGCGCCTGGTGAGCTCACCAAGGTCATCCCGATCGTCATTACCAATGATAACTACACGGAAACCACAGAGACACTGCTGATTAATCTCTTCAATTTACAAACGGCCAGTCCCGACGTCATCCTTGCCGACTCGCAGTCCGTCCTGACAATCGAAAATGATGATTTTGCGAAAGTTTCAATCAATAATATCACAGTGAATGAGGCATCCGGGTCTGCATTGATCCAGGTCACTCTGGACCATCCCGTCGCGTCCACGATTACACTCGACTATACCACTGCCGATGATTCTGCTTTGAATGCTTCAGATTACTTCGGAAAATCTGGTACCCTGACATTCCTGGCAGGGCAACAGACCAAATACGTTTCGATCCCCATTCTCAACGACAACCTTGTGGAAGGTGATGAATCATTTTTATTCAACCTGACCAATCTCCAGGCAAATGGTTATGATGTTGAATTCCTCAGCGAACAGGCACTGATTACGATTCAGGATAATGATCAGGCCAGCATTTCCATCAGTGATATTTCAGTCGATGAAAACGCAGGCACGGCCTTACTGACCGTCGAATTGAGCAAGCCGGTTGAAACCGCTTTCACTGTCAACTATGCCACCACTGAGCAGTCTGCACTTGGCACGCTCGACTTTATTACGACTTCAGGAACGCTGACATTTGATTCCGGAGAGCAGAGTAAAACCATTGCCGTCTCCCTGGTAAATACCGATCTGGTTGAGTCCGATGAAACCTTTCTGATTAATCTATTTGACATTCAGGCAAACGAGGCCGACATTACTCTGGCAAATGATCAGGCTGTTGTGAGAATCCAGGATGACGATCAGGCTCAGATTTCCATTGATGATATTACTGTTGTTGAAAATGCCGGAACGGCGGTGATTACTGTCTCTCTGGATGCCTCTGTGGATACCGCCGTCAGCATAGACTTCTCCACGTCTGATCAGACCGCATATCACCCCGATGATTACCTTGCTGTTTCAGGAACCTTAACATTCAATCCCGGTGACCTGTCACAGACTATCACGATTGCGATCGTCAATTCTGATAATTTTGAAATCAATGAAACCTTCCAGATCGATTTAGAAAATATTCAAACTACAGCGCGCGATGTCACAATCGCAGACGATCAGGCAGTGATCACAATCCAGGACAAAGTTATCACAGCGGGGGAAATTCACTTCAGAGTGGTGAATCAGCCAACCAGTACCAGTCTGACAGGAGAAGCAGACACACTTCCTGAAAATGAAAGCATCATCAGTGAATGGTCCACCTACTGGGTAGAGATCTGGGTCGAACTCACCAGCCAGATCGAGCACGGAGTCTATTCAGTCAGTGCAGATTTCAATTACAACACGGCATACACCTCTGCTGCAGAAATTGAATTTGGAGAAGGCTTCACACAAAATCAGGCTGGTTCCATCAATGATCTGACTGGATCCGTTACAGGAATTTATGCTGAAACAACAATAAATCACCTGGGAGCGGACAGCCCGGTTTTATTCGCTCGTGTTCGTTTCTCACCTGGTTCTGAAGACCAGGTTTCACTCGAAACCGAGCCTAATAGCATAGGCCCCTATAATCTGAACTTTGAGATCACAAATTCTCATGTCGAATTAGGTGGAAATACACCAGTCACTGTAAACGTGGACTTGTCGCCAGGAGCGTCAATCTACGCCAACCCGTTCGACCTGAATGACGATGATATTATTAATTATCGCGACCTGATCCTCTTCGTCGGTCTGTACAATACGGTCCCCAGCGAGTCTGATTCCAGTTTCGCCTGGTTCTCTGACTTCAATCAGGATGATCGTATAAATTACAGGGACCTGATTTCACTCGTAGGGAATTATAACAAAGGTAAACAGGATCAGACTGAGGTCATATATCCACAAACTTACCCGAACGCATGGTCTGATTTATTGCTCGTCGATACATTGAGCACACCACCTGTGACAGCAGATTCCGTTTCGCAGTCCGACGTCGTCTCCACATTCGACACTGTGATCAATCAGACCATGAACAGCCCGGTTCTTTCCATTGAACAGCAGAAATCCCTGAAACACATCGACATTCAGGTGATCGACCTTGGTGGTGATATTCTGGGAACTGCAGCGGGCAGTACAATTTATATCGACGTCGATGCCGCCGGTTATGGCTGGTTTATCGACTCGACTCCCACCGGAAACAGTGAATACACCTGGTCCAGCGAATTGACCCTGATCGCCCTGCCCGACAGCGACGCTGCTGGTGGCATCGATCTCTGGACCGTCATTCAGCATGAACTCGGTCACCTGCTGGATTACGAACATTCAGAAACCGGACTGATGCAGGAAACCCTCGCCCCTGGAATTCGTAAACTCCCAGAGTGGGAATTGAATTATGAATATGAAAACCCTATGGAACCAGAAGCCGTCGACCCCTTCTTCTTGAACATGCTGGATGAAACCAACCTGCTTCCGTTCTGAGTATGCCTGTCATAAACGAAAACACCCCAGGAAATTCTCATCACATTGAAGTCAATGCTTCCACCAGATCTACATCGTACATTGGCGGAATCGTCACGATGATGGTATTCGCACCATCTTCTTCAAACTTGATGGAATCGAGAGGCATCTTCGCGTCCCCCAGATTACAGAGAATTACGTTCCGGTCTCGAATCTGAAAATAATGTTCTCGTAATCCCCCCTCTTCCTCCAGCGTCACAAACATCAGAACCCCCTGTTTCATCTTCACTGCCTGAACTTTTTTGAACAGTTTCGACCGGGATACAGGTTTATCATCCTGGATGAATTTCCCACTGGGGCCCGAAAACTGATCCTGCCTGCTTTGATCTACATTAGATTCTTCGGATGGCAGAAAACTGCAGAAGCAGCACACAATGATTATCAGAGAAGAAATCGTAGTGACAAACTCTCTCATCTCATGTTCTCCACTTGCAGAATGAATTCATACTGCTTCTGTCAATACATTTTGGTATACTCACCCTGGTCATTTAGAAACGGGCCTGATTTTTTAGATTTATTTCGGTTAGAATTGGCTCATTTAATCGCCAGGTACCCTCTGATTTCCCGGGAACAATCAATGTATCCCAGGCAGGGTACTGAATTGTGCTGAATATTTCTTTTATTGAGGCGTACGGTACGAGTTCAAAATGGAAATTCGCTGTCTTGAGCAAATCCGACTCTGCCACATCTGGTTTTCTGGCAGCAAACGCAGCCAGTAACTGTTGCACCACCTTCGCCTGAGACGTGGAGAGGGTATAAGGCAAATATACCCCCATCCCCATCCCTGTCTCTTTCCTGGGCCCAGGCCAGCGGAACCTAAAACTGTCTCCCTTGGACCAGTTGGGGTGCTGCTCCGAGAGTTTCCGGAAATCATGACGAATCGTTTTCCTGACAATTTCCCCAGACTTCACCGTGACCTGTGAATCAACATATTGAACTGGTTGTCCTTCGATTACCCAACCAGCAGTATTACTGACGACTTTCAGCATGTAGTTGCCGGGGGACATTTCGAAAATAGATTTGCCCGCCATAGACTTTTTCATCATCCAGGGTTTATCTACCGGATTCTGTGGTGCATCCACTAGATTGACCTCTACCTGCAAGCCAGGCTCTTTCGATAGAATGAGTGCCCCCCCTGCTGCTCTCTTTTTTGCAGGCTGATTACTGACATTTCCAAACGGATCCCCTGTCGATGGCCTATTAATTTGAGGCTCCGCCAGTCGCCAGGCACCTGTTTCTTTTCCAGGGACGATCAATTTATCCCAGGCGGGATGCTGTCCGTCATTAAACAATTCTTTCAGTGATTGGAAAGACTCTGCATCCTCGCCTGCCGGGACCACTAGCAGGAGGACCTTCTCAGAGACTTCCGGTTGTTTGGTGGCATAGGCCTTGAGCAGTTCCTGCACGACCTTTGCCTGAGGCGCGGTAAGTGTAAATATCTGAGCCCCCCCCATTTTCCAGTCAGGCCAGCGAAACTTGAACAGCCCTCCTGTGGACCAGTCCGGGGGATTCTCAGCCAGTTTTGCATAGTCCCGTTTAAGCGTGACGGGAACCACGATCGCCCCCGGCTTCACTTCGACCTCAGACAGATCATATTTTGGATTTCCTCCCTCAACTTCCCAACCGGCGTTTTTACTGGAAACGCGGATGAGATACTTCCCAGCGGGTAGTTCCACCAGTTGTGGCTTCTGAGTAAAGAATCGATCGGCAAAACCGAAAAGACCATCTTCCGGGCCCACCTGCATCGGATCAACCGGAAATACACCGGGCCGCAAGCCGAGCGATTGTCCGCTCATTAAGATCGCACCAATATTCTTCTCACGTTCTGCTTCCTCTATTTTTCTATCTTTGGCGTCGTTAACGAAATGCTTAATTAATGGAGCCAAGTGTATCTTTTGTCGTTTCCCAGCTATTTTTTTTACATTTCTTGTAAAACGCAACGTCTTGCCAGACGCTTTATAAGTAACCTGTAAAGTATGCTCACCCGGTAACAACTTGACTAAAACCGGCTGAGAAACAACATGTATTTCCTCACCAGGTTTAGTTGAAATACGCGTCACTGGATACTGCTTATCAAAGGTAATCTCAACCCAATCGCTACCAGGCTCGCTTACGACCTGCATCAACATTGTGAGTGTAAACAGACCAGCCAGTACCGCGGCCACCCAGCCCATGATATTCCAGGGGTTATTTCTCGCCGCTGAAGCTGCTTTCCGCTTAATAAAATACGCGGCGATGAACATCCCACAGATCACTGCCAGTCTCAAACCCCAGATCAGGACCCATTGTTTCTCAACCTGATTCAGATGCCGCCAGATCTGCACAGACAGGATCGCTCCCAACAACAGACCAATGGCAATCACAACTCCCAGGATGACCCGTTTGTTGGAACGACGATGCTCGCGAACAAACGGGTCTTCGCCGGAAGTGACAGGTGATTGCTCAAGGTTACCTGCCACCGGATTATCACGCTGTTTGAGATAGCGGGCGATATAGAGTAAAATCCCCAGTGGCCCTGCAATAACGCACGCCAATAGAAACAGCCCATCCAGAATTTTCGATGCTTTCGATTTTGGTTCTACCAGATTCTGTATTCCACACACCAGCATCAGGAATCCAATCGGCCCGAAGAACAACGCGCTGACCAGCGTCATTTCTTCAACATTTGCTGCAAAATGCTGTCCGGTCGACCTGCCATAGAGCAAGATAAAAACCGGAAGCACCAACATAATGCTCCCAATCCAGACAGCGGCCCGATCGCCCCAGGATCCCCGGGAGACTCCCGCGGGAACCGACCTCGATACAGAGTACGCAGAGGTCTCCTCTATTTCCTCATGTTGCGTAACAGTTCCCTGTGTACGATTGCGTTCCATCAGGAACCCTGCTGTCACGAAGAGCCCGCCCATCAGGGAAAAGATCAAGACCGGCACCAAATACCTTTCTCCCTGAACCAGGAACGCAGGCTGGTAGACTCCTGTTGTAAACATCCAGTAAAATAGAACCATCATCACCCAGATCACAATGCCGGTCCCCGTCAGAGTACGTGCATCTTTCTGTTTCACTGCCGCGACATATTCAGCTCCCTGACTTGCGATATGCTGCCACTGCCCCCAGATAGCGAACCCGGCAACAGCCAGCACACCCAACACCGAAGCCGCCAGGATCGATGCATGCACCGATTGAAATTCTGATCCGGGGGGGGCAGAACGGATGACTGCGGTAGTGATAAATGACAACGCCAACGTCATAAACATCGCCAGCATTGACAGAAACCATGTTAAGAAAGGGAGCGGTTTTTTATCTGCTCGATTCCAATAGACTATTGAGGCTATAGACAAAATAACTATGAGCGTGCCCGTGAATTTCATAATTTTATTCATGGTCTCATAAGTCATACTCGATTCGGGAGTGCTGGGACTGATCATCTTCAATCCGATGATCGTTCCTAATACCAGGCCCATCACAATGGCAATGATGTAATTTGCCGGTGTTTGCCCTCTTTCCAACACCACAGAGGTCGCAGTCCTGACCGACTCTGTTTGTTTATCCTGCACTTCGACAGGCTCTACTGATTGTTGCTGTGACTGCCCCCACTGAGGATAACGTTTACGCAATCCCCCCACAAAATAAATTGTGAACCCAATCGCAAACAGAATATAGAGCAGAACTCTCGGAAAATCTGGAATCATCCCCAGATAAAACAGCATCTGCATCACCCACGTTCCGCCAGCTGCTGCAGCGGGCATGAAAAGGGCATCAGACATACGCAATGACAAAAAAGGTTCAGCCTGACGGTGTTCTGCTTCATAAACTATCAAAGCAATCAAAATCCCCAGGAAGATACTACTTGCTGCAGTCATCAGAAATGAATATGCAGCATGCGCTTCCGAAAACAAAATCATCCCCGCCAGAAATAATATGGCGTATCCGACTGGCATAAATACCCGCAGATCAGTCTCCATTGTGAATGGATTTTCTCCCTGTGGATGATCCACAGAAACGGTACCTGTGTCGGGTGCCATTGTTTCCTGTGGCTGTGGTTGCGGCGGTTTTCTCTCAATCCGTGGTACTGCACCTGGCTGCTGCACAAGAGCCAGATGTGCCCCCAGCAATTCGGCAACTTCACTCGCAGTCTGTAAACGATCTTCGGGGCGTTTTTCGAGCAGACAGTTGATAATTTCGCTCAACCAGGGCGGAATATCTTCGTTGACATCTGCAATCGGGCGCGGAGTATCATCACACACACGACGAACCACCGCAGCCAGGTTACTGGCACGAAATGGCGAACGTCCCGTACACATTGCATACAGAACCGCACCCAGGCTGAATAAATCACTCCGCTGGTCAATCCGATCCCCTGTCGCCTGCTCGGGAGACATATACTGGGGAGTGCCTGAGACTTCTCCGGTCCTGGTGATCGTGACGTCATCGACGGCCCGGGCCAGGCCAAAATCAGTAATCTTGACCCGCTCGACACCATTTTCCAACAGAATATTGGCAGGTTTGATATCGCGGTGGATCAGTCCCTGTTTGTGAGCAGCCGCCAACCCCTCTGCGATCTGACTGCCAATCCGCAGGATCTCTGTTACTTTGAGCGACCCCACCTTATCGAGCTTCTCCTGCAGTGACTGGCCGACGACATACTCCATTACGAGGTAAGGCAGTTTGTCTTCATCAACGGCATGAATCGTCACAATATGGGGATGGCTCACCGCAGCGGCTGCTTGTGCTTCCCTGATAAACCGTTTCTTCGCATTTGGATTCACCGCCAGTAAAGGTGACATGACTTTAATAGCCACAATGCGATTCAATTTGGGATCCAGGGCACGAAAGACAATTCCCATGCCCCCCTGTCCGATAATATTGTAGATCTGGTATTCACCGAGTGTCCCCAGCAGATTCGGGTCAGCTGAGGGCGTCAGAAATTCCAGACTAAAAGGTTGCACTTCTCCTGAATCGACGGGCGACTTTTCCAGGAAACTACCGGCATCATCATAAGCCAGCAGCAGCGCTTCGACGCGACGACGTTGTTCCCGATTGTCGCCGCACATCTCTTCCAGAAAAGCGGCCCGCTCTGCTGGTGTCTTTTTTTCTAACGCGACCAGAAATAAACCTTCGACTGATTGTGGATTTACATTCTCACGCGTCGGTTCAAATTCCGGATTTTCGGATGCAGGATCGGACATGATTTCATTTTTCGTCAGGATGGAGGACCCCATCAGGCTCAGAATTGATTACGGAACATTCCTTGTTCCCCCTCTATTGAATCATGCGATTTTCAGATCTGGCGCGCCTCACTAAATCAGAAATAAAAAGTGTTTCTATCAGAAATGATTTATTGGCGGGCAGGTAGAATTCGCCGTAAACACATACTATCAAATCGTTTGATCAGTGTCAGACTTTATTTGAGAAAACAGCCACGCACGCGAATAAGCCCAGTGTCGCGCTGCAGTCGCGCGTGAAATCCCCAGTACCTCGGCTGCTTCCTGCTCGCTCAGTCCTGCGAAGTATCGCAGCTTAACCAGTTCTGCTTTGTCCGGACTCTCTTTCGCAAACTGAGTCAACGCCTCATCCAGCGCCAGCAGGTCGTCAGGACGTTCCAGCGCCGGTGCTGCGATCTCGGGTAGATCGACCCGCGCATGCTCGCCGCCATGCTTCAACCGTTTTTTTCTGCGGGCGTTTTCAATCAGGATCCGCCTCATTGATTCCGCAGCAGCTGAGAAAAAATGCCCCCGATGATCCCATCGCTGTTCGCTCACATCCCCAACCAGTCTCAAATAAGCTTCATGAACCAGTGCCGTCGCCGTCAGTGTCTGTCCCGGCGGTTCGTTTGAAAGCTTATGCCGCGCCAGTCGCTGCAGTTCCGCATACACGATTGGCAGCAGCTGATCCGTCGCCGCGACATCGCCTGCTTCCAGAGCCTGTAAGATTTGGGTTACATCCTGCATGCGTTGAACTCGTGCAATTTAAAAGTTAGAGACTGGTAAAACAAAATGTTACTGGCCAGTGTAACCTGTGGGACAGCCCATGCAAATCAGAATTACATTTCCCACCAGACCTGTGATCAGTTAACATGAGAGTTGATGCATTGGATGACTGTCTTCGGTCATCTTCTGAATTTTGATTTTTAAACTCAATAGCGACCTTCAATCAGAGAAAGTTTAGCACCTTGTACCGTCCTCAACAGTGTTTTGCCTGGTGCCTGCTGATCAGTGGGCTGGTCATATTTGGGGGGCAGTCCGTGGCAGCAGCTGAGTGGGGGACATTGTCGGGAAAGTTCGTCTATACAGGTACTCCTGTCAAACAAACGGATCCCAGAATCCCTGAGGACCAGTCATTGATCATCGGACCACAGGGGGGCATCAAGAATATCTTTGTGTTTTTAAAGGACCGAAGTTTCAAACAGGAGCTGATTCATCCGGACTATCAGAAGCTGCCGGATCAGGTTGTGATTCAACATCAGGGAGACCACATCGAACCGCATGCTGCCGGTCTCTGGCAGCCGCACCAGAAACTGGTGGTCCTGAATCAAACCCCGCATCTGCATCTGACACACTTATTTCCCCTTAAAAATCACCTGCCTGATTCGCTTCATGAAAACAGGGATCGTAAGAAACTCATCCCGTTTAACTATGCGGAACTATTTCCCATGCTGATCAAATGCGATATCCACCCCTGGGAAAGCAGTTACCTGCTCGTTCAGAATCATCCTTATTTGTCCATCACGGATGAAACCGGCTCATTCCAGATTAAAAACCTGCCCGTCGGAGAATGGGAGTTTCGTGTCTGGCACGAACGAGTGGGCCATCTGGCAGCCCGAGAAGATTGGGAGCGAGGACGAATTAAAATTCAGATAAAACCGGGTAAAAATGACCTGGGTGTGGTTAAAGTTTCTCCCAAGTTGTTTGAAATAAAGACTGTCGACAAACAATAGTTAGGAACTTCTTCAAGTTTCTGTGAATCCTCTTTTATGTAAAGTTAGCTCATGCGATTTTTTCTCTCCCTGCTCTGTCTGTTCCTGATCACACCGGTCGCTCCCGCTGCAGAGAAACCGGCCACAATTAAAAAATCATTTAAATCCGGCATAGTTCTGACCTTTGACGACCGGTATGTCGACCAGTGGGTCCAGCAGATTCCTCTCTTCAAAAAGTATGACGCGCATGCCACGTTTTTTGTCGATCACTTTTATTTGCTGAAACCCGCACATATTGCTGGATTGAAAAAGCTGCAGGACGCGGGCCATGCCATAGGAAGTCATAGTGTGAATCATATTAAAGCCGTCTACTACGTCCGTACGAAAGGCATGGATGCGTATTTGAAAAATGAAATCGATCCTTCCGTCAAACGGCTGACCGAGGCTGGCTTTCCACCGACGGCTTTTGCGTATCCCAACAGCTCCCGCAGTGAGGAAATCGACACTGCACTACTGAAAACGTTTCGTCATCTGCGAGGGGGAACAGGATTGTCAGCCGGGCAGCGGATGCGGGATCTGAAAGCGATATTCACGCCCGTTGATCAGATCGCGGGGCGAGGCTGTCTGATTGGAACCGGTATCGATTACGCGGGCACCGAAAAACGACCTGACTATCTCACTGAAATTAAAGATGCGATGGACCACGCCAAACAGCGCGGCGAAATCGTTGTTTTTTATGCCCACAACATCAGCGACAAGGGACCAGGACATCATCTACAGCCGCGGGCACTCGAAGAAATCCTGGCACACGCGCAACAGATCGGACTGCCGACACTGACTTATGATGACCTGCCATAAGCGACTTATTTCTGCTTGACCTTCGTACCCAGCTCCACTTTTTCCGCCCAGGCAAACCAGTCTTTCGACATCTGCTGCACCCGTTCCGGCTGCTGCTTTGCCAGATTTTTCGTTTCACACCGGTCGGCACTGATATCGTACAGCTCCCACTCCCCGACACCTTTGTCCCATACCAGTTTCCACGGTCCCTGTCTTAACGCCCGATTCCCGGACCAGTACCAGGCCAGCGAATCGTGCAAGGTCTTTTCTTCCCCTTGTAAGAGAGGAAGGATGCTGGTTCCTTCCACAGGTAGAATCTCATGCCCCTGGTATGTTTTTGGATATTCTGCTCCTGCCATCTCCAGAAAAGTGGGCATCAAGTCAATGATATGCGCCGGACTGCGATTGATTGCTCCCGCTGGCACCTTGCCCGGCCACCAGGCAATCATTGGAGTCGAGATGCCTCCCTCATGCACCCACGATTTATAGCGACGGAACGGAGAATTCTGAGCCCAACCCCAGGCAGGGCCGACGGCGACGTAATCATCTTTCGGCCCGGGAGTTCTCTCCTGGGGATTGCGACCTCCTGGTTCTTCACTGCAGCCCCCATTATCGGAAAGAAACAGGACCAGCGTATTGTCGAGTTGCCCCGTCTCTTTGAGCGTCGTCATGATGCGGCCGATATTCTGATCCATACTGTCAATCATCGCTGCATAGACGGCCATCCGCTGATCTTCAAATTCCTGATTCGCCGTCTCCCAGGCATAGGCACGACTGTCACCTTCCGAAAGCGACCAGTTCTCTCCGGCAATTCCCATTTCCTGTAGACGTTTCCAGCGATCCTTCCGCATCTGATCCCAGCCCATTTTGAATTTACCCGCATACTTCTTTATGTCAGCCGGTTTCGCATGTAGCGGATAATGGGGCGCTGTATAACACAGATGAATAAAGAATGGCCGCTCGTTGTCGCTGTATTCTTTGATCATACCCAGCGTATGGTCGGTAAAGGCATCAGTCGTGTAATAGCCTTCTTTAAATTCGGTAACCGCCTTGTCATCGTGACCGAAGCTGCGAATACCCGCCCGCTTGTAGGGAGGATCGGAAATCGTCGGGTCGAAGAAATTGCAGCAACCATCCAATACGCCATAATACGAGTCAAAGCCACGAAAGAACGGATGCGTAGTCTTATCGTAACGATTTAGCCAGCCACCCGGTTTTTCGCTTTTGGCATAGCCCTGCGTTTTCATCAGATGCCATTTACCGCTCAGACCGGTATGATATCCTGCGGTTTTCATTGCTTCACCCAGCGTCACCATATTCTGCCGCATGTGTCCCCCTTTTCCGAAGCGGGGATACAATCCGGTCAGAATGGACGCCCGGGTCGTCGTACATTTTGCGTTGTTATAAAACTGCGTGAACCGCATCCCTTCCTGGGCCAGCCGGTTCAAATGCGGCGTTTGCACTTCACCGCCATAACAGCCGATATCGGAAAAACCCATATCATCACACATGATCAGAATAATATTCGGCTTCTCCGCAGCGGATAGCGATACAGGTGAAAGAAATAGAAGAAAACAAATCAGAGAAACTGACCTGGCAGGGAGCGAGCGTCGGTAAAGCATAATGTCTCTTCATATTCAGAGGGTGATTGAAATCAACAGGGAATGAGCATTCATTGTAAGTCCACTTCAGACACCTTACAACAATCGAATCTCGAAACCGTTCCCGCATCTCTGGAAATGCAGGAACCTGTGAGTTCCGAATTGATCTCGGTTCTCTCACAGGTTACAGTTTACTGATATGGGCTCTGATTCAATTTATCGATTTTCATTCATCAGTCAGCCTCTCTAGGAGAAAAGAGATGCGTTTTTCCAGACAGACACGTCGGGATTTTCTGAGAACCACAGCCGCTGGCACCACTGTCGCTCTATTCGGAGCCCCCGCCATTCACGCCGATTCCAAAACCGATTCCCGCGTGATTCTCGGTTCAGGAGATCATAAATACGAAGTGACTCACAACTGGGCCCGGTTGCCTTCCGAATTCACCTGGCAGACAACCCACAATGTTGCCGTCGATAAAGACGGATTTGTGTATGTGATTCATGAAGGTCGTGCCGACCAGACTGATCATCCTTCGATCTTCGTATTTGATCCCAAGGGAAAATATGTTCGCTCGTTCGGAAAACAGTTTCAGGGAGGTGGGCATGGACTGGAAGTGCGCCAGGAGGGGACTGACCAGTTCCTGTATGTGACCGCCTATCAGCACCTGAAAACGTTTGCCAAGCTGGATCTCAACGGGGAAACCGTTTGGCAGAAATATGCCCCCATGATTTCGAAATGTTATGCCGAAGGAGAAGCAACCAATCCTGAGAAAGTCTGGGGCCGCAATCGTTTCCTGCCGACCAACTTTGCCTTCCATCCCGATGGTGGTTTTTATCTGGCCGATGGATATGGCGCGTATCAGGTCCACCGCTACGACAAAAACGGACTCTGGCTGTCTGCCTTCGGTGGAGAAGGGAAAGAAGATGGTAAATTCAAACTGCCCCACGGCCTGTGGATTGACGACCGACCAGGACGCGAACCGTCAGTCGTCGTCGCCGACCGTGCTAACGCTCGCCTGCAGTGGTTCACACTGGAAGGTAAGCATCTGCAGACCATGACAGGCTTCATTTTGCCTGCCAACCTCGACACCTACCAGGACCTGCTGCTCGTGCCTGACCTGGCTTCCCGGATCACACTGCTGGATAAAAACAACAAAGTGATCGCTCATCTGGGACAGGATCCAGAATGGGAGAAAGCCATGAAAACAGCCAAACCCCGTATGCGCGAAACCCCGAACAAATGGCAGGCCGGACGCTTCGTGCATCCCCACGATGCCTGTTTTGATCAGAACGGAGATATCTTCGTCGCCGAGTGGGTTGCCACCGGACGCGTCAGTAAACTGAAACGACTCAGCTGACAACGACCTGCTCAATCGTCATTCGTCTCACCTGATCCATTGAATGCCACTAGACTCTCACTTAGCAATAGAAGCCACAACATGAAACAGATCTCGCTGATTCTGACACTCCTGCTGTTTTACGGCATCCCCTCTCTGGTAAACGCCGACTCACCCGCCCCCAAAATAAAATTGAGCCCGGAAACCGAAAAGCTTTGCCTGGAAGTTCTACGGGAAGCCATTAACAGCGATGAATTCTGGCCGTCCATGCATGCTGCCGAAGCGTTGACCCTGGCCGGAAAAGGGGCTGAAGTCCGTCAGATTATTGAGCCCAAACTCAAAACCGAAAAGGACGATCAGCACCGCTGTGGCCTGGCTCGCGAACTGGTCCGTGCCGGCGACCGCTCCAAGGCCGCCATCATGTTTCAGATTCTCGCCGGTAAAGATTCCCATGGGCATGTGCATGCCTGCGAATCGCTCTACAAAGTCAATGAACTGGGTGACGGGATTCTGATTCGTGAAGCAGTGAAATCAGACAATCCTAAAAAAGCGATGATGGCCGCCGCCCTGCTTTGTCGCTGGGGCAATCCTGAGGCCTTTAAAGTCGTACGTAAATTTCTGCAGGACGAAGATGTCAGTATCGCTGCAACGGCCGCCTGGATCATCGCCCGCGTGGGAGACAAATCAGACATTCCCGCTCTCAAAGCCAATCTGAAACGAACCGACGATCCGTTCACACGTGCTTATTTTGAAACGGCACTCGCTATGCACGGTGATCCAGAGGGACTGGCAGCCATCAAAGCCAATCTTTCCAGCGACAATGCGGCCGTCAAAACTTATTCTGCTATCTTTGCCGGCGAAGCAGGAGCTGCCAACCTTAAAGGAAATCTGATCAAACAACTCAGTGATCAAAACCGGGACGCCCGTATTCGTGCCGCCCAGGCATTGATTGTGCTCGCTAAAAGCGAACATCCTAAAGACGAAATTGTCGTCAACGATGTGTATGAAGCATCGAAAGAATATCCCCGTTACAGTGAAGGTTCCATCCTCCCCTTAAACGACGGCTCGCTGCTCTATGCCACGACTCAATTTATCGGCAGTGGTTCCGACTTTGCTACAGCCCGCATCATCGCGAAAAAATCTACGGACGGCGGTCGTACCTGGGGAAAACAGCGTGTCCTGCAGGAAAATACAGGTAAGAAAAATGTAATGTCGGCGACACTGCGGTACCTAGCTGGACCGATGCAGGAAAAACGCCCCATCGGACTGTTTTACCTCAAGAAAAATACCCTGTCCGATTTGAAAGCTTATCTCAAAGTTTCTGACGACAACGGTAAAACTTTCGGGCCTCCCATCGAAATCACAACGCCTCCCGGCTATCACGTGATGAACAACGATCGGATCACGATTCTTTCAAGTGGTCGCTGGCTGGCCCCGGTGGCTTCGACTCCCGATGTCCGCAAGAACAATCACTTTGTCTGCACTTGTTTCATTTCAGACGATCAGGGAAAAACCTGGAAGCAGTCCAAAGGCAGCGTCGACTATGCCAAACGTGGTGCCATGGAACCGGAAGTCTTTGAATTGAAAGACGGTAACGTGCTGATGATTTTCCGTACGCAATCCGGTCACATCGGGTCCAGCCTCTCGAGTGACAAAGGTGATACCTGGAGCAAACCCGTTTCCTGGGGGGTGCGGGCTCCTGAAGCACCTGCCACTCTGCGTCGCATTCCTTCCACTGGTGACCTGCTGCTGATCTGGAACGACAACTTTGAACCTGGCGCCGGTCACAGTGGAAAACGAACGCCTCTGACTGCTGCGATCAGTTCTGATGAAGGCAAAACCTGGAAGCTTAAAAAGAACCTCGAGACCGATGCGGATCACACCTATTCCTACATCAGTCTCACATTTTACCGCGGGCGGGCTGTTATGAGCTACTATGTGGGGGACCAGAACCGCATGATCTCATCCCGCTTTCGTTCACTGCCCCTCGCCTGGTTCTATCAACCAGAGACGGACTGATTTCGAATCATGCTCCCCGCTTCATTTCGGATGCGGGGAGCATGTTCGTTTTTGCGAGTCGAACTATTTCCTGCCGATGCAGTACAGCATTTCCTGTCGCTTGCCATCCCCTTCCTGAGATACCCGCATATAAATCCGGCTGTCGCAGAATGTGGGAGTCGCAAAAACTTCCGTTCCCAGTTTATTTTCTCCCAGCAATTCGAATTCGCGAGGACTTGCTCGGAAGATATAGGTCTCGCCGGATTCGTTGGTCACGTAAATCCGATCACCGACCAGAACCGGAGACGAACTGAAGGTCCCACCCAGACGACCTTTCCAGAGTTCCTTTCCCGTCATCACATCCCAGCAGACGGCAACTCCATTATCGGTGACGGAGTAGATTTTGTTATCCTGAATCAGCATGGAAGGTACATACATACGATTACTGTTTTCCCAGACGACTTCGCCTGAACCATCGGCTTTGACGGCTGCCATATGATTTTTGGGGTAACCACCACTGGTCAGAATCACTTCCCCGTTCGTCACTGTTGAAGTCACACACTCTGTGGTGGCACCTTCAATCTCCCAGAGTTTCTTACCGGTCAGCGGCGCGATGCCCGTCACCAGATCACAGCCGGTCATCAGCAGTTGTTCTTTGCCTGCCACTTCCAAAATAATCGGCGAAGGATAATTCGGTGTTTTCGGACGATCGATCTTCCAGACCAGCATGCCATCAGCCCGGTTCATCGCAGCAATGGCACCGCCCCCTTTATTGTCCGCGGACACGATCACCAGATCCTGATAAATCGCCGGTGAAGAACCATATCCCTGGTGAATGATGTAGTCGGTAATCTTCGTCTGCCAGATGAGTCGACCATCTAGCGTCAATGCGCTCGTGTAAGCAGCTCCATTGTTGATGAAGTTGATATAGACTTGCGTCCCGTCACAGGCAACCGTTGAAGAAGCGTGCGTTGATTTCTTGTTCCCCTTCTCGCTTAACCCGCCCGTGAAGACCACAGTTTTCCAGAGTTGCTTCCCTGTCTCTCTGTCATAGCACAACACAAATTGTGTTTCGTTTTCGGTATCCGCTGAGGTCAGAAAGATCCGGTTTCCTGCAACCGTGGGTGAGCTGTAACCGCGTCCCTGAATTGGCGATTTCCAGAGAATGTTCTGCGTCGCGCTCCATTTGAGTGGTGGATTCTGATCGGGATTCGCAATGCCGTTTCGCTCGGGTCCGCGCCACCAGGGCCAGTCGGTCGCTTTTACCTGGATCGGTTCCGGCTTCACAGGTTCTTTTTCATCAGCAGGACAACTGAGAGAGACAGAGAGAATCGACAGGCAGTAAATCATGGTTCGAAACATGGACGTGCTTTCTTCGGGCAGGTACGGCTTTGAAAATGTATTGAGTGAGGTAAGAATGATATTCATTGTAAGCAGTCTCTACGCCACCGCAAGCATTTTGAACGATACGCATCGAATCGGTCTGTTGATTGCTCTGAAGAATCAGCCGGGTTAAGATGAATCTCTGATCATTACACACCGAAATGACTCTCACTACATCAACCAGGGACCTGAACCATGCCTTTGAAGACTGTTTCGATTTTCTTTTTCTCGTTCATCCTGCTGTGTGTCCCTCAAAGCAAACTCTCTGCCCAGAAAAATGCGGTGTTGAAACGGGAGTCACCCGACTTTCGCATTCAACTTACGACTGCTACCAAAGGTTATGATGGCAAAACCTGCTGGGTACATGCCCGGGCAGGTGCCATTCCCGTAGGCGCGCCAGGCAATGACCTCGATAATCCGATTGTGGTGATGACCATGCAGAAACTGCTGCTTTCCGGCAGCGATATTTTTTACGCCCTGAATTCCATGCGGACTGATGACCTGGGAAAAACCTGGCAGGGACCGGTTGAGCAGAATAATCTGAGCCGCCATAATCTGCCCGATGGAGGTGAAGTTGTTGTCTCTGATTTCTGGCCACAATGGCACGCTGCATCAAAAACTCTGCTGGGCATCGGACATACCGTCCGGTATTACAATAATCGCATTGTAAAAGAGAAAAACATCCGCGTTTCCTCTTATGCGACCTATGACCCAGACAAGAACCTCTGGTCTGCCTGGAAATCTCTGGAACTTCCGGACGGCCCGGAATTCATCAGCAGTGGTGCCGGCTCGGTGCAGCGTTATGATTTGCCGAACGGCGACATTCTGCTTCCCGTCTATTATAAACGTCCCGAGCGAAAATACTCAGACGTGATGGTGCTCCGATGTCGCTTTGACGGTGAAACGCTGAAATATATAGAACATGGAAACGAACTCTCCATCGACAACGGTCGTGGTTTCGCGGAACCTTCCATTACAAAATACGGGGACTGGTTCTACCTCACACTACGAAACGACAATGCCGCTTATGTCACTCGCAGCAAAGACGGACTGCATTTTCCAGAGCCACAAAAATGGACCTTCGAAGACGGCAAGGATTTAGGCAGCTACAATACGCAGGCCCACTGGGTCACGCATTCCGATGGACTTTATCTGGTCTACACCCGACGCGGTGCCAATAACGATCATATCATCCGTCACCGTGCCCCGCTGATTATGGGCCAAGTCAATCCTGATAAAATGGCCATTATCCGCGATTCCGAACGCATCCTGGTCCCTGAACGTGGTGCCCGGCTGGGTAACTTTGGCGTCGTCGATGTCAACGAAAACGAAACCTGGGTGATCGTCACCGAATGGATGCAGCGATTCGGGCCCGACTATGTGATGCCCGTCGACAATAAGTACGGCTCGGATAACAGTGTGTACGTTTCGAAGATTTTGTGGAAGCGTGCCAACAAGTTGGTGAAACTGACCGATCATTGAAAAACAGTAGCTCTGCAGCAAGTCTTAGAACTGAGGTTTAACATCAACATCGCTTGATATAACATTCTATCGCGTGGTAGGATAACGGGCACCCAAAGAAAAGTATAAACGGCAACCAGCACGCATCTGAAGGAGAATCGCTATGAGTCACTTGAACCGTCGTGAGTTTCTGGGAACGATTCCCGTAGTCTGGGCCGGGATGTCTTCTCTCAGTCAGGCTGCTTTTTCTGCAAACGACAAAGTCAATGTCGCACTTGTAGGCTGCGGGGGACGAGGCAAAGGGCTGGGGAGCTGGTTTGCAAAACTTCCTGACAGTCAGCTGGTGGCGGTCTGCGATCCCGACCAGAGCCGTTCCGGTCAGATGGCTGATCAGATTGAAAAATCAGGTGCAAAGCGACCAAAACAAGTCGAGGATTTCCGCACCTTGCTCGACGGAAATGAAATCGACGCGATAGTGATCGCCACCCCCGATCACTGGCACACCCCTGCAGCGATCATGGCCTGCCAGGCAGGCAAGGATGTGTACGTCGAAAAACCCTGCTCGCATAATATTCACGAAGGCCGCCAACTGGTGAATGCAGCCCGTAAATACAAACGCGTCGTGCAGCATGGCACCAATCTGCGCGCGACCCCCGTCTATCAAAAAGCCTGGAAACAGATTCAGGACGGCGCCATCGGCAAAGTTCTGATGGTCAAAGCCATCAATAATCAACGACGGGCTTTGTATCCTGTCCGTCCGGATGAACCGGTACCCAACGGCGTCAATTACGACCTCTGGCTGGGACCTGGAAAAAAACGCCCGTTCAACCGCAATCGTTTCCATACCGCCTGGCACTGGACGTGGGAATTCGGAACCGGCGATATCGGCAATGATGGCGTGCATCAAATCGACATCGGCCGTTGGGGGATGAATCTGAAAGCGCCAAATGCCGTCTCCTGCAGTGGCGCCAAGCTGGGTTCCAAAGGAGATGCCCAGGAAACGCCTGATACCATGGTCGTTACCTGGGAATATGATGACCTGCTCTACGTCTACGAGCAACGTGACTTCACTCCCTATCGCCTGCAGTCCCATCGACATGACAACGACAACATCTTCTATGGCGATAAAGGTTTCATGATGGTCGATCGCTCAGGCTATCGCATCTTTTATAAACACGAACGCGGCCCTTCCTACGAAGCCAAATGGCAGGACACGCCGACGCATTATCAGAACTTCATCGACTGTGTGAAGAACCGGAAATCAGAGGAACTGCTGGCGGAAATTGAAGAGGGGCATTATTCCGCCATGCTCAGTCACCTCGGCAATATTTCCTATCGTACCGGCAAACGCCTGGTCTTCGATCCCAAAACTGAGACGTTCCCTGAAGACAAAGAAGCCAATCAGTATCTGACCCGTCAATATCGTGATGGTTACGAACTGCCTCAGGTTTAACAGCAACACGATCTTCAACACGAGTTTCATAGAGAGAAAAAAGACTCATGGCAGACAAAGCAAAAGTAGCGCTCATCATCAGTGAAACATCTGCGCATCTCGGCGCATATTTCCCGGCACTCGCCTCCTGCGAAGACATCAGCGAAGTCATCCTCAGCGACGAAGGCCAGAAGCATGTCGAGGAAGCCCGCAAGAAACTGGGTGATAAACTCACACACGTCTATCACAGTCCAGAAGAACTCTTTCAGAAAGAGAAACCCGATCTGGCGCTGATTACACTGGAAGCGGGCAAAGCGCCGGCAGCCATTAATATCGCCTTGGACCATAACTGTGCAGTTTTCGCAGAAAAGCCGGCCTGCACAAACATCGAAGCCTTTGAAGCGCTGGTCCAGAAAGCGGACAGTAAACATCTCAACCTGATGCTGGCGCTGGCCAATCGCAATAACCCCGAAGTCAAAGCTGCCCGCCGCATGATTCGCAAAGGGACGCTCGGAAAGATTTACGGCATCGAACTGAATTTCATTGCCGACCAGACCCGCTTAACCAGCAAGAGTTATCAGTCCGGCTGGTTTGCACAGAAAGCACGCGCAGGGGGCGGACATCTGATCTGGCTGGGCATTCACTGGCTCGACCTGGGCATGTACATTACCGACTCCAAAATCACCGACGTCAGCGGTTTCATCACCAATATCGGGGGACAGCCTCTCGACGTGGAAGACTCGGCCGCCCTCAGCCTCAAATTTGACAAAGGCTTTCTAGGCACGATGACGTCCGGGTATTACGTCAATCGCGGTAAACAGTCACTGATTAAAATCTGGGGGTCCAAAGGCTGGCTGGAAATGGATTACTCGACCGGCAAATATCTGCAATGGTCACTCTACTCGGATAAACCAGGGACGATTCATAAGTTCGAAGAATCGATTAAGCCCCGGGGTTACTCCCCCTGCGTGCACGCCGCCGTAAGGTCGGTTCTGGATAAGGAACCACCGACCCTCGACAGTCACGACAGTCTGCAGGTCTTAAGAACTATCTATGCTGCCTACAAAGCAGCAGAAACCGGCCAGACCCAGCAGGTGCGTATCGATTGAAGCCAGCTCAATACAAGCTCAAGGGGTCGGATAGGTGTGCCCCAGATCATTCGTGCGAATGTCTTTTAATTTTTCGGCGAGTTTCTCTTTAAACACCTTCACAGTCAACTGGTTTTCCGGTCGATCGGCCAGGTTGGTAAACTGCTGGGGATCATGCTGCATGTCATACAATTCGATCCCACCGGATGCATCTTCCTTGTATTGAATATAGGCCCAGCGTTCATCTCGCAGTAAAAAGCCACGGTTCCCCTTGTTTCGCGGGTCCACGCTGAATGCGGTATCGCGCACGCGTTTCTCTGGATTATCCAGCAGGGGCGAGAGATCTTTCCCCTGAATACCAGCCGGTATCTGTAAACCACATTGACCGCTGATCGTGGGATACAGATCCAGCAATTCCACCAGTGAATCACAAACCGCAGGCTGCTTGCCGGGCACACTGATGATCAAGGGGACTGCCGCCGATTCCTCATGCAGACTGACCTTGGCCCAGAAATCGTGTTCCCCCAGATGGTAGCCGTGATCGCTGGTGAAGATCACAATCGTCTGGTCCTCAATGCCGGCCCGTTTGACAGCATCCAGAACTTTCCCGACCTGCGCATCCATGTACGCGACCGATGCCAGGTAACCGCCCACCGCTTTTTTCTGACGTCTGACATCCATTTTCATATTCAGACTGGTTTTGTAATTGATTCCCCATCGGGGAATGTCATCCCAGTCGCCAGAGACTTTTTCAGGTAAGACGTGTTTAGAATACGGCAGAAAAGGAGGAAAGTAGGACTGCGGCGCAACGAAAGGGACATGTGGTCTCACAAATCCAACCCCCAGAAAAAAAGGTTCGTCTTTATGCTGCTCAATCAGTTCCACTGCTTTCCGCGCGGTCTTGCCATCAGAGTGCACCAGATCATTACCGTCCGCTTCCACCACGACGAACGTATTTCCCCCGACCGCGGGTTTCTTCCCGTCCGGGTTGTTTTCCAGAGTCTCCCCCTTCCCGGGTGCAGCCCACTCGGGTCCCTGGCTGTTGAATCGCTCGGTCCACGAAGCAGGATCGTCGGTACCATCGTTCCCTTTTTCAATATCACCGGGAACGCCCATGTGATAAATCTTACTGACGCGGGCGGAATAATAACCATGATTTTTGAAATGCTGTGCCCAGGTAGGACGGTCGCCAATATATGACCGCGGGCTCACGTATCCAAACGCCTTGGAGGCGTGGGGATAATAACCCGACATGAAAGAAGCGCGTGAGGGGCCACAATATGTTGCCTGACAGTATGCATGTGTGAAGCGCGTTCCCCGGGCTGCAATACTGTCAATATGGGGAGTCTGACACACCTGATTTCCATAACAGGAGAGCGCGGTTGCCGTCAGATCGTCTGAGATAATAAACAGCACATTGTATGGCTTTTCTGCTGCAACAACCTGGTTCAAACAATACAGCAGCCAGCAGGCCATGATCTGAAAAGCAGTTAATTTCATCGTTCACCCTGGCGATCAGAAGAATAAATACAGATGTAACATTTTTCGTCACTTCAAACATTCATTCTATGATCCGCAAGAACGGGTCACAACTCTCTTTCAGTCATAATCGCCGGCGGGAATCACATCTACAAAGGAGACTCCCACCCGCAGTTCATCGAAGTCCGTGGAATAATTACTGACGATTTTGACCCGATCAATCCGCAGATCAGGTGCCATCAATCTCAGGTCCACATCTTTCAGTTCGGGGATCTGATTCAACGGGGGATTTAACCAGAGATCGACTTCTTCCGCGCCGGGACGAAACAAAATTCGCACCACAATCAGGGCAGCCTGTCCCGAAAGAACCTCACTGGAGGCGGTATTGATTTCGGTACCGTTCACTTGACCGGCAGCAGCCCAGTTCCCGCGGTCGGCGGACGCCAGTTTTCCTATACGTAAGCTTGATTCTTCATTTCCGAAATCGATATATGCATAACGGCCACTGCCGGCATTATCATAAGACTGCACCATAAAGCTCATCCACAGAATTTCTCCGTCGGCTCCGAATCCCTTGGAGTCTAATAGTGCTTTCGGAACCTGCTGCAAATCCAGATAGCGCACGGCAACCGTTTCAGAACCAGCTCCTGAGCGATACTGCCCGCCTTTCGTCAACAGTATGTTTCCAAACTGATCGGAAAACCCGAGCTGGCCGAAAAGCCGCATATCGTTTTTCCCAAGGTTTACTTTCTTGGTATCGTGCACAATCATGGACCGGTTTTTTCCTTTATCGGCCCAGGGACCAGCCCAGCCAACTCCACCGGTCAGATCATTAATTCCCTCTGATGCTTTTTCCCCCAGAAGATTCTCTGAATAATTAAAGCCTTCATATAGAAACGGCTGAGCCGCGATACGAGCCATAAGGAATGTTTTTTTGACATAATCCGACTCGAAATTGATCGGTTCAAATGCCTTGTCTTCATCATAAGGCAGTTGGAAGTCTTTGATGAACATCACCGAGAGATTAATGGTCGAAACAATGCCAATTCCGATTAACAGAAACCAGCGCCAGGTTAAAATCCGCCGACCTTGTCTGGGTTTCGGCTTTGCTTTAGGCTTGGAAGAAACCGAATTGATCTCAAATTCCGCGTCCGTCGGCAGAATCAACGGTTCCTTGAGTTGTTTTTCCCGCTCACGTGCCTGTGCTTCACCAATCGAACGAACCTGGAAACGCTCCCGCAGATAAGAATGCAGAAACACGCGACGAAAGGCCTGGTCTGCATTTTCGCTGTCCGTCTTGATCCACTGCTCAAGCTTCCGGGCCTCTTCTTCGGAAAGCTCTTCCCCATCAAGATAGGCATCGATATTTTCGAGTGCCGTGCTCTCTACGAGTTCTGTTTTAGTTTCCGACATTCGCTTCACCAGCAGCTCGCTTTTGAACACAGTCCATCAATGTGGTCCGAATCCGGGATAAGGTCACTCGTACCGATCCCATCGAAGTTCCCAGTTCGTCGGCAATCTGCTTTGGCTTTAAATCATCGGTATAACGTAAACCAAGTAAGCGCCGCGAACGTTCTGTTAACTGATCCAGGCAATACTCCAGTAAATCCCGCTCCTCGGTCATCAACTGCTGAACCCGGGAGCAGGCATCTGCCAAAGCGTCCATCGCTTCACCCATGAACAAGACCCGATCACGTCGCTTACCTCGATAAAAATCGGCGATCTTAATTTTGGCGATCCATAATGCCCAGGGCAGGAACGGGCGAGATTTATCATATTCGTCATAACGGATCGCAATTTCTGCTGCGACCTCCTGTAGCAGATCCTCCGCATCACTGAACTGAGGAGTTGAAGCCACTACAAATGCCATCAGAGAGGGTTGAACTTTCACCCAGTTACGCGCGAGTTCAGCACGACTTTGAGCAGACTCGGTTTGCAATGTTCTTGTTTGTGTCGCATCCATCGGGCACGTACATCTTTTCTTAAACAGTTAGTATATTTTTTAAAGTTAATGTCACCAGATGAAACAGAGCGATAGCGAAATTCTGTCATGAAAGAAAAACTGTAATCTGGGCATTCACCAATAGCAATATTTTATATTGTAGTAGAATGTATTAAGATTAAATGAAGATACCGGAAGAACTTCAAATCATTCAGGTAAATTTCTGAAGATAGCACTATTCTCACTTTTTTAGAAATTAGTTGTTAACGTTTTGGCCCCTTTTGCGATATACAATAGAGGGCAAAATACACCCTGTTTCAAAACAGCTCATTCTGACAGAAAAAGTTGCTTTGTTCTCTACAGAATGAAGTTCTCCAATAGCTGATCTCAACTTTATCTATTCAGATCCCCACTATTCTATCCAGTGGTATTAATACGTAATCGTACTATTCCGAGCCTTTGATTTTTTGAGCAGTCGGAAGAACTCCTTCCACAGGCAGCGAATTACAGGGAGAGGCTGATTTTCCACCTGATTCCCCCGGCGGCAGAATCGCGCTTGAGTTAAACCTACTCATTCTGGTATAAACATACGCTGATCCGTAAGTATTCCAGACTCTTCATTCCAGAGAGCATTCGGCTGGCTCTCTGAAAATGCGAGCTCGCGATAAAACAGGGGGAATCGATGCTGTCATTCTTCAACGATCAGAATCAGCACCACTCCAGTTCACGACGACAGTTCCTGCAGATGGGGACACTCGGTCTTGCCGGACTGACACTGGCCGATCTTTTACGCGCTGAAGCACAGTCTGGTATTCTTAAATCAAATAAATCCATCATCAATGTGCATCTGGATGGTGGTCCTCCTCATATGGACATGATAGACCTGAAACCGGAGGCTCCGGCTGAAATCCGCGGTGAATTCCTGCCTGTCTCTACAAATGTCACAGGCGTGCAGATCTGTGAACTCCTGCCTCGCATGGCAGCCCAGGCAGATCAGTTCGCCTTGATTCGATCACTGGTGGGATCAGCAGGCGCCCACGACGCGTTCCAGTGCCAGTCCGGGTTTCGCAAAAAAGATCTCGCCTCAACGGGCGGACGCCCTGCCCTGGGTTCTGTTGTTTCGAAATTGAGAAGCTCACCAGCGGATCGCACCCCCTTATTTGTCGATCTGATGCAGGGACGCGGCCTGGTTCGAAACAGTGCCCGGCCTGGATTCCTGGGTCCCTCCTTTCAACCATTCCGGCCCGATCTCTCGGACCTGTTTGAACGCCAGTTGGAAAAAGGGATGCAGAGTGAATTGAAACGACTCGGCACAGATCATCAGGTCAGCCTGAAACTGAACCCCACGCTCAGTCTGCAACGACTGGAAAACCGTACGACCCTGCTCGCTGAACTGGATACGATCCGCAGCAGGGTGGACGCCAGCGGCATGATGGATGCCATGGACCGTTTTTCTCAACAGGCAGTCAGTATTCTCACTTCAGGCCGCCTGGCGGATGCGCTCGACCTGTCGCTTGAAGATCCAGTCACCCTGGCACGCTATACTCCGGCAAACCACTCAGAGACACCACGATTTTATACCAGTGAAGGTCCTCAGGCGGTGAAAAAGTTTCTGCTGGCGCGAAGACTTGTGGAAGCAGGGGTTCGTTGTGTCAGTCTTTCCATCAGCGATTTTGATACGCACTCCAGTAACTTCGATCGTCTCCGCCAGTTACTCCCGATTGTCGACCACGGATTAACGGCCTTGATCTCCGATCTGGAAGAACGAGGAATGCTGGACGATGTGACGATCGTCGCCTGGGGTGAATTTGGACGCACCCCGCGCATCAACTCCAAAAAAGGTGGCCGCGATCACTGGCCTCGCGTGGGCCCCGCCATTCTTGCCGGCGGAGGGATGCGTACTGGTCAGGTCATCGGTGCAACCGACCGTACGGCCAGCGCGGTTAAAGAACGCCCCGTACATTATAAAGATGTCTTCGCCACACTCTATCATAACCTGGGAATTGATCCGCATGCGGTCACGATCGAAGATCCCCACGGCCGCCCGCAATATCTGCTTGATGCCGGAACACGCATCCCGGAACTCGTCTGATTCGACTTCGTCATGAACGCAGTTGCTACTTGTTTCACTTGAATGGGACAGTTATGATCAATTGGACTGTGAGGGAGCCCTTGCAGTGCAGCTGCATCACTGAAAAACTGCCGCTTTCGAACAGGAGAGATTCAACGATGAAACAGATACTCACAATCGGAATGGTTCTATTTGTTCTCAGCAGTACCATCTCAGCGCAAGCCGCTGAACTGCCGCAATACAAACCTCTCTTTAACGGTAAAGATCTGACCGGCTGGGTGAATGTCAATACGGACAAAGACACCTGGTACGTGAAGGATGGCACGCTGGTCTGCACGGGACATCCTATCGGCGTGATGCGCAGCGACAGGCAGTACGAGAATTTTCTACTGCACATCGAATGGCGGCATATGGAAGCGGGTGGCAACTCGGGTGTCTTTGCCTGGAGCGAAGGAACCGTTCCCGAAGGCAGACGACTGCCCAAAGGAATGGAGATTCAGATGCTGGAACTCGACTGGGTGAATCAGCATAAACTGAAAGACGGCAGCCTGCCCCCGATCGCGTATGTCCACGGTGAACTCTTCGGCGCAAACGGGCTCATCACCACTCCTGATAACCCACGGGGTACACGCAGCAAATCGATCGAAAACAGATGCAAAGGTAAAGGACAATGGAACGTTTATGATGTGGTGTGCGTAGACGGGGTGGTCAAACTTTCCGTGAACGGAAAATTTGTCAACGGAGTCCGTAATGCGTCAATTAAAAAGGGCTATCTCTGCCTGGAATCAGAAGGGGCGGAAATCCAGTTCCGCAATATCCAGATTATGGAACTCCCGCCCGGCATCACGACTCAGGAACAGACCGCGCCGCTGCTGAAATAATCATAGACGAGCTGATCAGAATCGAGACCGCCACTTCCTAAACTAACCTCAGTAATTCCAAGGAGTTGTGTTTCATACGGATTCTTGACGATCGGTCTGAGGCAGCATATAATGGGATAAACAGATCCGCTGTCCAGCGGGGCTGTCAGCAAAGCCTCTGTATAAGAGCATGCGCAATCCCACCTTATTATTCCTGCCTGAGACTGTGATGCGATTTATGATTTTCAGCCCGCAATCGAGTCCTGTCCAATGTCGGATCTCTGCCCTCTTTCTACTCGGAACGATTGGCTGTTTTCTCTTCAACGTAGAAAATGCGTCTGGTGCCGCTGAATCAAATCCCAAAACAGGCGCGGCCATCTATCGCAAACTCTGTATCGAATGTCATGCGACCAATGGAAAAGGGGTGACTGACAAAGCGAATCCCTTCCAAGGCAGAAAAACACTCGACGAGCTGACCATGCTCATCGAAGAAACCATGCCTGAAGAAGATCCGGAACTCTGCAAAGGGGAAGCCGCCCGACAGGTAGCCGAATATGTCCTGCAGCATTTTTTCACCTCGACGGCTGGCGAGAACAGCCAGAGCGCGCGGGTTCAATTATCACACATGACGGTCAGGCAGTACCTGTATACTACGTCTGACTTGATGTCTTCGTTTCTAGGCACAGCGAAATCCACTACCAAGGAACGGGGTTTACGGGCCGAGTATTACTCAACTCGTAATTTTCGCGGCGACAAACGTGTTGAAAAACGCATCGATCCCATCGTGAACTTTCAGTTTGGTGACAAAACACCCGTTGATAAAATCAAAAACGCCGAAGAATTCTCCATGAAATGGGAAGGTTCTGTCCTAGCTGAAGAAACTGGTGACTACGAAATCATTCTCAAAACAGAAAACGGGGCGCGACTCTGGGTGAATGAGCAGGAGCCCATCATCGATGAGTGGGTCAGCTCTCAGGGACGTCCGAAAGAACACAAAGCGACGATTCGTCTGCTGGCAGGTAAACCCTACACATTAAAATTACATGTCTTCAAATATAAAGAGAAATCTTCATCCGTCGTACTGGAATGGAAACCGCCTCATAAAGCACAGGAAGTCATCCCGGCGCGAAACCTGACACCACAACAGGTACCTGGCACGTTTATCTGCTCTACCGTCTTTCCACCGGACGACAGTGTCTCGGGTTACGAACGCGGTATTGCAGTTTCCAAATCATGGGACGAAGCCACGACCTCCGCAGCGCTTGAAGTGATGGGAGTCGTCATCAAACACCTGGATCGGATGGCGGGCACAAAACAGGATGATCAAAACCGAACCGAAAAAATCAGACAGTTCTGCCAGCGTTTTGCGGAACTGGCCTTTCGACGTCCTCTGACAGACGAACAGAAAGCGTTTTTCGTCGATCAGCATTTCCAGAAAGAACTACCTGTAGAACTTGCTGCGAAGCGCGCTGTTTTGCTGATTTTGAAGTCTCCCCGTTTTCTCTACACGGACCGCGAATTTAATCCGCCGGACAGTTTCGACATTGCTTCCCGGCTCTCGTACGGCTTATGGGATTCCATGCCCGATCGGCAATTGTATGACGCCGCGAAAGCGAATCGTCTGAAAACACCAGAACAGATCAGGCAGCAGTCAAAGCGGATGCTTGAAGATCCAAGGGCCCAGGCCAAACTGCGTTACTTTTTCCATCATTGGCTGCAACTGGATGAAAAAGAAGAACTCGCGAAAGACAAAGCTCTCTTCCCGGATTTTGACGCGCAGGTGGTTTCCGACTTGCGAACATCCCTCGACCTGTTCATTGACGATGTCGTCTGGAACAGTGGCTCAGATTATCGTCAGTTACTGCTGGCAGATTATGTGTATCTCAATCCGCGTCTGGCAAAAGTTTATGGCGTCGAAATGCCTGAGAACGAGGATTTCCAGAAAGTATCCCTCGACCAGGACAAACGGGCTGGTGTGATTACCCACCCTTACCTGATGGCCAATTTCGCGTATCATAACCTGAGTTCCCCGATACATCGTGGTGTATTTGTCACCCGAAGGCTGCTGGGACGTTCCCTGAAGCCGCCTCCGCAGGCAACCGAATTCAAAGACGGTGACTTCAAACCGGGGATGACGACCCGTGAAAAAGTGGCGCTCATTACGAAACCTTCTGCCTGTATGTCCTGCCACAGCATCATTAATCCACTTGGTTTTAGCTTGGAGCACTTTGACGCGATTGGCCGATATAGAGAAAAAGAAGCCGACCGAACCATTGACGCCTCATCCGAGCTGCCGGTCCTCTCGGGTGATCCCGCCAGATTTAACGGTGCCCGGGATCTGGCAGAGTTTATTGCCAGCGATCATCAGGCGCACGCTGCCTTTGTCGACCAATTGTTCCACCAGGCGGTCAAACAGCCGATAAATGCTTATGGACCAAACATCCGTGAAGAATTAACCACAATTTTTGAAAAATCCGGCTATAATATACAACAGCTTTTGATCGAAATCATGCAGGTTGCTTCCCTCCATCAACCTCAATCCTGAGAAAGAGACAGACCATGGCTTTTCAATCCCGCCGCGCATTCCTGAAAGAACTCGGACTCTCCACCGCTGTCCTGCCGCTGATCATGCATCTGCCCAGCTTGGGCTTTGCCGCAGACGCCCGTGTTCGTAAACAACGTCTCATCGTGATGTTCAGCCCCAACGGTATCGTACCGAAAGCCTACTGGCCCGATGAAACAGGCGACAAATTTGAACTCAAAGAAATCATGGAGCCCCTGAAACCTTACCAGGACCAGATGCTGGTGATTAAAGGGATTGCCGACCGCGTTCGCGGCGACGGCGACAGTCACATGCGTGGCATGAGTTGTCTGCTGACTGGAATTGAATTACTGCCCGGTAATATTCAGGGGGGCTCTCACACACCCGCCGGCTGGGCCAGTGGAAATTCGATCGACCAGGAAATCAAACGATTCCTGCAAAGCCAGAAGGAAACGCGTACCCGCTTCGGTTCGCTGGAGTTTGGCGTGAATGTTCCGCATCGCGCTGATCCCTGGACACGCATGGTCTACGCCGGTTCCAATAAACCGATTGCCCCCATCGACGACCCGTACCAGATGTTCGAAAAAATCTACGGGTCCATGAAGGACCGTAAGAGTCTTGCCAGCATTCTGGATGACGTACGCGAAGATCTGAAAAAAGTTCGCACGAAACTCAGCAAAGAAGATCGCCAGTTACTGGAAGAACACGAAAGCTATGTCCGACAAATGGAACAGGAACTGAAAGCCGGCCAGGATCAGAAACTGGCTGTCGAAGTTCCCATCCAGGAAGTCGGCATCAAAAATGACAACGACAATATGCCGGTCACCAGCAAAATGCAGATTGATCTGATGGTCAACAGCC
The DNA here is from genome assembly GCF_008298035.1 of Gimesia maris. NCBI lineage: Bacteria > Pseudomonadati > Planctomycetota > Planctomycetia > Planctomycetales > Planctomycetaceae > Gimesia > Gimesia maris. The sequence goes on from NZ_CP042910.1 coordinate 4,426,185, forward strand.
TTGCCAATGATATGGCACGGATTGCCACACTGCAGTATACCAACTCGGTCGGTCAGGCACGGATGAAGTGGCTGGGGATCGACGATGGTCACCATTCACTGTCACATAAACCGGACAGCGATGAAGAATCACAAAAGAAACTGATCAAAATCAACAAGTGGTTCTGCGAACAACTTGCTTACCTTGTGAAAAAACTCGACACGACGCCTGAACCCAATGGTGACGGTACACTGCTTGATAACACGACCATCGTCTGGACCAATGAACTGGGCAAAGGGAACTCACACACGCTGAATGACGTGCCCCTGGTACTGATCGGAAAAGGGCTCGACTTCAAAATGGGTCGTTCGCTGCAATTCAAAAACCTGGCACACAATCGTCTGCTGATGTCCTTCGCCCACGCGATGGGGCACCGGGTCAAAACCTTCGGGAATCCCAATTTCTGCGGCGACGGAATCATCTCTGAACTGACCTGATTACATTCCTCGCAGCATTACATTGACAATCACACAACTGCGTGTTTCTTTTCTTGTAGAGGAACACGCAGTTTTTTCTTACCGTCGCTGTCTGCGTTCTTTGACGATCTCGACTGGCTCTGTCATAATCGGTATTTCAGCTAGAACGAAATAATGAATCAGACAGAGCTCTGATGCGACGAAAGGAAACAGCAGCATGGATCACATTACTCGCCCCAAAGAAGAAGACGAATATTTTTTCGAAGAAGGCTGTTTCATACTCGAAATGTCACACCCCGATGAAGATCCAAAAGTCTCCCTCGCCCGAGCGCGTGTGGAACCGGGTAAGAAAACCCGCTTTCATCGGCTCAAAGGAACATTTGAGCGTTATATCATGCTCTCGGGAACCGGTCTCGTCGAAGTCGGCGACTATCCCCCCACCGAAGTCTATCCCGGCGATGTAGTTCGCATCCCCCCCGACACCGACCAGAGCATCACTAATATCGGCGAAGACGATCTGGTCTTCTTCGTAGTCTGTAATCCACACTTCCTCAAATCATGCTACATCGACACCGAAAGTGGACGATAGAATCCCCTTCTGTAACATATTAACACTATATACTTTAACCATTGTTAAGGTTATATATTAATATTTTAAAGATTTTGTTACCTTTCCACCTGTATTCCGTTAGATCTTGAGTACGATATTCATCTATTATTTAATAAATCTTCTCATTTCACAGTCTCTAATACATCCATCCCAATATCAGCTTCAATACTTTTTAATCCTGTAAATTCTAAGGGGGAGTTATTTGATGTCGAGGAACGTACACAGTAAGAAGGGATTCACCCTGATTGAGCTACTCGTGGTGATTGCCATCATCGCGATTCTGATTGCATTACTGCTGCCAGCCGTACAACAGGCACGCGAAGCAGCACGTCGCAGCACCTGTAAAAATAACCTGAAACAGATCGGGCTGGCATTACACAACTACCACGAGACACACCGTATCTTCCCTTATGGCTACAACACTGTTCCCGCTCCGGGTTGTTCCGATGGAACTGGAGACATCCGCACTGGCTGGGCGTTCTTCATCCTGCCGTTCATCGATCAGGCTCCACTCTACCAGTATTGTAACACTAATGGAGCCTCAGACTGTGCAATCTGGCACACCACGACTGCTTTGATTGATACCGGCGGAACCGGAGCCCGCGCTACGATTCCTGTCTACAACTGCCCTTCTGATCCCATGGGTGGTATCAATATCGATATCTCAACCAAAGTGTTTGGGAAATCCAATTACAAGGGAGTCACCAACGAAGCCACCAACCAGGCTTTTACGTTTGGCACCAGTGCCGTTACTTCTCGCATGCGTGACTTCACCGATGGAACCAGCAATACCATCCAGGTAGGTGAGGCTGCAACCATGGGAAATTATGTAGGGGCCGTCTGGATGGGCGTGATTGATGACGTTCATGATAATATGGCCAATGCAACCGCTACTGCTGCCTGGGCGATCAACGGAACCGATTCTGACGCGTTCAACAGTACCCATACTGGTGGATGCCACTTCCTCCTGGGAGACGGAAAAGTCCGTTTTATCTCCGAGAACATTAATCGTGAGCTTTACGAAGATCTGGCCACCAAGAATGGTGGCGAAGTCATCGGCGAATATTAAGCATTTTCCCGCCTGGCGACCTTAGAGTCGTTAAGCTGAAACCATTGCAATCTTCTAAGAGCCACAGGACTGCCTGTGGCTCTTTTTATGGCACGCCCAAATATAAACATTGCTTATTTAATATTATTGCAATAAGTTTCATTCCCTCTTAAAATGAGTTCTACAAACATTTTGTGTGATTGTTTTCCCACCTGATATTTTTCCTGCCTGATAATTTTCCTAAGGTTTTCCATGAATACTTTTACTTCGCGCGCAGCGCGCCGCTTTGGTTTTACCCTCATTGAATTACTGGTCGTGATCGCGATTATTGCGATTCTGATTGCCCTGCTCCTGCCTGCCGTACAACAGGCTCGCGAAGCAGCTCGCCGCAGTCAGTGCAAAAATAATATGAAACAGATTGGACTGGCGCTGCACAATTATCATGACGTCTACGTCAAATTCCCGATCGGTTCACGTTACCCCAATGACCAGCCGAACAACTGGCGTTTTGCATTATTGCCTTATATGGATCAGGCCAATATTTACGAGAAAGCAAAAACCGGACCCGGTTCTGACGTTGATTTCTGGGAAGGGGGCGGCGGCACTTATAACGGCGACACCCTGCTCTTCAAAGACAAAGTCATCACACCAATCTATATGTGCCCGTCCAGTTCAGACCCTGCGATCAGCTATGCCAACGGAGAGTTGGGACAAGGTTCACAGTCACACATGTATGTCGGCATCATGGGCGCATACCCTGATCCCGCCGGTAACTCTAATGTCGCTTATGAAACACAGTACAACAGTTTCGCGACAAACAATGGAACGCTGTTAATCAACGAATGTCGTGGTTTGCGCGATATCACCGACGGCAGTTCCAATACGATCATCATTGGAGAGCAATCACGCAACTCCAGCAGCAATCCTGTTCTCAGACGGTCCGATTATACCTCAGGCTGGGCAGGCACCAGTGTCGCAGGCACCGTTGCCCAATGGATCGCCGGCTCACCGATGCAACATAAATTCGGAACCGGAGTCACTTCGGTTTTTCACAGTCCGAACCCCAGTTCCACGGGCAGCGAAGCCAATGCCCAATGGGACTGGAACACACCGCTCACATCCTATCACACCGGCGGAGTCCATGTGCTGCTGGGTGATGGTGCAACTCGCTTCCTGGGCGACAATACAGACCTCCTGCTAATCCAGAAGTTGTGTGCACGAAATGACGGCATGACGGTCGGGGAATGGTAAGCCCCCTTTTCATTCTCTACCTGAAATTTCGATAGCATCCCGTGATTCGATCAGAATTCTCTTTGATCGAATCACCTGTTTTTCAACCGGACACTAAACATGCATTTTTATCAATTCAACCAATTAAAACATACCGCCTGCCTGCTCTTCTTGACGGCTTTCCTACCAGGCTGTGGTAGTGATCCCGACTCACGACCTACAGTAGAAATTAAGGGGACCGTAACCATGGACGGTTCTCCCCTGCAAGAAGCCAGCATCCAGTTCACGTCTCCCAAAACCGGGGAAAGCGCCTACGCGAACCTGGATGAAAATGGCAGGTATTCGATCACGTTTCCTAAAGCTGACATCGGTTCTGCATACGAAATCACAATCACCCCGCCGGTCGTCGAGGAAGAAAACGCGATGGCACTGGCAGAACAGGCTCAGAATAAATCAACCATGAAGATTCCAGCTAAATACTCTGATCGCACTACCAGCGGTCTTTCCGCCCGCGTTGAACAGGCGGGAACAAACGAAGCTGATTTTGAGTTAAAAAGTAAATAACCTTCTGCAGTTGTCTCATGAACAGGGTGATGTTTCAGGCAATCCTTTTACTTAACTTTTTTAACTATCTCCGTTTCGCTCTGAGAAGCAGACAGTTATACTCAAATCATCGGTGATGATTTATCAAAACCCACCTCTATTGGCTGACCATCAAAAAGGATCCTCTTATGAAATCGCCACTCGCCCCGCTCCTGCTTGCCGCCCTGGCATTGTTGATACCGTCGCAGGTGTTTGCTGAACTGCAGGCAGGTGCCACCATTGTTGATGTTACTCCCACCAAATTCCCTGTTCTTGTCAACGGCAGTATGACCAGTCGCAGCGTGAGCACGGTCAAAACCAAAGTCAACGCCCGCGCCATCGTTGTTGCTGACGGAGAAGAACGATTGGCGATTGTCGTTGTCGACAGTTGCATGCTGCCCCGTCCCCTGCTGGATGAAGTCAAAAAGCTGGCCGCACAACGAACCAAAATTCCTGCCGACCATATTCTGATCTCCGCCACGCATGCTCACTCGGCCCCTTCCAGCCTGGCCTGCCTGGGAACCGACGCCGATCCTGAATACGTCCCCTTTCTCAGAGGGAAACTGGTGGATGCGATCGCTGCCGCGGAAGCGAACCTGGAACCCGCCCAAGTCGGTTGGGGATCAGAAAACGCTGCCGACTACACGGCACTCAGACGCTGGATCCTGCGATCCGATCGACTCAGAAATGATCCGTTCGGCAATCCCACCGTCCGCGCCACCATGCACGCCGGTACCAACTGGGACAACGCCGTCGGTGAATCCGGACCAGAGGACCCGGAATTATCGTTGATCTCGTTCCGCGCGAAAAATGGACGCCCCATTGCGCTGCTGGCGAATTTCTCCATGCACTATTTCGGCGATGGAGCGCTCTCTGCTGACTACTTCGGCCTGTACTGTAATGGACTGCAGGAAAAACTGGGCAAAAAAGATGTGAAAGATGCACCCGCGTTTGTCGCCATCATGTCGCATGGTTGCAGTGGTGACATCTACCGCCGTGACTACACTAAACCCAAAGATCAATGGGCGATTACCAATGATATTAACGAGTATTCTGATGGGCTGATCAAAATCACCATGCAGGCGTACAAGAATATCAACTACCTTGAAGATGCTGATATCGAGATGGCGGAAAACCGTCTGCAGATGAACTATCGCGTTCCCAATAAACAGTTGCTGGAGTGGTCTCAGCGCATCGTGAAAGAACTCGGTGACCGTCTCCCTAAAACCCAGGAAGAAATCTACGCACGCGAACAGGTCATCCTGCACGAACGCCAGTCGACGGAAATCGTCACGCAGGCGCTTCGTATCGGCGATATTGCAATCACAACCACTCCCAATGAAACCTATGCGTTGACCGGCCTGAAACTGAAACGACAAAGCCCACTTAAACAGACAATGGTCATTGAGCTGGCCAATGGGGGCGACGGTTATATTCCTCCTCCTGAACAGCATCTGCTGGGGGGCTATAACACCTGGGCTGCCCGTTCTGCTGGTCTCGAAGTTTTAGCGGAACCCCGCATTGTAGAATCTGATCTGGAACTGCTGGAAAAAGTGACCAATCAGCGTCGCAAATTCTACCAGCAGAGTCGAGGACCGGCGACAGAAGCGATTCTCTCGCTCAAACCAGCCGCATACTGGCGTCTGGATGAATTCAACGGTCCGCGTGCCCGCGATCTGTCCGGTCATCAACGCGATGCTTTTTATGAACCGGCCATCGCTTACTTCCTGGAAGGCCCCAAATCGAAATCATTCTGTAAAGAGGGGGAAACCAACCGCGCAGTCCACTTCGCCGGGGATCGTCTGCAGTCTCGCATCAACGATCTCAGCGATCAGTTTACGATCTCACTCTGGCTCTGGAATGGCATGCCCCTGGATGCCCGCGAGATCAGCGGCTGGATGTTTTCACAGGGACCCGACCATGGGCTGGCCGCTTACGGAGATCACCTGGGTGTCGGCGGTACAGAGTTTCCCGGCAAACTGATCTTCATGAACGGAGCCGACCGTAAGCTACATTCAGGCAAAACGGCCATCAAACGCTGGACGTGGAACCACGTGGCCCTGGTCCGCGACGGGAAATCACTCAAAGTCTATCTGAACGGCAAACTGGAAATCGATCTGCAGACGACATCTGCCAAGGCTGGCCCGATGCTCGATCAGATCTTCTTCGGGGGGCGCACGGATAACCAGTCTAACTGGGAAGGACGCCTGGATGAAATCGCCGTCTTCAATCGCGTTCTGACTGATGCTGAAGTACAGAAACTGGCAAAATAGGAGTCTTCCTTAAAAGATATCCTGATAATATCAGCCCGATTGCTTCTGTGATCGGGCTGATTTTTTTGTCACCGTTGGAATTTCACATTCTCTGTCTCGAACAGGATTCCAGCATATTCAGACCCCCATATCGACTCTATAATAAGAGAAGATACCATTCTGAAATATCGCATCCCGTTTTCCACTCTGATTCCAGCGTCCCATGATTGAACACGACTATTCCATGATCGACCGGAGACTGCGCCGTGTGTTGCTCTTCGTGATCACGGTCAGTTTTGTACTGACACCGATCGCGGCACCAGATTTCTGGTGGGAGTTGAGCCGGGGACGCGTTGTCTTCTCCGAGCTGTCCCCTCCGGGCCCCCTGCTGACTGCAGGCACGAACATCGCTGAGGCAGACTGGCTGGGCGGACTTCCATTCTTTCTAACGTGGCAGTTAGCGGGAATTTCGGGACTGATGCTGCTTAAGTTTCTGGCCGCAGGCTTGCTGGGTTACGCGATCCTGCGACAGTTTGAAGCCCGTTTGCACTGGATTGCTTTTGCCATCGTCGTGCTGTCATTCGTGACTGCCAACTCTGCCTGGCAACCCACGCCGCGGCTCTTCGACTGCTGGTTTCTTCTGCTGACCTGTCTGCTGACAGAACGCTGGGCCCAGGCCCCCAATACAAAAAAATTGCTGCTCGTTTTACTGACGCTGTTGGCCTGGGCCAACCTGGCTCCGCTTTGTCTGCTGGGAATTGTTGTAGTCACCTGTGTTCCCTGGCTGCCGGGAATCTCTACCAGAAATTCATCGTTCCCAAAACAATCGGGACTGCTCGTTCTGTTCGCAATTATCGCCATCATGCTCACGCCGCGAGGCTGGTTGACTCCCTATGATTCGTGCATCCAGCTGTTTCCCGGCTTATTTTATGATCAGGGACTGCTCGCGCAGACAGTCTGGCACCCCACGTTTTCAGCGGGTTTGAATATTGAAACCATCGGGTTGAGTATCCTGACAATGGGTATGGCGGTCTACCTGCTGACTAATTGTCGAGGCTGGATCGAAAGCATCGCTTTTATCCTGTTCGCGATTCCCGCCTGGACAAACTACGACAGTCTGGCCCCCTGTGTAATCGGTATCTCCCTGCTCGCCTGCCACTGCCTGGCTACATATCCCCTATCATTTCACAGGCTGAAATTCAGTCGGTACATCTCTCCCTTAATGGGAAGATCATTACTGGTGATCGGTATTCTCATTCTATGCTTAAAATCCGCCTCCGGCACCTTGGCAGGGCAGTCACAACGTCTGGGCTGGGGTATTACTCCCGAATTGGATATTACACTGCTGGCAGAAGCCATCGGCCCGGTCGACTATCAGGGGACCGCGCACGGAATGGATATCGCTTCCACAGGCATGCTGACCTGGATCAAGGCCGATCGCAAAATCCGTCCCGTCAGAACCGTTCGGCAGGCGCTTCTCCAGGGACATCTGTATCAAGAACTTACTCTGAATGCCGAACTGTCCAATGGATGGGAGTTTCAACATCCGCGCGCCGACAACAGTTGGGGGGGCTGGTGGATTCGCCTTAAAAACAGAAACTGTCAACTTCTGCTCGTTCCCAATGGTGAAGCACAAACAATTCGTGCACTGCTCAACAGCCGCTGGCAACCCATGTCGATTGATGCCGCTATCATCCCCTACGGTTGGTCGGGGGAGCTATTGAGCAGTCCCAAAATTGTCGCTTTGTTACCCATCAAAGATTTTCTGAACCGGAAACAGTGGAACTACTCTCTCCCCAATCCATCCGGTACACCTGAGTGTTCTGACTGGTGGGGAATTCTGACTGGCTCGCCAAATCTGCATCCGGCGTTGTTACAGGCACGAACCTTTCGTGCCATGGAGTTGTATACCGCTGCATTGAGGGTTCTGCATCCTCTGCTGCAACATTATCCTTCGCCGGCGGTTCGCCGAGAGTTTATCCTCTGTCAGAAAGAACTGGCCTATCAGGAAAAACTGGAAACCGGTTTACACACTCCCAGTTCTCTCAGAACATTTGTCTTGATCCAGGCCCAGGGAAGCTCCGATGTGGACCTCATCCACGCAGGACCGATGCTCAATGAAACGGCTAACCCGCTTCGCACATCACATACTATCGAACGTGCCATTCAGCATTATACCCAAGGTGACTGGGAAGCGGCACTCAGAGAATTATCTAATACCGACAGCGAATCATTGTACGCGAAAGCTCATATCCTGCTGGAATCAGGAGACCCTGATGGCGCTAAAAAAACGTTTCGTCAACTGATTCAGCTTTATCCTGACGATCAACTGGCTAATCCCAGTAAGAATATGGTGGATACACTGCAATGAGCCGAAACAAGCCACTGATACCACCGCTGCTGATTCTGCTGCTGGCCTGTCTTTCAGGAACGGCCTGGTATCTGAACGGCTCTCAACAATCTGACCTGTTTATTCCCAAAGTGCGTGCCACCGTACAGCCGGTCAAAATGAAACAGTGTTGTGAATGTCACGATAAAGTCTGCCAGCAATACACCGGTGCGCCCCACTTGAGAACTCTTCGTAAAGCCACTGATCCGTCTGTGTTGGATAAATTTGCCGGTAGGAAGATTACGCTCAAAGAGAACGGACACACCTACCGCTTCTATAAAGACCACGACGAACTCTGGGTGAAGTGCGACGGTTATCCCAGCCCGGTTCGCATCGAATGGTTCTTCGGCTCCGGTCTGCACGCGATCACTCCCGTTTCCCTGTTCCCGAATGAAGCGGGTAAATCGGAACTGCTGCAACATATTGTCTCCTGGTACCCCTCTGATAAATTAGGTATCACACTGGGATTACAGGAACTGGCCCATGACCGGTCCGGCATTCAGGCACTCGGTGAAGTCAGTTCGCATGCCAGCACGTTGAACTGCTTTGGCTGTCATACTTCCTATCTGGGCGATGTCCAGGGAGAAATCAATACTAAAGAGATGATTGCCGGCGTCTCCTGTGTTCGTTGTCATCTGGAGGGAGAAGCGCATATTCAGGCCGCGGAACGGGGGGACAAGAATTTACACATTCTCAACTGGAATCAGCTGACGCCTCTCGATTCGATCAACCGTTGTGGAGAATGCCATCGCCGATCCGATCAACTGGAACCGGACGAAATCCATCCGGATAATAAACTGCTGATTCGCTTCGCTCCGGTCGGTCTGTCTCAAAGTCCCTGCTTTCTGAAGCAGAATGACGTGAAATTCGCCGATGGAAAAACGGCTCGCATGGATTGCACCACCTGTCACAATCCCCATGAGCAGGCGAGTCGAGATCCTGAATTTTATCGGCAGATCTGTCTGAACTGCCATAGCGATCTGAAAGATCATGCTCCGGTCTGTTCCAAAAAACCCATGCAAAGTGAGTGCCTGCAATGCCATATGCCTTCTGTTCAGGTTCACGATAACCTGCCGTTCACGGATCACTGGATTCGTATCCATGAACGTGACAAGGAACGCTTTCCGGAATTTCTGCTCAACAAATCAAACTGATGTTGTCACACGTCACACCAGCTACTACGATGTATTAGTACTTTGTTTCAAAGGAATACTGTGACTGCGAATGTATTACCCATCCTGTTATCTCTACTGATTCTGGTTTGCCCTTTCAATTGCATGCCAGAAATCGATGCTGGTACGGATGCCACGGCACACAGCTGCTGCAGTCACTGCCAGTCAAAATCGGAACAGGCACCGCTGGCCCCCTCTCCTGAATCTGACTGTTGTCAATGCCTCTGTTCGGGAGCCATTCAGGAACAGACCGCGCAGCTTGACGACGATACCACGTCTGCCTACTGGATCACTTTACCGCTCATCAGCCTTTCCAGTCCAACATTTATTGACGAACAGACTATTTTCGCGATTCCCGCGGAACCTGTTCCGCTCTACGGCCGCACGCTGCGCTGCCAGCAGATGTCCTTTCAGTGCTGATTTCATTCTGAATCTTTGATTCGCTCCCGTTACTCGATCTTAGCTTCAATTCTGCTGCGCGCTCCTGCCATTGAGACGCGTCGGCGGAAGCATTCAGAATGATTTTCCATGATCTGGTTTTCCCTCATTCCCTGGGAATATGGTGTCCGTAATCTCTTCAGGAGACCGGTGCGCACCCTGCTGACACTCTCAGGATTAACTACGGTAATCGTGCTGGTCTTTATTGTCATCGGGTTTATTCGCGGACTCGAACACTCACTCACCGCCAGTGGCGACCCTCAGGTCGCGTTATTGTTTTCACTGGGCATGGGAGAAAACCTGGAATACTCATCCATCCCGATGCGCAGCAGTGAACTGGTTGCTGCCAGTGTCGCTGGAATCAAAGAATTCAAAGAGCGTAAGTATGTCTCGCCGGAACTCTACCTGGGAACGCAGATTGAACTGCCTGAGCAGGGTCAGTCTTCCATGGGACTGGTACGGGGAGTCACACAGTCTGCCCTCCTGGTTCGCAGACAGGTGGAACTGGAATCAGGTGGCTGGCCTGCTCCGGGAGAAGTGCTGATCGGCACACTCGTCTCCACCAAACTGGGATTCACTGATCAGCAACTGGCCGTTGGCCAGAATATACTTCTGGAAGGTCGTACCTGGCGGATCAGTGGGACTTTCTCTGCAGCCGATTCCGCATTTGAATCTGAGATCTGGTGTCGCCTGGATGATCTGCAACAGGCAATGAAACGCCAGGACCTGAGTCTGGTCGCTGTTACAATGAACTCGCCCGCCGATTTTCCTGACCTGGATTTATTCTGCAAGGAACGTCTCGACCTGGAATTGCAGGCCCTGCGTGAAATCAATTATTACCAGGGGCTGAAAAAAGATTACGGGCCGATTCGCATGCTGGCCTGGCTGGTCGTTTTTCTCGTTTCCGGTGCAGGAGTATTTGCCGGTTTAAATACGCTTTACGGTGCAGTCGTCGGCCGCACGCGCGAATTATCTACATTGCAGACACTCGGTTTTTTACGCCGCGCAATTGTGATCAGCCTGATACAGGAAGGCGTGTTGCTGTCGACTGCTGCCAGCCTGATTGCTGCTCTGATTGCCGTATTTCTGATTAACGGAGTTGCGGTACGTTTTACGATGGGAGCATTTTCGCTCCAGATCGATAGTATTTCACTTTTAATCGGCAGTGGAGTCGGCGTGCTGCTGGGCCTGCTGGGAGCAATCCCCCCTGCTCTGCGGGCACTACGGTTACCTGTGGTCGATGGTTTGAAATCAGTTTAACTCTATCTCGAATACTGTGTTCGAGTATCTGTTTTTTTAAAAGGATTGAAACGAATGAATTTTTCAGTAACCCCCCTCGTATTTTCTGTTGTTATGGCCGTTCTGGTTTCGGGATGCGGACAATCTGCTCCCGAACAGGCGACTTCCACAGAACCAGATACTGCCGAAGCGGTAACAACTTCAGACGTGTTGCTCACCAGTGAACCAACGGGTGCAGAAGAAGTAATCGCGGCTCGTAAATCCGCAGAAGACAACTCTGAAGTCGTCGTGGTCGGCCGGATTGGTGGCAGCGAAAATCCCTGGGTCGACGGTCGAGCTGTATTCTCAATTGTGGATAACTCGCTGAAAGCCTGCTCTGACATTGAAGGCGATGGGTGTCCAAAACCCTGGGATTACTGTTGTGAAACAGACAAACTCCCGACTGCAACGGCGCTGGTCAAAGTCGTAGATCAGGACGGCACTCTCATCAATGAAGATGCGCGTAAGTTGTTAAATCTGAAAGAACTGCAGACGGTTGTCGTCAAAGGTAAAGCCAAACGTGACGACGCGGGAAATCTGACCGTATTTGCCAATGGAATTTTTGTACGGAAGTAAACCATGTCACAAGTCGACCTATCACAGTTAGCCATTGATCGCAGTGCGCCCTCACAGGTAAGAGGGCACACGCGATTGCGGCTTGTTACGCGTTTTCTGCTGCCCGGTGTACTCATCTTCGGTTTTCTGGCGCTGATCACCTGGGCCGCCCGTGATTTTATTTTTCCTCCCCGCCAGGTCACCGTTATGCCTGTCATCGTCACGCAAGCATCGATTCGGAATGCTGGCACACCTTTGTTCCAGGCAGCAGGCTGGGTGGAGCCGCGTCCCACTCCTGTCCGCGTCGCTGCATTATCCCCCGGGGTCATTGAAGAACTGCTGGTTGTCGAAGACCAGAAAGTGAAACGGGGAGAACCGATTGCGTTACTGGTCAAAGAAGATGCTGCACTCTCAGTGCGCGCTGCCACTGCGGATCTCAAACTGCGTGAAGCGGAACTCAAACAGGCCAAAGCCACCTTAGCTGCTGCTGAAGTACGTCTGGCGCAACCCGTGCATCGTGAAGCAACATTAAGGGCTGCCGAAGCGGAGCTGGCAAAAATTGAAACCGAACTGAAAAACCTTCCCTTCATGGTCCGTCGCGCTCAGTCAGAATTAAATTTTGCGCAGAACGATTATAAACGCAGGCTGTCAGCCAAAGCAGCAGTCTCACAACGGGCTGTTGACGAAGCGTTGACGGCACTGGAATCGGCGCGGGCAGCTGCGGAAGAACTGGAGGGACGCCAGGTTTCGCTGGTGGCAGAACGCAAAGCCCTGAAGTCACGCTGCGATGCTCTCAGCAAGGAACTGGAACTGCTGACCGAAGAAACTCAGGCGCGAGATGAAACCATCGCCATCATCCAGGCAGCCACTGCACGCCTGGATCAGGCGCGCGTCGCCGTGGATCAGGCAAAACTGACATTAGACCGCATGACGATCCGTGCCCCGGTCTCTGGTCGCATTTATCGGCTGATTGGTCATCCTGGATCGAGTGTCGGCAACATGCTCACACAAATGTCAAGCCATGATGGTAGTACCGTCGTCACCATGTACCAGCCGGAAATGCTGCAGGTTCGCGTCGATGTCCGCTTTGAGGATATTCCCAAAGTCAGCCTGGATCAGCCTGTTGAGATCAATAACCCGGCTCTTAGTGAGTCGGTTACAGGTAAAGTACTCTTCATCAGTTCCGAAGCCGACATTCAGAAAAATACACTGCAGGTCAAAGTCGACATCGATGCTGCAAACCCGGTGTTAAAACCGGAAATGCTGGTCGATGTCACTTTTCTGGCTCCGAAACCTGCAAAAGATGCGGAAGCCGAAACAGAGGAAACGCGTATTTATATTCCGCGCAATATGATCGAGCAGAATGCAGCGGGGCAAAATATCGTCTGGATAGCCGATCAATCGACTCGCACGGCTCAACCACAAATCATTCAAACCGAATCCAGTTCAAGTGGACCGCTGGTCGAAGTTACAAATGGTTTAAATATGACCAGCCACCTGATTTCGTCATCCACAGCCGATCTTGAACCGGGCAGACGTATCTTGATCACCGGCGAAACCGATCAAAAAGGAAATTGAATATGTCACTTGTTGTCATCAGAAATCTGACGAAACAATATCACAAGGGGGGTGAATCGATCACTCCGCTGGATCAGGTCAGCCTGAATATCGAGCAGGGAGAATTCCTGTCTCTCATGGGTGCCAGCGGTACTGGAAAATCGACGCTGCTGAATCTGATCGCCAGCATCGACCATCCGGACTCCGGTTCCATTCACGTCGATGGTGTCGAAATTACGAAACTTTCCCGTTCTCAACTGGCCCGATGGCGGGCGGCAAACCTGGGCTACATTTTCCAGACCCATAACCTGGTCCCCGTTTTAACTGCTTACGAAAACGTGGAACTCCCCCTGCTGCTGTTACCCATGTCTCGTGTCGAACGCAGGAAACGGGTGGAAGTCGCGTTGCAGGCTGTTGACCTGCTGGACCGGGCAGACCACTATCCGCGGCAGATGTCCGGCGGTCAGGAACAACGTGTGGGCATTGCCCGCGCGATCGTCAAACATCCAAAAATCGTGGTCGCCGACGAACCAACGGGCGATCTGGATCCGGAAACCTCTGATCAAATCCTGTCTCTACTCAAACGGCTCAATCGGGAACTGGATATCACGATGCTGATGGTCACCCATGACGCCGAAGCCGCCGGTATCGCCGATCGTCGGTTTTACCTGGATCATGGAAAACTGATTCTCAGACAGTCACCGGAGCACGCCGAACTGACGAATACAGCTGCAACAGCCGGAGAAGCGCCATGAAACTGATCGCTTACATCATGAAAACCCTGTGGGGGCATCGTGCCCGGACCATGCTTACCGTCGCTGGTTCTGCGGTCGCATTATTCGTCTTCTGTTTTATTCAGTCAATCCAGGAAGGCATGAACGATCTCAAACAGCGGCAGGAAGCCCGCGGTTCATTGATTGTTTTCCAGGCAAACAAATTCTGCCCGGCAACCAGTCACCTTCCCCAGGATTATGATCAGCAGATTTCTAAATTCGCCGGGGTCAAAGATGTCATTCCCATTCAGGTCTTCACCAATAACTGTCGTGCCAGTCTGGATGTCGTAGTGTTTTATGGCGTTCCACCGAAGAAACTGCGTTCCGCGCGTGACTTTGAATTTATCTCAGGTAACTGGAACGAGTTCGAAACGCATCAGGATGCCGCCATAGTGGGTCAGTCTGTTGCCAATCGCAGGAAAATCAAGGTCGGCGATAAATTTTCCATCGGCGATCTGTCGGTGAACGTCGCGGGCATTTATCGTTCGGAGAATCCCGCAGAAGAAAACTACATCTACAGCCATCTGGAGTTTCTACAGCGTCGTCAGGGCGCGAATCTGGTGGGTACAGTCACACAATTAGAAGTGATTCTTGTACCGGGTACCGATCCCATGCAAGTCAGCACAGCCATTGATGAGCGATATCGTAAAGGACCCGTGGAAACCAATACACGTGCCAAGGGAGTGTTTCAGGCCAAAAGTCTGGGGGATCTTTCTCAACTGATCGAAATGGCCCACTACCTGGGACTGGCTTGTGTCGGACTGGTCCTGGCCCTGGTGGCAACGACCACTCTGATGTCAGTCGAAGACCGAATCCAGGAACACGCGGTGTTACGCACGCTTGGTTTTTCCGGATTCAAAGTTTTCACGCTGGTTCTGGCAGAGAGCACTTTTCTCAGTGTAGCTGGTGGCACCCTGGGAGTCGGAACCGCTCTGGTGGTTCTTAAACTGAGCAGTCTTTCCGTTGGTGCGGAAGCAGTCACCGTCGCCTTTATTCCCTCACTGCATCTGGCCTGGGTCGGCATGCTGCTGGCATGTGTGACGGGGATCTGCGCAGGCATCATTCCTGCCAGTTATGCTTCTCGTGCAGAAATTGTGCCGGCATTACGAAATGTCTGACCGACTGAGATCTTCTTTATCAGGTGAGTCCGGCGATCGGTTCACCTTCATAGATAAAGTGGGGACGGTCGACATCATCGTGCCAGTAGGTAGTTTGCGGAAGTCCTAACGCGCGGTAAATGGTCGCGGCAAAGTTTTCCGGTTTCTGTGGTTGATCAATGGGGAAGCCACCGATCTTATCCGTCGTTCCAATCACACGCCCCCCTTTCACACCGCCGCCGGCAAAAAAGACCGACTGCGTCGCCCCCCAGTGGTCACGGCCCGGGCGAGCATAAACTTTCGCCAGTTGAGAAATCTTGGGAGTTCGACCAAACTCGCTGCACATTACCACCAGCGTATCTTTCAGTCGGCCGCTCGTCTCCAGGTCATCCAGCAAAGCGGAGACAGCCCGGTCGGTTGGCGGCAGCAGTTTCTCTTTCAGATGCGGGAAGATATTGCCATGCGTATCCCATGATTCATTATTTCCCAGGTTGACCTGAACCAGATTGACTCCGGTTTCTACCAATCTTCTTGCCATCAACAGAGACCAGCCAAATGAATTCTTGCCGTAACGTTCCTGAACTTTATCATCCGCATGGGTCACATCCATTGCGTAATGGACTTTGTCGTCATTGAGCAATGAAATGGCAGCACTGCGATACCGGTCAAAACTTTCAACCTGACCGGCGATATCGAGCACTTCGCGCTGCTTCCCCAGTTCCTTAAGTAAACCGATCCGATTGCCCATGCGTTTCTGAGTCATGCCCTGCGAGAGTTTCAAATGTGGAGTCTGGAATACCCGGTTGTCGCTGCCTCCACGTTGCTGATGGTCGAATGCATACTCCGGAAACGCACCATAGGACTGCACATGAAATGGTGAGGCTTCGATAAACCAGGGATCTCTGTTGGAACCCATTCTGCCAGCGAACTGTCCCGGAACAACTCGCCCGCTGCGATGGACGATTTTGTCCGGAAGCACGATGGCCGGCGGCAGATTCGTGCGTGGCCGAATGACATCACCGGCAATGGCGGCAATCGAAGGGTGATCGGTACTCATCGGTCTGCTGGGATTGAAACCGACAGGCACATCTGAACGACCGGTCAACATGATATGATGGCCCATTGAATGCTCATTCGTACCATGCGTAAGTGTTCGACAGACCGACCAGAGATGACTGCGTTTCGCCAGCATCGGCAGATGTTCTGAAACATGCAGACCGGGTATTTTTGTCGAAATCGGGTTAAATTCTCCGCGGACTTCGGCACTCGCCTCCGGTTTCATATCGAAACTTTCATGCTGCGAAAGTCCACCCGAGAGAAAGATAAAGATACATGACTTCGCAGTTTGAAACTTGGTGGGGGCTGCTGCTTCCGCGCGGAGTGCATCCAGATGGTTGATTCCAAAACCAAGCAGACTGATTGAACCAACTTCCAATGCCGTACGTCGCGACATGGCAGGGTGGCTGACAGAAGTATTCGCAGGCATCATGACTCTCCTGAATACAAGAGACGAAACTGTGTAGCGTAAGCAGTTATCTTAACATACCTTATATATTCACATCAATATAATCTAATGCGATACTGAGTAAAAGTCCAATTACTATAAAGTGTCACACAGAACTGTGTATTTTTTCACTGCACTGATTCTGGCGACTGCAAAGAAAGTTGTTTTTTTTCAGGGCCTGATTGACTGTAATTTCCGCAGAATGAGATCAAATCAGGAAATCGCGCTTCAAAATATGATTGACGATCGACGATACCGTAGATATGCTTTTCGCTAACTGATTCCCTCCCCGTTCGCCAGGTGGTGACCGCGTGTGGCTCGCTGAAGGAAGTCACGTTGAAAATTAAAATTACTGTTTTCTTCTAAAGACCTGTATTGGAATCCGGGTCTGATTCTCAAGGATGATGTGGGCTCTGTTTGCGCCCCCAACGCGCACCGTGATGCGCACAGGAGAAAATCATGAACCAGTATTTAACTGAACGACAACAGAAAATTCTGGACTATATTACCCGAGAAATTGATCGATCGGGTATCGCCCCCAATACGGAACAGATTGCTTCCGAATTTGAAATCCCCTCGCTTAATCGGGTCACTCAATACCTGCACGCCCTGGAAGGCAAAGGTTGGATTACCTGCAACGCCTCACCTCAAGGCGGAATTGCTCTGGTGGAAAACGGCAACTCTTACCGTCTGGCTGTCTGTGGCGATGTTGAAGGCCGCCGGGTCGCGTTCAAAAAAAGCTCCTGAGAGCAAAAAAAGATTCGTGCTACTCCCTGTCTGGAAAAGCCAGGACCGGGCCTGAATTCATTATGAAGGGTATAA
The DNA here is from genome assembly GCF_008298035.1 of Gimesia maris. NCBI lineage: Bacteria > Pseudomonadati > Planctomycetota > Planctomycetia > Planctomycetales > Planctomycetaceae > Gimesia > Gimesia maris. Next base: position 4,443,947 of record NZ_CP042910.1, read on the forward strand.
TAAAGCAGGTCGCCAATAATTTCTTAATTTTCCTTTCATTTAAGCCGATTCTTCTATTCAAACCCTTCCCATGAGTGTACGCTTATGGGACAGAAAATCCCTGTACAGCCTCGAGTTAAAAACTGTTTCATCTTATTCGGAAGGCTCTGACTTAGATGCTCAGAATTGAAGATCAATCGATACGTTTATGTGACCGGATGCCACGCCGTTCTTTCATGCAGATTGGCGGCCTTGCCATGGGCGGACTCTCTCTGCCTCAGATTTTGAAAGCGCAGGAAGAAAGCGGAAAACGATCTTCTCATAAAGCAGTCATCATGATCTTCCTGGCAGGTGGTCCTCCGCATCAGGATATGTTCGATTTAAAACCGGATGCACCCGATGAAATTCGGGGCGAATTTAAACCGATCAACACCAACGTGCCCGGGATTCAAATCAGCGAACTGATGCCACGCGTAGCTGGTATGATGGATAAGTTTTCGATTATCCGCTCACTGGTTGGCGCGGAAGGCCGTCACGATTCATTCGAGTGCTGTACCGGCCATCATTTCCGCAGCGCACAGCCACAGGGTGGCTGGCCTTCTGTTGGCTCGGCAATCTCCAAAGTCAAAGGACCGGTACACCCTACCGTACCCGCTTACATCGACCTGTCACACACGATGGCACACAATCCCTGGAACATTAAAGGTTCCGGGTTCCTGGGGCTGGAACATGCACCGTTCCGACCGGACGGTGATGTGATGCAGAACATGACACTCAACTCCATTTCGAATTCCCGGCTCAATGAACGTGCCAGCCTGTTGAATAACCTGGATCGCTTCCGGCGGGTTTCTGAGACAAAACTGACTGATGGCACATACGATGGCTACACGAAGCAGGCTCTGGAAGTTCTTTCCTCATCCCGACTGGTCGAAGCGTTGAACCTCGAAAATGAGGATCCCCAAGTCAGAGCCCGTTATGGGAAAGACGACCCTAAAGTTCTGAAGTACCCGCTGGATATGGGATACCAGGCGATCATGTCCCGTTTTCTGCTGGCACGCCGGGCAGTCGAAGCAGGGGCACGTTGCGTGACCTGCAGCTTCGCCCATTTCGACTGGCACGGCAATAATTTTGGTCATGCCCGCAGCGTGATCCCTCTGCTCGACCAGGGAGTCGCCGCTCTCGTGGAAGACCTGCATGAGCGTGGCATGGACAAAGACGTCACCGTTCTGGTCTGGGGTGAATTTGGACGTACGCCTAAAATCAATAAAAATGCCGGTCGCGACCATTGGCCGCGTGTGCACGCTGCCCTGATGGCCGGCGGTGGCATGAAAACCGGTCAGGTGATCGGCTCAACCAACCGTCTGGGTGAAGAAGCGGTCGACCGCCCCGTACATATGCAGGAAGTCTTTGCGACCCTGTATCACAACCTGGGCATCGATGTCGCCTCGACAACCATCGAAGACAACAACGGCCGTCCCCAGTACCTGATCGACGAACAGACACCGATCCGCGAACTGGTGTAGCCCCGCAAGAACATAAACCAGGACTTTCTTAGAATAAGCTCCACGATAAATCAGACCGCAGATGAATCATCTCCCCAGACTGTTTCACGGCATTCCGGATAATTAGCGCAGCCCCAGAACGATTGTCCTTTCTTCATCCCTTTAGATGCGATTCTCTGAACCATGGGAATCTGACATTTAGGACAAAATCGCTCACCATTCAGAACCCTGGGAGTACGGGGCACCGTTTTCTTACTCTGCAGACTCGATCTAATTATCTCTGACAGTTCTGAAACATTGTATCCTCTGGTGGCAGGCACATGTAAGATTGGTAAACCGGCAGCAGCAAAAACCTGATCGACAAACTGATCCCGTTCCTGCCTTTTTTTCTTTGCATGACTGGCATCATCTAATTCGATACCGAGAAGTGGTTGCATTGTTTTTGAATCACATAACAGAAAGTCGACATGCTTGCGATCAATTTTATTACGGTATCCCTGATTCTCGTTTGGCCTGGAAACAAAAAACACATCTGACAGATTGACCTTGCTGCAGACTGTATATTCACCCCGAATGGATTGCAGCAGAACATGATAAAACGATAACTCTGCGGGTGAAAGAAAGTTATCCCTTAAATGAAAAGGCAGCGTTTTATCCGTTGGTATTCTTCCCAGGTCGATACCAACCAGTTTCAAAAGAACAGCTAAACAACCAACAGGTTCTGTCGTTTTTTTCTTTGACATTTGAGCACAATGATCTACAGGAAACTAGTCAATGCCGATAAGAGAAATCATTCGGTAAGTTCAGGTCACAGCCGTAACCCCCCCCCCAGTCGATACAAAAAACAAGTGTATCAATCTATTCATCAGGGGACAAAATTGGTTGTTTCTCTGCCATCGGCTGTTCCCAGTTCCAGGTAAACCCGAGAACTCATATTCTCGCTGAGAAAGTGCACGGAGCCATCTGCGAAACCAAAGTGAGCGCCCCCGGTGTGATCGCTGCCGGCAGACTGGTAGAAGTTGTTATTAAACCCACCTGCTGTTCCCCCCGAGATTCCGGTATCGAACATGTTTGCGACGCCACCCGCGGCCCAGCTGTCCTGACTGGTATTAGGCGCCGAAGGACCATGAAGTTTCTGTACTTCACCACTCATAATTGTGTTCGACGCGCCATCATCGATATCACGAAGCGCCGTATCACTGTTCACGTAAAACATCCCCAGAAACCCCTGGCTCCCCCCACCAAATGTTCCAATTAACGAATCTGTCCTGTGTGTCAGATGGATGAGATCTCCATCGGCCCAGCCGTTTCCGCCTCCGATACAGACACCGTAATCAGAGCCTCCTTTGGCAAAACGATTGGAGGGGGGCGTACTGGTCCCCGGATTTTCTCCAATCATAATTTTCTCATCTACTTTACGGACTTTATTCCGCCGCGTCGGGCAATAGAAAACGGGAATATCATTTTCGGCAGCAGACCGGTTCCCGATTACATTCGTACTAAAGTTCCATTGATTGTAGATGTTGGCCTGATCTACCAGGGGGAGAATCTGCACCATCCAGCTCGTGCCGTGCAGGCCGACCCCACTGGTATTTCCAGCGTCTCCCCAGACATTGTATGCAGAGGAAGTTGCCGTTGTTGCAATGGCCCCGGGAGGAAACACACCATGAATTTCATGATAATTGTGCAGCGCCAGGCTGATCTGTTTCATATTATTTTTGCAGGTGCTGCGTCGGGCAGCTTCCCGCGCCTGTTGCACCGCGGGTAACAGCAGTGCAATCAATATGGCGATAATGGCAATCACCACCAGCAACTCAATCAACGTAAACCCTGACTTTCTGTTCCGATAGCGCATCAGAGAGCCCTTTATTAGATAATAGAAATGAAGATAAAATGATATAAATAATCTAGAGCGAATCACATTCAATTATAGCTTCTCTCAAACTATTAACTCTGTCTTAATCGACCTGTAGACGCCACAGTCAACCTGGGCACAGGCTAAATCAAACCGCACTCTATAGCGGAAGCAGCCACAGAGTGCGATCAATTAATTGATCTCTGAATCACTGGTACGACTCTATTTTGAAGTCAAATCGAAATTGAATTCATTTGCTCCGGGTTTCACATCTGCCGTCAACTCTGTCTCAGAGTTATATCTCTCCGGTATGACTTCTTTCTCATTGACCAACTTACTCACGACAACCTTATGAGGGCCTATTGCAGCTCCTTTTTCATCTCGAATGTAAACTAGATCATATTTTCCTTCGCTGTCTGTCATGGAAGAAGAAGCACGCACTTTTTCAGGCATGAAAGTCACACTGGCATCAGTCAGCGGGGCACCATCCAGAGTAATCTTACCAGTCACCTGTCCTAATTCTGGTGGAGCGATGCCTCCTCCACCACACGCGGTGAGAAACACGATAAACAGGAAACAGATAACAGCCTTACAAAGCGCTCGCATTGGTTGCATACTCAATGAATCCTTAGCTAAATAATACTGGTGGCATCCCCATATTCTCCAAAACACAGAGAACTCAATCAGCCCTCTGTGTTTTGTGAATCTGCCCGGTACGACGAAGACCCGTCACATTTTACTGGAGTATTTCTCGGACAATTACCGGCACTTCCAGTACTCCGGAGGCGCCGGGGAAAAGTGGTGAGAGGCTGGTTAGAACTCGCCAACGACCGATCCCTGGTCGGCATTGCCCAGACGCTGGAACGTTGTTGCATCGATATTCTCGGAAATGAAACGAACTGCGCCATCTCCCATCCCAAAATGCGCACCTCCAGTATGATCACTGCCCGGTCCCTGGAAAAAATTCCCATTGATCCCCTTGCTCCCGGCATCGGTATCGAACAAGGTACTCACACCACCGGCGGCCCAACCATCGTTACTCCGGGTCGTTGTCCAGCCACTGCTGGTTAATCGTTGCATTTCTCCAGTCATGATGGTGGTTGTCGTTCCATCTTTGATATCCCGAATTTGAGTATCGCTGTTCGCGTAAAAAATACCCAGCTCACCACCACTCAAATACCCACTCCAATCGGAATCTAATAAATTATGTCCAGGCGAAGTATCTCCAAAGCCGTTTCCAGAACCAATACAGGCACCATAGTCAGTCCCACCCTTGGTAAAACCGTTGACTGGTGATGTTGCGGAAGGGTTTTCCCCCAGCTGAAGTCTCAGTTCGTTCTTGCGAATTTTGCTGCGTCGTGACGGACAGTAAAAACCGGGAATATCCACTTCCGCCTGCGTACGGTTTCCAATGACATTGGTATTAAAATTCCATTTATTGTAAATGTTAGACTGATCGACAAACGGCAGGATCATGAGCATCCAGCTGGTGCCATGCAACCCAGTTCCCGTTGTGTTACCAGCCTCAAGCCATGGTGTCCATTGGGTACTGGTACCTGATCCAGAAGCGATTGCTGTCACGATGGCACCGGGAGGAAATACCCGATGCGTTTCATGATAATTATGTAAAGCCAACCCCATCTGCTTTAGATTGTTTTTGCAGGTACTTCTTCTGGCAGCTTCACGTGCCTGTTGTACGGCTGGTAACAGTAAAGCGATCAAGATCGCGATGATGGCAATCACAACCAGTAACTCAATGAGGGTAAACCCCGCTTTGTTTCGACAACCTCTTTCGTTTTTCATATTACACTCCGTAGGAATAGAAAAGAATAAAAAATGAAACATCATATCTGCCTGAATTACGGACAAATGTGTGATGCCAATGCCGATGGAAAAACCTTATGTCTGCGCTGGATTCCGCAAATTAAAACGAACTCACAATAATGATGGAAAATCAACAGTCCGAATGGCCTGAAATAGAGAACTTCCTGGAATTGAAAATTACAGAAGCCGGAATATGTTCACTTATTTAAACAACCATTTTTTGATTTGTCAAAATAAATCGTGACAACAATTCTTAAACCATTACCAAATTTCAACTTAATAAACATAAATAACTATTGATTCAGGATAATTTTCCCTCGAACAGTACTAAACACCTTTCAATAATCAGACGACGTAATACTCGAATATCAAAAAGTTTATGTTAATTTTGGAAGAGCAGCACTCGAGCACGTCGAATCTTTTGTTCACATATATTGTATTTCCGCAGAAACTTTCAAATTTTCTGCGCTGAAAGCAGCTGCAGAAATCGCTGTTGGATTCTTAAATGTCCATACCAGACACCGACCTGTTTCATGCATGAATAGATGCACTTATCAGGTTCTTAACTCCTCAACCTGCTTCGCGGGTTATAATCGGGACGTTGATCATCCGTTGGACAACACCTAAAGTGAGTCTGAACAACTGATTAATTCAGTTATCTGGAATATTTGATTTCTGTTACCGCCACCCGGAAAAGGAACGCTTTATCATGCTGACGCGTATACTCCCTGTTGTTACTGCTCTACTGCTCATTGGTTCGTCAACTGGTTTTTCGGAAGACTGGCCTCAATGGCTCGGGCCGGACCGTTCCAGTCAGTGGCAGGCGGATGGAATTGTCGATGTCTTTCCTGAATCCGGTTTGCAAGTGGAATGGCGCACTCCCGTGGGACTGGGCTACAGTGGCCCTGCCGTAGCCAACGACAGGGTGTATGTGATGGACTACCAGAAAAAGTCCGGGAAGGTTCAGAATAACCCGGGTGGTGCTTCCAGCCTGGAAGGCGCAGAACGCGTCCTCTGCCTGTCCGCTGATACGGGAAAGGTGATCTGGGAATATAAATACGATCGCCCTTACGAGATTTCGTATGCAGCGGGTCCACGCTGTACTCCCACGGTCGCAGATGGCAAGGTTTATGCCTTGGGAGCTGAAGGGAATCTGACCTGCCTGGACGCTGAAACTGGCAAGCTCATCTGGAAAAAAGACTTTCAGTCAGATTACCAGGCCAAAACTCCATTCTGGGGTCACGCTGCGAGCCCGCTCGTTGATGGCGATACGTTATACTGCCTGGTGGGCGGGAAAGATTCCATCGCCGTCGCTTTCAATAAAAATACCGGCGAAGAACTCTGGCGCTCACTGGATAATGCAGAAACCGGGTACTGCCCTCCGACCATGATCACACATCAGGGCACGAAACAGCTGCTCATCTGGCATCCGGGATCGTTAAACTCATTGAATCCCAAAACCGGTCAAGTTTACTGGTCACTCCCCCTCCAACCCGGATATGGAATGTCGGTCACTGTCCCCCGGCAACAGGGAGATTATCTGTATGTCTCTGCCATTGGTGACGAAGCTGCCTGGATCAAACTATCGGGAAACACAAAACCTGCTGCGGAAGTTGTCTGGAAAGGAAAACCGCGATCCGCTCTGTTCTGCTGCAACAGCACTCCCTACATTGAAGGTGACACCGTGTATGGCAGCGATATTCAGTCGGGAGACTTTGTCGCCGTCAATCTGAAGGATGGCAGTCGTCGCTGGTCAACTAAAGAAGTCACGAACGCAGGCCGCCGTGATCGTCATGCGACGGCTTTTATTGTGAAACACGACGAGCACTTTTTCCTGTTCACGGAAAAAGGGGATTTGATCCTCGCTGACCTCACCCCGGAAGGTTATAAAGAAATCAGTCGTTTCCATGTCCTGGAACCAACAAACGAAGCCTTCGGCCGTTCCGTCGTCTGGAGCCACCCGGCGTTTGCCAACCAGTCGCTGTTCGCCCGCAATGACAAGGAACTGGTTCGCGTCAATCTCAAGAAATAAACCGGATGCCGTGTACCTCCCTCTGGTCAGGCAGACACCATGACCAGAGGGTTTTCGCGATCGGGTTTCAGTTAAAATCTTAGTCTGCCAGAATTTTGATGTCTGGTTTTACAGCTTCAGTCGTGACGGCAGATTCCAATGCGGGATAGAGTTCGGTATCGGGATAAAAAGCATACCAGGCAAACCACAGGGCATACATCCAGTTGAGCCCTGACTCTGCTTTTACCACGCGCAATGATTTTGCTTCGGGATGATAGGCCAGTGTGAATTTTTTGCCTTCAAGTTCCTCTTCCCACTCGGTCGCCTCCGTCAGATGTTGATAAGCGGTTACCGGATATGCCCGCTTCTGATCTCCCACCCAGATCCCAAGCAGAGGTGTTTTTTTCGGAAGTCGGAGATCCTGTCTGTTGACCTCAAACATCAGGCTGTCATTGCTCAGGTATTCTTTGTAAGCCGTCGACTGATACTCAAATGGAAACCCGGTCTCCGGAGAAAGAACCTTTGTATCGGGGTAGCGCTGTTTCCAGTCTTGCCAGTCTGTCAATTCGACAGGCAGATGCATCAGCGTTTCCTGTACCCGCGGACCACAGATAGCCTGAGACATCATTTGTGACCAGAGCCCATCCGTCTCCCCCGATCCGGTACGGTCATACAACAGCTGATTACTGTTGAAAAGATAACCAGAGATCCCGAACTCAATCTTTCCGCCTGTTCCCTGGCCGTTATATACCGCCAGCGAATCACTCAAAGGGCAATAGGTCACGATAAACGGAGTCTCTCCAATCTGGTCGTTCACCACTTCATGCCAATCCAGGATCTTCAGTGGGTAGGCCCGGGCTTCGCCTTCCAGACAGACTCCCGCCACGCGATCATGTGGTTTCATAAATGTGGCATCTTTGTTCTGGATAAAGTCAGGGGTTGTTAAAGCGGGAATACCATCTTTGGGAATCCGTGCATTGACAATTTCGTGGTTCGGCAACATCAGGCCCTGCACATTGAACTCCGGTTTATTCGTCAACGCCGCCACCGGGCGATTATGCCAGAACGACAGAAAATAAACCTGATTGACCCACGCGTACCAGCCGGCAAATAACAGACCTGAAACAGCAATCAGCAGTAATGCTGGCTGTGATGGTTTATCACTGGCAGGAGCTGCCGGGAAAGAAGTATTTGACGGATCCTGAACCGTCACCTCCTCACTCAGATGAGAGGAATCCATAACAGGCGCTTTCTTATGTAGATCGACTGCATATCTCGAGGCCCGACATACAATCAAATAAGCTCATTCAGAGTGAAAGTAGAAAAACGCAGCGAAGAACTTCGCAATAGAAACTTACTGAAGCCTAAACCATACAGAAATGCCATGAGTTTGGGTAAGGTTTTTTATTTTTTTTTGTGAAGAGTTCGTTTGGAAAGTTAACTTACCAGACTCAGAACAGCGGCCCATGAGTTGGTCAGACAGAAGCTCTGAACCGATAAAAAAGTCTCCCTGGTGCGCACCGACTGAGCCTCTAAAACCCGCTCGCCAGCTTAATTCGATTCCCTCTCTGGTACTTTCCAGACCGTCACTCCAAGGTGATATCCCACGTGTTGTGGTGACTCACTGGAATACCAGGCCGTCACGATTTCGCCGTTTTCCTTCTGGATACTGGATGGGTAACCGCAGTCCCCGCCATCCGCTGTGTGTGAGATCCGGATCGGTTCACTCCAGGTTTGCCCCTCATCGCTGCTGAGCTTCGCACTCACGCCCCGCCGCCCGTTGACACGGATGCCATAGCTGAGCAGCAGGCGGCCATCTTTCAGCCGCGTCAGATGTCCGTTAATCTCATTGCGACCGGTCACCGGTTGCGGTTTCTGCCAGGTCACGCCATTATCATTGCTGCGAATCAGTTCCATTTTGTCGATGCGGGCTGCCGCCAGCCAGTTTTTTTCTCCCAGGTAAAACAGATCGGTTTCATTGTGCGCAGGACCAATCACAGAAACCACACTCCAGGTCCGTCCATCATCCTCACTCTTCAAGTGCGATGATTTCCAGCCTTTCGTTTTGGTGGACTGGCTGGGATCTTTAAACTGGCCCTGGTAGCAGGAGACATGGAGCGCGCCATCAGAGCCGGCCCAGATGTCACCGAAAGGAATGTATTCCGACCAGCCCGCTTCTGCTGCCGGGAAGTCTTCCGATTTCGTCCAGCTGCGCCCCCCATCGCTCGACCGCAGCACCCAGCTGCGCAGAATCGCATCCCGAAAGACTGTCTGCTTGGGACGCTCCGGCTGTTTGAGATTACTCCAGCCGGAACAGAGTACAATCAGATCGCCATTCTTCGCCAGTCCCGTCGCATGATTCATCCGCACCGTATTCGGCTCATGCTCTGTGACAGTGCTGCGTTTCTCCCAGTTCACTCCATCAGGGCTCGCCCAGCAGTCGATGTCTCCCTCCTGCTGTCCGTGGCTGGGCTGGTTGTGAAACACTGCGATAATCGTTCCGTCAGGCAGCAGTGTCAGATTGGGCCAGGCACAGACGTTTTCCACAGCGACCACCTGTTTGAGAACATGCGGTTCTTCTGCGGACAGTTCTACAGGGCTTAAGGCAGCCAACACAACGACAACAATACACAACATGAAGATACGCATGATGACACCTGACAAGCTTTCCATGATCAGAAACGGTACCGAAAAAGAACAATGAACGATTCATAATACAGAAAAGAATGATTTCGCGTCCATCTTTTTTTTAACGTAACACCGGCAGTCGATCTTTCAGCTTAGAGAGCAGCGAAGATTCTCTGTCTGCCTGCACCGGTTCACCAACCTTTGCGCGAAGCGGGCACTGACGACACATCACCAGGATATAAGCCGAGGGAATATAATAGAGGGCCAAGAGCGTGGCACCGCCGACGCCCCCGGCAATCGTGATCGCCAGCGGTGGCCAAAACCCGCCTCCGGCAATCACCAGCGGTGCAAAGCCGGCTACCGTAGTGAGCGACGTGGCGACCACATGTCGTGTCGATCGCAGCACAACGTCGCGGACGACGACTCGATTCCCTTTGCGGGCTTCAGGATTCGCACGCAACTCGGCCAGCACCACGATGGCGTCGTTAATCGCAACGCCCGCCAGTCCCATCGAACCGACAATCGCCATGAAGCCAAAGGGAAAACCAAATAACCACAACATCCCCAGCCCCAGACCAATCGAAAGAATCCCGACCGTCCCCACCAGCGCCGCCACGCGAAACGAAGCAAAAGACAGCACCAGGGTCGCCACCATCAGGACCATCAACACGCCGACATTCGCCAGCAGATTTCCGACTGCGTCATCGCGTTTGGATGCTTCGCCCCCCCATTCCAGACGATAGCCCGGGGGAAGTTCAAAGCCCGCCTGCTTCAATTTTGACTGGAATTCTGCCAGTGCTTCAGCGGGCAGTACACCTGCCTTCAGATACGCCTGCACTTCATTCATCCGCTCACCATTGAAGTGAGAAATGGCGGCCACTTCCGACGACATTTTCACTTCCGCAATCGCCGTCAAGGGCACAAACTGTGGCTGACCGTCTTCTGTTATTTTACGGGAGATCAGTTGCAGCGATGCAATATCGTTGACCGAAGCCCGTCGCGCCTGTGGTACGCGAATTCGTACTGGCAGTTCTTCTGTCTCTTCAAGGATACTTCCCCCCAGCGAACCTTCCAGAGCCGCATTTAACTGATTCGAGATTTCCGCATGATCCAGCCCCGCCAGTCGTGCCTGTTCTTCGTCGATCTTCAATGTCAGTTTTGGCAGGGGATCCGCCAGTTCCGCTTTATGATGCAGTACATTCGTCGTGCGACTTAATATCGTCCGCAGCTCATCTCCACTCTGACTGAGCTGATGCAGGTCAGGTCCGAACAGCCGTACCTCGATCGGCGCATCGAAGGGAGGCCCCTGCTCCAGTTGCCGCACCAGGACACGCGAATGTGGCACCTTGCGATCCAGTTCCCGCTGCAGTTCATGAATCAGGGCTTCGCCTCCCTCGGCTGTATTGAGCTGCACGAGTGCCTGGGCATAGTTGGAAGCGTTTTCCCGTTTGGCAACGATGTTGTAATAAAACTGGGGTGCACTTTCACCCAGAAACCATTCAATCCCCTTCACCTGCGGATGTTCGAGTACCACCTGTCGAATCGATTCGATCGTCTGCCGGGTCTCAGCCAGTGAAGCATGGGCATTCAGTTCCAGTTCAATATTTACCTGATCGCGGTCAGCTGGCGGGAAAAACTGCTCGGGCAGCGAACCAGCGACGATAAACCCGCTAATAGGCAACAGGCATCCCAGTGCCACGCCCAGCACGGGACGAGCAAACAGATAATCCAGCGATTTCTGATACCAGTCACGCAGACCAGCATGGCTGAACCCCACCTGCCACCAGTGAGCGTGTTCGAGATCTTCATTCGCATCAGCAAACAGAGCTGCAATGGCGGGAATCACTGTCATCGCCAGGAAGAAGGAACTGCAGATCGCCAGAATCACGCTGATGGCGATCGAGCCGACAAACTCACCTGCGGGTCCGGGCATCAATGCGATCGGCGCAAAAGCGAGTACCGTCGTTAAAGTGGACCCCAATAACGGAACTGCCAGATGTCTTACGGTTGAAATCACGGCATCCTCAGGAGCCATCCCCATATGCAATTTGGCCCTGACTTCATCGACCACGACAATCGCATTATCAATCAGTAATCCCAGGGCAATGATCAACCCGGTAACTGACATCTGATGAATGGGGATGTCCATAAAGCGCAGTCCTGCCAGTACCATAAACGCGGATAACGGTAACGCGGTTCCTACCACCAGCGCATTTCGCCAGCCCATCATGAAGACGATAACCACGATCACCGCGATTCCGCCCAGCACCAGGTTCCAGACAAGACCGCTGAGACGCGCCTCGACATAGCGGTTCTGATCGAACAGCGTCTGCACGCTGACATCATCTGCCAGCGACTGTTCGAACTCAGCCAGTGCCACTTTTGCTGCATGGCTCCAATGATCAATCCGCACATTATCCCGCACAAACATTCCTAACGTGACCGCAGGCTTACCGTCGGCAATTACCAGACTACTCAATGGCAAAGCCACTCCCTTATGAATGGTCGCAATATCCCCTAATTGCACGGAATGGCCTTCCGAACCGAACTGGACAGGTGTATTAGCAATTCGTGACAGACTATCCAGTTCGGAGTCGACATCAATCAGCAAATCACTTTTCACGCCACGCAACTGGCCAGCAGTTAACTTGGCATCCGACGATTCCACCTGCTGCGCGATCTGTTTCACACTCAAACCCAGCGAAGCAATCTTATCGGGCTGGACTTCGACCACAATCTCTTCATCCGGATCGCCAAACGTATCAATATCCTCGGTATCGGAAATCGCCCGCAGTCGGTCTTCCAACTGCTTGGCTGAACGACGCAGCACAGCATAATTCACATGATTGGGATTGTCCCACACCAGTGCCACAATCAACGCGTAGGCTTTGACTTCCAGCTCTTCAAAATCCGGTTCTTGGGCACCGGCTGGGAATTCCACCCGGGCATCATCAATTTTATCCCGGATCCGCGACCAGACTTCGTCAACTTCGTAGACATCATCGCGGAGCTCAATCGTCATTGAGGACATCCCACTGCGGGAAATGGTCCTCAGTTCTTTGATCTCATCAATTTCCCGCAGTTCTTCTTCCAGCTTTTCAGAGACCAGCGATTCCACACGGGTGGCGTCTGCGCCCGGGAAACGCGTATTGACCCGCGCGACGCGTTGCGTCAGCACGGGATCTTCCATCCGAGGCAGCACATAGTAACTGGAAAGACCCGCGACGGTAATCAGCGCCATCAGCAGGATGAGTAACCGCCTGTTTCGGTAAAATAATCCTTCCAGCATAGTTTGATTCCCCATTGTTTTCTGAAAGGTCTGATGTTTACCCGATCAACGCTGAACGATTGATTTCCGAATGACTGCCATCCCCGTTCAACGACGGTCTTTAATCACCACCCGCTGATTGCCAGTCAACTTATGAATTCCATCTGCCACGATCTGATCACCGCTTTTTAAAGTACCACGTACCAGTACCCGATTGTCTTCCGTATGCAATACTTCCAGCTGGCGTTTTTCCAGGACTTTTTCTCCCGCTTCTTTTCCTGGAATCACGGCATAGGCAGACCAGAGCCCCCGCTCTCCCCGTGCCAGTGAACTGAGAGGAAGCCAGAACCCCTGCATTTCGACCGGTTCAGAGATTTCAATGCGAATGACCTGACCTGGAACGAGTTGTTCAGCCGCCTGCTCACTGAGTGACAGCACCACTTCCTGCGTTCGCGTTACCGGATCCAGTTCAGGCAGAATCGCTTTCAGTGTTGACTGATAACTTTTTCCGTTGAGCCCCACTTCCTGCTGGCTGCCATGTTTCAGATGGATGGCCATCTCTACGGGCACACCAATATGAGCTTCCAGCCTTTGATCTTCGACCAGGCGAAACAGTGGCGCATTGGGAAAGATCACGGTCCCTTCATCGGCATAGCGTTTTGAAATCCGACCACCAAAGGGGGCTTTGAGCACAGTATCATCCAGGTCGACCTGGTTGTCTTCGAGTGAGGCATCCAGATTAGCGACAACCGCTTTCTGGGCTGCAATCTGCTCTTTGCGAGTCCCTTCCTGCAACTCTGAGAGCCGACTGCGCGCTGCATCGAGCTGGGCCTGCTGCTGTTCCACTTCGTATTGGGACGCTTCATAATCGGAACTGGTAATTGCATTGCGTTTCAGCAACTGCTGATTCCGGGAGTGATCCGCGAGGAGATTTTTGAGACGGGCATTCAGTTGCCTGACTTCGGCTTCCGCGACAGCAACCGTTTGCGCTCGTGGCCCTGCTTGCAGCTCATCCAGCTTTGCCTGTGCTGCGGCGCGCTCTGCCTGCAGTTTCAAACGACTGACTTCCAGATGTCTGGTATCCAGTCGGGCCAGTACCATCCCCGTCTGAACCTGATCTCCCTCATCGACAACAATTTCAGTCAGCTTTCCACTCCGCTCGAATGCCAGTTCGCTCAATCGAGCCGCCGTCACTTTACCGGTATAGGTTCGTTTTCGGGCAAACGAATCGACGGGCTCCAGTTCGATCACATCCACTGGTATTCCGGATTGCCTGGTCTCTTTCATGGAAGCTTCAGTGGAAAAGGCATTGTGCACGCTCCCCTGGAACAACCCCAGGAAAACTGTCAGTAGCAACACTGCCACCGCCAGAGCGAACAGCATGTTATAGCGTGCCAGTTTTTGACGAAACGTCAACTTGTTTTCAAAAAAATACGACTCAGACTGCGTTCTGCTGAAGTTCATTTCCAAATACCTCCCGGGTAATACGGTCGTAAACCGCGTCGTAATCGACTTCGGTACTCAATGGCTGCCACTGAATTCCGTCAAGAAAACGATTAAAATTTCGGCGGAGCATTTCATAGGGTGAAGAAATGCCCAATTCACTGAGCGAGTTACTGGTAGTAATGATCGAATAGCCGCCTACAGACAGAGACCAGAGACCGAACACAATTTCTTCAGGGGTGGCAGATTCTCCCAGATGCACATCCCCCCGAGAGACACCATCACGCACGATGCCGCCTACGATCCCGATGCAGCGATGCTCGTAGTTTGACATAAGTTTACGACGTTCTTCTGATGTTTTATCCCAGATCGAATCGAGTCGAATGGTCTGCTCGACACAGAAATGATCGGGATAGGTTTTGACAAACAGTTCGGCAGCAGCGCCGATTGCAGCAATCCGTTCGCGCGAGGTTCCCTGAAACAGCGCCGCCTTCTGAAACATGGCCAGCCGCTTTTCGAGGGTCTGAATCGCCAGAGTTATGATAATCTCTTCTTTGCAGGAGAAATGGTTATAAATCGTGCCCTTAGAGTACTCCAGCAGACTGGTGAGCCGATCCATATTCAGACCGTTATACCCGCCTTCAATGAACATGGGGCGCGCGCACTCCAGGATTTTCGCTTCGCGTTCCTGAATCTCTCGTTGTTTGCGATCTCGGGTATTCATGATGTCACTATTTTGACGGATCGTCATTTATTGTCAAGTTAATAATGGGATTTTTTCAGATTGCCGGGAAAAGGGACATCGGGGCGACATCTACGCCCACAGAACAAGCTGGAAGAACACACCCATCTCGTTTCATATATAAACTTTAGGCAACACAAGCTATCGTGACAACGGATGCATGCCTGCAATTGAATCAGAGTCTGGAAAAATGAGACAGGCCGTCAGCTAGCGTACGTTGCGTCATTTTTTCATCAGGAAATGACCGTCACATGTTGCTGGACTGTGTCCAGTTTTACTGTAGCGTTTCCAGGATGTTTGACCCGAGTATATCAGATTGCGAGACGCGACACTTAAATGTGCTGTGTTCCAGAACCTAAGTCTGTTCTTCCCGCTGCTTCTGATATTCTTTGAGCTTACGATAGAGGGTTCGTTCCCCAATGCCCAGCATCCTGGCAGCTTCTTCCCGCTTACCGTCCGCCAGATCCAGAGCCCGTTCGATGTAATACCGCTCGACTTCTGAGAAAGGACGTCCAATCAGAAAATCAGCGCCTGAACGATCCGAGATGTAACTACTGTCTCCCTCTGGTCCCGTCATGGGCACGATTTCTTCGGGCAGGTCATCCAGATCCAGAATCCCATCGGTGTCCAGTACGAGCATTCGCTCAGCAGCGTTTTTGAGCTGGCGGATATTGCCCGGCCAGTCATAAGACATCAAGGCGCGACGTGCGGCACGCGAAACGCCATCATAGGGTTTGTGATACTGCGAAGAGAGTTCCTTGAGAAAATGATCCGTCAACAGTGGGATATCACCACGTCGTTCGCGCAGAGGAGGCAGTTCGATTTTGACGACGGAGAGCCGGTAATACAGATCCTGGCGAAATGTGCCTTTTTTCACCATCTCCAGCAGATCCGCATTGGTTGCCGCCACCAGTCGCACATTCAGGCTGATCTCTTCGTTCATTCCCAGCCGGGCGATCTTTCGATCTTCCAGCACGCGTAACAGTTTGATCTGCGTCTGCATCGGCATTTCGCCGACTTCATCCAGAAACAGTGTGCCTCCGTTTGCATGTTCGAATTTCCCGATTCGTTTTCCCACCGCTCCGGTAAATGCCCCCGGCTCATGACCGAACAGTTCACTTTCCAGAATACTGTCAGGCAGCGCAGAAATATTGAGGGGCACAAAGGGCTTGCTTTTGCGTTCGCTGTTCTGATGAATGGCGCGGGCTACCAGTTCTTTCCCCGTGCCACTCTCCCCTTCAATCAGCACGGTACTGTTGGTTGATGCGACATTTTTCAGTTTGTCGACGATTTTATGCATCTGTGGTGTATTACCAATGACACCTTCAAAACCAAATTTTTCATCCAGCCGTCTGTGCAGTTCGGCATTCCGCCGCATCAGGCGCACCCGCGTCGAAGCTTTTTCGACCGCGTTACGCAGTTCATTGATATCCAGGGGTTTGGTCAGATAAGTATAAGCGCCCAGTTGCATCGCGGTCACTGCTGAGTTGATGGATCCATGCCCCGTCAACACGATGACTTCTGCATCCGGCAGTTCGTCTTTTGCTGTCCTCAGGATCGCCAGCCCGTCGACACCATCCATGCGAAGATCCGTAATGACGATATCCGCCGTTTCGCTTTCGATCAGCTTGGCACCCTGTTCACCGGAAGTGGCAATTTTGCAATCACAGCCAACCCGTTCCAGGCTTTCTGCAACGGCCTGCGCATGGGCTTCATCGTCGTCAATAATTAATACGCGAATGACGATCGATTCCAGATCGGTTTCCGTGGCGTCTTTCGAGCTCATTGAGCGGACTCTCTGCCTTTCCAGATTGGTTGGGGAAATATTCTTTCCCATGAAGTAAATCGGTTGAATTAAACGAAGAGGATTTGCACAGATCACTGTCGGACCAGGCAGCCCCCATCATATTCAAGTCAGAATTACAAATAAATTCCCGGGAGTTGTCAAACTTCAGCAAACGGGAAATGAAATGGTGAAACGGGTTCCTCTCCCCTGTTCACTTTCACATTCAATTTTGCCGTGATGCGCATCGATAATTTTTTTGACCGTCGGTAGCCCCAGTCCGCTGCCCCCCGGTTTTGTGGAAAAGAAGGTCTCAAAAATCCGTGATTTTACTTTTTCATCAATGCCTTTTCCGTTATCGATGATGTCGAGATAGACCATTCCGTCTTTATGCGATGTCTGCAGCTCAATCAACCCGCCATCGGGCATTGCCTGTATCACATTGAGGGCCAGGTTCATCAGCACCTGTCGAAACAGCGCCTGATCCACCTGAACCTGGGGGAGGTCGGCATCAAAATGCGGACTGATTTCGATCGAGGCTTCACGCGCCTGGGGCCTGAAAAAATCGATAAAGTCGCTGACCAGATCATTCAGATTGGACGCACTCAGCGCCAGTTTGCCGACCCGGGCAAACTGCAGAAAGGCGTCCAGAATATCCTGCAGATGCTTACATTCCTTCTGAACACTTTCCACTTTCTTCAGCATGCGATGTTTCGCAGGGACATCCAGCGTTTCCAGATCTTCCGTGAGCAGTTCCAGATTCATACTCATCGTTGAAAGGGGGTTCTTGATTTCGTGAGCCAACCCTCCGGCCAAGGTCGCAATTTCGGAATACTGCGCTTCAAATTTCTCACGCTCTTCGGCGCTCAACGGGCTTTCATTGATTGCTGATGATCTTGTCATACAATTTATCCAGATCGTCCAGGAAAAGAGGTTTTCGACAAACCAATGCCGAAACCGCATCTACAAAAATAAAACGATGAAGTCATCTCACGGCGAGCTCCTTCATCGTTTTTTATTTTCTCAGATTAAAGAGAATCTTCTCTTACTCTTCTTCTGCTTCTGTATCAACATCTCCGTTGCTTTCACCAGCCTGCTCAGCCAGTACTGCTTTACGGGATAATTTGACTCGATTCTGATCATCAACGGCGATCACCTTCACCTGCAGACGGTCACCCATTTTGCAGATGTCACTGACCGACTTGACGAAACCGTCTGACAGTTCACTGATATGACACAGTCCATCTTTACCCGGAGCAATCTCAATGAAAGCACCAAATTCTTTAATGGAACTGACGACACCATCATAGATTCGACCGACGCGAATTTCTTCCGTCAGAGCTTCGATGTGTGCCATGGCTTTTTCAACCACAGAAACATTTCCGCCGGAAACAGTCACTGTACCATCATCCTGAATGTCGATGGTCGCGCCGGTTTCTTCCTGAATAGCACGAATTGTTTTTCCACCAGGACCGATCAGCAGACCGATTTTCTCGGGATTGATCTTGGTCTGATGCAGACGTGGTGCATATGCAGAAATTTCTGCACGTGGACGACGAATGGCAGTCAACATGGTCCGCAGCAGTTCCAGACGGGCCTTTTTGGCCTGTTCCAGTGTGGCCTTGATGATTTCTTCGTTGATTCCATCATTCTTAAGGTCCAGCTGAATCCCGGTGATCCCTTTCTGAGTACCTGCCACTTTGAAGTCCATGTCACAGAAATGGTCTTCATCGCCGATAATATCAGTCAGAATCTTATATTCTTTGCCTTTGGTCACCAGACCAATGGAAATTCCGGCAACCGGCTGTCGCAGTGGCACACCGGCATCCATCAGAGCCAGAGTTGCCGAGCAGACCGAAGCCATCGAGCTACTGCCGTTTGATTCCAGAATGTCGGAAATCACGCGGATGGTGTAAGGGAAATCTTCTTCGTTCGGCAGTACCGGTAAAACAGAACGTTCTGCCAGACAACCGTGACCGATTTCGCGACGTCCCGGTCCTCTGATCGGTCGGCATTCACCAACTGAAAAAGAGGGGAAGTAGTAGTGCAACATAAACTGCTGCAGTTCTTCTTCGAACAGACCATCGACCCGCTGTTTATCACGTGAGGTTCCCAGTGTGACCGTTGCCAGTGACTGAGTTTCACCACGGGTAAAGACCGCTGACCCATGCACTCGCGGCAGGGCACCGGTTTCACAGGTTACATCACGCAGAACGTCAGGGGCCCGTCCATCGAGACGACGACCGGTGATCGCCATTTCGCGGACTGCTTTCGCTTCCAGATCGTGGAATGCTTCTTTGAAGTCTCCAATGGTGGCACCGTCTTCTGTGGTGTCAGCACCTTCGGGAAAGAATTTGTTTATAAGTTCTTCCTGAATGGCTTTGGCACCATCGCGTCGTTCTGCTTTTACAGTACTCTGCATGGCAGAACTCAGCTTCTGGAAAATCGCATCATCCAGTTTGGCCACAAACGGATTTTCTGGAGGAGCTTCGTATTCGAAGGGCTCTATTCCTGCTTTTTCCCGCAGTTCCAGCTGCAATTTGCAGATTTTCGCCAGCTCAGTATGAGCAAGCATAATGGCTTCTAACATTTCGTCTTCGGGAATCTGGTTTCCGAAACCTTCGATCATCAGCACCGATTCGATGGTTCCGGCAACAATCAGATCCAGATCGCCTTCGGCAATCTGTTCGTGATTCGGGAAGACAATTAACTCACCATCAATACGACCGATGCGAACGGCACCGATGGGTCCCTGGAAGGGAACAGGTGAGAGACAGAGCGCCGCTGAGGCACCATTGATTGAGAGCACGTCCGGTTCATTGATGCCATCACAGGACATCACGTTGGACTGGATCTGCAGTTCGTCGTGAAACCCCTTGGGGAACAGCGGACGGATGGGACGGTCGGTTAAACGAGCCGTCAGAATTTCTTTGGTCGTAGGACGACCTTCACGTTTTAAAAATCCACCAGGGAATTTACCGGAAGCCGCTGCGCGTTCCCGATAATCAACCGTCAGTGGAAAAAAATCAATCCCGGGTCTTCCCGGGCCTGTTGCTGCTGCAACAAAGACTACTGTTTCACCATACTGAACCAGAACAGCACCCGCTGCCTGTTTCGCTAACTGACCAGTTGTAAGACTAAGTTTCTGTCCGCCAACCTCACATTCAACAACTACTTTCACAATATTTTCCTAATTCTTTTCCGACAAACCGACACAGAGCAGCAAACAACGAAACTATTTTCGGATGTTTAACTTCTCCAGAATTTCCCTATAGCTTTCTGCATTTTTCTTATGCAAGTAATCCAGCAGACTACGACGACGACTGACCATCTGCAGCAAACCTCTTCGGCTGGCGTGGTCTTTCGAGTTTGATCGTAAATGCTCTGTTAAATTAACAATCCGTTCTGTAAGTACAGCAATCTGCACTTCAGCAGATCCGGTATCCCCTGTTTTGGACTGATATTCTTGAATCAATTCTGCTCTTCGTTCCTGCGTGACTGACATTCTTCTAACCTAAACCTTTAAAACAAACCACTTGACAAACAGAGAAGATCGGGGAAAACCCAATGCAAAGACAGCCACTACGTCCGTGTCTTGACTTCATCTGAGACTGGTAATGGCGAGAGAAAACAAAGCTATTACGCTAGCTTTCAGGGTATTTAAGGTACTTAATGTAGCAATTTGAATAGATTATTCAATGGATACGCTACCTCGATTACGAAAACCTGTCTGAATAGAATCAGAGAGACTTCTTTTTTTCGTATTTTTTCCCATTCCCCACAGGAGCCCACCTGAACACCACACCCGTAAACCATTTGGCAGTATCATGTTAACTCACGCACAACCACTTCATTCCCCTGGATATGCGCAATTTCTACCGAGGCCCCAGACGGGATAAATGGCCCCTCGCTGATGACATCCACCCAGACGCCATCGATTTCAACCCGTCCTGCCGGGCGTAAAACGGAGCGCGTTACCCCCTGCATGCCGACTTCCAGATGCAGGCCTTTCACCTTCAAACCAGCTTTGCCGGGCAGCAGATCGGGATCCAGCTGGATCTCGTGAGTCCCGGGTTTCTGATGTTCGCCCGGAGGCGACAGTACAATCGAACTCATCAGTTTTGATTCGGGTAAAAAACGATTGAGCACGATCGCGAGGATAATGACCGTGACGAGCGAGGCACTCATTGTCCCTACCGTACTCGACATGGTGGCAAAATCTGAACCGGGACGCAGTGTATTAAAATCACCAAAGGTCTGGCTGGCCAGAATGATCGAAGTCACAACCAGAAGACCGCCCGAGATCCCGAAAATACCAAAACCGGGGATGACAAAGATTTCCAGCAGGATACAAATCAGCCCGATACTGAAGATCATGACTTCCAGGTAACCGGCTGTTCCCCCCAGAAAGCGGCTCCAGAAAAAGAGTCCAAAACAGACTGCTGACATGATGCCGAACAAACCGGTCAACGTGTAGAGCTCCAGGTAGACAAAGATCGCCCCCAAAATGAACAGCAGGAAAGTAATGATCTGAGAATTCAAAATATAGACCAGTGTATCGACCCAGGTCCGTCCTACCGCTTTCAGTTTGACATCAGCGGGAATCCCCAGTCGCTGCTTGAGTTCATCCATATCCCGGACAGGCGGTTCTGCTATTTTTAATTCATGCGCCCGCCCCCCGTTGACCGTCAATAAATTTGCTTTCCGCGACTCGGGCACGGCTGGTCCCTGGATCCATTCGCCATTCGATTGATGAATTTCATCTTCACTCATGTACCAGAGTTGGCCGGTTTTACTGTTGGTGACTTCGTAGACGATCAGATCTTTATCGGACATCGCTTCGCAGACTGCCGCGGGTCGCCCCTTTTTCTCTGCCAGATCCTTCAATGTCACGCGCAGGGAGCTCAGAATTTTTTCTGGTACGTGCTCGAACTGCCCGTCCTCTTTCATTTCAATGGGCCCGGCGTCTCCCGTTTGTGCTCCGGGACGCATGAAGATTTCGTCGCAGCCCAGCGCGATAATAGCGGCACTACTCATGGCATGATCAGGAATATAAGCCACCGTTCTCACCTGTCTTGAATCCAGATCGGCGATCATATTCGCCAGATTGGTGCCGGACATCAGGTAGCCTCCCCCTGAATCAATCTCAAATATCAGCATATTCGCACCGGAATTGACGGCCCGATTAATCTGTCGTTCAAGAAAGGCCTCGAGCAGTGGTTCAATCATCCCGTCCACTTTAATCAGCATGACTTTGGGGGCTTCTCCCAGGGTGGGATCATCGCGTAATTTCTCGCGGGGAATCCCATATATCTCAGCCAGTTCGCCACGTGTGGGGGCCAGTTGCTGTACCAGCACATCCAGGGCGCGGGCCTTGCTGCCTGAAAAAACGCCCAGCGAACCGACTTCTTTAATGGTTTCGACATCGGTGATCACGGCCATATTATCCTGCAGCCGTTTTAGCTCATCGGGAGTCACGATGCGGGAGATAATCTGCCTGTTTTCGCCTTCTCCCTGTTGTATTTTTACTTTCAGGACGGCCTGCTGTGGGTCCATCATGCCCAGGGCCAGGGCGCGACTCAGCTTGGCATTGTGGCGTTTCTCAACGATGGACAGCACGAACTCGCGTTCATCCCGATCCAGTGCTTTACCATACCCTATGTCCCCCAGTTCCGCGTCCGGATGCATCACGATTTCATCACAGGCCAGTGCCAGAACCACATTGTTTCCGATCACTGTTTCCGGAATCCAGGCAATGGTTTTTAAATCGGATAACTGGGCGGATGCCAGAAATTTGGCCAGCCCCTGCACCTGGTGAAACGGGCTGGAACCAGGTGAGATCTGGAGTACCAGATACCCCTTCTGCCCTGATTTGGCTGCTTCATTCTGCAATGACAAAGCGGCATTCGTGACTCTTCCATAGGTCACTTCCCCCACGGGGCTCTCGATTGTCATAAACAAGGCCGGTCTCGAAGGAGGCGCATCGGCGTCTGCCTTCTTTTCAGGTTCCGCAGACTGCTTCTGCGGCTTTTCAGACGGAGCCGGATCGGCCCGCAAAGTTGAACTTCCATTGAGCACCAGCAGTCCCAGAATAAAAGCCAGTAGCATCTGGTTGACATGTTTCATCGTGTGACTTTCACCGTTTTCAATATGAGATAGCAATGCCTGTGATTCACCTGAGGTTACGCTCACGATGAACCCGGAACGTTCAATACCCATTATTATTGTATCATAGCCAGATACTGATCATCTGGTGTACTCTTTTTAACGAGATTTTACACCCGACAGATCAATTCATTTCCCCAATTATAGACGAATTACCATGGGTAAATAAGACGCTCTTCCATTCTTACACCCCGAGATGAAGAAACTTCATAAATTTCCCTGTTTCGGAATGGACACTCAATCGAAATACGCCGTTCGGGTCGACCGATTCAGCATAGTTAACCGTCCTGTTCATTCCTTCCCTCCGGTCGGAATTTTTAAACCGGAAGAAATTCCGAGAAAACAGGTTAAATTCTCAGAATCAACCTCTTACAATATAGAAGCAACTCTCAATCGACACTCCAAAGGGCAGTCATGTCATTTTACGGCTATCACCCCATCATCGAAAAATGGTTCCGGAAACGTTTTCAGGGGCCGACCGAACCGCAGCAACAGGGCTGGCCGTGTATCAATCGGGGTGAGCACACTTTGATCTCGGCTCCCACCGGTAGTGGAAAAACGCTGACCGCATTCCTCTCAGTCATTGACCGTCTGGTGAAACGCTCGCTCGCTGGTGACCTGGATGATGAAACCAGTGTCATCTATGTTTCACCGCTGCGGGCTCTGTCCAATGACATGCATCGCAATCTGGAACAGCCACTGGAAGAGATTTCCCAGCTTCTGGAAGAAGCCGGCGAGATATTCACACCGATCCGTATCGGCCTGCGAACGGGAGACACGCCCTCTTCAAAACGCGCCGCACTCGTCAAACGTCCGCCTCATATCCTGGTGACAACCCCCGAATCGCTCTATTTAATGTTAACCGGTTCCAAAGCACGGGAAACACTGAAAACGGTCGAGACCGTGATTGTCGATGAAATCCACGCTTTGTTAAGAGACAAACGGGGCTCTCACTGGTCGATCACTCTCGAACGGCTGGAAGCACTGGTTGAACATCCGCTGCAACGCATCGGCCTGTCCGCCACACAGAAGCCACTGGATCGCGTGGCGCAGTACCTGGTAGGTCATCGGCCTGAAATCGAAATCACCGCCAATCCCCCCTCTAAAGAGCAAAGTGAATTCCCTGAGCAGACCTGTCGGATCGTTAATATCGGGCATTCCCGTACGCTGGATGTCGCTATCCAGGTCCCCCCATCTGAATTGAGCGCGATCTGCAGCCACGAACAATGGGCGGAAGTGCTGGAACAGATTATTGAACTGATTAACTCACATCGCAGTACGTTGATCTTCGTGAATACCCGCCGTCTGGCAGAACGCATTACGCACCAGCTCACCGAACGATTAGGAGAGGAAGTAGTCGGCAGCCATCACGGTTCGTTGTCTGCGAAAATTCGACATCGTACCGAACAGAAATTAAAAAGCGGCGAGCTGAAAGCCGTCATCGCGACTGCCTCTCTGGAACTGGGCATCGACGTCGGCTATATCGACCTGGTTGTACAGATTGGTTCACCGCGTGGCATCGCCACTTTTCTACAGCGCATCGGCCGCTCCGGGCATTCGCTCGGACTGGTTCCCAAAGGGCGGATCTTTGCACTCTCGCGCGACGAACTCGTAGAAAGCATGGCTTTGGTTCGCTCCATCAAACAGGGTATTCTGGATACCGTCCGTATGCCTGAAGCGCCAATTGATATCCTGGCGCAACAGATCACCGCCGAAGTCGCCTGCCAGGAATGGAACACGGATGAACTGTTTGACACACTGACCCGTGCTTATTCCTACCGCAACCTCAAGCGCAAAGATTTTGACAGTACAATTCAGTTCCTCAGCGAAGGCATCAGCAGTACCTCTGGCCGTAGCCGCGTCTATCTGCATCATGATCAGGTTCAGAACCGCGTCCGCAGCCGCAAAAATGCCCGACTCGTCTCCACGATGAACGGCGGTGCGATCCCCGAAATCGCTTCTTACCGTGTGGTCACCGAAGAAGACCAGACCGTGGTCGGCTCCGTGGATGAAGAATTCGCCGTCGAGAGCATGGCTGGAGATATCTTCCTGCTGGGAAACACATCCTGGCAGGTGCGCTACGTGCGTGGCGGGGATGTCACCGTGGTCGACGCGCATGGTGCGCCCCCTTCCATTCCATTCTGGTTTGGTGAAGCTCCCGGACGTTCGCTGGAACTGTCGACAGAAATCTCGCATTTAAGAAAAGAACTGGAACGCCGCATCGAAGATACCGAACGGGCGATACTCTGGCTCTCACAAGAGACCAATACCGACGAATGGGGCAGCAAGCAGATCGTGGAATACTTCCAGGCACAGAAAGCCGCCCTGGGAGTCGTACCCACGCAAAAACGAATTGTGTTTGAACGTTTTTTTGATGAATCGGGGGGCATGCAACTGGTAATTCACGCTCCCTTTGGAGGCGACATCAACCGCGCGTGGGGTTATACCATGCGGAAACGTTTCTGCCGCTCATACAACTTTGAACTGCAGGCGACCGCCGACGATAACGGCATCATTCTGTCACTGGGACCGCAGCACAGCTTCCCGCTGGAGAGCCTGTTTTCCATGCTCAATACCCGGAATGTGCAGCAACTGTCCGAGCAGGCGATTCTGGATCATCCCATGTTCCATGTGCGCTGGCGCTGGAACGTGACGCGGGCTTTGCTGGTCTCGCGGATGCAGAACGGTAAAAAAGTTCCACCGCCGTTACAGCGGTTTCGTGCGGAAGACTTACTCACCGCGGTCTTCCCGCGACTGACGGGTTGCCCTGAAAACGAAATTGGGGAGATCGTCAGACCCGATCACATCCTCGTCGACCAGACACTTTACGATTGCCTGAATGAGCAACTTGATATTGAGGGTTTGAAAAACGTTCTGCTCAAAATCGAACAGGGCTCGGTCAAACTCATTCCCCGCGATACCCGCGAACCATCTCCCTTCTGCTACGAACTGCTTAACTCCAGTCCTTATACGTTTCTGGATGGAGGCGAAGCGCAGGAACGCCGGGCGCGGGCTGTCGCGACTCGACATACACTCTCAGTCGAAAGTGTGGAAGACCTGGGAAGGCTCTCTCCAGAAGCCATCGCCCAGGTCTGCCAGGAAGCGCAACCCGTCGTGCGAAATGCCGATGAATTTCACGATGTGCTGCTGGGACGCATCCACCTGCCCGTTAACGAACGTCCTGAATGGTCTGACTGGTATCAGGAACTGGAAGCGACAGGACGGGCTACCACTCTGTCCCGAACAGTTTCAGGTCCCGATCAGAAGACCGCTCACAGCTGGGTCGCCACGGAACGACTGCCGGCCGCATTGGCTGCTTTTCCGGAGAGTCAGCATGCTCCCCATGTGAACGTTCCCGCTGGTGTGCAGCAGGACTGGGAATCGACGGAGGCCCGTACCTCGATCATTCGCGGCCTGCTGGATAACTGCGGCCCCCAGACGGTTGCTGAACTGGCAAATCAGGCAGGTATGACAGATGCGCAAACCGAAGCTGCTTTAATGGCGCTGGAAGGCGAAGGCATCGCCATGCAGGGGTATTTCCGCATCAAAGACCCCAACTGGGACCAGAGCCTGGATGAGTCCGGGACAACAGAGTCTAAAAAAGAAGCGTCCCCTGCTCCGCCCAAAGAATGGTGTCATCGACGGCTGCTCTCCCGCATCCATCGCCTGACTCTGCAGGGTTTACGAGCTCAGGTTCAACCTGTAGATGTCAGTGTATTGATTCAATATCTGACACGTTTACATGGATTGACGGAGGACGAAAAGCGATCCGGCACCAATGGTCTGTTTGAAGTCCTTTCGATGTTGCAAGGCATCGATATCCCGGCGATCTGCTGGGAACGGGACATTCTGCCTGCCCGGCTGTCGAATTATCAGAGCAGTCATCTGGATGAACTCTGCTTTACCGGAGAAGTGGGCTGGGGGCGTCTGTACCCTCCCCGCCGCACCGCCGACCAGGGTAAAGCGATGACCAGCATCACACGCAATGCGCCGGTCTCATTCTTTCTGAGAGAGGACATTCCCTGGCTGGCCTGTTTCAATCAGGTCTCCTCGAATCTGGAAGACAGTGAAGCAGAACACCACCTGAGCAGCCCTGCACAGGAAGTTCAGGAACTGTTAACGCAACGGGGCGCCCTGTTTGCTTCTGATCTGATGGCGACGACCCAGTCACTGCCTTCGCAGATTGCTGATTCGCTGGGAGAACTCATCTCCCGTGGCCTGGTGACCTCGGACAGTTTCTCCGGCATGCGACAGTTTACAGAAGATCGTATTTCCAAAAACAGACGATCTTCCCGCAAATCGCGAATCGGCCTGGTTCGGAAAAGATCGACTCCGAACAACACCGGACGCTGGTCGATCTGGAGACGGGAATCCAGTGAGGAAGTGGAAGAACGGAGCCTGCAATACTTTGAATATGTTGAACAGTGGGCCTGGCAACTGATCAGACGCTGGGGTGTAGTCTTTCGCGATTTACTCAGCAAGGAATCCGGCGCACCACGATGGTTTGAATTACTGCAGATCTACCGTCGACTGGAAGCGCGTGGTGAAATTCGAGGGGGTCGGTTTGTAACCGGGGTCGCGGGGGAGCAGTTTGCCATGTCGGGTACGATTCAGGAATTGCGCAAACTGCGTGATGCCCCGAGCAGCGATGAGTTAACAATTCTTTCTGCTACCGACCCGCTGAACCTGACAGGAATTCTCACCAAAGATGCGCGGGTGCCGGCGACTCCTACCAATCGCATCGCCTACAGGAATGGGAATCTGATTGCCTGGGCCAAGAACGAAGAACTGTTTCTGTTGACAAAGGTTTCAGAGAAACTCAAACGGGAGTTGATCCTGGGATTCGGACTCCCCATTCAGGAATTCAACAGACAACAAACGTTGGAGGAGAATTCCTCGGATGAGCTGGAAGTGACGTCACAATCCGTGTCTAATGCAGAAGACCAGCTGATCTCCACTGGTAACGACGCCAGTCTTCCTGATAAAAAATCACCGCGTCCTTCTTTTCTCTGAGATGTAAGTCAGTGGCGTTTCCCTAAATATGACTGCGAAACAAAGAATGTCAGACACTCTTTTCAAAATATGCAGAAACCCGTTATTGGCGTTGATGTTTTTGTGCTGTGTAAATGCGAATCCCGCCCGACTGCAGTCTGCATCAGAAAAAACAGATTCCCTCGACGTCAAAGAATTATTGAAATCAGCTTATGAACATCAGCAGCATGGCCGCTATGAAGAATCGCGCGAAGTGTATGACCAGGCAGCAAAACAACTGGGAGAAATCACACCGCAAACTGCAGAAGCGAATCTGAAATTACAACAGGGACTGATTGAACTGGATCGGCTGACGGGGAAGACTAGCGCAGCCATCAAAAGGCTGGAGGCGGCGATTAAACAGACTCCCGACCAGCCGCTTCTGCACGCTGTCGGTGCGCGGCTCACATACGAAACGGGAGAATACAACAAAGCTCACCAATATGTGGCCCGTGCGCTGGCTTTGGATTCTGATCAGCCGCTGGCCCACCTGATCCAGGCGCATCTGCTGACCGATGCTGGCAAAATTAATGAAGCCAATGAAGGCTATCGCTGGTTTGTCCGCTATTACAACCGGGCTCAACCTGAAGATGCGGAAACACTGCTGCAGATTGCGGAAGGGGCCACTCAGTACGCACGGTGGAACAGTGTGTCGCAGATCTTTACCTTTGTCATCAATACGGTCTGTCCGGATGCCCTGAAAGCCGATCCGCTGGCCTGGCAGGCTTCCTACATCAGTGGTTCGATTCTGCAGGAGAAATACAATCGTCCCCAGGCCGCGGACGAATTTACCGCCGCTCTGAAAATCAATCCCCGGGCGGCTGAAGTTTATGTTGCCCTCGCCTTTTCCGCAATTGAAAGCCATGATTTTGACCTGGCTGTCAAAATGATTAATCGGGCACTGGAAATTAATCCCCGGTCAATCGACGCGCTGCTCACCCGCTGCGATCTGGAACTGATTAACGGTCAATATCAACAGGCGCTGAAAACGGCGCAGTCAGCAGCCGACATCAATGCCCGCAGCCAGCTGGTTCTCGCCAGACTGGCGGCCTGCTATCTGCTGCTGGATGGTGTTCCCGCTCGCGAATCCCTGGCGGAACTGTTTAATGCTGACGAAGATTCTGAAACGAAAACAACTTCATCCCGTTTTACGAAGCTCACTGTAGACCTGCTGAAACAAAATCCAAAACCGGGCTACTTTCTGTATGAACTGGCCCAGTTGATGGAAATGAAACGTCGGTTTGTGTTTGCCGAATTCGCTTACCTGAAAACCATCAGCCTCATGCCTCAGCTTTCCGGTCCCAAATCTTCACTCGGGATGCTCTACATGCAGATGGGAAAAACAGAGCTGGCGCAGCAGACCTTGGACGAAGCATTCAAATCGGACCCTTACCATGTGCGCGTCAGCAATATGCGGAAAGTGCTCGGCGTCCTTGAGTCATACGGCGCCATCGTCACCGATCATTTTGTGATTCGTTACGATTCCAAGGCCGACGCGATCCTCGGTCAGTACATGGCGGATTACCTGGAAGAGATCTACCCGGAACTCGCCGCACAGTTCGGATATGAGCCGCCGGGTAAAACGCAGTTTGAAATCTATCACGATGCCAAAGGGCTGGGCGCCCATCAGTGGTTCAGTGCCCGCATGATTGGCCTGCCCTGGATTCAGACCATCGGCGCTTCTACCGGGGCCGTTGTCGCGTTGACTTCACCGACGGCCATGAAAGAGCCCTTCAACTGGGCCAGTGTTCTCAAACATGAGCTGGTACATGTTTTTACCCTGCAGCAGACGAAATACAAAATTCCCCACTGGTTTACAGAAGCTTTGGCAGTACGCAGTGAAGGTAGCGCCCGCCCGCAGCGGTTCAACCAGTTGCTGGTCAAGCGTGTTCCAAAAGGAGAAATCTATTCGCTGGAAGAACTGGACGGCGTATTCGTCAGGCCCAAGTCATCGGAAAACTGGAATTTCGCTTACTGCCAGAGCCTGCTGTGTGCCGACTTTATGGTGGAAGAATTCGGCGAAGACGCATTGAAAAAGCTGCTGACGTCGTATCAGAACCAGCGTTCCACAGAGGAAGCGGTGAAAGAGTGTTTTCAAATCAGTCTCGAAGAATTTGAGAAGCGTTATCATGCCTATCTGAAAAAAATCACCGCATCCCTGAAAGGTTACCGGACAGAATCAACACGCAGTTTCAAGGAACTGCAGAAAGATTACGAAGCGGATCAAAAAAACCTGGCTCTGGCCGGCGAATACGCAGCCAATCTGCTGTCTCGTCGCAAAAAACAGGAGGCACGGGAACTGGCTCAATCGGTTCTGAGTCGAAATCCGGCACAACCACAGGCCGCTCTGACCATCGCTCGACTGGAACTGCTTTCCGAAGATCTCCCCGCTGCCCTGGCGATTATGCAACCTGCATTGAAAGCGAAAACAGACGATGTCGAACTGCTGGGTCTCGCAGGAAAAATCCTGCTGAAACAGAAACAGTATCCGGAAGCATTAGCCATTTACGAAGCGGCTCACAAAAAATATCCTTATAAGACGGAATGGCTGCAGGGACTGGCGATCATCTATCGCCACCTGACAGAAGATCATAAACAGAAAGAAGCACTGTTAAAACTGGTCCACCTGGATCCCACTGATGTAGACAGTATGCAGGAGTTAATGTATCTGTATCAGAGTGAAGGAGACCTGAAAGAGACACTTCACTGGGGCCAGGCGGCGCTGCAGATCGATGTGCTGGACCCGGAGACCCATGAATGCCTGGCAGAGACGGCGTTGAAGCTGAAGCAACCTGAACTGGCGATTCGCGAATATCGTGTTCTGCTGCAGCTCGACGGAAAAAACACGGAAGCCCGCTACCAACTGGCGAATGCCTTATTTGAAAGCGGAAAAAAACAGGAAGCGGAAACCGAAGTCGAGCAACTGTTAAAACTGAATCCCGATCATGCAGCAGGCAGAGAATTAAAAGCCAAACTTTAGACTGTAAAATCCCAGCACACTGAATTAAAGGAACCCTTGTGAGCGAAACGCCCCAGCCCCCCTCTTCAGCCTCTACCAATGAGGGTAAGCAACAGCAGAATGCCTTGTCGTTGTCTGACTTTCAGTCGGTGATCCATAAGATGTTCTACGAAAAAGATCAGTCGCGGGGCATTGAAGGGACCTTTATGTGGTTCATGGAAGAGGTGGGAGAATTATCCTCGGCGCTGCGGGATAATACGGACCGGGAGAATCTGGAAGAGGAATTCGCCGATGTGCTGGCCTGGCTGGCGACCATGGCGAATGTTGCGGGAGTGGATCTGGAACAGGCGGTATCCCGCAAGTATGTTCAGGGCTGCCCCCGCTGTCATCAGATCGTTTGTACCTGTGATCTGGCCTGGAAGCCCTGAAACGTAAATGCGATTCCCATAAAGATTTGAGTCATAAAGATTGACACTGCTTCACTGTAGAATTTAGACTGGAGTCATGCGTGGAAAGTAGTGACTCCTGATTCCTGTCAGCAATTATCTCTCATCTCAGATTGCTATCGCATCACTATGGTAAAATATTGCGCAGATGATTCTCGTAATTCGGTAAGACATCACATTAATCACATGTTGAAGGTGTGGATGCCTGCTCTGGTTCTATGCAGCCTGATTCCGGCGATCGTTCACGCACAACCCCCCCAGGCAGAAATCGATGCTGCCATACAGCGCGGTGTGGCATTTTTGAAAAATACTCCTGATTATGGCCGCAGTGGTCTGAATGCATTTGTAGCTTACACACTCCTGAAAACAGGCGAGTCACCTGATTCACCCTATATTCAGAATTGCGTCAAGAATATATTGGCCGACCATAATCAGAAAAATGAAAAAGGGGAAATAATCTACCAGCCGGGGCGTGACTACAATTATTGCGCGGGAGTCCAGTTGATGGTTCTCGAAGCGATCGACCCGGAAAAATATCAGACAGAGATTCAGACCACTGTGGATTTCCTCATCAGGACGCAACACTCTACCGGCAGCTGGTATTATCCAGGTAACAATCCGCACAATGGTGATACCAGTATTACTCAATATGCCATTCTGGGACTCTGGGCTGCGGAACGTGCCGGAGTACAGTGTCCCACTGCAGTCTGGGATAAGGCAGCACGCTGGCATTTGACAACCCAGCTGCGAGATGGAGGATTTGGTTACCATCCGGCTTCACCTTCCGAAGCGACAGCCAAACACACCATGGGGGTCGCCGGCACGGGCAGCCTGTATGTAATCTCCCTGATGCTTTACCCCGAGGGAAAACCGCGCACGGCCGACAATCCCCAGACGGGGAGCATCAGAAAAAAACGATTTGGTTTTCTGGAGAAAGTCGAACTGGCAGAAAAGCCAGTTGGCAATGAAAAGAACCTGATTACCAAACCGAATATTCCATTAAGTGCAATCGAAAATGCGAAATCAAAAGGGGGAGACTGGGTCATTAGGAATTACAACATCCGTAACCCAACCGGTTGGCCCATTTATTACCTGTATGGACTGGAACGAATCGCTGCGCTGGCAGATGCTAAAAAACTGGGACCGCACGACTGGTATGCGGATGGAGCCCAACAGCTGCTCACGACCCAGCGCGATGACGGCAGCTGGTATGGAGTAGGGAACATTTCTCCTTCCACCTGCCTGGCGATTATTTTTCTTTCCAAGGCAACCGGAAAAACGTTACACCGAAAGTATCAACCTGAACCGGTCGGATCCGGACTGCTGGCAGGAGGCAGAGGTCTGCCCAAAAACCTTGCAGAAGTTCAGATGCGAAACGGCAAAGTGGAAAGTAAATCACTGTCCGGCGATCTCACTGAGCTGCTGGCACAACTCGAAGATCCTGCGAATGCTGATCTGGAAGCCACCCAGGAATCACTGATCGAAACCATCACCCTGGGTGATCGCGAGAAACTGATCCAGCAGAAAGAACGCGTGTTGAAACTGATCGATGCCCGCTCACCCGATGTCCGCAGAACCGCGATCTGGGCGCTGGCGCGTACCAATGATTTTACTGTGGCACCGCGGCTGATTGATGCGTTGAAAGATCCCGATTTAGGCGTACGCATTGAAGCGCGAAATGGTCTCTGTACTCTCAGCCGAAAAATCAGAGGGCTGGGAATGCCCGAAGATCCACTGGCAGACACTCTGGAAAGCCTGGATGAAAAAGAACGGATTCAGATTGTCAATCAGTGGTCAGATGAAACAGCAAAACGCTGGCAGAAATGGTATAACAGCATCAAACCCTTTGAAGAAAAATTCAACCTCTACGAAGTGCTCAACCAGCTCCCCGCGTCGAAATAACCTCAATCAATTCGTCTCCTAGAGATTCGCTACATACAATGGCACAGGCACCACCACAAGAAGATCATCGCAAGTCGCCGGTCATGCGGGTTACCCAGTATGACCAGGTGAGTTCGTCGCTGATCGCAATTGTGCTGGCTTTGGTGATCGCTGTCCTCTGGCTCTCCATTGTCTGGTTCACCAATCGCCTGCCTCAGACCGAAAACGAAGTGGCTTTAGAGATGATTGACCTGTCGGGTGGAGCCGAAGATGGCTCGCCCGATGAGGAACTGCTGGTTGAATCGCCTGAAGATCCGGTTGATGATCCGTCCCAGGTTGATACCCCCAGCGAAGAAAACCAGGTAGAAGAGATGCTGGACAGCGTAGTTGAGCTGTCAGACAAAGCCACTCAGCAGGTACAACAGCAGATGCAAACCGATCTGACCAACTCGGGTAAAGTCGGGAGTGCTGCCGGCACAGGCAAACGGGCGCTGGGCTTTGGACCAGGCAAAAAAGGGCTGCCGCGCGAGCAGCGGTGGTTTATTAAATTCTCCGATCGTGGCTCTCTGATTGATTACGCCCGGCAACTGGATTATTTCAAAATCGAACTGGGGGCCCTGCTCCGCAGCGGCAAAATGGTCTATCTCTCCAATCTGTCATCAGATAAACCCGTGACGCGTACTGCGTCTTCCGGAACCGACGAAAAACGACTCTACATGACCTGGCAGGGAGGCGAGCGCAGAACCAGCGATATCAGTCTCTTTAAAAAAGCCGGGCACGATGTGACCGGGGCCATCCTGTTTCACTTCTATCCCAAAGAGACAGAAAACCAGTTACTGACGCAGGAAAAAAAGTATCGCAATAAGAACTTTGATGAAATCCGCAGAACCTATTTTACAGTTCGCGGAAATCGTTCCGGATACACCTTTGATGTGACTCGACAAACTTATTTCCATTAAATGAGATAATCAGCAGGCAACTATGAACTACTCCCTTGCTCCGATATTAAATGCCGCCGGAATTGCCATCTACGTATCACTGGGTTTGACGGCTCTGTACGGTGTTTTCTGTGTGATTCTGCTGGTCAGGCAAATCTCACAAAAACGCTTTATGACACAAAATGCAGCGAATGAATTTCTCGATCAGATTCACGAAGACATCGAGAATAAAGATTATGAATCGGTAATCAACCTCTGCGATTCCCCCCCCTACTGGAGTAAGGCGGTCCCCCAGTTGATTCTGGTAGCCATGGCGAACCTGGAACGTCCTGCGAAAAAACTCAGACAGATGCTCGCTGAAAAGTTTGAACGGGATATTCTGGCTGACCTCGAATATCGCATGTCCTGGATCAGTACGATTGTGAAAAGCGCCCCGATGCTCGGGCTGCTGGGAACCGTCATCGGGATGATCAACGCGTTTGACAAAATCGGCAACATGCAGGAATCAGGTGGCGATCCCAGCCAGCTGGCGGGGGAAATCAGTTTTGCCCTATTCACCACAGCCGCTGGTCTGGCAGTGGCGATTCCGCTGGTCATGGCAGGGGCATTAATCCATGTGAGAATCGGCAAACTTCAGGATTCGGTCCAGGAGCATACGGGCGAATTTCTCGAGATCCTGGAAGACTCTCGTAAGTCGTGATTCACTAAGGTATACAGAACATGGCGCGTAAGAAATCATTATTTAACGGCGATTCCGATGGCTGGAAGAAGCGTCCGGCTGCCGGAGCGGGTAACGACCTCGACATCACGCCGATGATCGATGTCACATTCCTGCTGTTGATTTTTTTCATGGTCACTTCAACCATGCAGGCCACCCAGGATTCTGATGTCCCCGTTGCCCGCCACGGTGTCGGCGTCGATACGCGGGGTTCCACCATTGTCCTGGTTCACAATGATGGAAACGGACTCAACGGTCAAAGTGTCATCGAGTTGAAAGAAGCTGGCGGCGCAACCGAAGTCTCGCTGGATGAACTGACGGCTCGCGTTCGCGAACGTGTGCAGAACGGGGTCATGGATGTCATTATCAAAGCGGATCGTGGTGTTCCGCATGGATTTGTACAGGAGGTCACACGCGCCGTGACCGAAGTGGATGGCGTGAAATTTTATATTGGAATTGAAGAGAAGAAAAACAACTGATTTTTCAGCGGGAAAGAACGTAATACAGATGAGAACACTCCTACAGGTACTCAAATACTGAATCTCATATGCCAATCAAGTTTTATTGTAAAAAGTGTGGTCAAAGGCTGAGCATTACCAGCAAAAGAGCGGGTAAGGCTGTCGCCTGTCCTGCGTGCCGAAGCCGGATCACCATACCATTTGAGAGCGAGGACAAGCGCACTGATCCGCCGACAACGGCTCCCGCTGCGGAAGAACCACCAGTCCCCCCTCGCAAAAAACATCCAGAGACTGTCCCCACTCCTGCCGCAGACACTCCTCTGGATGAAGAACAGGACCAGCTACTACACGACCTGGACGACCTGGGGCCGATCGGCGAAAGCTGGGACGAACTGCTCGCCGGTGACTGGGAACAGGAACCAGAATCGTTCCCGCAGCCTGAGCCCGTCGTTTCTGACGAGTTGAAAGAACCTGAACCTCCTGTGGAAGAGGAGTCGCCTCAACTTGAATCTTCTCCCGTAGAGTTTTTTGAAGAAGAAGTGGAGCAGGTAGAGGAAGTCGATGATACTTTCGCTGCCGAGCCGGAGACTGAACCAGTCGCGGAGAGTGAACCAGCGGTATCTCCGGAAGTGATGGATCCGAAAATCCCACTCGAATCAGTGCCCGAAGCTGTCTCCAGTGAAATCGTACGTGAGCCTGAAGAATCAGCTGTTTCTCCCATTGCATCAACAGAGACAGCCCCAGAGACTGCGACGGCTGTTAAAAAGTATTTTCCCCCCGAAGAAGACGATGAGGACGACGACGATGGTTTCTCAATCCGTTCTGCCGATTCCGAATTTGAAGAGATGGATCTGACGCCGATGGTCGATGTCACGTTTCTGCTGTTGATCTTTTTTATGATCACCGCTTCGTTCAGTCTGCAGAAAAGCATTCAGGTGCCACCACCCAATCCGGACGAGGATGGCGTCTCCCAATCCCTGCAGACACTGGATGACTTCCGGGAAGAATCCATCATCGTCGAGATCGACAATAATAACGGTATTTATGTAGACGACACCAAACTCTCCAATCCTGCTGAAATTGTCCAGGCGATTCTGGACCGGCGCGACGCGGACGGAAAACCAAAATCAGAACTGGTACTCAGTGCGCATAAAGCAGCGCGACATGAAACGGTGGTCGCGGTTGTGGATGCAGCGAATGAAGTCGGGATGCAAAAAATCCGGCTCGCCTCTTACAAGGGGCCTGAAGACTGATCCGTATCAGTCAGAACACTCCTGCAATGCACGCCTATGACCTTCAAAAAAGATAAGTATCTGAAATGGCAAGTTTAGAAATTTCATTCCTGTCTGGAAAACATCAGATCATCGAGCTGTCAAAACAACAGCCCGTTTCGATCGGCAGCCATGCTTCCAATGATTTACAGATAGATAATGAGAATGTTGCTTCGATGCAGTGCCGGATCAGCTGGAACAAAAAAGGCTTTGAAGTTCTCGCTGCGACCAGTGACGGTATCGAAATCAACGGAACCATGTCCGGGCGGTCCCTGTTAAAGGATGGGGATCTGATTCGGATTGGAGAGGCGGACATTCTGTTTGTTGATGAAGTCGACCTGCTTGATCTGAGTGAACCGCTGCCGGATGCTGCAGAAGATGCGGAAAGCTCCATGTATGACCTCAAACCGGTCAGCCAGGATGAACTGGAACTGGTTTTACAGAACCCCCTCAAACCCAAAGAAGAAACGGCACCCCCGGAAAAGAAACCCCCTAAACAGAAGAAATCCTCAAAAAAGAAATCTGCCAGACAGAAAGAGACTCTCCAGGACGATGATGAAGAAATCCTGGATGTCGACGACCTGGACCTGGTTTCCGCTGCGGAAATGCTGACTTATGAAGAACCTGATTCCACTGGCGGTACACCTGCCGGAACGTTTCTCGCTCGCTCCAGTGAACATGCCTCTGATGAGGAAGAGACAGCTAACGATGATCGTTCGAAAGCACAAAGTCCCCTTTCTCTGAAAGACCGTGTCCGTCGACGTTCTTCCCGTAACGCAGTAAGACCGGGCGAACGCCAGGTGGTCCGCTCCCCGTTTGTGCTTTCACTGGCAGGTGGTAGCATTCTACTGGTATTAATCGCCTTAACGTTCTGGTTTATCATTGGACGGGATACCGCAAAGCGTCATTTCGATGCAGCAGTCCAGGAGATGGAAGCTGGTAAATATTCTCAGGCCATTCAACTGTTTGAACATTTCCTGGAAAATTATAACAAGAGTGACTACGCCGACGAAGCACGGATCATGCTCAGTGAATCACTGGTGGAAAAAGAAATCTCCGGCTCGACACCTGCCTGGAGCAGGGGGCTGGAAGCGACGAATCAGTTCATAAAAAAACACCGTGATGATTCTGACTTCAAAGTACTGTATCCGACGCTGGTCGACTACGGTCAGCGCATCGCGCTCGGAGCCGTCGAAACAGCCAGCCGCACAAAAGAACGCGATCTGTTAGTCGTATCCAGTAATGCAGAAAAGATCCTCACGCGTTACAGCCCTCCCGATGCTCCCCCAGCAGACGCCTTAGCCAGAATCAAAGCAGGCTATGAAAAAGCGGAGGCGGAAATTCTGCGTAAAGAAGTTTTTGATGTCGCCGTCAATCAAATAGAAGAATCCATTAAGCAGAAAAAAACACTGCAAGCTCTGGAACAGAGGCGCCACCTGCTCGATCGTTACCCCTACTATAAAGATGATCGTAAAATGGCAACGGTATTAACAAAAATACTGGATCTGGAAAAATCGCTGGTGCAGACCAGTAATGCAGCAGTCCCGGCAGTGACGGAAGACTATCCGGAACCGTTTCCCCAGGCAGTGACGCTCACGCTGCATACGCGATCCCGGTCGAATGAAGTTTCCGATGGTCGGAATGTATTTGCGACTGCCAACGGCAGCTGCTTCGGTATCGATTCCATTACGGGAAACCCCATCTGGCGTCGACCGACGGGACTGGATGCACCGTTTGCTCCCTTGACGGTCGCCGGCAGTGAACCTTCTCTACTGCTGTACGATACGCGTCAGCACGAACTGTTGTGTGTCACCCAGAAAAGCGGAAAACTGGTCTGGCGACAGCCCATGCCCTCCCGCCCGACCGGGAAACCACTGGTGTACCAGGGACAGATAGTCATTTCCTGCAGTGGAGGTGAGTTGCTCAATCTGGATCTGTTAAAAGGGGATATCGTATCTCAACTTAAATTTGCCCAGCCTCTCGTTGGCGCTCCGGGGCTGGTCTATGGCGAACAGGCTGTTGCTGTTGCCGGTTTTGAAGCGGTGATCTACCTGGTAAGCCTGCGTCCCTTTGAATGTCAGAAAGTGGCTTCTCTCGGACATCGCCCGGGTACGATCGGTATTCCCATTCTCTCGATGGGCAAACTGCTGCTGGTTTGTGAGAACGATCGTGCCGACTCTGCCTTACTGCATGTCCTGGATGGAAACGGACAAAATGCAACACTCAACGGACTGGAACAGGTCCGGATCAAAGGTCAGGTCCACAGCGTCCCTGTCCTTCGCGGCAAA
The DNA here is from genome assembly GCF_008298035.1 of Gimesia maris. Lineage (NCBI taxonomy): Bacteria > Pseudomonadati > Planctomycetota > Planctomycetia > Planctomycetales > Planctomycetaceae > Gimesia > Gimesia maris. The sequence continues at coordinate 4,483,137 of NZ_CP042910.1, forward strand.
CAGATGTTCTTTCCGACCGTTCCGGAACGCATTACTGCTTTTACTGTCACAGACGAAGAGGGCAAACGCAAGCTGAGCGAAATCGCATCAGCTCAGTTACAGGATCCCCTTTCCTGCCAGATCTACCTTTCTGCAGGCTCTGGTGGTCAACTCTGGATGTGCAGTTCTGCATTACGTAAATTCACGCTCCAGAACACGGGCATCACACTGGACAAGAAAAAAATCGCGGACGGCCTGGCTTCACAGCCGATGCAGTTGATCGGAAACAATCTCTACCTGGCCCGCCGCCTGCTCTCATCCAATTCCGTCATCTTTAGCATCGCCAATCGCGATGAAATGTCGAGTACCTGGAAGTCCATTCTGGGAACCGACATCGTCGCAACCTATCCCTACGGTGCAGGCGATCAACAGGGGCTGGTCTGCATCACTTCGGATGGTGATATTTTCCGCCTGCGTGAGAACGATTTTGAATCAACACAATCACCGTTCAAAGAAAAGCCCAGTACGCAACTCAAGCTCCCCGATTCGCTGGAAGGACCGCTGCAATCAAGCCGTCTGTCGAATGGGAAAACAGCAGTTTACTGCGGTGCACCACAGCCGACTCTCTGGATCCTCAACCAGTTCGGACAACTGGAAGAGACAATTGATTTAAAGTCACCCCTCGATGCGCCCCCCGTGCTGATCGGCGATGGGATTGCATTGCCATTTCGAAAAAGTATCGCAGTCTACCGCAAAGGTCGTGGACTGGATTCCGTGCTGGAGCATGTGCTGCCGGACGATGTCGATGCCAGCGTGAGCTGGAAACAGCTGATCCCGTCTGACAAAGATCAATGCATTGCCATCACATCGTCCGGCCAGATCATCTCACTGCAATATCGTACCAGCCCGGTTCGCCACCTGGCGGTCCTTTCCGTCATTGACAAGAAGCAACCGATCGATTTCAAGGCAGGCATCGGAAAAGACACGCTGGCGGTATCTGATGCGTCAGGCTTATTGCAGTTGCTGGACCTGAAGTCGCTGCAACCAAAGGCCAAACTGCAGCTGGCCAGCCCGGCAACCAGCGATCTCCGGTTAATTGATCCATTTCTGTTTGTACAAACAAAACAGAAATTAAGCTGCTTTAATATCAACCAGGGACTCGAGAAAATATGGAATCTGGATTTACCAGACGCCTCTCTGGCCGGTCCCCCTGCGATCATTAAGAACCAGCTCCTGCTTTCTCTGCAGAATGGAAAAGTACAATCTGTCGATTTACAGACCGGAAAAGTTTCAGCCGAACTCGTCGCGCCTCTCCCGGCCAGCGGTTCGGTAGTCAATCTTGAGAATTTTCTGCTGGTACCAACTATGGATGGCAGCCTCTATCGAATTGACCAGGCACTGCAGCAGAAAGGTCAGGCGTCGCTATGAGGACATATCGAAATCTTTTTCTGACATTGCTTGTTCTGTTCGGACATTCGTTCATCGTGGACCGCCCGTTTGCCATCGCTCAAAATGAGAAAAAAGCAGACACGAAACCGGGCTCCGCCACGCAAGAAACGAAGAACGAAGACTCAGACAGTAACGAAGTGGAAATTCTTCCCAAGCTGGAAGAGATGCAGATCCCAACTGTAGAAGAACTGCTGAAGAAACCACCGGTTGACTGGGTAGTGCTCGAAAATGATTCCGTGCTGGTCGTCGAACCGATCTATCCCCGACCTGATACATTGGGAAAGCTCGATCTTGCCCTTAAAGAAAGCTACAACTGGCCGAAACCCAAAAGCAAAGAGGAAATTGACGAACAGCGCAAAATGCGGGCGGACATGAATTTTATTCAGATCACCCTCGTCGATGATAAAGAAAACCCGGAATATCAGATTCAAAGAAAAAGCGTAAAAGAAGTCATTCATCATGAAGACCAGATCATCAAAAGAATCGATCTGTTATTTCAGGAGAAAGACCTGAAAACCGCTTTTGAACTTCTGCTGGTGCTCGACCGGAAGCATCGAGACTGGCCTGGTTTTGATCAGCGGCAGAATCAGCTGTTGTTGCTGGAAGCGCAGGATAAACAACAATCGAAACAATATCTCAATGCCCTGGCTTATGTCCAGGATCTCCACAGTCGCGCCCCCAAATATCCCGGCTTGAGTAAACTCGCTGGTGAAATCATTGATGTGATGATCTCACAGGCGGTCCAGGAAAAAGCATATCGCAAGGCGCATTACTATCTGAAACGTCTCGAATTAATGTTCCCGCAACAGGAAACTGTGACCAAATGGAAAACCGCCTTCCTCAATGAGTCGAATTCAATACTGAAAGCGGCGGAACAGGCCGCCAGTCAGCAGCAGTATCCACAGGCGATACACGCCGTGTCTACCGCAGTGGTCATCTGGCCCGCCAATCCAAAGCTTCGCGAATCACTGTTGAGATACCAGAAGCGTTATCCGGTAATCAATGTGGGCGTGCTGGAAACCGCACTGGAAGAAACACCTTATTTTCTCGAGCGTGAATCGACCCGCCGCCATCGCACGTTAACTCAAATCCCGCTATTTGAGGTAACCAGAGTCAACCAGACTCCTCATTACCAAAGCCGTTTTCTGGAACAGTGGGAACCGACCGACCTCGGACGGCGTGCTGACTTTATCTTGCGACAGTCCTATTCTCCCTGGGAGTCGCACCCCCCTTTAATTGCTGCTGATATCACGACGTACCTGAGAGAGAAAATCACTCCCGGTACTGCGAAATACGACGAACGATTTGACAGTTATGTCCGTTCGGTCTCATCGACGGGCCCCTTCACATTCCGGGTTTATTTTGATCGTGTCCCCCTGCGTACGGAATGGCTGCTCTCCGACCCCGTGGATTCCCCCCCGATCTGGCAGAATATCTCTACCGCATCGGAGTCTGAAACATCACCGGCCGGGGATGAAATCCTCGCCTCCAGTCGCTTTATAGTCGATCACCAGCACGAAGGGATTGTCAGTTACAGGCGAGCCGTACCCGAACCAGCTGACCAGCGGGAATACAGTGTTGCCCAGATCAATGAGGTCCCCTATCCCAGTTTCGAAAAATCGTTCCAGGGTTTGCTGCTGGGAGAAGTCTCGGCGCTCGCTTTTCTGCCGGCCAGGCTGGTTTCCTATTTTCAGGATAGCCAGGAGTTCAATGTCGTACAGAGTGCGATTCCCCTCACCCACGTTCTGCAGTTTAACCCCGAGAGCAAACCGATGGAGATCGTTGAGCTGCGACGGGCACTGGCATACGCCATCGACCGGCAAAAGATTTTATCTGAAACCCTGCTCCAGGGATCTCGACTGCTGAACGGTCGCCTGATTACCGCGCCGTACTTCACCGGACTGCAGGTTTATAACCAGCAGGTTCCTCAACGCGAATACCGTTTCCCACTCGCGGTCGCACTGGCCGTGGCTTCACAAAAAAAACTGGGGGGAAAGTTTCCAACGCTGCGCATGCTGTGTGATCCCAATCCAGAAGCACAGGCAGCAGCCCAGGAAATGATCAAAGCCTGGTCCCAGATCGGACTGAAGGTCGTATTGATACCGAATACTGCTGAAGCCGGAAAAGAAAATCTGCAATGGGATATCGTCTACCGTACGGTCGCCATGACAGAACCCGTGATGGAGCTCTGGCCTTTTCTGACGGTGGGCAAAGGCGCACAAATCGAATCACTGGAAATCCTCCCGGACTGGATGCGACTCTCGCTCATTGAACTTGATGAAGCCACAGACTGGGAATCGGCAACGGCACTCATTAAAAAACTGCAGCAGCAGCTCTACTCGATGGCACATATTATTCCGCTCTGGGAGATCGACCAGTTTCATGTCTTTCGTAAGAACATCAAAGGTTATGCCGATCGTCCCCTGAATTTTTATGACAACATAGAGCAATGGATACCGGAACCCTTCTACCCCGATGTGGAATCGTTTACTCAGAAATAGATCGTGTCACTTTTGGCTTCCTCAGTTGAATCTTTGGGAAAATAATGGCCCCGTTTACAGGTTTGAAATTATATTGCGGTATTCTCATACTCGGGATCCTTTTCGTTCCCGAAACGAAAACGCTATATGCACAGGCAGCGGCAGCTGAGACAAGCGTGGATACGAACACGCATATCAGTCTGAATCCGTACCGTACCCGCATCGAAATCGCCTGCGATCCGGAATCCAGACTCGACGAGTTTGAACGTCAGCAGTTGCATCAAAAGTTATCTCAGATCATCGAACGTTCCGTGGGAGAAAAATGGCAGCTGAATGAATCCGGTGTTCCTCTGCAGGATGTAAATACAGGTATCTTCGAAAATCGCTGGTTACCACTTTGCACTTCTATCGGGTTGTCACGATTGCAGCCGGAACAGATCCTCGCACGCTACCCGTCTCAACCATTTGAGAAACTCTTTCTGATTACCATTGAGCCGGCAGGTATTGGCTATCGTGTTTCAGGCAGAGAGTTTGACTATTATTCGCAGCGTCTCAGCCCGCTGTCTGAGAAAATCACTTATGAAAAACTGTTCCTGGCGGAAACCACGTTTGATTTACTGCGTGATCTGTTTTCCTCTGTCGTGAGCATTGAAACGGTTGAGGGAGAACTGGTGACCGTCAGCGAGCAGGCCAGCCAGTTCCCCACCCCCGATCCCGAAGTTGCCACTGTGAAAAACAACTCCTTCTTTCTACCATTTTTTCGCTATCTGAATCGTGACAGGGAAGTCAAAAACATCCAGATTGTCCCCTGGACCTATCTCCAGATTGAAAAAGTGGATCGCAAACATGCGACCTGCTCTGTTACATCCGGATTGCGAGGAATTCTGGCCGGCAGTCGGCGGCGGGTTGAAACACTGGCCTTGCATGTCCAGCCCCGTTTCCAGGCAACAGAATTGTCACTCATTCCGCGGGGGACTTCGACCCAAACTTACGCCGGTATGAAAGTCCAGCTCTCACCCCTCAACCCGCAGGAGGTTCGTCAGCTGCAGATTGCGGCAAAAAAAGAGAGCGAGGAGACCAGAAAACCGCTGAAAGAACCCGATTATGTGACCGCTGAATTCCTGACCAATCGCAGCGGTTCAATTGCGATCGACGCAGATCCGGAACAGCCGCTGATCTGGCTGTATATTCGCAGCGGTAAAGCACTGGTTGCGAACGTCCCCTATCTGCCTGGCATTGATTCACAGATCTCGCTCCAGATTCCCGATGACCGAATTCGACTTGGTGTAGAGGGTGAACTGGCAGTGCTCAATGGAGAACTGATCGAAGCGGTGGCCGAACTTTCCATGAAAATGTCACGCATTCGCAGATGGGCTAAAAGCGAGGACTGGGATAAAGTCAATACAGGTATCCGGCAACTGGAGAGTGAACTTTCTCCACGAAAGAATTTTCTGGATAAACTGAACGCCATTCGGATCTCTGCAGTGGAAGCAGCGCAGGCGCAAAATAATAGAACCGCACAGGCCAGAATTGCCAGCCTCTGTCGCGAAACCGGTGACCGGATCGACCGTTTTCTAAGTCCCACCGGCATCATAGATCTAAAAACCGAAATCCAGGATTTAAAGCAACTGTCAGGTAATAACAGAAATCGCTGAAACCGCAGACTGAAAAACAAACACCATGTGGACGCTCTCTTCGATCGCAGTCTATCCCGTGAAATCTCTTGATCCGGTCTACGTTGAGCAGGCCGACCTCCTCCCCGACGGTGCACTGGCAGGCGATCGCCAGTTTGCGCTGTTCGATGAGTCCGGCAAACTGATCAACGGAAAACAGTACCCGACGATTCATCAGATCCGTGCAGTGTTTGATCTCGCAGAACAATCAGTTCTGCTTTCCGCCCCACAGCAGTCATCTGAACCCGTGCATTTTTCGCTTCAGGAGGACCGACGGAAACTGGAAACCTGGTTCAGCGATTATTTTCATTCCCAAATCCACATTCAGGAGAATCGTGAGACCGGCTTTCCGGATGACCTGGCAGCATCAGGACCAACCATTATCAGTACGCAAACGTACGGAGAACTGGCACAGTGGTTCCCGGAGATTTCAGTCGAAGAACTGCGGCTCCGTTTTCGCGCCAACCTGGAATTCACGGGCGACCTTCCCTTCTGTGAAGATCGTCTCTATTCAGCAGAAGCTCCCCCGGTGCAGTTTCAAGTCGGCCCTGTCATGTTCGAGGGCGCGAACCCCTGTAAACGCTGTGTGGTTCCTTCCCGTTCGCCCTGGTCGGGAGAGCCTGACCCGCAATTCATGAAAACGTTTATTCAGAAACGCCGGGAAACGTTTCCGACATGGGGAGATCTCAACCTGTTTGAAAACATGTACCGACTGGCTGTAAACACCAGGCTGCCTGCTTCACAAAAGACAGTTTCTTTACGGCTACATGTGGGAGATTCGCTGAAAATCCTGAATTGAGGCCTGAGTTATAATCCGAACAGACTCCCAAAAGTGAGAGATTACAAACGGCACAACTGCTACAACTGCTTCTCAAAGCGAATCGGTTACAGGAATACCCTGCTTTTTTACAAGATCGCAGCAGACACCCTGAAAACAGTACGCTAAGTTTCAGGTGTCGCTTTTTCTGAACATGATAATTTTTTCATACTCAGAGGAAGCTTTTAACGAAGATGTTCTCCCCACTATTCGCAGGGAATCGCGATGCTTGTCCTCAGCCGAAAAAAAGACGAAAAGATCATTATTGGAGATTCCATCACTTTAATGGTGATTGAAATCAAAAACGATAAAGTGCGACTTGGTATTGAAGCACCAAAAGATGTGACCGTACATCGGGAAGAAGTCTACGCCGCCATTAAAGAACAGAGCGAGCACGACAACACCAACTGCGAAACTCCGTAAGCAGTCGTTTTCCTGTCATGTCATCGGGCATTCGTATGCTGTTTTCAGCTGTCCTGTGCCTGGGCCCACATTTTATCGAAGACTTTTCGTTGCTCAGCTAACGCAGCCACTGTGTCTGTTTTGGGCAGTTTACCTTCTTCGAGCATCAGCCAACCCGTATAATTTGCGCCTGCCATCAACTCGAAAAACTCTTTGTGCGGGTAAGGGTTATGAATCAGATCGTGAATATGTGTCGTGGCACCTAAGCGATCTTTAACCATCGCAAAATTCGCAGCCAGCCCTGCTCCTTCCAGATCCTGCTTATTGCAGTTCCAGCAGATTGCCACATTCGGATGAACGGCCACATCCAGGATTTTGCGAATCGTCGGCAGATGGGCACACTTGCCGTGCACTTCCAGCCGAATCTGCTGTCCGAAGCCCTGACCATATTCGCCCAGTTCATTCAATGCTTTTCCGATCTGTTCGATCGTCACGCTTTCCGGAACACCAACATGGAAAGAATCGGGCTTCACCTTCACGCCCGTTCCCCCGACATCGTGGCTGAGTTTGATAAAGTCCTTCGTATCGGCAATTGCCTTCTTCAATACAATCGGATCGGGACTGTCATAGCGTTCATTGCTGCCAATTCCCACTAACGTCACCGGGCTGTCCGCAAACCGTTTCGCAACTTCCTTACGCTGATCTGCTGTCAAAGTGCGTTCCACACCATGGGCATGAGTCGTACGCAGTTCGACCCCCAGAACATTCGCTGTTTCACAGTTTTTCAACAGGGTCGGCAGATCCCAGTCCTTGGCCCATTGATAAGTGACCAGACCATACTGGGCCTGTTTCGCTGATTTCTTTTCTGCAAACACGGAACTCGACAAACCATAGCCTAACGCCAGAGTACTTCCGGCTGCAGCGGTTTTCAAAAAGTCACGACGTGAGTAAAATTCCATGAGTGCATTCTCCAGAGTATATTAATACGGTAGTTCCTGATCACTGAGAGAAGTCAGTTCCCTACCCGTCTCTTTGATCTTACCTATTATTACTGATTCACGAGAGAGATTACAAACAACTTTCTGATGATTTCTGATTCAACCACACAAGCAGAGGGAGCCGTCTGCTTTACAATAAAACTCATTCCTTTTATAAAACAGGTCAGGATCCGTACTGTCAGCGGGAAAACTGTTTCTTTCCCGCTTTTCAATAAAACGACTGTTGACTTTTTATCATTTGATTCCGAGTAAGACCATGAACGAAAAAACCGCACCCGAAAAATTTACCTTTCAGGCCGAAATCAAAAAACTTCTGGATTTGCTCTCACACTCGCTCTACCAGAACCGGGAAATCGCGATCCGGGAGCTCATTTCAAACGCCTCCGATGCGTTAGACAAATTCCGCTTCATCTCGCTGACCGATGAATCTGCCAAAGACGATCAGCCCTTGGAAATCCGTCTCGAGCCCGATTCCGAAAACCGCGTCCTCGCGATCACCGATAACGGCGTCGGCATGACGCACGATGAATTAATCGAAAACATCGGCACCATTGCCCACAGTGGTTCCCTGGACTTTCTGAGTAAAGCCGCCGGTGATCAGAAAGAAGAAGTCTCCCTGATCGGTAAGTTTGGCGTCGGCTTTTATTCTGCCTTCATGCTGGCCGACAAAGTTGAAGTTCTCACGCGCAGTTACCAGGATGAGACCGGTTATAAATGGGAATCGGATGGAACCGGGTCCTTCACCATCGAATCCCAGGCCGACCTGCAGCGCGGTACATCCATTCGCCTGCATCTGCGCAAAGACCTGGACGAGTATACCGACGATACGCGTTTGAAATTCATCCTGAAAAAATATTCCACCTTCGTCCCCTACCCGATCAAAATCGGCGAAGAACTTGTCAATGATCAGAAACCGATCTGGATCGAACCCAAAAATCAACTCACCCAGGAACAGTACGACGGGTTCTACCAGTACCTCGCCCACAACGGCGAAGATTCGGCCCGCTGGCATCTGCACCTCAGTAGCGATTCCCCGTTCCAGTTCCACTGCATCCTGTATTGCCCGCAGAACAACATGGAACTGATGGGCTTCGGACGCACCGAACATGGCATCAGCCTGTGTGCCAAACGCATCCTCGTTCAGAATGATAACCGCGACCTGCTCCCCGAATACCTGCGATTCCTGTACGGACTCGTCGATTCCGCGGATCTGCCGTTAAATATTTCGCGTGAATCGCTACAGGACAACACCGTTTTCCGCAAAATCAAAAAAGTGCTCACCAAGCGTGTACTCTCTCACCTGGCATCCATCGCCAAAGACGACGAAGAAAAATATCTGGAGTTCTATCGCCAGTTCGGCAGCGTCCTGCGGGAAGGCATTGGCACCGATTTTGAAAACCGCGACGCCCTCGCGAAGCTGCTGCGATTCCCGTCCTCCAAAGGGTCTTCCGAGAGCGAACTCTTTTCACTGGAAGCCTACCTGGAACGGGCCGGCGAAGACCAGAAGCAGATCTATTACCTGGGCGGAAACGATTTCAATACAATCGCCCGTAATCCCAACCTGGAAATCTTCCGCAAAAAAGGCATCGAAGTCTTCTACCTGGAAGACCCGATGGACGAAATCGTCCTGTCCAACCTGGCAAAGTTCTCCGACCATGACATCGTTTCCATCGATTCGTCCGACGTCAAACTGCCCGGAGAAGAAAAAGCAGACGATGACTCCGAAGAAAGCGCAGAGAAAAAGGAAGAAACCAAAGAACCTGCAACACCCGAGTTCGAAAAGGTCCTTTCCCTGTTCCAGGAAGAGCTCAAAGAGGATGTCGAGTCGGTCACGAAATCCGATCGTCTGACCGACAGCCCCTGTTGCCTGGTCATGCCGGAAGGTGCGATCAGTTCTCAGCTGCAAAAAGTGTTGAGCATGGGCAACAAAGATTTCCCGACAACCAAACGCATTCTGGAAATCAACCCCGACGCCGAACTGATCAAACGCCTCTGCACGCTTTCCTCCAACAACGATCAGCACGCCTTCATCAAACAATGCGGGCGACAGCTGTTCTGGAATGCGTCCCTGATGACGGGCATCGCAACCAGTCCAGAGCAGATCACGGAGAACATTCAGAGTATGATGGAAGAACTCGCGCAGAAACGCTCCCCCATTATTACTTAGGGAACGCGAACTGTCTCGTATTGAGTGTGTTTCTCAGGAATACGATCACACCGAGATCAGAGATGACCGGGGCTAATGCCCTTCGGCTAATTGCTGTTAAAAAATCAGCCGCACGGCGTTAGCCGCGGTTATCTCACATTAACTATCACGCGTTCTAATTCAGAAACGCTACTGAGTCGTATTTTGCTCACCGCGGTTCCAGTTCTGGAGCCGCAGTGTAGTAATACATATTGGGTACTGCAGGCTGGAACAGTCCCACCCGATTCCACGGCGCCAGCATCCGTTCCGCCTGTTCGACTGCCTGCCTGATTTCCGCTTTCGCAAACCGGGGCTGCTGCTCCCAATCTGACACCAGTTGCAACCAGCGATCGACGGTTCGTACGAACTCGCTGTCATCGGCACATAAAAATAACGGTTGCTTCTGTTCCTGGCTGCGTTGATGCTCAAAGCTGGTCGCCGCTGCAAAATAAAACAACGTGCTCGCCGTAAACAGATTGAAATCAAACCGGCTGCGATAACAACAGGCCACCAGCCCATCAATCAATGACCGCTCTATTTGCAGCGACTTTGAATAATCTGCTAACTGATCTCCCCGCGAGTCTGTTTTCCAATGTTGCTCCAACACAGAGACCAGTCGCTCAATACCGCATAATGTCTGCGCGATCCCGGTACTGTGCAGCGGATCAATAAACCCCGCCGTGTGAGGTAATAGCGCCCAGTCGTTCCCGGCACACTGTGTCCAGCCCCGCTGCAGACGTCCTGTGGTGACCAGTCCCGTCTCCGGTCCCACGACAGACGCCTCGGCAAACTGTGCCTCGATCGCCGGATATCGCGCGAGCATCTGCCGCCAGTCCATGCCAGCTTGTCGCTCGTCCAATACGAGTCCCGCGCTGGTGATGCCGTTATTGAACCGCAGTTGCCACATCCAACCCTCCTGCAACACGTGATGCAACGCCGCTAAATCACAGGCAAACGGATAATCACTGCGATCCACCTGGTTCTGTTCCAGCACCTCATCCCACAGCTTGACGTCTCTGAAATGTCCATAAATCGCGCGAGATCGGGTGGCGAACTCCGTCTGCGGTCTGATTCCTAAAGCGCGGGGCACCAGACCTGCGGCTCCACTCGCATCGATCAGAAACGCAGCCTGCAGAGAGACTTCCTCACCGTTTCTACTGCCTGAAATTTGCCAGCCGTCTGTCCGTTGGAGTAATATTTCCGTCTGATCCAGGTACAAAACATTCGAATTCTGGACTTGCTTCGCGAAGAATTCATCAACGTCCGCCCGGTACCAGTGCGTATCTGCCAGCGTTTCACTCAAATTCGCTGTCACCAGGAGTTCGCTGCCATGCGCTGTATCGGTTTGAAACCGCAGGTCCGGCTGATGGACGAAGTAGCTGAAGCCCCGCTTGACGCCACAGGCGACATCAGGACAGGCCTGCTGCCACGTCCCATACTTGCAAAATGGCTGAAATTGTGGAAGATCGTACTTCTGGGACAGTGATTGCAGCAGATACCCGGCCGCGGGCGTCGACGATTCCCCAATCGAAAAACGGGGGTGTTTTCCGCGGTCGATTAACGCGACCGACAAGCCAATGCGGTCCAGCAACAGTGCCGTCAGGCTGCCACCAAAGCCGGCTCCCAGAATCACGACGTCAAAGTGCTGCATGAGAGTGGATTGATTCTACTTGATTCAGAGTTTGATAAACAATTCGCAGCAGACATATTAACCGATTGCTGACTCAAAGGCAGGTTCAGAAGGATAGATCATGCAGATACAACCGGTTCTCATCAACGGACAATGGATTCCCTCTACAGGCACCACCAGCTTCCAGGCTGTTAACCCGGCTACTGCCGAAGCGCTGGACCCTGTCTTCCCTGTCAGCCCGTGGGACGAAATCGAATCCGCGCTCGAAGCGGCTGCCGACGCTGCAAAAGCGATGCGTGGCTGGTCGGGACAGCGCTTCGCCGCCTTCCTGGAAGCTTACGCCAACGAGATCGAAAAGCGAACCGATGAACTGGTCGCAACCGCGCATGCAGAGACAGGCTATCCCGAATCACCCCGCTTAAGAGACGGCGAGCTTCCCCGCACGACCAACCAACTGCGCCAGGCAGCCGCGCATGCCCGCGAAGGTACCTGGACTCAACCCACCATCGACACGGCTGCCGGAATCAGTTCCATGTTTGGTCCCATTGGTCCGGTGGCGGTCTTTGGCCCGAACAATTTTCCCTTTGCCTTCAACAGCATCGCCGGCGGTGACTTCGCCGCTGCCGTCGCTGCGGGAAATCCGGTGATCGCCAAGGGTCACTCTTCACACCCCAAAACCACGCAGATCTTCGCGGAAGCCGCTGATGCTGCTGCCAAAGCGACCGACATGCCCGCAGGTTTCGTTCAGCTGATTTATCGCACGAGTCACGCCGATGGCTGCCGACTGGTGTCGCATCCCCTGATGGGTGCCATCGGCTATACCGGCGGACGTAGTGCGGGTCTCACGATCAAAGAAGCGGCAGACAAAGCCGGCAAACCAGCCTACCTGGAACTCTCCAGCATCAACCCGGTCTTCATCCTGCCCGGCGCGTTGACCGAACGGGGTGCTGACATCGCTGAAGAATTCAAAGGTAGCTGCCTGATGGGAACGGGCCAGTTCTGCACCAATCCCGGTCTGGTCGCCATTAAAGCCGGTGAAACCGCCGACGCCTTCATTGAAGCAGTCAAACAGAAATTCGAAGAGTCCCCCGCGGGCATTCTGCTGGGAGAAGGCGTGCAGCGCGGCTTCCAGTCCGGCATTACCGCCATCCAGTCTGCCGGTGCGACACTGGTCACAGGCGGCCTGCAGACCGACGGCCCCGGCTTCTCCTGTGCAAACACCTTACTCAAAGTCAGTGGCAGCCAGTTCCTGGAAAATCCGGAAGCCCTGCAGTCAGAAGCCTTCGGAAACAGCTCGCTGATCGTCGTGGCTGACTCTGACGAACAGCTGGTGCAGATCGCCGAATATCTGGAAGGCAACCTCACTGGCTGCATTTACAGTCATACCGGCGGTGAAGATGAAGGCCTGTACGAACAACTGGCACCCGCTTTACGTCAGAAAGTGGGACGCCTGCTGAATGACAAGATGCCCACCGGCGTGGCTGTCAGCCCGGCAATGAACCATGGCGGCCCCTTCCCGTCCACGGGGCACCCGGTCTTCACCTCGGTCGGCATTCCCGCCGCCATCCACCGCTTTTCGATGCTGCAGTGTTACGACAACGTTCGCCCGCAGCGTCTTCCCGAGGCGTTACAACCGAAAAACCCGAACGGCAAGCTGTGGCGGTATATTGACGGAATGTACACACAGGCTGACTACGAGGCATAATGTCAGGGCAACCAGGCGACAATGCCAGCAGGAAAAGCAGTTCAGAAACGTTCAGAGCGGGGAATCGGCGAACCTGCTGCGTCGCAGAAGCCTCTATAGGACTAAGCACTGAGAAAATATGAATTTACAATGATTTTTTTTGCCCGTAATGTTGTGTAGTCAGCGTGTGTGTTGCTATTATCCTGACTCAGTCAACAAACGGCCTGTCGAGAACAGCAAGCGAATTCCAACGCTTCAAGATCCAGCCGTATCCAATACAGTAAGACTAAATGAGGGCGTAGCTCAGTTGGTAGAGCAACGGACTTTTAATCCGTAGGTCCAGGGTTCGAATCCCTGCGCCCTCATTCTTACTTCTTATCTGGCAACACTTTAGAACTTGCCTCATTTCCCTGTTTGTCGTCATTTTGGGAACTCTTACGTAAACTACTACGGCGGTTTACCTCGCAGGCATCCCAGATAGAACGGGCTGTATCCTGTGCGTTCTCTTCAAGGTAGTATTCCTGAGTCGTCGCGATGTTCTCATGTCGCATCAGTTCTTTCAGTTCGAACGCCTTAACCCGTCGCGACCACCGGAACCCGAACGCCCGCCGCAGGTCATGAGCTGACGCAAAGCGGGGTTTTCGTTCGCCGGTCTTCTTATCTTTCTTTCCTTTGTCCCCAACCATGACATTAGCCTTTTCCCCGATATCGGCAACCACATTGGAAACGGAAGTCGTTAGCATCCGGTCTTTATGTCGTCTCATTGCCTGTGGATTGAATACCGGGCCGGTTCTCTCATCCTCTGGGACTTGATCCAGGAACTCATAGAATTCTGGTGTCATCGGCAACAGACGGTCTTTATTGCCCTTCTCGGCTTCTGCCCTGATACGGAACATCGGATATTCCCCGTCCAGATCAATACAGATACCCTCTTCATTGTCCCAGTACAGTTTTAAAGACTCTTCCAACCGCAGCCCGGAGAACCACAAGCCCCATAGATAGAACTCCCATGACGCTACGATCTCGGCTTTCCTCTGCTGGCTGGCTTCGCTTTCCCCCGGGTATTTGATCACTTCGGGGATGGCTTCAATCATTCGTTCCAACTCTTCCAGAGTAATGGGCCGTCCGCGCATTACCTTTTTACTTCGCGCCCGTTTGAACTTCGGGAAGTCGGGAACCTTGGCAAGCAGTTTCTGAGTCTTTGCCCAGTTGAAAGCGGCTTTCAAGTGTCCGAGACTGTTTTTGATTGTGATCTCTTCCAGCCCCTGCGCTCTGAGTTTCTTAACCAGCTTACTGATAGCTGTCTCGTTCATGCTTACGAGTCGCTTAGGATTGCAGTGATTTTCCACGTAATTAAAAACAGTGTTGATTTTCTGCTGAGTCCGTTCAGCATGTGCGACCGCCTCTTCTGTCTCATATCGCTCACGGAAGTCATCCCATGAGATTGTGGAACGCCTGAAGTATGTTCCCTCGTTCAACTCCTTTTCAGTCTGGCCGGCAATCCGTTCTGCATCACGCTTGATATTGGTTCTGGTGCTTTCCCATCGTTCTCGCTCTGTTTCTGGATCAACCCACCGCATATACCAGTTTTTGCTATTCTTCTGCTTGCTCAAATAAACGTTTATCACCGAAACCCCCTTACTTCTGAGAAAAAGGGGTCATAGTGACCCCTTTAATTAACTCCGACACAGTGTCGGAGTTTTAAAATCATTAAGGTGGCGATAGCTGCCACCTTAAAAAAACGGCTAAAAAGACCTTCGAATAAAAAGGACGACACAGTGTCACCCTTTTTGAAAACCCCCGTTCCGTCACTGTGTCGGAACGGGGGAAACAGGCAAAGCGTAGGGTAGTCATAGTGACCACCCTAATTAATGGTGACACGGTGTCGCCATTTTTTAAATCCCCGATAGGCAATAGTTGCCAGTCGGGGAAAACAAGGCGTTTATTGATGTTTTTCAGAATCGGTCACTGGTCGATAGAGTTGCAGACCGTGGTATTTCAGCAGATCGCCAGCAGCTGCTTCCGGATCCAATTGTCCCCACTCCAGCAGGTCCTGGGCATGCAGTTTCAGATAGCGTTCTGCCTTCTGTCTGGCCTTCTCCGGATCGGATGTGTTGAACACCCTTATTAGAACCTCTTCACCGCATGAGGGGTTTACGTTGAACGTGTGCCCTTCGTGGACTTCGTAGAGCTCTGGGGGGCCTTCGATCTCTTCCGGCAGTTCTGCTGGTTTAGTTAAGGGGGACACTGTGTCCCCCTTTTGCTCAATCGGTTCCAGATCAGCTGGATTGATGGAACGCGCGATGAAAGCCCGCTTGCGGACTTCTCCGGGCTCGCACTGGTCAAGCCGTCTGTTCAAATCGCCAATAATTTGTTCGCACTGTCCCCGGGGGCCATCGAGAGTGATAAATGCGGGGGGAAGATCATATTCGTTTTTCGGCATCCAGGGAGCCTGCAGAGCCACGCTGAGATTGGCAAACCTGCTGCCTACGCGAACTCTGATGTGCCAGTGTGATACAAACCCGTCTTTACTGACTGCGATGCGTTCACGGTTGAGAATAGCGGCAACCTCTGCAGCTGTTTTGGCTTTCTTGTACGTTGGTGTATGCGGGGGGACTGATCGCCATGATTGCGGTTTCCATTCTTCCGGAACGATGACCAGGTAAACTGGCCAGTTATGCCGCGGGGCATCGATTCGCAGCATATCTTCAGGAACTGGATTGCCAAACGGGGGAGCTGTGACCGGTTCCAGGGCAGACCAGTTGGTTGACCGCTGGAATAGCTGCTCGACTGGGGAATCGTGGAGAGTGTCACAAACGCTGCTGTGAGAGAGAGTAGTGCTCATAAGAGGCACCTTTCTTTACGCCGGAGCGTAAAAAAAGAACCCATACTCTCACACACAGCTCTCAGGTGGTATAGTGCCACCTTGGGGGCCTCACGGTTACCCCACTCTGCGCAAGAGTATGGATTCTTGGTTACTATAATTTTTTTGAGATTAAGCACTATAACGTCCTTTCGGACTTTGAGAGATTGCATTTTTAACCGCAGGTCCTCGATTGTCAACACTGACTCAATAATTCTCCCGAAGGTTCACTGTGGACCCTCGGGCAAACATAGCGTTTTTTGCCTCAAATTCTCCGGGTGTCCAAAATGAACACCCGGGAAAAAAATAATGGGCTCACTATGACCCCATTTTTTAAAATCCTCGATAGCTCAAAATGAGCCCTCGGGAAAAACAGCGAAAAACGCCTTGTTTTACCGAAGCGACAAAGTGGCGCTTCGGGAGAATGCTCTGCCATTTCAACTGCAATTAGACCCATAATTCATTGTTCAGAATTCAGTAATTGACATTGGTATATTTTCGTGGTTAGAGTGAATTCAGATTTACACACCTATTGAATTGCATCCGAACGAAGAATTAGTCATGGCTAAAAAAACACCCCCCAAAAGTACTGAAGAAACTCCACAAGAAGAGAAACCAACAGAGGAAAAAGAGGTTTTCGCGTGTGGATTAGTAATGCCAATTTCTGAAATTGATGGTTGCTCTGAAGCTCATTGGGAAAGCGTGAAAAAAATAATTATTGAATCACTGGATTGTGACTACCTGAATACATCATTGGTAAGCGACTCAGATGAATCTGGAATCATACATAACCGAATTATTCAAAACCTTTACACAAATCCTATCGTTGTCTGTGACGTAAGTGGCAAAAACCCAAACGTCATGTTTGAGCTGGGAATGAGGCTCGCATTCGACATGCCAACAGTTGTCGTTAAAGATGATGTTACAAAATACTCGTTTGATACGTCACCCATTGAACACGTTCCTTATCCACGCGATTTAAACTATCCTGGTATCGTTAAATTCATGAAAGCGCTGAGAAAAAAAGTTGATGCCACTATAGAGAAAAAGAAAGCGAATGATAATTACTCGTCGTTTTTAGGAAATTACCAAATAGAAAAAGTTGCCAAGATCAAAACAACTGAGATAACTTCGACCGATTTTTTCATAGAGAAACTTGAAGAGTTATCAGATAAGATGGATAGAATTAACAGGCAGATGCGTCCCCTTCAGCGTGAACCTATTAAACGAAGAATGGGCTTGGAGACGGAGAAATCTAAATCACCGAAGATAACAAAGATATTTGATTTTTCTAAAAAATATGATGTTTTAACTCCTGAATTAATCAGACTTAATATGACAGGGGGTCAATTGTCAGATTTGGTACAAGAAAACAATTATTTGGCATTTGATGCTGGTGATGGAATGATTCGGCTTATCAGAAATTCTACGTCAAAAGGTGATTTCTAAAACGATTTGATTAAATCTGTATAAGCATAATTACATCACATAACACAAACCCGGCCTCCCCAGAAGTAAGAAGAAGGAGACCGGGCCGTTGCGATGACTACGCTTCACCCTTCGCTTTGAAGGCTGCTTTTTTGTCTGCCATGGCGACACCGAAATCGTGATACGCTCTCCAGCTCATTCCCAGCGTGTTGAAATCAGTATCAGCATGTTCAATGATCGGATTTTGATTCCCGTTCAGGAATGCAACCTCCAGCGCTGCCACGTCTGCCGGATTGTTGAACAGGTACCAGGCCTTTGTGCTGGAACCGCTGAACGCTGCCGACTTCAGGTGTGGAGAGGGTACTGGTTCAAATTTACCGGAATGAGGATTCCCGTCTGTGACCGTTGCAACCTCACCGGTAACGACTTTCAAATCAGCATAGAGCTGTTGAGCAGTCACTTTTAAATCGGTCGGAACCAGCAACACTGAAGGAGACAACAGAATCGGTTTTCCGTTTTCGTCTACCTGGTCAAGAAATACCATTTCCCCAGCTGTCAACGATTCGATTGCCAGGGCCGTGTTCGCTCCTGCGAGGTAGTTGTTGTTGTCAGCGTGAAAGAAGTCATTCGGATTGCTCAACAGCAGGATGTATACCGTCTCTTCAACCTTCAGGGCAGACATACGCCCCAGGATGCGAGGCAGTTTGACAAAGGCTCCCATATCGTCGTTGATGATGTCCTGACGGGTCAACGTAATGATTGCCCCCTCAGTGTCGAGCTGGTTTTGGTAGCTTGATTCTTTCAGTGAGATATGTTTGATCTCACCACCTTTCGTGACTGGTTTAAACTCTCCGGATCCAGTCAGGCGATAATGAGAGTGAGCTTTGAAGTCTTTGTGTTCTGCAATTCCGCAGAACTTACGCCATGTTGTCGGAACGGCATTATAACCGTTCAGCAGATGCTTGTTGGCAACGTTCCCCAGGATTCCGGGAACCGAGAACGTAGAGAAACCTCCGCTGGCCTGAATGTTGCGGTCAGCTGTGAATGCAGCTTTGACGAATTCACGGTCACTCATACGGGCGTTTGGATCGCCACCATCAAGCGCGATGGCATCTTTCATGATGGCAACGATTGAATAGCCGCGGTACTCCCTCGAGACTGCTGCATTCATCACGCGTTCATCGTAGAACTGCCCTGCTTCGGATTCGGTCATGCCGGCTTCAATACAGGCAGAAGCTTCGATGACTTCCGTTTTGCTGGGATGTCCGGAGCTTTTACCAGGTAACGGAGCCCCGGGCATTTCGCCATGCATCCGGTCTACATTCCTCGCGCTATCCAGATACTGTTTAGGTCGCGCTTTAGGACGTGATGCTCGCAAGTTGATTAAAGCAACTTCATTTGCATCCTGTTCGGTCCATCCCTCCTCGATTGCTTTTGCTTGAATATGGTCTGGGCAATCGCTGAGAATCTGCTTAACACGTTCGATTCGCTTTCCCTCGGCTTCTGCTGCCTGGGCTTTGATTTCTTCAAGAGTCTTTTTTTCAGCCGTTGGTTGTGGCATGGTAAATTGTCCTTCAACATGAGCAGAGGTGTTCAGATCGGCGCCCATGGCAACGAATGAAACCTCTCGTAATACTGATTCACGTGCAACATAAATCGGGCCCTGGAACGTCTGCCCGTTGACGGTAACACTCTCTCCCTCACGAACTGATTCCAGGCGGGTAACGCCAGCTCCGATGGATGCTTGCCAGGGGAAACCGTTTTTTGCGGTATTCCTGACCTCGTCAGCTGCTTCACCGGATCCAGAAACAAGGCCGGCTACGTGCAATTCACCGTTGATTTTTTCAATCTCGGTTGAGTGTCCGACGATTTGACTTGAATCGTGGTCCTTCAGGATCGGCTGATTCTGCTTTGTAATCTGTAACCCAGCCAGGTCGACCACTACCGGCAGTCGAAACCCTGCCAGACGCATTGGACCGCCCGTGTAGGCAGTCATTGTGAAACGTTTCAGGCCTTCCGCTTGCTTTGCCTGCAGGTCGACCTGGCCACCGTTCAATGTGATCAAGGTTTTGGGTTCTGTTCGATACGTTGGCATTATTCAGCCTCTACGGATTCAAGATTCCGGAACCGCTGATCCTGTTCCTGATAGGAAATCCTGTTTGCTTTCGCTGCGTGAGCAGTACAGTTCAGATATTCCCGAACAGCCAGACGGGCTGCCATGTTGTCGATGTCGTCAGCAGTGAACCCCGTTTGGCCTGTGAATTCCTGCAGGTCCCTCAGTTCACGTTCAAAATCGATCGTTTTTGATTCGAAGTATCGATCGGTCGATTGCCGATAGTCGGTGACGGAAGTAACCAGGCCTCTGTGCCGCAGCTCCAACTCCGCAGCCTGGGGACTTTTGGGGTACTGGTTCTGAATGATCGCTTCTGCCCGTTCAGAGTCGAAACAATTACGAATCATACTTGCTGATTCTTCGTTGTACTCGTTTCGAGACATCACGTAGGCTGGTAATTCAACGGACATTGTTTTTTTCCTGTCGAGTTTTAAAAGTGGCTCACCCCGCCAAAGGAAATCAGGGCAAGCCACCCAATGAACGAGTTCAAAACTAATGGATATCGTTTTGAATAATTGGATTATTTCGACTGCTGACCGTTCTTAAAGACCGCTTTTACTTAACTAAGTAAGACAGGTTCTTTTTTTTCGTTTCCGGATTTGTGCTTCCGGAATGATTCGTTTCCCGCATGTGTTCTGGCATCGGTCACACTTCAGGTACTGGTGTCGGTCGATCCCTTTTTTTCGTGAGCTGTACACAAAGATTGATCCACCGCAGTCACACTGGTCACCAGGCATCACAGATGGTTCATCAGTGCCACCGAAAATATCACGCGTCAAATCTGCGTGAGTTTTTCCGCAGGCTGCCAGAATCGAACCAGTCAAGTCAGGTGCCAGCTTCGCGCCTCCCTGCAGCATCTGAACCAGGTTTCTGTATTGATCGTTCATAAGCCCCTCAAATCCTCCGAAGCGCAGAAACTGCGCTTCGGGAAAAACGCGTCTGTGTTGCGTAAGTAAAGATACCTCAAATACCGGTAGTTCCCTGTGGTATGGAGCTTTAAAAAAGATCGTTGGAAGGACCCGTGAAGTTGGAAATGCTGTCCTGCTCTCCGCTGCCCAGTGGTGACTCAGGGCTGACCAGTTGGGCTGCATTGATGCGGATCCCGCAACCGCCGGCCACCAGCTGCAGCTTGCGTAACAGATCGTCTGTGGTGATGTGTTCGTTGATCGGCTCAAGAGTCACCAGGAAGATTCTTTCTCCACTGGTCAGCCCCTGGTCACCATCGTCTGAACATGGTTGCTTTCGTATCATGAGTCACACCTCAAATAAATAACCTGGTAGGCCTTTGACCACACACTTCGTGCGCATACCCTGAGCTAAGACGTTAAATGTAACGCTTTAAAAAATACGCTTTCGCTTCGATTCGAACGGGACTTTGCTCCTCATTCCACGCCCACTCAGGGACGCCGCTTCTAACTGATGCACAGAGACGCCAGGGACGTCACTCCCTGACCGATTCATCAGCCTCCACGGTTACCGCTGGACACCCCCTACTCTTACCCTCGGGTAGTGACATGCTGCTAAAACACATGCATCGAAGCTATCTCAACTCACTGCCAATCAGGGCTATATGCCGCTGGTCGAGAACTTACGGCCATGGTGCAATTGGCGTTGTTCTCATTGAGTCGAAATTTCAGAAAAGAGTGTTTTAGCATTGACCGATTTGATTGGTCTGATATTATGCTTTTGTACTCGTTTTCGGTTGTCAAATCTCAACTCGCTGAAAACAACTTAAAGCCTCCAAGGGATCAATTCGGAGGCTTTTTTTACGTCTACGCTGTTACTGTCTTTGACTGCTCTTCAATGAACTTCTCGATAGCAGCGCGGGGATACCTGATAGTGTTCCCCAGGTTCATGTATTTAAGCAGACCCTTCTGCCTCATTCGTGAAACCGTTCTCGCTGAGCAATTCATCAGGTGTGCTGCTTCCTCTTCCGTGAGCAGCAGCGGGGGATTTTGAAATATCGTAGTAGCCATGATTACCTCGTTTTGTCTTCTGTGGTCTACTGCAGACGTTCACAGTTAGACATAGCCAGCGTTTGAATTACGCTCCCATTGTTGTACTGGTCTCATTTACGGATTCCAGGAAATCAATAAAGGATTGCCCCTTTACATATTTTCGATTTCCGATTTTCAGCATCTTCAGACCAGCCTTACGCGCTTCACGCAAAGCCCAGTTTCCCATACCGGAAACTTGCTTGAACTGATCCAGAGAATAGAGTGTATCGGGCTCAATCTGGCCGGTTCCCTTTGACATAATTATCTCCCTTCAATTTCTGTTTTGAGTTTCAATCATCAAACCTGTGATTGTCGTTTGAGAAATTTATACAAGGAGATTTTCGTTTGAAAAGAGAGAATATCGCGTCACTATCAAAGAGCACATCAGCGACTCAAAACTAGTGACGCCCTATGGAACCGTATGCGCCGTCATGCACCGGTATGCATCCTGAGATTACCCCTGGAATTTTTTCCACTTTTTTGAGTTTTTATCTGGGGTAGCGTTCCGGACAAGCATGATTCACTCCGTTTCACTGATTAGTGTGAACAGCAATCATTACACTGTTGATTGCCGTTGGATGAATTTCTACCGGAGGATTTAGATTTGAAAAGAGAGAACAAGAGACGAGAAAACAGAGTTCAGATGAGGTACAAGACTGGTGCAACTTAGATGCAGATCATTCACGCGCACCCGATCATTGTGTTTTATCGACCTTCTGAAATATCGAGTTAAAACCTGGAACACATCTCACTTTAACTTCGTAGTACTCACCGACCATATTGAGTTGAGTAACAGTTCCTTTTGTGTCTCTAATCAGAGGCTGCAGGATATGCCATAAATCACCTGCAACTAAAATGTGATATTCAGACAAACCATCAACAACGGATTTACTGAGTACAAAATACTCTACTCCCCTATCGCCATGCTTAAGGCGTTCCCTTTTCCATTTTTTCACCTTCTCTTCGATGTTAAGAAGCCCACCAGCAACACCCAATATCGCAAGAGGTATGCCCAGGAAAGCACCGATTATCTCTAAGGTGTTCATCGTGTATGTATTCCAGTTGATATCAAATAACTACGGCAACAGACCTCCTCAGGTCATTCACGGGGTATTTTATCTGAACTCATATGGAATAACGATATTAAAATTATCTGCAATTGATTAGATGTTTGGAATTGCGAATACTCAAAATGCAATCAAAATTACAGCAGATAATTTATGGATTAGAAGGAAAGGTGTTTTAATGACTACCGAAATCTACTTAGTTCTATTCCCGGCCATTATAACGGGCATCTTCACACTGGGAGCTGTTTATCTGACCAATAAGCAAAACAACCACCGAGTGAAATCACAACAGAGACATGAATTCGAAATCTCTCGTGAAAATATCTATCGCGATAAGCTTGAGGAGCTCTACACTCTTTTCAACAAGCACAGTATACAATTACTGGCGCACTGTAATAATCGAATGAACGTCATGGACGGTAGGACCACTTACATCGAGGCATTTGAAGCTGAAGCTGAATATTTTAAATCCCAACCTATTACCTTTGAACGGCTCGAGATGTTAGTCGATCTTTATTCTCCTTCCTTGAGAGATGGATTAAAAAACTACTTTCAAGCTCGTGATAGTATAGCTGATATAATACAGGACCATAAAATCAAATCTGAGCAAGGCGAAATAGATGGGGAGCAACATTACCAATCCATGGTATCAAACATTGATCATCTGAACTCAGTTATTATTCAATTTAAATCGATGATCGCTGCTCAGTCATTGCCCCGATAATAAGTATCAGAACCATATTGAACGAAATATTTTTGTGAGATAAGTTGAAGGGTTATATACTCAGAGACCAAACTACACCCGTTAATTGAGTCAATTTCAAACTACTACGTAAACTACTACGGCAACCGACCTCCTCGGGCCATTCACAGGGTATTTTACTAGAACCCAAGAGTAATAATGATATTGAATAAACCCTTAAAACGTAGTGTTTATCGATTGAATACCATTTGTTAGATAGTCACTGCCTGGACTTTTAATCCGTAGGTCCAGGGTTCGAATCCCTGCGCCCTCATTCTTAAGAGCCTTAAGCTTCAATAGCTTAAGGCTCTTTTATTTTACTGCCTTTGTACACGAAGGATTGATTTTCAAAGTGTACCTGATTTGCTCGTTTCAATTGCAGCAAAACAGCGATTAGGAGTCTTAGAGCTGTCTGTGCTCCAGGCCACTTTGAATCGCTTTATTCGGCCTTGAAAATCCTGAGAAGGCAGTTCATGCCTCCATCGCTAACTTCACATCAGTGGGCCTCTGAGGCAGCCTGTTGGCGCCGCGAGGCCAGGAAACAGGCAGAAGTCGGCGACCGACTTGAGCTTGAACTCTCTCGTGGGTGAAGGTGTCTGTGCTGTCTTCGCAGGAGAACTTGCCGCGACCGCCGGTGGTTCGACCGACTGGCCGATGCCCGACATAAACAGACAGAAGCCACCTGCTGCGAAGCAGAGTAAAATTGTAAACAGCCGTATCACAGGCGATACCGGCTGAGATTGAGGGGCATTTCGTTTCACTCTAATTTCTCCTCGATCGAGAGTGCGGTTTTGATCTGAAGCATTCTTTCGTCATTTTAAGAAGATTTATTTTAACTGTTCTAATGTTTCTTCAGCATCTGAATCATACATGTCTCCATAACGCTTCATAATGTAAGCACTATTGGGCCATTCTAAATGATTTAACCAGGGCTGTAGCTTCTCACTGAGTGCATCCACATCAGGGCAGCTTAGAAATAATCGATATTCCCCATCTAGTGTATCAATTCCCTCATACGATCCAAAATAGGGAGCATCGATTGATTGCAGGACCAGTTGAGCATCCAGTTCATCTTCCAGTTTTTTGATAGCTTTCTTCTCAGTTGAGATAGGTTTCTCTTTGTTAAGTTGTAGGAAAAGTACCAAAGTTTGTTTTTTTAAGTCTTTCCTAATAGCAGCTTTCTTATGTGTCTTCTTTCCTTGAATCCTCCAATCTTCCCCCCTCTTGTATGGCCAAATCTTCACAAAACGAAAACCACTGAGTCCACTGCTTAAAACTCGATCGACAAAACTATCTGTTACAATTACTCCCATAGGCCATTGATAGATTCGAAATATTGAGAGCCCTAATAATTTCTGTTTATGAAATTCAAAGAAATCGATTGTCATTGGAGCGTACTCACAATCTGACTTCTGAGTATTAAGTGCATCACTAATCGTCGTAATGTTATAAAAATAGTACTCCCCCACGTCGGTTGCCAGCGGAAGTAGTTCTCCGTTTGGTAGTAAAAAATCCTTTAAATAGCCGCAAGCGCGACTACTAAAAGCAGGAAAATACATATCTATTCCTGGATAGTCATTGAAGGGCACAACCCGACCAATTACTTCTGGCGTTTGCCATTTTCTATGCAGCTTTTCTTGGCACCACTTTTTGTTCAAATCAGTGACACCATATCCAGGTGTGATATCATCTTGTAAATTATCTCTTCCGAGAAGGGATGGCGTTTCTTTAAGTGCAAAACCTTCAAATACTGGGTTGTCTGTTATGATACGTAACTCATAAAGCTCTTTTATTTTCTCTTTTCTCATTGGATAAACTCCCCAGCCTCAATTCTCTTCCACATTAATGTCAATGCTTTTTCAACAGCATCTTTTGAATTCGCTGACTGAAAGGCTTTGCCTAGTTCTAAAAAATACTCATCCGTATGGGTCCCTGCATGTCCTGCTTTTGCCCAAAAACCATTTATGTTAGTGTCTCGAAGTTTTTTGCCAAGATAAGTATTAAACTTTTTCTGCGCTGTCTTGATTGCGTTTTGTACAGACTGCGATCGCTTAGAAAAATTATTAGTCGGAACAATGTGAGCAGCCTGATAACCACCTTGGGGTCTAGGAATTTTATTATTTGTCAAATCCTGTCCAAGAGCCTTCGAATGCTTACTTGTATTGCACTTATTATGCGCCAAAACAGGCGGCCCGCGATACCCATTGGCGGCGACGAAGTAATTGTGAAAGCCTTCGACTTCGACGTTGTAGACGGTGACGCCTTCGGGGTACGGTTCGTGGCGGGTGGAGGTGACGGTGATGAAGTGGCCGTTGGCGCCGGTCAGTTTGGTGCCGGGGGTTAGCTGTTTGGCTTCCACATACTCGTCGGCTGAAGGAACCCAGAAGGGATGCTCGTCGGTGGTTTTGATCGTCCGGGTGCTGCCGTCCTCGCTTTTGACTTCCAGAATGCGGAGATGATCCACTTGTCGCTGGAACGTCTGCTTGACGGTCTTCTGTTCCCGCTGGCCTGTCTCATGGTTGAGGGCCATGATCGTATCACCCACCTTGAATTCGGCGACCGACTTGAGCTTATACTCTCCCGTGGGTGAAGATGGCTGCGCTCTCTTCTCATGCGCACTAGCCGCAACCGTCGGCTCTTCCACCGACTGGCCGATGCCCGACTTAAACAGACAGAAGCCACCTGCTGCGAAGCAGAGCAAAGCAGAGCAGACTGTTCGCAAACAGCAGCGTAAACAGTAGTCATCACTTACGAATGACCAAGAAAACTATTTTTGGTTCCGGACACCTTTGTTCTGTGCCACGTTTTTCTGTGGCAAAAGATTATCGCCGGGAGCGGCGCGTTTCGGTCGTCCCATAATCGACGAATTTAGCGGGATTCCCCTAGCATTGTCAACAAAAGGTTCCTGACACGAATGGCACTGCCTGTTGTTGTGAAAGAGTTTGCGTTCATACAGTTGCCCTTCTTTGTTGATGGTAATGGTATCTCGGTTGCTTCAGCAAAGCCAGCACTTTGGTGCGGCGTTTATTGGCTCTGGGTTCTGTTCGGCCGGTGCGATGCCCTACACGTTCGCTGCTGGGGACCTGCTGTCCGAGTGTGGCTAATTCCTCGGTCGTCTGCGTGACGGCTCCCAGCAACCAACTTGCAGCCAGCAGCTGTTGCGTGGCGGTAAACGAGAGCGAGCGCGGATCTCGGCCTGTCGCCATACCACTCTGCAGCATCTTCAACCGAATCAGATTGTACGCCAGCAGACACGACCAGAGTTCGGTAAGCACCATGGCCGGAGACTTTGCCCGTAGAATATCCATGCCCAGAGAACACTTGATACTGCGAATGTCCAGTTCGATCAGCCAGCGGCTCTGATACACGGCGGCGATCCAGCGTGCCGGGCATGCTTTCCGATCTGTGATGGTGGTGGCAATCGTAAAAGTTTTGGTGCGACACCCCGGCTGACTGACCTGCACATCGACCAGGCGCAGAGTGAGTGTCAGCGGCTGTCGCCGGTATTCCTGACGGGCCATCCAGGCAGGACGGACGGGGGGACGTAACCACGTCACCAGGCGCTCTCGCTTGTTCAGTCGGCGTGCGGTTTGCGGATGATCGTCTCGCAGGTGATGATTTTTCATCAGGATCTGCACGCCCCGGGTACGGCAAGCACTCACCAGCCAGTACGTGCAGTAATACGAGTCAGCTACCAGAATATCGCCCGGTCGGAGTACATCGAGCATTTGCCAAAGCAGGGCTGTTTCGCCACTCCCTTTACCGCTGTAAGGTCCGCTCACCAGGTCAACCAGCAGTCCGGTAGTCATCGAAATCAGAGAAACGCAGCGGAGAACGGGGAACCCGAGCCCTGGCTTCTGTGCCGGATTCTGCGGATAGGCCCGCTGATTCTCAGGCGTATCGGCGGCCGTGATGGTGAAGCCGTCGACAAGCAGAATGCGACCGCCGGTGCTCCGTGATTTCACATCGGCCACGTTGGAAGGACTGAGGCGCGCCGCTGACTGCTCTCGGGACTGGACACAGTTCTGGTCACAGGCCGCTTCGGCATCGGCGGCAAGTTGCTGGACGATCTCACGGATGGTGGTAAAGGACAGTTTGAGTCGCGCCCGACAGTAAGCACCAGTATTCGTGCTGCAGACTCGCCGGCCCAGTGCCGCCCAGAAGCTGGCAACACGGATGACGGCTGCTTTACAGCTGCGCTGCTCGCCGGAAAAGAAGACCTGAGAGATTAACGCCCAGAGCGTGATCGCCGGTGTGTAGATGGCATCGGGGTCATTGCCAAAATCGATTTCGTGTTCGTCAAACACCTGCTGCCAGCGTTGATCGTCAAGGACGTCGGCTAGCGGCAGGCTGCTCTCCTGCATCATCGAACGTTTGAAAAGAGAAAATGATGCTGCATTCACTCGGGAAGATGATATAAATGGCATAGGACCTTCCTTGGTCAAATGTTTTGCCCACACCAACCCAAGGAAGGCCCTGCCAGAACGCAGCATAATGCCAGGAGAGGTTTTGCCAAACTCAATTTCCAGCGAACTGGCAAAAAAATCAGAAAATCAAAACATGTGACGATGTCACATGGGAACCGTTGCGCATACTCAAAGCAAAAAAACACCGGCAGTGCCATTCGTTCCTGACACCTTTTTCCTTCTGTGCAATGAAATTCACTGGAAATGAGGAAAGACTTCGTTTCTGAAAAAAGCTGTTTTGATGGCTCATACTTATTTCAGAAGCGGTCGGGACAGTGGTCAAAAGATCCGAATGGCAGACATCGAATCAGGTTTCTGAGACCGAAACCCGCTGCACCTTCTGTCAACATGGGACATTTAACCACATTTAGTCAAAATACATCATCCTTCCACACCAGATTCAAATGGCCTTGTGAATACTACTACACAATACGTATTGATGTGAACAGGTCCATTCACTTTACCGATTATTAGCATTGTAGCAGTAATACCAATGCTAATGATGATGCGCCTTCCCGTCACATGATCTGATTGCTTTCGAGACAGCTAATTAACACTGGTAAGTGTCGTACGATTGGGCTGAGCCTGATCGAATCACTTCGTCGTTCAAGTGTTTCCATATTAAGCGGCATACAAATTGATGCATTTCTCTTTAACAGGATCAAAAAAGTTATGAGTCGGGTCAAAATTCAAAAGATCGGCGTTTACTGTCTGCTGGCAACCTTTATGGCAAATTCCATCTTGCCAACACAGCTTCTCGCCGGAAGCTGGTCATTTTATAAGATTGGAAAAACAACCACAGTCGAAGAACTGGCGAAGAAAATCGATCACGTGCAACACCGTCTCGACAAGTACGGCACGATCGTTGCCAAATCCCCAGACGTCTGGGGAGAATCCCGTTTACTTCAACACCGAGACGAATTTGAAAAAGAATTACATGATGACTTAACCAAATTCAGGGAAACACTATCAGGAGCCCAGTCAACACGAGACTCTGCCTTCCTGGCAAGTGCGTTGTCACTGTCCACTGTTTTGGGAACCCCTATCGCAACCTCACCGAACTCAGAGGAAGTGAAATCGAACACACAAATATTTGTGGCCACTCCAGATCAGCTTGTCCCGGATAATGCCACGATTAATTCTAAAGACGGTAATCTGGTTTCCCGTTCATCGGGCTTTGGCCCGCAGTTTGCGAATGAATTCACAAGTGCAATTTCATCGGAGCAGAAACTCGGTATCTCTCTGGAACCAACGGTTTTCCTCGATCAGAAAAAACGCTATCTGGATCACCTGAATGCCTTGCGCAGGCTGAATGAAGGTGACGACATCGCCGACTCCCCGGGCTATGCATTAAATCTGGTCCGCATTCCCGTTTCCGTCCTCCCTGGCCGCGAAACACGTCAGGGTTATGGTGCGCAAGTCTCAATTACCGTCGACCCCTATGCCAGCGAAGAACTGCTACCAGAAGCATTTCGTAATTTCGTCATCAACGGCGTCATCAATCGCATCGCTCCCACAGTCACTAATGTCATCAACAACGATACAGAATTTGAAAGACTTGAAATATACTGGAAGAAATATAAGGATTCTCTAACGAAAAAACCAAAAGATTCTAAAAGCTACAGCGAACTGAACATAGAGTATCAAAGGTTAAGAGCTGAAAATAATATGGAATCAGCAAAACAAGTCCGGATCGATCTGAATAAAGCCGAGTTGGCATTAGACCCCCTCCGTCAGCCAGTATTAGAAAGCTTAGATAGTGGGCGAGCTGGCGTGATCGAACACCTTGGTTCGGCTCCTTTTGTCAATTCGAAACGAGCTTATCCCCCTTCACTTTCTGAGGCCGTTTCAGGAACCTCACTGGTACCAGCAGTCATTTCTGCTCACAAACACTTAGAAATGAACGGTGACTTAATCCATCTGGAAGATGTTCGTCGATACCTGACCCTGGAAATCCAGGCTGCTTATGACCTGCTCAGCCAACCCCAATTAGCAGAGCTTTGGTTTGATACAACCTACTTAGATAGTATCAAAAACGCCATCATTGAACATCGGACAGCTCCCAGTGGTGAATCACTTCCTGAAAAACTGTCACAATTACGAGGCATGTATTACGGAAGAGTGAATTCGATTTTCCCAGGAGCAAAATTTAGTACAACAGAAAATCTCGGTTGGCATATTTTAGTCGAATCGGTGATGTTAAACGAACGTCTGATTGATGATATGAAGTCCGTTTCTGCCAACAAAAACTGTTGTCAGATGCCCCCCGACGGCCTGAAGTTCTATGGTCCCAATCCGAGCATCGAAGCCCGTGTCGCCTTTCAGGATTACATTCGGTGTCGCTGGCCCATTCATGTATTCGCGTTAGATCCTGTCACCGATGATCAAAATATCGCCGATGCATTCAGTCAGCGTCGTGAACTGCAACTGGCTCTGGCAATCGCTGCTTCCAAAGGAATCTTCGGAGCACAGAGTTTGACGCGTTTTGTGCGTCGTCTGGAGTACGATCTGGAAACAATCCAGTTGAACCGCACCGCCATCGGATTCTCTCACGGGGAAGATACGTTCGGCTGGAGGTTCTATCCGCGCGTTCAAAGTCTCCCCGCCCCCGGAAGCATCACGGCGTTTGGGCAAACGCTGATTGGAGGGCAGTCTCGGGAAAAACGACTGAAACACCAAATGCTGGAGCCGGCAATGCGTGAATGTTCGGCTTTGATCGTGATGCCGTCCTTCATCCCCTATATCACGGTTGATGTACAGACCAACTGGTTTAAATTGAGCACCAGCTTCACTGGCAAGTATTTGAAGCGACAACTCGATCTCTCCGATGCCGTCGAACTGAGTAAAGATGTCACGAAACTGCGTGAACTGGCCAGTCTCTGTAAAAAAGACGAACATCTTTATCGTGATGGAGAAACACATCGTCTGCTGCGGGCCGTCGATCAGATTGAACGGCAATTGCCCCTGCAGACGGCGTATGTTCAAATCCCCTATGAAAATAATTTGAGCGGATTTGAAATTTTCAATAATGGCGTCACCGATCTCGGACCGGAACTCATCGACTGGTATGGCGGTCCTGGAATTGCCGTCGGCGGCCCCAACTATGAAGTGAAGGATCATCAGATCCATGAAGCAACGTCAAATGCGCCAGTAACCAGAACGACTCTGGAAAGCCGATCACAACTGAAGATCGACAACCCTCCTACAACCCTGTTTCTGGTCGGAAAGAATTTCACTTCCCTGGGAAATAAAACACGCATCATCGCTGGTGGCGTTGATATCTCGGGTGACAGAATATTAGTCAGCCGCAATGTATTGCAAGTCACCGTTCCGTCGCACGTTGTTGTTGAAGAATCTAAAACCCCGAATGGCCAGAGATATGTTGACGTGCATATCGCGACACCGCATGGTGTAACAAGCCATCTGGAGATTCCAGCCGTAGAACCTCAGGCAACTGCTGTTCAGGCCAGTATCAATGCCAGGCTTGCCATAGTCGAAAAAGAGATCAAAGCGGCAAAGCAAAATCCGCCTTTACAATTCGAATGGCTCACCACCGAAATTGAAGGATGTCTCGATCTTGACCCAACGACACGATGCATCAATCTACAAATACGAGATGACACTCAAATCAAAATTAATTCAGAAGTTCTACTTCCTGAAGTACAAAAAATCAAACTGCTGGCTAATCTAAAAATATCAACAGATGGAAAGAATTTCACGAATCTCAAGGGAAAACCCACTGGATGCATTGCCCAAATTGGAATTGATGCGGATCTCCTGCCGTGTGTGGATCCTAACGCTATGCAACAGGTTGCCGTGGCTCAGATTCCCGCATTCACTCTCTCATCTGCAATTGCAGATGCAATTTCCCTAAGCAATCATGTCAATAATGACATTAAAGCGATTCAGCTCAGCGGCAATATCCAAGTCTATCTTAATGGCAACCTGGACCCGCTACCGCTCTACTCTGTCAACAAAAGCCTGACTATCAAACTGGCTCACTGTAACGAGTGTAAAAAGTGTGATGATACCACTACCGGTGCAGCTCCGGCGTCGGTACCGGCATCAGGAATAGCGGCTCCGGTCTCAGCACCTTCAGCCCCATTACCTTTACCCAAACCGAAAGCACCAATATTAAAGCCCATGAACTCTTCAATGCTGCCTCCGCCGGCCAGTCGACCTGTGCGACAAGTCAGCGGAACTATCCCGGAGACCAATTCCAGATCAGTTATGATGCTCTCGATCAGTCCCTAGAGGTAGTTCTAAAACCACAAACTTCTTGATCAGTCTGTGATAGTAATAATCTGAGTGCCGCGCCTGGACAATCAGCTGACACCTTAGAACGTCTAACGCATGTCCTTGAGTATGTATAAAACCCAAAGCGCTGATGGACAGCAGCTTTCGATGAAATAGTACACAAGGAAATCAGTCCCCGCGCCCTCATGTTCAAGAGCCTTAAGCTGCCATCGCTTAAGGCTCTTTTATTTTACTGCCTTTGTTCCTGAATGATTGACTTTGGTAGTGGACCTGACTTGCTGGTTTTATATGCTTGTATGCAGCGAACATCGAACCACAGGCCTCATTAGGCTGGTTGCTCATGTTACCTCTGGAGTATTGGACTAATACAGATATTATGATGATCGTGGCCAGATGACTGACTTGCCAGTTAAACTGGCCTGACAGTGCTCGTATCGCGTTTCTGATAAATGATCAAGCAGGGTTTAAAGGATATTTAATGAACTCCGTACAAAGCTGCGTCGTTGGTTCAAAGGTCCGACCATTTCAATTGCACGCGGTTAGCCCCCACCTTCAACCCAAGCAGATCCAATCCGAAGATTACCAGGGACGCTGGCTGGCACTGATATTCTATCCACATGACTTCTCGTTTGTCTGTCCCACCGAACTCACAGGATTCAGCGCGGAGAAATCGCAGTTTGATCAACTCAACTGTGAACTGCTGGGGGTAAGCATTGACTCCCTCGAGACACACTCTCAGTGGCTTCAAACTCCCGCGAACGAAGGTGGTGTTGAAGGACTCCGATTTCCCCTGGCTTCTGATCCCCAGGGCGCGCTTTGTAAATATTATGGTGTCTGGCGTGAAGCCGACGATCTGCCCAATCGCGGGTTGTTTCTGATTGACCCGGAAGGGACCCTGCGCTTCGCCGCCAGTTATGACTTGAGCGTGGGGCGGAATGTTCAAGACGTCCTGCGAGTTTTAGACGCTTTACAGGCGGGAGGACTCTGTCCGGCCAACTGGAAGCGTGCCGATGGAGTGCTGGATACCGCGTCGCTTTTGAAGTCGGGCCGGGTACTCGGCCATTACCGTATCGTACGCGAGTTGGGTCTCGGGGCTTTCGGGCAGGTTTTCGAAGCAGACGACTTGCGTCTCGAGCGCAAAGTCGCGCTCAAAGTGATCTCAAAACAAGATGATCAAACCGAAAAACAAGTCCTGCGGGAAGCACGGTCGGCGGCCGGTATCAATCATCCGAATGTCTGCACGATTTATTCTGCGGATTTAATTGACACCTTACCGACGATTGTCATGGAGTATATTGATGGTTGCTCACTCGCAGATATGATTGGCACCGGATTCGATCACCGTCAATTCCGCAGGATCGCTTCTCATATTGCCTTGGGACTGGCTGCCGCTCACGAAAAGGGAATCGTTCACGGAGACCTGAAGCCTGCGAATATTCTGCTGCGCGGCGGAGACGAACCGGTCATTGTCGACTTTGGGCTCGCTCGTTCTTATCGCCAGATCGGTGTCGTCACCAGGACCAGTTCAGATAACGCACCACAATTCCCGGTAACGACGAAAACAGATGTCGCTACTGAATCGAAAGAATCAGAGCTGGATTTAGATGAGACCATTGTGCTTGATTCCAATCCAATCGCCCCTGCCACGATCTCGGCTGACGACTCCAACGGGATCTCTGGCACGCCGGCTTATATGTCTCCCGAACAGGCCCGTGGAGCGCAATTGAGTGCAGCCAGCGACATCTTCTCCCTGGGATTAATTTTCGTAGAGATGCTGTGTGGTGAATCTGTAATGCGAGACATGACGGCTCTGGAAATCATCTCTGCTTTATGGAAAACTGATTTCGTCGAATCTCTGACAGAGCAGATTCCCCAGGAGTTCCGCAGCGATCTGCTTGACCTGTTTGCGATGGAGCCCGGCAAACGCCCCAGTGCGAAAGAGGTGAGCAGGAGGATGGCGGAGCAGAACTGAGCATTCTTGCTAAGCCTGACATTCTCTTGTATGCAGTCAGCCTTATTTGCCCAATAACAGAGTGGACAGGAAAGAAAAAAGCCCTATCAGAAATAGGATAGCAGAAACCACCATATTGCCTTTCCAGTGCTTCGACTCCTCAGCATCCTTGTAGGACATGTTGATCTCTACTATTGCGAGAAACGCTGTTCCCAATGAGCAGAGAATGGCGATGCTCCCTGTGCCAATCAATGCTTTGAGCAAGTTCGACATCGGTTGAGGAAATATATTACCTGCGATCGCCAGGAAGACGACAATCGTAGCTGTGCAAAGCGTTGTCTGATGCTTGAAGAAGTCAAATAATAACTTTTCATGCTCATGGTCTTTGGGAGGTAGATCATTTTGGTGTCTTTTGGCATTTGGTTGTTTCTGTGCCGAGCGGTAAAGAGGACAGGATTATGTTACTCCCTTCTCTCGCCCCTCATTATTAATTCAATAGTTTCATATCAAAAGAGAAACCAGAAGTGTGATTAGAGTACCGATAATCCCCGCGCCTACTATTTCTGGGAAACTCACCTATCACTGATTCGACACCCTGCTCTTCCCCAAACGTACAAGGTCCTCTTATGGCGTTTTCAGTAGCGGCCTGAACACATCAAAGGCTTCGATGCTGACCTCGTTGCCTGGCTTGACTTCGAGCTTCAGCGTGTGCTTGCCATGGGGAAGATCGTGCACGAGACGAAAGCGGACTTTTTGTTCCCGACCGGCAAAGTCGACTTGCGGCAGCACGTTACGGATCACTTCAAAAGTAAACTTGTCACCGCTGCGATTCGTCTTTGCCAGGCGCCACAGTTCAGGATCGATAATGATCTGTCCGCTGGTGCTGGTGAACGGTCGGAAGGCGTTACCTTTTCCATCGGCACCGGTCACCGAACCGGTCACTAAATAATCTCCCGCGTCGCTGGTCATGTCGATGGTCCAGGTCTGGGGCCGCAGGTTTTGACCGAGCGAAATGCCATGGGGACAGCGATCGGAAATGTGACGTCGAAAGTCGACATCGGTTGAGTGGAGATCAATGTAGTTGTCAGCGTCCGGCTGGATATACGTGGCGCAGAAAGCCTTGGCCATGTCGGCCGGTTTGCCGTCAATCCAGACCCGCGCCACGCCAGCGTCAGGTTTCCTCCAGCCGATCAAGTCCACTCCTGTGCCGGTGAACTCGACTTCGAGGCTGGCTGGCCCTGTCGTCTGAATGGCTGCCCCTCTCTCAGCGGAATTCCATTTGCCTGTTCTGGCTACTTGTTCCGCGTTCGCAGCGATGCGTGTTTCTCGAGGCGGGAGATGGTCCACTGCAGCATTCGAGCGATGAAAGTGTCGCGCGATATTGGCGTTGATAATATGTGCGGCGTAAGGACTCTGATGAACAGTATCGACCAGCAGGTCGGAAATCTCCAGGCTGTTGTCAAGCATGTAGCGAGTGATCTCGCGGCGACTTTCGACCAGTTCCACCTGGTATCGCGCGCATAGTTCACGCACAGCGGGTGGGTCGAGATGCCGGGTCGCGGCTTCTGGATCTGGCCAGACAGGTTGATGCCCTCGACACCAGTGCAAGGTACCGACGAGAATGTCGGCAGTTATCCGGCTGCGCAGTTCGATCAGTAACTTTTCCAGGCCCGAGGTCGAACCGAAATTATAGACCAGCACCACATCAGGTTGATCGGCAGCCACGAGGTGGCGCGCCCAGCCCCGGGTCAAATGCCAGGGCGTCGAACCTCCGACCATTTTCTTGTAAACGATCGGTGGCGCATTCGGGATCCGTTTGCGAATGGCGGTGATCAGTTGCTCGCCATTTCCCAGGAAGTCGGTAAAACTCGAGCCGATCGCCCAGATCACCAGCGGTCGGGGCGGATCAAAATCGTTTTCGAGTTTGTTAACCGTCTGTGCCATGAACTTGCCATCAGCAGGACGCGGCGGTGCAACATATTCCGGCGCACCTTTCGGTGGCTGTGGTGCCGAAATCAGATTCACGCGGTCATGACGCTCGGCTACGGGCAAGGAGGCAAGATAAAGGTCATCGACAAACACCGCGCCCCGTAAAGACGGCACCTTGTCAACGGGCGTCACCCTGAAGCCGATTAGCGCCGCCTCATACGGCAAGGTGACGACATTACTGTGACGCGTCCACTTTGCCGAAGAGGTGGTACCGACGTTTTCCCTGCTCAAATATTTTCCATCAGCGGTGTAGAACACAACATCAAGTGATGCACTACCATAGCCGGTGCGACCTGCCGCAGCATTGTCGACGCGCACCCACGCTTCAGCGTAAAAGCGGCCGCCGCCCTGCAATAACACTCGATTCGGTTCACTGGCAACGAATGCGACCGCATCCGGACTTTGATCGGCAACACGCAAAGACGCATCTCCTGAATGCGGGAGAGTTGCCGAGCGTTCGATCGTGGCTGCCGTTGAACCAGCACTCCATCGCAACGGGCCGGCCTTTTCAAAACCGGGATTGAAGATCCCATTGCCGTCGGTAGTTTGCGCCAGAGAAGCCGTGTTGCCGACAGCAATCAGCACGACGCCAAGGATCATCGCCAACCATTCGATGTGCAGACACCGCTTCTGTACGAAACGAAGGTTCCTGTTGCTACTCATCCCTTTTCTCCGTTCCGCTCGTGAATTTTGACCTGAGCCAGTTCTTTCCACGGTAAATCAAAGGGGTGCGAACTGCGCTGTAGAAAACCAGCCTTTGATGACTATCGTTATATACGAGTCATGATACACCGTACTGCATGACACAGACAACCTAATCTCCACGAACCGAAAAGTGACAGGCCTCCGGAACCCGAATTCTGCGAAAGCACATGCTATCTCTGCGATACGTTTTTGCTGCGACTGCCTGCTCGCTGTGCTCGAATTGTATTCGGGCGCCCCCTTGATTGGCGTACTTTCTCGTTTTTAACGATAAGTAATAACGGTCAGTTTAAGCGAATGCGTTTCTAACCAGTTACCAGTTTTGTCTGGAACTCACCTTCATTGATGGTAGGACGTTCGGGCCGGCCGTTGTATTCGTAAACCAGTTTCATACGGTCCAGACCCAACAGGTGGAGGATGGACGCGTGCAGATCGTGAACGTGCATGCGATCCTCAATCGCCCGGAGGCCCAGGTCATCGGTGGTACCGATGGTTTGACCGCCTTTGACGCCTCCGCCAGCCATCCACATGGTGAATCCGGTCGGGTTGTGGTCGCGGCCGTCTCCCTTTTCAGACATGGGGGTGCGTCCGAATTCGCCTCCCCAGACGACGAGGGTTTCATCCAGCAAGCCCCGCTGTTTCAGGTCCTTGATT
Source organism: Gimesia maris (assembly GCF_008298035.1). Classification (NCBI taxonomy): domain Bacteria; kingdom Pseudomonadati; phylum Planctomycetota; class Planctomycetia; order Planctomycetales; family Planctomycetaceae; genus Gimesia; species Gimesia maris. Next base: position 4,520,663 of record NZ_CP042910.1, read on the forward strand.
AAACCGGCTACAGGGAGGTCCATCGTTTTGCAGAGCCTGGTATGATTCTTTTCAATACCAGAGTGGGCATCCCACTTACTTCCGGCTCCATGATAGAGCTGTACAAAGCGGACGCCTCGTTCGACCAGCCGACGTGACATCAGACATAAACGACCGAAAGAAGATGTCTCTTCCTGGTCCATGCCGTACAGCTTGCGTGTGTCTTGAGTCTCCTGTGCTAGGTCGACGGCTTCTGGGGCTTCGGCCTGCATGCGGAACGCCAACTCATAGCTGGCGATGCGTGCTTCCAGTTCAGTCTGTCGGGAATGTGCGTTGGTAAATCCCTGGTTCAAAGATTTCAGCAGCGAAAGTTTACTCTGCTGGCGCGTGTCGGTAATTCCTTCAGGATTGTTCAGATTCGGAATCGGTTGTTTGCCTTCCCGCAGTTGAATTCCCTGGTAGACGGCCGGCATAAATCCGGTTCCCCAGTTACGTGGGCCATTCACAACCTGCGAGCGATTATCCTGCATGACGACGAACGAGGGGAGATCCCTGTTTTCCGAGCCCAGCCCGTAGGTAACCCAGCTTCCCAGTGAGGGGCGACCGCCAATCAGCGAGCAGGTATTCATCTGGCAGACGCTTGAAGAATGGTTCAGGCCGTCAGCCCAGCAGGAACGGATCACGGCGATATCGTCGACGCAGGTTGCGATCTCGGGGAGCCAGTCGGAGACCCAGGTACCGGCTTCGCCGTGTTGTTTCCATTTCCGTTTTGAGACCAGCAGCGGTGATCGCGATTCTCCCGCCGCGGTCAGGATTTTGCCGAAACTGTCGGGAAGCGTTTTACCGGCCAGTTTATTTAAAAGCGGCTTGGGATCGAACGTATCAATATGGCTCGGTCCGCCCTCCATGAACAGGAAGATAATGTTCTTCGCCTTTGGTTTATGATGCGGGAGTGGTCCGGCGGTTGTGGATCGACTCGGGGCGGCTGAGGCTTCAGACTGGGAGAGCAGGCTGGCCAGTGCAAGGGCACCGAATCCGTGGCCGCTGGTTTCCAGGAATTCGCGTCGGTTTTGAGGCACTTGAATATGTGGTATTGAAAACATGAAAGAACCTTAATGGACGTAGAGAAATTCATTTGAGTTCAGAAGGATATGGCAGAGATCGACGAAGGCTGCCCGTCGCGGATTGCCGGCTGATGATAACTGGTCTTCATGCGTAATATGATGCTGATGATTCGAGCTGTCCTGGAACATGCCTGGTACAGGATCGAATTTCCAGTAGCCCAGCGTATCCTTCGTCACGGATTCCTGCGTGAAGAGCAGAGACGGGGCGTCCAGCGCCTTTGAGGAAAAGCGGATGTCGTCAATCAGACCGTCAAAGTAACTCTGAGAATTACGGACCATACGTCCGAAAGCGATGGGCAGGTTATTATCCTGAACCTGGACAATCCGGTGTTTCTTGGTAATCCGGCCTAGCTGCTCATCATCATTCGAGAGATCTTTGAGGTAGAAGTCGATTGTGCCTGCCTGTTTACCGGAGACATGAAAACTGACAGCGGCATAGTAGGGAGTGTTAAGCTGAATGTGCTGGTCGGAAAAAATGATCTCGTCACCGACTGAGCCGTCGTTTCTTTTACCGAATGTGCGGAAGACAAGCGTTTGAGGTTTGCGGCGTGAGCCACGGCCCGTCACACCGAATATCCAGCCGGGTTCAGGCACTTTACCGGTCCACTTTGAAGCCAGTGTGCGTACAGCCCCTGATTCGTAGATCGATCGGACCTGGAAAAAGACTTCGATCGTGCAGTTTTCCGGTTTCAATTGTTTGTCATCTGCGACGTAAAAGGGAGACGGCTTGTCCGCTTGAAAAACGACCGACTGTCCAGTGCGGTAAGGCATGGTCGCGGTTTCCAGTTCCTGTAGATCGACGGTGATTTCCTGTTCCGACAGCATCTTTGAGTGACGCGCGAGAAACTCTCTGGCGATGGTCAATTCTTCATCGGTGATTGATCTGCCGAAAACGATCTCCCAGGCGCGACGCAATGCCGCTTCTTCTCTTTTTGCTTCGGGTACTGTTTTTGATTCGTCGAAGGCTCGTTTGGACAGTTGATCGGCGAGTCTCAGCATTTGCTGGCTGTTGAATAGCTGCAGTGATTGAACCGGCGAGGTTGTCGTGTCGCGTGCAGGCACGCTGACGAAAAAGCGAGGTAAATCAAACACATCCAGCAGCGGATCTCGACTGTTTCGCATTACACGCAAATAGATCGACCGTCTGGGGACACTGGCAGCGACACCGGGACCACCTGCCTGTGGATTCAGTTGACCTGTTACAGACAGAATGGAATCGCGGATCTGTTCCGCGTCGAGCCGGCGGGTATCGGCACACCAGTAATACTTATTCCCCGGATCGAGGGCGGACATCTCGGCTTCCTGTGGATGCCGGGCGGATTGGCGATAGGTGGCTGAGGTAACAATCAACCGGTGCAGGTTCTTGAATCGCCAGCCATCTTCGAGAAACTGTCGCGTCAGCCAATCGAGTAATTCAGGATGATCGGGCGGTCCTCCCAGGCGGCCGAAATCGCTGCTGTGCGGTGCCAATCCTTTACCGAAATGATATTGCCAGATACGGTTCACGATCACTCGAGTCGACAGGGGATTGCTTTCCTGCGTGAGCCACTGGGCAAGTGCACTGCGGCGACTGGTTGTTTCTTCGCTTTGGGAGTTGAAATAATCGCCGGGGGTTTCATCCAGAATTGTCAGAAAGCCTGGTTTGCATTCAATCCGTTTTTTGGGAATGGTTGTTTTGGGGGCAACGGGACCGATATCCCTGGCCTGTTGCGCAACCGGTAACGGTGCGGGTTTCAGCTTGTCGAACTTTGCCAGCTTACGTCTTAGCGCGAGGACTTTTTCCTTGTCCTCCGGCTTCAACATTCTGTCGAGCCTGTCGTAATTGTATTCCACCTGCCTCCAGCCGAGTTTGACCAGTTGACGTTCGCGCGGCGTCCGTTCCTCTTCCGGTTTGTCGATCATGGCCTGGATTTCAGGAGGAAACGACTTGACGACTGCTTCGGCTTTCTTGTGATAAGGGATCTGAATTTCTTCGATTTCCTGGCGAATTTCTTTCGTCGCCTGCTCCCAGTCGGCCATTTCGCGATTATACTTCTCCAGTTGTTTCGCAGAGGCAGCGACCTGATCAGTCTGGATCAGAATCGGTTCAAAGAAAGCGCGTAACTGGAAATAGTCTTTTTGCAGGATGGGGTCAAATTTGTGATCATGGCAGCGGGCACACTGCATGCCTACTCCCAGGAAGACATCGCCCACCGTATCGGTCAGTTCGTTCAGCATCAGATTCCACTGACCGGCGACATCGCGGCTGTTCCATTCATAATTGCCATGCGTGAGGAAGCCGGTTGCGATTTGCGCATCGACATTATCGGGGAACAGTTCATCGCCTGCCAGTTGTTCCTGAACGAACTGATTATAAGGTTTATCTTCATTCAGCGAGCGGATCACATAATCCCGATAGCGCCACGCATTCGGGCGAAAGCCGTCAGCGCGATAACCGTCTGAATCAGCGTATCTGACAACATCAAGCCAGTGACGGGCCCAGCGTTCTCCATAGCGTGGACTGTCAAGCAGTCGCTCTACCAGCCGCTCATAGGCATCAGGGCTCTGGTCATTTACGAATTCCTGAACTTCCTCGGGAGTGGGAGGCAGGCCGTGCAGATCAAAATAGACCCGGCGGATCAATGCTTTTCGATCCGCTTCTGGTGACGGAGCCAGTCCCTGTTGTTTTAATTTTGCAAGAATGAAGCGGTCGACTTCGTTTCTGCCCCAGTCAGAGTTTTCAATTTCCGGGACAATCACCTCCTGCAGTGGCTGAATGGCCCACCAGGTGCGATCCTCGTCGGTGAACGCGGGACCGTGTTCTTTACGAACCGGAACAGAATCGTCTGCGCCGGGCCAGGGCGCCCCCAGAGCGACCCATTTTTCGAGGATCTTGATCTGCTTTTCCTTCAGTTTTCCCGAAGGGGGCATCTCGTAGGATTCGTAGCGCACCGCTTCGATGAGCAGGCTTTCGTCTGGTTTTCCGGGAATGATTGATGTACCAGACTCGCCTCCCAGGAGCGTGTGACCGCGCGTGTCGAGACGCAGTGCTCCTTTCTGTTCCTTCTCACCGTGGCAGGACCAGCAGTGTTCTGAAAGAAGCGGGCGTACTTCCTTTTCAAAAAAAGTCATCACTTCCGGTGACAGATCAGCGGCACTGGCCGAGGAAACCGTCAGTAGAGAACAGAAAAGGATACACACAAGGTATTTGAATATGTGAAGCATGAATGTTGAGATCTTGCAAATTATTTCACGGGTGGGAGCCCGACGATGACGACGGGGTCAATACAGTCTTTGTCGTCCTGGGCATCTTGAAGAAAGAGGCCGGTGATCGACCCGCCAGGTGGAATATTCATGTCATCCAGATCGATGCCGATGGCAAACATGCGAGAGGGAACTCTATTAATCAATTGAGATCGCCCAAATTTGGGTAGTGGAGTCCCATCCTCGGCAAAAGCCTGACTCAAGTGAATCAATCGACAACCGGTCATAAACTGCGCATCTGCAGAATAGCCATCAATGTCGTATTTCATGAAAGTTGCTGGATGTGCATTCGGATGACTGGAATGTGGATACAAATGGAATACATCTCCTTCGAGAGAGTGAGCGATTGACTGAGCATCGAAGATGACAATATCGGGACCGGGTGAATTAATAACGGGTTGATCAAAGACAATATTCATACCAGGAGTACCATCTTTTCCTGAAATAAAATCACCCTCAAAATAATCTTTCTGACCGCCGGGATTAATGAACCCCGATGCAAACAGGAGATTCATCGAACCAAATCGATTAAATTCATCCGGGGGAGAATTCGCCGGAACGACACCAAAGACATTCGTTTGAGGCCGAAAATGATTGATACCAGGCAGAATGAAATCGTCACGGTGATAGGTTCGACTCACTCCCCCACGTTGTACAGTCAAAGACGAAAGTTCTTTTGCCTGCCCCAGCTTGTCCTGAATTGTCTCATAGGCAATCAGGCGATCAGGGATCGAGGCCACATACGCATCAACTTGTGGTTTCTCGCCCCCCTCCAATATGTGCAAATCAGTACCCACATAAGCAGAATCGCCCTTGAACAGTGTGCGTTTTTGAGATTTACTCAGAGGAGTGACTTCGGCCTCACCATCCACGACCGACACACTTGATGCCCCGTCTTCAGCAACTTCCACGGAAAAACGGGTTCCCAGATCAATCACTTCACTTGTCGGCGTCGTGACTTCAAAGCCTTCGGCCCCCGCTGGTGCATATACAGAGCAGTTGCCAAGGTTCACGGCAAGCTTTTCGTTATCGACGACCTGAAACTGTGCCGGTGCGCTGAGAATCACTTCGGCGCCCGAAGCAAAAAGAATCTTGATCAACCCTTCCTGCAGCATGTAATGCTCTGCGAAGCGGAAACGACTGCCAATCGAAATGGGAGAACTGGAGCCACGCAACACAGTACGATGCCCTGCAATCAATATCGCTTCGGATAATAATTCGTCGTGATTTTTTCTTCCGGTCGTAGATTCTACCGCTTGCTCTGCAGATTCATTTTCCGCGAATTGTTTTCGTTGTTCAAAAACCGGGAATGTCAAGAGAACAGTTACCACCAGGCAGGATAAAGCGATTGCCGTGAGCGCCCACCCGCTGAAGGGGAATGAATATTTTCGTTGTGCGCGAATCACTTTGAGTTCAGGAGCACTGTTGTGAACGCCCCCCAGCTCAATCAGTGACGCATCCAGCCACATGGTTTCCAGGTACAATGCCTGACGCTCTGGCTGATTTATCAGCAACGACTCCAGAACTTCCGCATCGGCTTTGTCGAGCGAACCTTCGGCAAGCCGGCTTAATAGTCGTCTAAATTCTTCATCATTTTTCTGATTGTTATCAGACATGTTCCACCTCCGCTACGCGTCGCCGCACACAATCTTTCAACTGACTCCGGATTCTGCCAACCCGGTCATAGAGCGCGTTGATTTTCATCCCGATTTCTTCTGCGACGGCCGAGCACTTCCGTCTTTCCCAGTACACCTGTTGCACCAGCCACAGATCTTTTTGACGCAGTGATTTCAAACATTTCTCCAGAGACAGCATCTGTGTACTATGATCGTTTTTATGAGTAGACATACATGCAAAGAGCTGTTCGAGAAGCTGCTCTGAGAAATGATGCCGATCTCGCGATGAGACACGTTGAAAGTTTTTCACTTCGTAAAAAGCGATTCCCATCGCCCATGGGAGAAAATCACAACTCGAATCATACTGGTCAAATTTTTCCCACATAATCATACTGCAACGCTGGTAAACATCTTCTGCATCAGCGTGATCTGCTAATAATGAATAGATGAAAGCATACAATTGACGACGATGAGCTGTCAGCAGTTTTGTAAATTGACTTTCCTGATTCTTCTGCTCCGCGAGCTTTTCCAACACAACTCCACTCCCATCCTTATCATGGCAACACGCAGTTATCCTGGTCTCTATAAGTAATCGTACGCCCAATGGATATTACAGGTTGCGTATTCGAATAATCTACAAAATATTCAATTATTTGTAGTCTCGGAGAGAGACCAGTCTCGACGAACACCCAGAGACCGTTTGTCCATCGCAACCGATGAAAAGCTGGATGTCATATTTTCGGTGCAGCCAGATGAGCTAAATAAACTGCTGCCCGCCTGGTTGTGCAGCAGAGATCGAGCTCACTCACTTCCTGCGGGCATCGACGTGCAATCAGAACACTAACGGTGATCGACCTCACAATTTTACAGAGCTGCGATGATCCCTGTCACTTCAGTTCCCTGTCACTTCAGTTCAAACTCAAAATTGTTTTCGCTGTCATTAGCCGTCACCCTGGCTTCCAGACCGCTTTTTGTGAGGATTCCGTATTTGGAAGGAATGCGTGAAACCGGTACGATCAGCACCTCTCCCTCCTCGCTGACTGCTTTCTTACCGGGAGGCAGTGGTTCGAAGGCTTCAATGGTGACTCGATGTGGCCCTACGACTGCACCGTCGCGTCCTTGAGTGGAAAGGCTGAATTGCCCAGACTCATCTGTTCTGCCAATAGCAACAGGGCCTTTCTCCGGAGTGAAAGCAACGCCAGCATCAGCAAGCGGTTTTCCTTCCCAGGTAACTGTTCCTTCCACTGCCGCCACCTGCGGGCCATCGCTCCCGCTACAGCCAAACAGTGTATACGCTGAAATGAGTAGCAGGATGCCAGTGAATCTATTCATTCGATGCTCCTATTAGATTTTGTTCATAAAGTGCCTGTTTACAATAAACGGCGTTCGATAACGCTCTCTTGTTCAGGCCAGGAGATAAGGAAGGCTCAGAGGGAATACCTGTGAGCCATCGATGCAGCCTGATTTCTGGAGAATGACTTTGCATCCAGCCGTTGGTCGGTTACAGGTTTCCAACTGAAGTCAGTACGTATTTGACCAGAAACAGAATGTGCAAGTAGCCTTCCCATCCTCACGTCTCAGACAGGATTAGAATTCGCCGAGAACCGCGCCGTCAGCTCGGTCGCCCAGATGCTGGAACGTGTCGGCATGATCGATGTTTTCGCTGAGGAAACGCACGGCACCGTCGACCATCAGGAAGTGGGCTCCCCCCGAGTGCATCGACTTAAACCCAAGAGAGTAGTTCCATTGAGTATGCGCAGTGCATGCAGAGTTTGTGATGCGTCGGGACGACCCCAACTGATCGCAGGTCGTGAACTCATTGATGGGAGTCAGTGTCATCGTTTCTGCGTTGCAGGTCGACTGGGCGTAGGACCAGCTACCCCGGTCTGCGTCGAGACATGATGGCAGTGTCTCTCCCACCTGAATCGTATTTGAACTGCCGTCGAGAACATCAGCAATACGAATACTGGCACCATTGCGCGAGATCATCCCGGAAATGCCGCCTTTCAAAAGCGTCTTTCCATACAGTGTTGATTTCAACGCGTAAACCTGAAAAGGGCTGCAAGCCGAAGAGCCGCTGGGTGCTGATTGAGACCCCATGGATCCAGCATAGTTACATTGAGCATATCCGCCCCGTGGTTGATTGTATGGGTCGCTGGGGCAGGTATAGATTGTCATGGGAATTTCTCGTACGATTCTGCCGTCGGCAAGCGTGGCCTGTACAGCCGAGGCAGTAGCGCCAGACATGTCGATCTGATTAAACAATGTTGCCTGATCGACATAAGGTAAAATTCGAACCTGCCAGCTTACCCTCGGCGGCAAATCGCGATCTCCAGTTCCACCAATGGGAAACATACCATAAGTCTCATGATAGTTGTGGAGCGCCAGGCCGATCTGCTTCAAGTTATTTTTGCAAGTACTTCGACGTGCCGCTTCACGTGCCTGCTGTACCGCTGGCAAGAGCAATGAAATAAGAATCGCGATAATAGCGATCACAACCAGCAACTCAATAAGTGTAAAACCTGACCTTCTCCCATGACTGCGATTCAACATAACAAAGCCCTTCCTGAAACAAGATAATCAATCTGAGGAATAAGAACTGACTACAACAAAAATAGAAATGTGACAGCTTGATCAAGCTGTGATTTTCACAGCCCTGCACACACAGAGATCGTTGTGACGGTTCGACTCAGCAGCTGGTAGTGCTACTTATTCGATAGTCACAACACAGGTTACTGAATAAGAATTGTTATTTATCACTCCGCGCAGCAGCGAACCACTCAATGAGAAAGGTGTAGTCACACGAGAACGAACTCAATGAGATTGGGTCATATAAGTAATCGTATACCCGAAGAATTATTCAGGTCTGTTTTCTAAAAAAAACACCATTTTCTGATGAATTGAATAAAACATCACAACAGAGAGGCAGGAAACTGGAGGCTTAGTGAATCTCACCGGCTTTCAATTCTGAACTCTAGAATGCTTCATGGACAATCCCCGTTGATGAAAAAGGAAGCACTCAGATCAGTTCGGCGATAGGTTTGCCATGCGGTAGAATGGGAATCGGTCGCCCCTGGTGGTCGACGAGAGACTGGGTAAAATCAATACCCAGGTGCTGATAGATGGTAGCCAGCATATCCTGTGGCGTGCAGGGTGAGTGTGTGGGGTACTCTGCTTTGGAATTGGTGGCACCGACGACCTGTCCCATTTTAAGATTGCCACCAGAGAAGAGTGCCGTGTAAGCCTGAGGCCAGTGGTTACGACCGGTCCCTGAATTATTGGATGAGAGTCGGGGCGTGCGGCCGAATTCGCCGACTGCGACCACCATGATTTTTTTCTCCAGGCTTCGTTCATGAATGTCTTCGATAAGAGTTGCCAGTGCCTGGTCCATATATGGCAGTCGGACTTTCATATACTTCGCGAAATGTCCGGGACGCCCTGCGTTTAAAATGTGATCGTCCCAGTTCGTAAATTCCTGACCGTTTTTGGGGGTATTGAAGAACAGGGAAACAACGCCACAACCGGATTCCGCGAGTCGGCGGGCCAGCAGGCAGCCCTGTCCCCACATGTTACGGCCATAGCGGTCACGTAGACTGTCTGGTTCTCGATCAATTTCAAATGAGCTGGCGGCATCGGGGCTGGTAAGCATTTGAAATGCCAGATCACGGAATTTGTCGTTGCCAGCCAGGTCACCGTTCAGATCCAGGTCGTTCCGCAGACGGTCGATCTGTCTTAATAGCTGCCGACGTTCGACCAGATGCTGGCCATCCAGACCGGCCTGCAGCTTCAGTGATGGCGGGCGGTAATTTGCAGACGAGGGTTCGGTGGATTCGAAGGGGCCGTGCTGCAGACCGAGATAAGTCGGTTGTACCATATAAAATTTTGAGGGAATCGAGACATAGGGAGGCGTCCCCTTGCCTGATAAGCCCCGCACCGCGCTGGTGACGGATCCAAAATCCGGATGTTCGCTTTTTGATCCAGACGAAGGATCCAGTTTGGAGGGACGCTTGCCTGACAGCACGATAATCCCACCGTCGCTATGAATTCCCACGTCGTGGTGTAAGGATCGAACCAGCGAGAATTTATCTGCGATTTTAGCTTGCCGGGGAAAGAGTTCGCAGATATCCATACCCGGGACATTGGTCGCAATCGGGTTGAAGAGAGAACGATAGTCCGAGGGAGCTTCCGGTTTAAGGTCGTAAGTCTCCAGTTGCGAAGGTCCGCCATGCAGAAACAGGAGGATCACGGAGGTATCCTGCCGCGGCTGACCTGCTTCACTACGTAATGCCAGCAGTTGTGAGAGCGATAACCCGCCCAGGCATAAGGAACCAATGCGCATGAATTCCCGACGATTCACCGGTCCGCTGCATGGTTTGCCCGCCATATCGTTTTATCCCGTTCCGAAAACCCCCGGAGGCGTCTCCGCTTGAGCTGAGTGAGTCAATTAATGAAAATCGTTGCACACAGACATTTCCCAGGTAGCTGGAGCCTGGATCCAGGCCAGGTTTGTAATATTCCTTATTCTAGCAATGCCACTCTCGACAAAGCAATTGCAGTATGAATTTCGCTCGTTATATAATCATGATCCCCCTTTTCCGTCTGATGCGACAGAACCCGGTATCCGGCCATGCCATGTTTAGCTTCATTACGTGGGCACTGCTCAGTTTATCCCTCTCTCTGGGTAGACGAGAAGAGATCATGGAAACGCAGAAGACTTGAGAGTACTATAGACGGATGCCGCCGCTGGTGTGCCAGGATCGGTTCCTACCTGAGGAATACAGCGTAACTTCCCGCTCCCACCTCACACGCCATCATTCGATACATTAGAAAGATTACAATCATGAGACATTTTCTGATTCTCACCACCATGCTGCTGTTATCGGTACACGCCCCCCTGCACGCTGATTCGAAGGATACTCCTGTCGCAACCGGGGAACTGTTAAAAGACTTTGTTCATCCGCCGGTAAATTTCAGCCCGGGCGCAGAATCAAACTCCGAGGCTCGAAAATACCAGGGAATCCCGACGATAGAACGCACGCCGGGCGGTCGCCTGTGGGCAGGCTGGTATGCCGGACCGATTAACGAAGACCGCTTCAACTACGTGATGGCCGCTATCAGCGACGACGATGGCAATACCTGGAGCGATCTGAAATTCGTGATCAATCCCGATGGAGACGGACCACGCCGCGCTTCAGACCCCTGTTTCTGGCTTGATCCTTCCGGCAAACTGTGGCTGTTCTGGTGGATGAACGGCGGAGGGTTGAATGTGACGATGTCGATCACGACTGAGAATCCGGATGCAGAAAATCCCAACTGGACCGAACCGCGGGCGTTGTTCCCCGGCGTGATGATCAACAAACCGATCGTCACCAAAAACGGCGAGTGGCTGATGCCCGCCGCAATCTGGCGACAGGATGACAGTTGTCGCGTCATGGTATCGAAGGATCAAGGCCGTACCTGGGCTTTGCGCGGCGCCGCGAATGTTCCGAAGGACCGCCGCAACTGCGATGAACCGATGCTCGTTGAACGGCAGGACGGTTCTGTCTGGCTGCTGGTCCGCACTTCCTCCTACGGCATTGGAGATTCGGTCTCTACCGACGCCGGTCGCTCCTGGACGGAAGTGAAAGATCATCTGCAGCAAACCACATCCCGCTTCCATATCCAGCGACTGGCATCCGGAAATCTGTTGCTGATCAAGCACAACGGAATCGATGAACGCTCCCGCGGCCGCAATCATCTGACTGCTTACCTCTCCGCTGACGATGGCAAATCGTGGAAAGGAGGCTTGCTGCTGGACACACGCGACATGGTCTCGTACCCGGACGCAACCCAGGCCCCTGACGGGACCATCTACGTGATTTACGACTGGAACCGGGCGGATGAGAAACATATTCTGCTGACGACTTTCACGGAAGCCGATGTACTGGCTGGCAAATTTCAAAGTTCCAAGGCCCGGCAGAGAGTGCTCATCAACCATGCGACGGGCGTCAATTCAAAGCCCTGGCTGAAGAAGCAGCGCGTTACTTCGCTAAACAAGCATGAAACAGCGGCAGTTCTGCTCAAGAAACCCGGCGCACAGTTGAAACCCGTGAATGGTGAAATACGCGATATAAAACTCGGCGAGGCGATCTTCAGCAACCGCAGCTATGCCTTCCATGACAAGCTGCCTTCGTTCCTGCAAGATGGGAATTTTATCTTCAGCCCGATGGAAAATACCGAAGTTGACTGTACCACGTTGGGGGTGGTCTATGTCGTGACACCGCTGCCCGACCGCAACAGAGATAGCGTGACGGACGAATTACAAAAGCAGGGGTTCGAACTGGTTTCCATTCCCGAATTCGTGCTGTTCCTGATGCCGGGCGGACGCGAGATTCCCGGCAATGTCTGTTCGGTCTACCAACGCCGCGTTTCAGCAGGAGACCGCATCAAGTTCGGTAAATGGGGCGTCGTGATCACGAAACCAGAATGAACTCGCAACTCGAACCAGATCAGATGCCGGCGGAGATCAGTACGTAGCCCCCCGATCCAAGCCTGAGCTCCTGATAGTTTTCGACTCAGCTAACTGACGCCGAGACGCGGTATCCGATTGTTCGCGTTGCTCCGTGACCGACCAGTTGAATTTGTGTTCGCACATAAGTCACTGGAAGGTCGCGTCAATGTGCCAGTATCTTTAAATCACTTCCCATATTTATCACTGTGCTGTCTGATTCAATACCATTATTGAATACCGGAAACAGAGAGATGCAGGAAAGAAATGACATAATTCCATTGAAGCACCAAACAATGTTAAATAGGATGTAGCAAACAGACATTCTCTGATTCAACTTATTCAACGTGTGAATTAATATGAGAATGCGATTTGACTTGAGACTGAATCCAGTTTTACTGTAGCTTCTCCAGGATTATTGGGACCAGGGATAATTGATCTACAGACGCTCTGGTTAAATGTGATGCGTTTTAGAATGCTACATATAGAAAACGATAGATGAATGAGATAAACCCTCAGATTCCAGCAGAGCATGATCCCATAAAGAGATCAACCAAAACTAATTTATTGGGAGTAACACTACTTTATCTGTTTGTGATATTACTTGTTTTCTCGCGATGCCTGCCCTATCCCTTATTGGATTGGGATGATAATCTGCACCTCACAGATAACCCCTCTCTGAATCCCGTTTCTTTTAAGGGGATGTGGAATATCTGGAGTCAGCCTTATGAGGGACTCTATATCCCCCTTAGCTATTCTTTTTTTGCGATCGAGGTTTATCTCACACAGTTGTTCGGCTTTCAGGATCATGCGGTCCTGGCCCCCTACATTTTTCATGCTGGCAGCTTACTTCTACACTTAATCAATTCTCTTCTGATATACCGTATTTTAAATATCATTGTGAATGACACTCGTGCAGCCTGTCTGGGGGGATTGCTGTTCGTATTGCATCCATTACAGGTTGAATCCGTCGTCTGGATCAGCGAAACACGCGGACTGCTCAGTAATTTATTTTCAATTGCCACAATCTACTTCACTCTGAAATATGTAAAAAAGTCTGAAACTTCCACACCTGCCCAAACAGGGAAAACCAATTTCGACTTGATCATTGCGACGATGTGTTTTGTACTCTCAATGTTAGCAAAACCAAGTTCGGTGACCACACCATTGATCATCGGAATCCTCATCTCTGTTTTCTTTGCTGAGCATCTTAAAAAACTGGGCAGATGGATTCTCTGCTGGCTGATGCTTGCCCTGGCATTCATTTTCATCACTCGCGGGGAACAGTCTGATCTTCTCTTTGACAGTCCGCTTTGGGCAAGACCATTGATTTTTGGAGATGCGCTTGCCTTTTATTTTCAGAAACTGTTTATTCCCACTCCTCTGTTAATGCAATACGATAAGAGTATCAAACTGATTCTGAACACATCCTGGATTTATTGGTCCTGGCTGATCCCCTGCCTGATCTTTCTGCTCGCCTGCATTCCCAGGCAGAGACGCGTCTTGCAGGCTTCACTGGCCATTTTTATTACCGGGCTATTGCCAGTGCTGGGCCTGATTCCTTTTTCTTATCAATTTATCTCTACAGTTGCAGACAGATATGTTTACCTCGCTATGCTGGGTCCCGCTCTTGCGCTTGCCTGGCTCTTGCGAAGTCATCACAAAACGGTTTCCCTGAGTTTGACTTATGCTGCTCTCTTTCTCTTCGCCGGCCTGAGCTTTATGCAGACTGCAACCTGGTCGAACAGCAGAACACTCTACCAACATTGCCTGGCGCATAATCCCCATGCGTTTATTGCGTCTAATAATCTCGGCCACCTGGCTTTTAATAATCAAAAGTATGACGAGGCGCTTCATCATTTTAAAAACGCGATTTCAGTGATACCTGATGATGTGGGAACAAATGAGAACCTGGGAACGATTTACATGGAACTGGGGCGTAAGGATCAAGCATTACAATACTTTAATAAGGTCCTGAAGATTGATCCAAAACATGCAGGTGCACATTTTGCTTTAGGTGTTTACTACGAAGCTCGAGAAGACAACAAAAAAGCATTTAACCATTACTTCCAGTCTCTACAAGCAAAACCTCAAAATGCGGATGCCTTGTTTGGATTGGGGAACCTGGCCCGAAAGCAGAAAAATTACGAAGAAGCTCTGCGATATTACCAGTTGGCTTTGAAATTCAATCCGGACGCCCCTGGAATTCGCGAAACGCTGGGAAACCTCTATTTGGAACTGGGAGACATGACAAATGCACAACACCAGTTTGATCTTTCGAGAAAGCAGGGTTTATTAGACCCGGCTAACGAATTTAATCTGGGATTGATGGCTGCAAAGAATGCTGATCTGCAGAAAGCCATTAAGCACTACGAATCTGCACTGCAAATCCTGGACTCAACAAAGAAGCCTGATTTGCACAGGCAGGTTATTCAGGAATTGACATTCACCTACAATATGCGGGGAACCACATTACAGAAAAAACAGGATCATGAGCAGGCAGAATATTATTTTCGGCTAGCTATGAAAACGTCGCCTGATTTCGCGCCGGCTTATTTCAATCTGGGAGAATCTCTGTATCGATTGGGAAAAACTCAAGCTGCAATCAGCGTCCTGCAAACTGCACTCACTCTTGTCCCTCCAAATTCCGAACCTGCGATCGATATTCAAAAACGAATTGATTTATATCAAAAAAAGTAGAACCTCCTCTGAAAACCACTTTAATTTCAAAGTGACGAATTCGTATATCGTTGTTCGCTGCTGAACAATAATGGGGAAGCAGTTGAGTATATGCAGTCAACCCGCAATACCCGATCGAAATCGATCAAAACGATTTTGTAAACAGACCTTCATTCTTATTATCTATAATTTTTCAATATACGCGTGAGATTTGATCACTCTCTACGCCCAGAAACATAGTTGAGGCAGCGAAACTTACATTTTCGATTATGGCTGGTTATTGAGGTATGATTGTGCCTGACAAAACTATTTTAACCATCATTTTATCTATCTTTTCCACAATCAATGGAATTGTACCTGGTGGATTTATTGGATTTTATGGCCTCCTTTATTTTATGTTCTACACACAAATTGAAGGGTTCTGGCCTTTCTTTATTTTTACAGTTCCCATCGGAATGATATTGTTGGGAGCAGTAGGTTTTGCACTGGGTTTTTCGCTTGCTAAATCCCTTTCGGAATCCACCTTGCTCAAGCTGATCTATGCGAATCTCGTTATCATCGTCTCCGTAGCATTATTTATTTATTCGCTTTTTCATAACGCTATCACTATGTAGTCTCTTTTAAGTCTGCTTCCCAGGAGACACAGATGGAGCAGCAGCATCACCGCTCTTTTCAGCTGCTTTATTTCTTCTGCCTGCTTGCAGGATGGTTCTGCCTCTCTTTGATCTATGAATCTCCCCTGATCTGGATACAAAATAATTTCATCCTCTTACGAGCTGATAATGTGAATCAGGGACCGGCACTGGTATGATTATTACTGATGATCCTGATTTCAATTGGGCTTATATTCACAATTTCAGTCACAAAGCAGAAGAGAGTCAATCATGCGGAATCGACGCGTTTTTATAGCAGTGACAGGAGTCGTTTTTGCTCTGGTATCAACCGGAGCCTCCTTTGCGGCGAAAGCGGAACGCTCCGGTAAACCCAACATCATCCTGGTGATGGCGGATGATCAGGGCTGGGGAGACACCAGTTATAATGGTCACCCGTTTGTAAAGACACCGGAACTTGATGCCATGGCGAAAGACGCATTCGTCTTCGACCGCTTCTATGCCGGTGCGCCGGTCTGTTCTCCAACACGGGCCAGCGTGATGACCGGTCGCAATCCGAACCGGACCAAAGTCACCAACCACGGTCGCTACATGCGCCCGCATGAGCAGACCATCGCTGAAACGCTGAAAGCAGCCGGCTATGTCACCGGTATCTTCGGCAAAGTGCACCTGGGTTCGGGACAGCCCGACTCCCCCTGCAATCCCAGTGGCATGGGATTCGATGAATGGGTGATCGGACTCAACTTTTTCGACAACGATCCCTACCTGAGCCGCATGGGAAAGATCGAGCATCGTAAAGGAAAAGGTTCGGTCATCTTAATGGATGATACGCTCGAATTCCTCGAGAAACACAAAGACGGCGAGCAGCCGATCTTCACGGTCGTCTGGTTCCCCTCTCCGCATGACCCACACGCGGAAGTGCCGGAAGGCCCCAGTCTATATAAGGGGAAACCACATGCGGGGTACTACCGTGAGATTACGCTGCTGGATCAGCAGGTTGGACGACTGCGACGCGCTCTCAGGAACATGAACATTGCGGAGAATACCATCGTCTGGTACTGCAGCGATAATGGCGGGCTGGTCAAGGAGACCTCCGGCGGCCGCGAGAAAAAGGGCAGCATCTACGAAGGGGGTCTGCGTGTGCCGGGGATCATCGAATGGCCCGCACGTAAGCTCAAAGGTCGCACCTCGGTCCCAGTGGCGACCTTTGATATCTATCCAACCCTGCTGTCACTGGCCGGCGTGGAATTATATGCGCCGCATCCCCTCGATGGCATGGATGTGAGCGGCATCATTACAGGATCGGTTACCAAGCGCAGTAAGCCGATGGGTTTCTGGCATCAACTTCAGAGGGGACAAGGCACACGCAGTGACCAGATTCAGAAAGCGATCATGGAAAAGCAACAGGCGGGTGCCCCCTTACCGCATGATTCTGTCAGAATGCGTAAAGACGTCGACGAATTCCCACAGTTTCCCGAAGAGACCACGACCGGGCATGCCGCCTGGAACGACTGGCCCTGGAAACTGCATCGCATCAAAGGCACAAAATTCGAGCTCTATAATCTAAGCGATGACCCAATGGAGAAAACCGATCTTTCTAAAAATCCAGAACAGGCCCAGCGAGTGAAACAGATGCAGCAGGAACTGGATGCCTGGATGCGGTCTGTGATCCGCAGCATCAATGGGAAAGATTATCAGGAATCGAAGTAAAGGGGTTGAGACCTGGCCCTGATTTTCACCGTTGGGCAAGCCAACGGTGCCACCCGCCACCTGAAATGACTGGCCCTGGAAACTGCATCGGATCAAAGGTACCAGATACGAACCCTACAATTTGAGTGATGACCCGATGGAAAAAACCGATCTTTCCCAAGATCCAGAACAGGCTCAGCGAGTGAAACAGATGCAGCAGGAACTGGATGCCTGGATGCGGTCTGTGATCCGCAGTATCAATGGGAAGGATTATCAGGCTTCGAAATAAAGGGGTTAAAACCTGGCCCTGATTTTCACCGTTGGGCAAGCCAACGGTGCCACCCGCCCGAACGGTTGTGTATCATGTGTCCGGTCTTAATAGCAAGCCAACGGTGCCACCCGCCACCTTTGTACTGACGGGCAAGTCGGACAATAATATAGACCCGCTGCAGTGGGCACCGCTGTAAAAGGGACAGATCCCGAAACATGAATTCAATGCAGGAACGTACTTACTCAATGGCAAGTTTATACCGTCAGTTTCCTGCTTGCTGCGCTCGACCCGAATTGCATTCGGGTCCCCCCCAATCTGGTTGCTCTGGTTCTCTCCCCCCCTTATGACACGTATTCTTCAGTTTCGCGTACTAACAGATCTGGAATGCTGTGACAGATTGCGGTCGATTACTGTGACTCTTAATAATCAGTTGGATTTGATCAGCTTTTCAAAACCGGGGAGAAATGGAGCAGAGTTCAACAAGAAGAATTACTTCTGCAGACTGCGGTAGAACGAGTCGCGGATGTTTTGCATTGACTGCCAGATCTCGGCTTTCATCTCCTGCGGCGAAACACAGGCGAACAGATAGCCGTCTTTGGTGGTTTTGTCTGTCCAGACCTGGATGATCAGATGCAGCGTTTGCGGTTTCTGAGTGACAAACGGTTCGATCCATTTGACGGTTGCCGAATATTCCGTGAGTCCCTCGGGGTAAATCTTCTGAGCATCGACGGGGACCACTTTTTTGAGTTCGCAGGAAAACCCGCTGGTATCCACTTTCGCTTTTCGGCTGTTGAAAATGGTGCGCGACAGTCCCTGATAATAGGTGAGTAGTTCGCGTTCGATGTTTTTTTGTGTCAGTTCACTGCCGGGATCAATTTTAAACACGAAGAAGTAAGAGAAAAACGTGTTTGATTTTTCCTGGAACATGCCGGGCGAAAACCGGGCTTCTTCGAGCCCTTTGAATTTCATTTCCCTGGCAAAGGAAGGAGGGAGCGAAATCTGCTCCCCCTTCCAGTCCGTGGGTACAGTGATGTGCTTTGCCAACTCCGCATCGGCAGCCAGCAAGGTGCTCGTTCCAGACAGAATTACCAGTAAAACAGCAAAACGACGGAGATTAAAATACTGCATACGAAGCGTTTTCTATCTTGAAGGATCAGAAGGCTAGATCGAAGCGATTTCGAAGCCGGCGCGGTAGTCTCGTGTCAGGTATTTGTTGGCCTCCGAGTTGTTGGTGATCTTGAGCGCCTTGCCATCGAATTCGAGGGTTTCGCCCGGGAAGAACGCGGCCACATTTCCCAACTGCACAGCTTCGGTCAGATGGCCTCCGTATTCAAACCCGTCGCTGGGCTGTTTTCCAGACAGGCAACCATCGACCCAGCCATGATAATGGTCGAGACTTTCTACCGGTTCTATGTTAACACCTTCGATGTTCACAAACGGCTGGCGGTAATGAGGCAGAATCAGGTTGCCTTTTTCACCAACGAAAATGGAGCCACCGCTCGGCAGAGATTGGCCGGGTAACAGTTTGGCGATACTGTCACTCGGACGCCGTCCACCATCGTACCAGGTAATCGGCAGACTGCTACCGGCAGTATACTGCGTGCCGGGAATAACGTATTTGATGGTTTCCTGGGCGGGCCAGACTTCATCATTCATGCCGGTATGTTCCGAGTGCACGCTAATCGGGTCGCCCGTGATTTTGAGGGCTGTATATACTGGATCAAGTAAGTGGCAGCCGAAATCGCCGATGGCTCCAGAGCCAAAGTCCTGCCAGTCTCTCCATGTAAAGGGATGGTATACCCGGTTTCCGCCGTACGGACGCATGGGGGCCACGCTGATCCAGAGATTCCAGTCGAGTGTTTTCGGTACCGCTTCGTTATTCGCAGGCTTGTTGAGCAGACCGCTGCGTCCATGTCCGGTGGTACCGACATAGGAATGCACGGCCTTCACTTTTCCGATGACACCATCCTGTATCGCTTTCGCTGCGGTGCGATAAGCGGAGTGCGAGTGGATCTGGTTCCCCATGCGTGTGATGACACCTGATTTTTTTGCCTGCAGACGCATCTGGCGTGCTTCCCAAACCGTGCGTGTCAGCGGTTTCTGGCAGTAAACATGCTTCCCGCGTTGCATCGCGTCCATGCTGATGATGGCGTGAGTATGATCGGGTGTGGAAACCGAAACAGCGTCGATTTTATCCCCCAGTTCATCCAGCATGATTTTGTAGTCCTGGAAGACAGGAGCCTCAGGTGCTAACGGCTTGACTTTTTTGGTCCGCGACAAATCAACATCGCAAAAGGCGACGCATTTCACTTTATCGTGGCTGGCAATGAGTTTGATGTCGGAATACCCTTTGCCGTCGGTGCCGATCCCCGCAAACTGCAATTGCGAGTTCAAATTCTGTCCGCGGACAAATGCCGGTGCGGCGAAAGTGGTTGCGGCTGCAGCTGCGACGGATGTTTTCAAAAAGTCACGGCGGGTGGTATCTGAGGTGGAGGTCATGATGGTGGGTTTCCTGTTGAGTCTTAAAGTGGGACGTATTTTTGTGGCAGAGCCGGTTTATGCTTTTGGGTAGAATTGTAATTATAACATAAACGGCCCGCGATACGTCAATTGAGACAGCGGGTCGAAGTGTGTGCAAATTCGTAATTTGTTCTGCAACCGGATATGTTATCGTCTCCCATGTTTTTCATAATCGGTAAACCTGAGCTTCTCTATTTAACTGAATTCTGGAACTGTTCCAGGTCTGTTTGCTCCTTATCTTAACTTCGTGTTCCCTGCCTCTCAAAGCCCTGCTGTTTGTCACATCCTGAAGTTGCTCGATATCTCATCAACAATTTCAAAGTAGACCTCGTCAGGCAAATGCTCCTGAAACCTGAGAAGTGTTATTTAATTTCCTCGCATGAATTAGAACGACGGTCTGTGCGATCAGAACTGAAACCAACAGATAGCGAACTGTTCTTTACGTTATTATTAACTTACACTCACGTGCAGACGCTACGTTTTCTGGCAGTTGTTTACACTGACATATGCAGAAACTATAATGAGTGGGTACGATTATTGTGTCGGAGGAGTTTAGCAATGTCAGTGTTAGAGGCGCGTTTTGTTCGCGGTGTGATTGCCGGATTGGTGTGGGGGTTGTGGGTCTGTCCGCAGGCTGGGCTTGCTGCATCGAAAGAGAACAAAGCGCTGGCGGCGCGGAAAGCGGAAGCGGAGCAGTTTTTCAGCAAGCAGATCAAGCCGTTCATTAAAAAATATTGCATCGACTGCCATCAGAACCGTCGGCCGACGGAAGCCGGTCTTAGCTTTGACCCGGCTCTACGAAGTCCCGGGCATGCGGCCTTCAGTGAGAAATGGAAAAAGTCGGCGGCCCGCGTGAAAGCACATGACATGCCGCCGGAAGGACTGGATCAGCCGTCCGACAAAGAACGTCAGATGTTTGCAAAATGGATGCAGCAGATAAAATATCTCAGTCCGAAAGATCCTGGTCCATTTGTCATTCGGCGGCTCACCAAAACGGAATATGGCAACACGCTGCACGATCTGCTGGGCGTCGATCCTGACATCGTCGCCAGTCTGCCTGACGAAGTCAGCGGCGAAGGATATCTCAATTCGCTCTCCCCGCTGCAACTCGAACAGTATCTGGCCATCTCCGAAAAAGTCCTGAATCAGGTGGTCGCTCCGGAAGGGAAACCGCCGACCGCCATTCAGTTAGAACTCTTTGGCGAACCGCCAACGTCCGAGACCGACGCTAAGTCAAATGCCCGCAAGCTTGCAAAGTCATTGGCGCGCAGCGCCTACCGTCGTCCCCCCTCTGCTGCCGAAGTGGATGTCCTGCTCAAAGTTTTTGAACTGGGAAGACAGAACGACCTCAGCTACCAGGCATCCTGTCGTCTAATGCTCAAGGCAATTCTGGTTTCCCCGCAGTTTCTGTTTATCACGCCGGCGAGAGAAGTGGAGACTGAAAAGGGGATTGTACCCCTTGATGATTATCAGCTTGCCTCGCGTCTGTCTTATCTGTTATGGGCTACCATGCCCGACGCTGAATTGCTGACGCTGGCAGACCAGGGAAAACTCCACGAGCTGCCGGTGTTGAAAGATCAGGTCACGCGGATGTTGATGGACCCGCGTTCGCGGGCCCTGTTTGACGGCTTTGGCGCACAGTGGCTCAAGCTGGGAAATCTGCACACGCGAACCTTTGACCCGAAGAAATTCCCGCAGATGACCGCCGCCCTGCGCAGCGCGATGTATGATGAAGCCCGGCTCTTTTTCGAAAGCATCGTGCGGGAGAACCGCAGCGTTTCGGAGTTTATCGACAGCGATTACACCTTCCTCAATGGAAATCTGGCGTCGATTTATGGTCTGGAAAATACTGTCACCGGCCCCGAGATGCGTAAGGTCAAACTGACCAACGGAAATCGCGGCGGAATCCTGGGAATGCCCGGCGTGCTGGCGGCGACTTCGTTCCCTAACCGCACCAGCCCTGTCAATCGTGGTGTCTGGGTGCTGGAACAGGTGCTCGGGGATCATGTCCCTGCCGCTCCGCCCGATGTGCCTTCACTGGAGAAGCAGGACCAAAAACAGATCGCCAGTCTGACGTTGCGCGAACGCACCGAACTGCACCGCTCCGAGGCGGTCTGTGCCAACTGCCATCGCTTGCTCGACCCGATCGGATTCGGTCTGGAGAACTTCGACGCCATCGGACGCTGGCGCGACCTGGACGAGAACGGCCAGGCCATCGATGCCTCGGGCGAACTCCCCGGCGGGAGGAATTTTTCCAATCCCAAAGAACTGAAAGCGATTATCGCTCAGCATAACGCAAAGTTTTCTCGCAATCTGGTCGAACGACTGTTAGCCTATGCATTATGCCGACGCCTGGAAGGGTACGACGAAATTGTGATCGATGGACTGATGCAGAAAATCGCCAAAGACGACTACCGCATCCAGACGCTCATCACCGAGGTCGTCACCAGTTATCCTTTCATGCATCGTCGTATTGAGTGACCCGCGAACCACACCCAATGACCGGTAAGACGGAATGGCAGGCCGTCGTATCACATACCTGTTTTCCTCTGCTACCCACCTGAAAGCCTTCCCATGAGTAATTATAAAAGAATCAATCGTCGCACCTGTCTGAAAGGCCTGGGAGCCACACTGGCACTGCCTCTGCTGGATGTTATGGGCTGGGCTGAAGACAGCGAGAAAAAAACGTTCCAACCGCCGGTCCGAATGGGGTTCATGTATATGCCGCATGGCGTGATCATGGATCAATTCTGGCCCAAAGATCCCAAAACGTTTCTGACCTCGCCTCCCCCTGCCCTTGAATCACTGCGCCCGGTGCTCGATCAATGTCTGCTGATGAAGGGGATCGCCGGCGTTTCCAACGGTCCCTTTCGCGGCGCGCCGCACGCGCTCGAGCTCTCGACGTGGCTCACCGCAGCGTTACCCGATCCGGATAAGCGGGACGAAATCAGTATCTCCATCTCCGCCGACCAGATTGCCGCGAATTCGCTGGGCGCGTTTACTGCGCTGCCTTCGCTGGAACTGGCCACAATGCCGCAAACGTGGAAGGAAAACCAGGCGGGGCTGAACGAGGCCTACTATTCCCACTGCAGCTTCCGTTCGCCGACCCAGGCGGTTCCCGCCGAGACCAATCCCCGCAACGTGCTGAATCGTCTGTTCAACAAGAAGGAAAAAGGGGACGGACTGTCAGCGAACGGGATGAGCAGTTTAGATCGGAGCATGCTGGACCTGGTGATCGGCGGTGCCCGCGATCTGCGTCGCACACTGTCAAAGACTGACCAGCGCAAGCTGGATCAATACCTGGACAGTGTCCGCTCGGTGGAACGAAGGATCGCCGCCATTGAAATACGCCAGAAAGAAGCGGCACTGGAGAAAGCGGGAGTCCGACCGAATCGCAGTCACAAAACCGACTCGCCTCCCATCGAGATCAAGATTCCCGAGGGAGACAAACGGAGTGAGTACATGCAGGTGATGTGCGACCTCAACGTGCTCGCGTTCCAGACCGACACGACTCGCGTCTGCACCTACATTGGTTCCACCCCGAACGGCGTCTCGTATCCTGAACTCGGTTTCAACGATCAGCACCATTCCCAGACGCACCATAACGGCGAGAAGAAGAAGGTGGATAAAGTCGCCGCGATCACGAAATTCAATATCGACCAGTTTGCCTACATGGTCAACAAGATGCACAGCCTGAAGGAAGGCGACGGCACATTGCTGGACAACTGCATTATGATGTGGGGCTCGGGCCTGGAAGACGGTGACAGGCACAGCCGGGCCAATCTGCCCTTCATTCTGGCAGGACGAGGCGGCGGTGCGATCAACACGGGACGTTTCCTGCCCGATGTCAAAGGCAACCAGGGCGACTTATTAACAACCCTGCTGACCTGCGCCGGGATTCCCCTGGACCGCCCCGTCGGCATCGCCACGAAACAGATCGCAGAGATCCCCGCCCAATCCTGAAACAGTTAATCGTAAACTGAAGCCGTTTTATTTCTATTTTGAGTTCAACAGCAGATTTCATGAGAATTACCATACGCTCCCTCTTCAGTTCCTTATTATTGGTGATCATCTGCACGACTAACGCAGTTGCGCAAGACAGCAGCAAGTCGAACACCGAAGAAAGACCTGCGCCGCGGATCAAGCTGACAATGGGGGAACCGCATGTGATCGTGCGGGGGATTCGGCCGGAGGAGCAGCTCTGGGGGCCGTACCAGTTTCCGCGTCCTTATCGGCTGAAAGACCGGTTCGTTGTTTCCGTGCATGTGAAAAACGATGATATCAGCAACTATGGTGCGACGGCCCTCTGGTTCGAAAGTCGCGATCAGGGTGTGACCTGGAAAGAGGTCGATGATTCGATCGCGCAGGAGTGCGGCTTGCTGCTCCCCAGTGGTGACCGGGTCTACCTTCCGCCGGAATCGGGTGTCGACGTAAGCGAGTACAAGCAGATTCCCTGGAACAAATACACGCCCGCTTATGATTTCTCGAAGCAGGCGGAGGAAGGAACGCTGCCGATTCCCGATGGCATGACCTTCTGGATGGGAGGCACAACCATCAATGCATTTAACGCCGATCGCCTGCCGCCGAGTATGTCTAAAAAGGAATGGACGCTGTATCGCATTCCTGCAGGTCAGACAAAACCAGTGCAGGAGCAGGCCGATGTGGACTGGCCTTACCTGACGCGGGTGGTTCACGTCAGTCGAAATGGGAAGAAGGTGCTGAAGTCGATCTTTCCGCGGGGTAATCCGAAGCTGGGGCCCGACGGTGCGATCTGGGTAAGTGTGTTTTCGGGGGAGGGGCATCTCAATCCGGAGAACGGACAGTACAGCCCTTACTACTCGGCGGAAATCTTCCGTTCCGAAGACAACGGGAAAACATTCCAGCGACGTTCACATCTGGAATATGAAGCGAACGGCCACGAGTTTCCTTATAAGAGTGGCGGTTTCAGCGACAGTGACTTTGAATTCATGCCGGACGGTTCGATTGTCTGGTTCCTGCGATCGACCTGGTATTCTTCAACCGGCAAAGAGTGGGATCCGATGTATATGACGCGTTCGACCGACTTGGGGCGGACCTGGTCGAAGCCGGTGAAGTTCGACGACGTCGGTATCCTGCCGCGTTTGTGTCGACTCGAGAATGGGGTGACACTGCTCTGTTATGCCCGTCCGGGGACATTCGTACGGGCTGCGCTCAACGACAGCGGCACAGAGTGGACTGAACCGCTGGTGGTGATGACGCCCGGTGATCGAAGCGGACTGGCGAACAAGCCTGTAGCTGACCCCACCTTTCACGACTGGGACGGCTCCTGCAATAACCCGGAGATCGTGCCTCTGGATGAGAACAGTGCCCTGCTCTTCTACAGTGATTTTTATTATCCGGATGAGAGTGGCGTGAAACGGAAAACGATTCTGTGTCGCAAGATCATGGTGGAGCGGCAGGCGGACTGAAACAGAGGGGAGATTCCTCCGTTTTTTTCTACCACCAAATAACATTGAAGCAGGTAGGACACTGCAAGTGACATTTCAGATCTCACTCTGTTAATCTACAGGTAACTTATTGTTTATTGCCGATGTTATTTAAGTCGGTTTCCTGTAAGTTTATCGCTACGTTTGAAGATTGAATTTTTGAAAGTATCTATATTACTTTCTACAGGTGGATCGCTCCCCGTTATCACATACCTGCAGCTGAACCCCAGCTCCTTCAGATTATCTGCCAGGTTGTGATCACGGCTCAACACGATCACAGCCACACCATCGGCTTTCATTAAGTTTCTGACGATTGCGTTCTCGCGCTCGTGCTCTTCCTTCTCAACAAATTTAATGCTTCCATCTGATTTCACCGAATTAACCGCTTCGAAAGCCTTTGCATCCTCCGCTGGCAGAATGGTCTGTAATTCACCAGTGATGACTAATTGACCTGCGGCTCCCAACTCTGACAAATCGAGTCGGTTTTGATCTTTTTTCCGTTTTTCAAATTCAGATTCATTGATCGTATTGGTCTTCTCGTATTGCTTCAGACTTTCCAGGTAATCCAGCGTTGCCTGGTGATTCTTCTCAGAAAGCCCTTGTAAATAGATGCCCTTCAGGCGGTATTTTTTGATCAGAACCCGCAACTTCAGAATCAGCCCCCGTTGGCTTCTTTCCCGATCGTGAAGAAACTCCCTGTAGCGGTCATCTATCTGGTCGTCAGTCAAGCTGGAATTCGCCCGCAGATCAGCCAGATATTCAGCCCGGGAAACATGATGCGGATTGACGACATGAATAATTTTATGCGGAGCCGCCTGAACTAAAGCAGGAAGCAGAAACATCAGCAGGGCAGATAGTCGATACATGGAATCTCCAGGTTTGTAAAAGTAACGAAGAACAAACCTGGCACTATTCCCCGAGAAAACTCTCACCCGGGGATTCACATTCAGTGCCATTTTTATAAACGAGACGGGATCATATCCTCTCTTGAGTCTAACAGAACAGGAGCTGGAATCCAGATCCGTTTTTTTCTACCACGAAAAACACGAAAGGGCACGAAAACAGGGCTGGTATCTGCCTCGCTGTTTCAGGGCAGAGTAAAAGAGGCCAGCGGTGCCTGCTTATCGTTTCCATTTGCTGCTACATTTTGTCTGGAATCGTTTAAAACTGCGTTAGACAAATTTCTAATGCATGGAGGTCGTTCCTGTTTCTGGTCTCAAACTCTCTCGAACTGTTGCCCCGGATTGGTTAGCTTTGTTAAGATAATACCGCTCCTGCTCTGGTCACCGTCAAGCCACAAATCGATCAGACAACGCCATGATTTAATCACTTCAGTAAGGAAATAAGAATATGCCAGCCTGGCCAGAGAAAATGTATATTGATGGAAAATGGGTCGACGGTCGCTCGGAAACGAACTGGACGATCACGAACCCGGCGACCCGGGAACCGCTGGCGGAGATTGCCCTGGCGAATGCCAGTGATGTCGATCTGGCGGTCACTGCGGCTCGTCGTGCGTTTGACAAGGGAGAATGGCCGCGTCTGGATCCTCTGCAGCGGGGTCGATTGCTTTACAAGCTGGCAGAACGCATTCGTGAATCTGCGGAAGATCTCGCGATGACCGATACGCTCAATATCGGCAAGCCGATTCGCGACACGCTGGGCTTTGACATTCCCTGTGGGGCGGACGTAATCGAAAGTTATGCGGGACTGCCGGACAAAATCGCCGGGCATTCCTATGGCGGCCTGCCGGACAATGTGACGATGCAGTTTCGCGAGCCGATGGGTGTGATCGCAGCCATCGTTCCCTGGAATTATCCCATGACTAACGCCGCCATTAAACTGGC
Source organism: Gimesia maris (assembly GCF_008298035.1). Classification (NCBI taxonomy): domain Bacteria; kingdom Pseudomonadati; phylum Planctomycetota; class Planctomycetia; order Planctomycetales; family Planctomycetaceae; genus Gimesia; species Gimesia maris. The sequence goes on from NZ_CP042910.1 coordinate 4,548,191, forward strand.
GCCGATTCTTGCCTGCGGCAATACGGTGGTGCTGAAGCCTTCTGAAGTCTCGCCGCTGTCCGCATTGATGCTGGCGAAGATGGCTGAAGAAGTGGGCTTTCCTCCTGGCGTGATTAACGTGATTCACGGCACGGGCGCGGAAGCGGGGACGGCTCTTGTGAAACATCCGGGCATCAATAAAATTGCGTTCACGGGACGGTATGAAACCGGTGCGCAGTTGATGGAAGCGGCCAAGGATGGCATGAAAGGCGTGCTGCTGGAACTGGGCGGCAAAACGCCGAGCGTCGTCTTTCCCGATGCCCCGCTGGATCATGTTGTCAACGGTGTGATCACGGGCATCTTCTGTCACCTGGGTCAGATTTGTGTGGCCGGCTCAAGACTGCTGGTGCATGAGAGCCAGCATGATGAACTGCTCGAGCGGATTATCGCCAAGGCTCAGAGTTTGAAACAGGGAGATCCGACCGATCCCGAAATGCACCTGGGCTGTCTGGCCACGCCAACGCACTGCGGCTTCGTGCGGAGTCGCGTTGAACAGGCAAAACAGGAAGGGGCCCGGTTAGTCCTCTCGGGTGATATCTCCGATGATCCGCTGGACTGCTTCTATCCGCCGACCATTTTCGACCAGGTCTCACCCGACATGGCTGTCGCGAAGGAAGAAGTGTTCGGGCCGGTCTTAAGCGTGATGACATTTAAAACGGAAGAAGAAGCGATTCGCATTGCCAATGATTCCGACTTTGGTTTGATGGCCAATATCTGGTCCACTGACGGCACACGGGCGCTGCGAGTCGCCCGCGAGCTGCAGGCAGGACGGATCTCGATCAATGGTGGCGGTTATCTCAGACCGAACGTGCCGATCTATGGTTACAAAAAGAGTGGATTCGGAGCGGAACTGGGCTTCATCGAAGCGGCCCACGAATTCTGTAATTCCAAGTCCGTGATTTATTCCCTGGCGACGGAGAAATCTCCCTGGCCTGAGTAAGCTTGGCTTTTCAGATAATGCAACAGGGGGCAGGACGCAGATTATTTGTGTCCTGCCTTTTTTTATTGGTATGGGAGGCTGCCTGGACTGTGTCCCATTTCACTGTAGCGTCTCCAAAGCCATTTGGAGCAGCTATAATAGATCGAGAGACGCCATGGTTAAATGTGATGCGTTCTAGTCGATCACTGTGAGCGAGTATTTAGACCGGACACATGGCATGCACTGAAGCAAGGAACAGTAACAGCCTTTACTAATGGATGCTCTGTATCACCCGAGGATTTGGAAACAGAGAAGCCTGGGCATAATCACTGAGCATTTTGACCAGTAAGTCGACCTGCGTTTTGCTGAAATATCCTGCCACATTTTTTTTGTAGGCTTTGGCAATATCGAGTGGATGCTCTGAAGTGGAAAGTACAAATACGATGGTATGGCTAAGTTCAGGGTCTTCCCGAAGTTCATCCAGAAACTGCAGGCCATTCATCCCGGGCATGTTGAGGTCAAGCAGAACGACAAAATCTTCATTCAGCTTCTCTGATGATTCCCCTCGCAGTATGGATAAGGCTTCCGCCCCATCACAGGCGGTATACAAGCTACAATCCAACTCCTGACGCTTAATGGCCCGATTGACCACTTCACGATCGACGTCATCATCTTCAACTAAAAGAATTGAAAACCGGTTTTGCAGCATTTTTTTAATCCTTATGTACTTAAAAACTCCTCTTAATATCATAGGTTATTATTTGGACCATGTGAAGTGAAATATCGTATTCTGCTTCTCCGCCGATTCAACAGAAATTGTACCACCCAAAGTTTCGATCTGTTTTTTTATGATGGCCAGGCCCATTCCACTCCCCTCGGCAGTAGTATTACCTACGCGCTGATACATTTGAAATATTCTATCGTGATGCTTGGGATCAATCCCAGGCCCGTTATCTTTGACGCTGAACTCATAAAAATCGGGAAGTTCCCGATAATCAATATTAATTTTCCCCGTTTCGGGATGATCATGGTGCTTGACGGCATTAGTGATCAAATTGAGAAATACATGCCGCAGTGGTGTGCGAAAGGTATTCAGAACTGGCATATCAGGGGCAATGGTTATTTGAATTTTCTCTGGATTATCAATCAGTTCACTGATTTCTTTAAGCATGGCTCCCGTATCAGTTCGTTCACATTCTCCTGTGATTCGACCAATGCGGGAGTACTCCAGTAAGTCGTTCAGTAGTGTCTCCATGGTTCTGATTCGCCCCTGCAGCTTATTCAGATTGACACACGATTCTTCAGAAAGTTCTTCGGCAGAGTCTTCCTGAATCCATTTAGCCAGCTGATCGATGCCTCGGAGAGGAGACTTAAGGTCGTGGGAAGCAATATATGCAAAGTTGTCGAGTTCGGAGTTGATCATTTCAAGCTCCCGGGTTTTTTGTATCAGTTCCTGGCTTAATGTCTGCGATTGCTGCAAAAGGTTTTTGGTCACAAAGTTCTGCTTATTAAAAATATCTGCAGCAGTTGCCATCTCCCCGATTTCGTCATTACGATCTGTAGCCGGAATCGTAATAAGTGTTTCACCGGCTCCCAGTCTTCTGAATGTTTCTGTCATTGCTGTAATCGGCTGCACAACAGAATACGCCAGTCGCCAGGCATAATATAATCCGATGAGCAAGGCTCCAATAATCGCGATCGTTGTGATATTTTTAATATCCTGCGTATGCACGATGGTGGCCTGATTGATCTCTGTTCGCTTGCTCTCGGCGATATTTTTAATCTGCATCGAATAATATGCAAATTCCGAGGCTTCACCAGACATCACGACATTTACCAGATAGAGATAACTTCGCGTTGCCTGAAATGCTCTCAGGCATATTTTTTCGTACTCATCCAATTGTGACAGCAGGTCATTTACGAGTACTTTTTCAGAATTGAGCGCCTCGGCTTGAATGGATTCAATAATCGAGCGGGCGTCCTGAAGCGAGCTCAAAGTCTTATCGACAAAAGGAGTACTGGGTTCGGCAAAATATCGTAATGCATTTTTTTCGGCGAGCGCGAAAAAACGCTGAGCGGATAACGCAGCCAGATAATGCCGACTCAGCTCTTTGGGACTGCCATGTACCTGTGCTTCCAGATTTTCCAGATTCACCTGTACTCTTTGCCCCTGTTCTGGAAGAGATGTCTGAACCAGGGACGTCCGCAACTGGCGTTCTTCCGTTGCCAGTGTGAAATTCTTGAAATATGCCTCCAGATGTGAGTTCATAATGATCAATGACTCACTGATCTCTTTGTCATTCACGTCAGACAGGAGACCGCTGACCTGCTTCTGCAGTTTTTCAAAGGTCACCTGCACGGCATCGCGGTTCGAAGAATGGCCGGTATTAATATACTGATTCACACGGCGTTTCAGTTCTTGCACATTGCGATCAATGGACAGAGATTCGTTATAGGTTTTTTCCACATCGCGGTATTGATCAAAGCTCTGCATCGCATTGCCAAGACCGTAAATACCTAAAATACCATTCGAAATCAGAAGCAGAATCATCCCGCCAAAACCGATGTAGATTTTCCACTGCAGGCTCGTCATTCGTTTTGGTTTAATCTTGTCTATCATGATTCAGTCTACTTCGGGCATCATTCAGCCTGCGCCAGGCTTAATACGCAATTCCACAATCCTTCAAGTTGAGAGAAATTCGTTCCATTTCAGAAGAGAATATTCATAAGTATCCATCACTGTATTCCAGACAGCCACGTTACTGAAACGTTCAAGATAGGAGCCTCCGTTACGGATTTCACCTTGTTTCACTACGACTCGACCATCAGTTCCGGCAAGATTAGTGAGGGCAGGTTTTCCTTCATACCAGTAGTTCCATTCATTATCTGTAAGCAGCGAACGTGAACGCTCCGGGTTGGAAATGTAATACCCCTGTTTCGCGATAAAGGCACCAGGCCAGCCTGACAGCCACCAGTTCATATAATCATAAGCCGCATCCTTCACTGCGCCCTGTGTTTGAGAAGAAAGGCACATCACACCATGCCAGGCACGATAGCCTTCTTTAGGGGCAGCATAGACACAATCGATTCCTTGTCCTTTGAGATCGAATACCGCAGGCGAAAACATGCTTTCAATTACGACTTCCTTACGCTGCATCAGTCGCACCGACTGGGGCCCGGAACTCCAGACACCACGGAAGTGACCTTGATGTCTGAGTTCGATTAATATCGCAAACAGCTCATCGATTTCGTTTCTGGAAAGATTTCCTATATCTTTAAATTTCATTAACCCTTTCGCCTGGACCGCGAGTACGGCGTCAAATAATCCAATTGATGGAGCATTGACCAGTGCCACCTTGCCTGCATAGCGTTCGTCCAGCAGCCAACTCCAGCTTTCTGTTTTATAGGGTATGCCACGCGGAATCACACCAGCATTGTAGCCAAAGGAATCCACATTGTGGACGTAAGGCAGAAAGCTGACCTGTTGACTGGGAACAGAACTCAGTGACCGATCTTTTTGAACATACAACAGTTTTGAAGGTGCATCACCCGCACCGAGTTTGGCTCCTGTCGTGATGCGACCGGTTTTGGTGAGATTGTTGATTTCATCCCAGTATTTGAGTCGCTCGATGTCAATCGCCTGTATTGCATTGGCCTGCCATAAGACTTTCAGACTATTCGACCACTGCTCGTACAGGTCAAACGATGCCGGACGAGTAGAAGCCTGATGCAGAACGGCCGCACTGCCACCGGGCTGAAATTCAATATCGATCCCCAGATCCTGTTGCGCTTTTTTACGCAGTTCCTCCTGCAGCGTCACATGCGTACCCAGAACCCGTAACTTCGTACGATGACGCGCAAACACATAAGGAGCATTCGTAAATGCCCCCACCCCACTCGACAAAGCCAGAGTCTTTTTAAGAAAAGTCCGTCGCGTTGTCCTGGTCTGTTTTATATTGTCAGTCGAATCGGCAGTGCTCATTTTTAACTCTCATGAGGGATAATTTTTATAGAGGTCTAAATAAAACGCTGTGCGCTGGATCTTACCATTCCCAGACTGAATACAGTAGATGACTATTTCAGATCAGGTTTCATCTCATGCCATCGACGCTATTTTGTTGTCATTTTTGTTAAACGAGATTGTTGCCGTATCCTGTGTAAGCGTATATTTGATTGGGATCACACTCTGTAATTCTTTGATCAGTTCATTGATCGAAACGGGTTTCGTCAGAAATGCTTCCACTCCCAGACTCAATATCTGATGTTTAATTGCCGGATAGCTTTGCCCCGTCAGAACAATTATTGGTATTTCACTGAGTAATGGATTCGACCTGATGCGGCGCATAATATAAATGCCCTCCGCCTCTGGTAACACCAGGTCTGTAATAATCACATCTGGCATATGTTCCACAGCCATTTCATAACCTTGATCACCAGTGAAAGCAGACAGACACTCTACGCCGTGAGGTTTGAGTTTCATTTGCAGCGCTTTCGAAATATCACGATCATCATCAATTGACAGTACAATCGGAGGTCGCTTCTCACGGGAATCCGGGGAGACCGAGTCTGCATCCTGGGTTTGATCTGTGACATTCTCTTCTGAAGCAGTGTCAATCGGCGTCCCATCTGCTTCTGACAATTCATACTCAGCTTTGCCGATAGACTTGATGTAGGACAGGCTGAGATCTCGTGTTTCAGGAGTCTTTTGAGCTTCCTCTACCGGTTCAACAACTGGCTGGATATCAAGCTGCAGAAATTCCCTGGCGATCTCAGTAATCGTTGCTGGAGAACCGGGGCATTTCTGAATATACACCGCCCCGAGTTGTTTGCAACGTTGAATTGTCTCGGTATCTGTGTGGCCCGTATGTATAATCACTGGAATTCCATGGCAGCTTTCATCACCGTTCAACATTTCACACACCGCCAGGCCATTTCCGCTGGGCATGTCCACGTCCAGTATGATCAGGTTTGGCTTGATTCTCATCGCACCAATGAGTGCGTGAGAGGCATCGGGAGATCGCATCACGGTATAGCCTAAGCCTCTCAGGCGAATAGCCAGAGCTTGTGATAACTCATGGTCATCATCTGCAATCAGTACCACTTTATCAGTCATAACTGTACTTCACTTTCATATTGGGAGTGGCATAAGTTGAACCCGGCAGTTCATCTTCTTCTGCCTGATCAATCGCCGCGTTCACAGCTTTGATCAGTTCATGGCCTTCATATGGTTTACTTAAAAAATAGCTTGCGCCGGCGTCCAGAGCTTTTTCCCTGTCCACGAGGCTCGCTGAGAGCATCACTACCGGTATCTGGCGTGTATCTGATTTTTGTTTCAGTTCATCCAGTGCGGTCAGGCCATCCTTTTGCGGCATCCTCACATCCATAACAATAGCCGTCGGTTGATCTCCGGTTGCATTCGCGACTGCTTGCATTCCATTGAGCGCGGTAGACGTTTCAAAACCGGCTACTGTCAGCCTGAGACTGGTGGCGCGAAGTATATCTGAATCATCATCGACCAGTAATATTCTCTTTCGACGCTCCATGTGCCTGCTCCCTTAAATAATTGGATTTCGGACCTTTTCAGGCCAACGAAGGGAAGCCCATCCTGCGAGTGAGAATTCGCCAGATAATGACATCCATCGTTAACTCGATCGTCAAGTCAGTGTGATGTAGAGACGGTCGGCTGCTGTGTGATTCTGCAAAAGTGCCTGTGGATCTCTTCTGAATCTGCATTTATTTTCCATTTGCCCTCGATGTTTAACTGGTAATCGGGTAAGGGTCCAAAGGGTCGATTCCGATTCGTCTTCTCCCACTCATTCTCAAGCCTGGTGACAAATTCAGAAAGTTCCAGGCAGGGAATGGAAAGTACAAACAGCCATTCACAACTGCCTGTCCGGAATAAAAGATCATTTGTCCGTAGTAAGAAGTTGAAGAAAGCGTCCATGTCTTCTTTATCCGTGTCGGCTGTTTCTTCATCAATTCGAGCAAAGACCAGGGCCACCACAGATTCGCTGCTGGTTAACCTTTGCGTACGATCCAGATAGCTTGTCATCACGCTTGAGGGATTATTCAGAGGGACGCTAAACGAAAAGGTGGTTCCAGTTCCCACCTGGCTTTCCACTGACATTTCACCAAAATTCAAATCGACTAATTCCTTGGCGATATTCAACCCCAGACCAAACCCTTTGGTACTGCTGTCAAGCTGGGTTTTGAGTTGTTTGAAGCGCTGGAAGATTTCCGCCAGCCCTTCTTCATCGATGCCCGGTCCATTATCGGAAACGCCAATAATAATTTCTCCCTGTTCCGCCCGCTCTTCAGTCCACAACCGTACGCTTCCCGGATTGCCACAGAATTTCATGGCATTCGTAACCAGATTGACAATCACGCGGCCGACCTTCTCCGAATCGCAGTAAATCGCCGGTAGTCCTGGATCAGCATCCGCTTCGAAATGGATTCCCTTTACAGCCGCCTTTTTTGTCAGAGGAGAACAGACACATTCAATAATATCCGGCAACTGACAGGGACGTCGCCATGCACCCAGCAGGCCCGCCTCCAGTTTACTGACATCGAGCATGTCATCGACCATATTGTTAAGTTCGTCAGTACGGATACTCGCAATATCCAGCATCTGACCTTGTTCCTTGTTAATTTCCCCCACCAGTCCTTCGCGGACTAAAGACACATAATCCTTGATCACGGTCAGAGGAGTGCGAAATTCGTGCGATACGTTGTCGACAAAACGATGTGCTGTTTGATTGAGTTTGCGCAGACGTCGATTTTTCTTTTTAAGCAGCACTTTTTGTTTCAGAAGCAGTTCCCGGCTCGTTTCGACTTCCGTCAAGAGACGCTGATTTTCCACAACGCTTTCCTGCCTTTGAATTGCGTGGCGGATGGCCCGTTCCAGCATATGCGGTGAAGCTTCGTCTTTGAGAAAATAGTCCTGAGCACCAACGGAGAGCGCTATTAATCGAACATCGTTGTCGTTGAGTGTCGTGAGTACGACAATAGGCACATCTCGATTGTAATCACGGATTTTCTTTACCGTTTCCAGGCCGAAACTATCGGGTAAAGATAAGTCTGTCAGAACGACATCAAATGTGTTCTCCCCAAATTTCAACAAACCAGATTCGAGGGTTTGTGCCCAGACCAGTTCAAAAGCTGATGCCGATTTTGACAGACTGAGTTTGATCAACTGATGATCAACCGGGTCGTCTTCGATCAACAATACTCGAAGGATCGCTTTATTCATCTTCATACTCCACAAAAGTCTGACTTTCTGTCTGCTTATAGACTAATCCATTTTTATTTGCCGTTGCCCAGTCAAGAGATGTCAACGAAACAAAACGTCTGATTTCTGCCAGGAGACTGGTGTAATGCACCGGTTTTTGCAGAAAACTGGCAGCACCAAGATGTCTCAACTGACCTGGAAGATGGGCATCCCGCTGTCCCGTCAGCACAATGACCGGAATGTGTGACGTTTGCGCATTGACTTTTACTTCTGCCAGTAAATGCTGTCCGTCGCCATCCGGCATTCGCAGATCAGTGATGATCAAATCCGGTTTCTTCTTATAAACGTCCCACGTACCAAGACGTCCGCAGCAATCACTGATCACGTTCACGTCGTAATTGGATAATATCTTTTGAATCGCGCGTGTGATATCAGGATCGTCGTCAACGCAAAGAATGGTCGTACGGGAAGTGGGTTCCAACAGGTCTGTACTCGCTGCTTGGATTTGCTCTTTCATGATCTTTCTCCTGATGCTTATTTTGATTGCTTAATCACCCAGGCCCTGAAAAAGCATATGACACGTACACCAGAACCAGATAATTATTCTATTCATTTCTGTATTCGCTGATTGCCTTTACAGCGCGTGTCTCTTTAAGTTCATTAAGCAGCATGTATTACACTTGAGAACAATGTAATGAGGGTTTTAACCCAAATTCGCTGGTCGAGGGTTTAACCTTGGTTACCATGAGGTATTCCATTTCACCATCAATTGCCAGACAAAGACCGTCTATCACCAAAAGGGATCTGAGACTATAAGCTGAATGTACCTGATGCGGAACTTTGATTGAGACCGGCTGATTCACATCACACTGCTCGATGATACATATCTGGAAGAGATTCACGTAAGAAGGTATCGAACATGACGTTTGAGCAAAAACAACACCTGAAGACCTGGGTATACACCATCGCTGCAAGCTTCTGCCTTGGAATCGGCGTTCTGCTCCAACACTCGGTCTATCGAGGCTCACAACACTTGCACACCACCATGGAAGTGGTGGCAACCATGCTCGCGTTTTTTGTTGCGGCCTTATCCCTCGTTCGTTTTTATTCAAAAAAAAATAACCTGTACCTGTTTGTGAGTATGGGTTTCCTCGGCGTGGCGCTGCTCGACAGCTATCATTGCCTCGTCACCAGTTCCTTCTTTCAGGATCATTTCCCTTCTCCCCCCAGGTCGTTGATCCCCTGGAGCTGGAATGCCTCGCGAGTCTACCTGGCAGGTTTTATGTATCTCAGTTTCTGGGCATGGAAGCGGGAACAGAAATTGGGAAAAGCGGGACAAATCAGTGACCGTAGCGTATTAGCCGTAACCGCGATCCTGACTCTATTCAGTTTTTTGTTCTTCATCTTTGTTCCACTACCCCGTGCGTATTATCCGGAATTCTTTTTGGGTCGACCTGAAGAACTCGTTGCCGGAGTGTTTTTTCTATTGGCACTCATTGGCTATTACCGGAAGGGGGACTGGCAGCACGACGCATTTGAATACTGGATCGTAATGTCATTACTGATTGGAACAATTTGTCAGGTAGTGGTCATGTCACGTTCATTCACCCTTTTCGATTCGATGTTTGACCTGGCACACATCATGAAGATTGCTTCTTATTCGTGCCTCCTCATCGGACTACTGGTCGGCATCCACAACCTCTCTTCAAAAATGCAATCCGATATCCAACTCGTGCATGAACAGTTTGAGCTGTTAATCGAGGAGTCGCCGGTGGCCATGATTATGATTAATCAGGAACGAGAGATCATCATCGCCAACCCGGCTACGTCCAACTTTTTTGGCTATACAAAAGAGGAATTACTGGGAGAGAAAATCGAAAAACTACTCCCCCAAAGATATCGTCCACAACATCCACAACAGGTTGCTTCATTTTTCAAAGATGGTAAATCCCGTCATCTCGATGTAGGACGCGATCTCATCGGCCTGCATGGAGACGGACACGAATTCCCTGTCGAAATCTTTATCAATTATGTTCAAACCACTCGATCTGGACCTGCCGTGATCTGTTCGGTCGTGGATATTTCAAAGTGGAAAAATGCTGAAGCAGAAAATCGACGACAATCTGAAGAACTGAAAAGGTCGAACCTTGCCCTGGAAAGCATCAATTCCGAACTGGAGCAATTTGCTTACATCGCTTCACATGATCTGCAGGAACCCCTCCGCAAGGTCGCTTCATGCTGCCAGATGCTGAAAGATGATTACGAAGACAAATTGGATGATGACGGTCGTATGTGGATTGGCTATGCGATTGAGGGTGCAGTCCGGATGCGCCAACTGGTGAATGACCTGCTTGAATTTTCTCGAATCGGTACTCTCGGATACGATCCCCAGCCAACTGATGCCCACCAGGCATGCCAGGAAGCGCTATACAATCTTTCGGATTCGATTGAGCAGAATAAAGCTCAGATTATCTGTCGGCCGCTCCCTGTTGTCCTGGCAGATAAACAGCGTCTGATACAGCTGTTTCAGAATCTGATCGGTAACGGCATCAAGTACTGTCGTGAAGAACTGACGGTCATTGAAATCGGTGCAGAACCGGATGGTTCCCAGTGGAAGTTTTATATCAAGGATAATGGCATCGGCATTGCGCCCGAATTTCACGAGCGTATTTTTCAGATCTTTCAACGATTACATCTTAAGAATGAATACTCCGGGACTGGTATTGGCCTCGCGATCTGTAAAAAAGTCGTAGACAAGTCTGGCGGTAAAATATGGCTTGAATCACAAGTCGGAAAAGGCACGACCTTCTACTTTACATTGCCGGCAGAAGATCGGGTCAACAAACCCCGGCCCATCACTGAGGTACATGATCAGGAGACCTGATTCCAGCTCCGATATTTTCTACTCCGAAAAACGCGAAATGACACGAAAGCAGGTCGGGCGCTGGTAGTGAACTTTCGAAACCAACTCAGTTGATCTGTCTATAATTTGTTGTTTTTTTGCCGATGCTGTTTGAGTCGGTTCCATGTCAAATAATCGCCCTGTTCGAGGATGGTTTTAATGATGGTGATGACGGGTTTTGACCTGATTGATTTCCGGTCATATTATTTCGTGAGTTTTCGTAATTTTCGTGGTAGTCAATCATTACGTAAAAATGTAAGCGGATGACTGCCACATGATTTCAAGCAGGGATTGACAACTCGATTGCGTGGATTATTATCCCTGCGTGAAAGTACGAGCATGGTGCAAGAAACAGCCCCACAGGAAGGATCCCGCGGGGCTGTTTCGTTTTAAACATTCAGATTTTTTGCTACCACGGACAACACGAAATAACACGAACCGCCTGGCTGGTAACCTGTTACTGTTCTTCAGGGTGCCGCAGGGTCATTGATTTATATTGTTTACTTTAATGATCTGCACGGATTTGAGATCGTATTCGACCTCATAGAGTTTGCCCTGACATTCTGCTTCGTACCTGAGTTTCGTCCCCGTCGGTCCCGTGCATCTGATTCTGAGTTGTTCCGTGTCCAACTGTGTCTGAAGAGACTGAAAGACCTGATAGTAATCAGATCCGTCGTCCTGAAGGAAATCGTTTGCGTCCCGCCAGTTATCTTTCGACTTCCCCTTTTCAATCCTGTTGACATGATTGCGTGCCATTACTTCTCTCCTCGAATAGCCGGAAACCAAGTCAGCGATGCCTGTGTCCCATTTTATTTCTTCGGTGTGTGCTTCACCGTCACGCTCTTCATTGGAGGGGATTCCACCAAAACTCAGCCCTTCGATTTCCGGAGATGGTGGTTCAGAGGTAGTCCGCCCCTCAGATGAGATCACCTCTACCGTATGATCCGTTATATGTGTCTCGGTGCAGGCTACGAGAATAATCAGACTGGGGAGAATGATGTGTTTCATGCCTGTTAGAGTTGTCGGGGACTGTCAGAGTTCCCGAAATCTGTTCGTGATCTGAATTTTATAAAAGACCTGCGCGATGTTCATCTGCCGGTTTGTCTGGCTCGTCTTTTCTATCGATAAGGAACTGATTGTCTGGGCGCAGTTTATTGACCTGTCTCGTATCAGATTTTACGGAGGACGATCCAGCATGCCAGTAGTCGCTCTCCCTTAGTGTGGCTGATTAATTTTTGTCTGATTCTCGGTTGCGTTGCAAGTTTTCCAATCTTTGGTAGTCAGTGGAAAGGGGATCGACGGGTTCTTCGTAAACAATGGCCCATCCACACTCGGGTTCGACTTCCAGTGTCTCATCATCCTGGGAAACCCCAAGCAGGCCACCAACCAGTCGCATCTTCGTTTCTCGTTCACCCCAAAATACTGTGAGTGGAACGGACGTGAAGCAGGACGGGATCGCTGACAATCCGACGCCTTGTGGATTATCCCACCGTTCCTTCCAATTCTGCTGGTCATCAATGCTCAATCGCTCGTTCCAGTCACTCAGATAGGGATTCGGGTAGAGCTTTTCGGAATTGTTATCCTTGAAATAGGGAAACAGCACATTGGCCCACCCTGTCATCACCGCAGGCCCTGATCCGCTGTTATAACGAAACAAGGACTTCCAGAATTCTGTATTCACCTGCCCTTTCTTAGCATTAACAAACTCTCCAAGAATCGGGTCGATCGCACTGATCCACTCGTTTAGTCCATAGTCCGCAAATCGTCGAACACAGTGCCGCAGTTTCTCCCAGTCTTCAATTGTTCCGGTAAGCGTAATCGAAGGTATCCCGCATCCTGCATATAAAATGTACTCGAAGTATGACTTGAATGTCTCCATTGCCATCAGACTAGAGACGGCTCGTTCCACCGGTCCGGTTGTGCTGAAATCAGCCTGGACCAGTTCAGATAATCCTCCGGTGTGATCCGCAATCTGCTGATTGAAATCAGAAAACACTTCTGGCCATGGATTTTCTTCACCTGGTGAAAAATCCGTTCGGCTAACAATTAGTTCCTTCTTGCCCGAATGCGAAACAAAATGATGCCGCAGAGACTCAGCGTTTTCATTTACATGAAGTGCAAAGCCGCGCACCAGCGTAATCCAGATCACATCCGGTGAGAGTCGAAGCGGGAAATGATCGTAAAAAGACATTTTCATCGCCGTTATCAAGGCATGGTCATCATCACAGGCAACAAGCGGCTTACGAGGAAACCACGTTGCTTCGATTGGACGCCGAAAGGCAACTCTTAATTTACCCACGTAGTCCACTTTCTCTGGAGGCGTTTTGGGAATCACATCCGGTGAGACAGGGAATTTCGTGTGTGTCATAATAAACTGCTCCTATACATGGTGCTTCACATACCTGCATTATGAACCACACCGCGCTTACTGTTGATTAGGATATTTAGATCAAAGTAACTATGGTTCGGACTTGCATGTGCTCTGCTTCTTCTCAATCACGGTTCCGGGAAACGATCAAAAGTGAGTCAGGAGATAACATTTTAACTGTTTAGATCATCATGGGACACAAAATCTCGCTTTAAACGAAGAAATCGTCGTCAACTGTAAAGATGCTGGGAGTGCCGTACTGGTTCGTAATTCCTGAATATGAAGTAGCAAAGAATTCAAGAAGTCAACATTCGACAAGTTAATCAGTAATACGAAGCATCCTCGCGACCAAATGAATTACGTGCCACATATTCATCTGCCGGGTTTCGGGTAAGATCTGGTAGGATCTGTCTATTGAGTCGAATTGCGGAATGACACAGGGGGCATCCTCTGCGGCTGGGCAGGTCGGTCAGTAGAAACATTATTGTGCGTTTCCTCTGACAGTTTCCTGCTCGCTGCGCTCGGCCCGGATGTGCATCCGGGCCTACCCTTTTCGATTGGTGTTTTATTATTCTCTCGATCGTTGTTGGGCGAGCCAACTGTGCCCTGGTCGCTGATTTTAAAGATATAGGAGTTTTTCAGTTGTCCTGTTACTTTTCTATTTTGCATGGTGGATTATTTTGTGGAAGTGCGTGGGAGAGTCAAGGGGAGATGAACAATTCCAGTTGGCGATATGGGTTGACACAGGGCCGATATAAGGCGATCTCGAGGCGGTTTCGGTGTGAAGCATTCCGATGTGCGGCGACCCGCAGGCATACATTGGGAACTGGTGTGATTATGCAAACTGAATATCCGGAAAAAAGGGGGTTAAATGCGGTGCACACAACGAACAAGTATCGCGTGTTTCAGTGCACTGTAAACTGGGCACGCGCGCGACTCAAAACAACGTTTATCGATATCGTCGCGGCGGAGTCAAGTCGAATCTCTTCAGTAGCGGTTCGCGATGTGCACGGGGCTGAATATGAATTTTCGATAAACAGTCTGCCTGTCTACTTGTGTCAGCCGCGCACTTGAACACAATTGGTTCTGATCTTTGACTGTTGCATACATCCTGCTGAATTGAGGTCTGACTGTGAAACGTTTTATTCTCCTGCTTGTTTTCCTCGCGTTGTTTTTGCTGACACCAGAGTCAACACAGGCCTGGAATTACGCCGGGCATCGGGTGATTGCTTCGATTGCCTGGGATCAGCTGACGCCGGAAACACAGGCGGCGATGATTGCATTGCTGAAACAGCATCCCCGATTTGAACAGGATTTCCAGTCACGGATGCCTGAGGTAATCCTGAAGGCGAGCCCTGCAGTTCAGGATCGCTGGCTGTTCATGCGAGCCGCGACCTGGCCGGATATTGCCCGCAGTTTTAAAGAAGCGGATCGCGAGAAGTATCATCATGGCACGTGGCATTACATCAATCAGCCGATCTATCTGGACACGGCTTCCGAACTGTCTCTGAGTTCTAAACTGCCTGTGAACACCGCCAAGTCGATCAGACAGGGAGATGATCCGCTGCAGTTCAATATTCTGCAGGCGCTGGAATATAACGTCGCGCAAATGAAAGACCCCGCTGTCAGCGAGGCGGACAAAGCGCTGGCGCTCTGCTGGATCATGCATCTGACGGGAGACAGCCATCAGCCTCTGCATTCATCTGCTTTGTTCAGCAAAGGCTCTTTTCCCGAAGGAGACCGCGGGGGGAACAGTATTCGGATTGGTAAATCAAATCTGCATGCGCAGTGGGATGGTTTGCTGGGGAACAGTTTCAAGGATTCGGAAATTGTGAGTCAGGCGGTCGGACTGGCCCGCGACCCGGCGTTAAAGCAGCTGGGCGAACAGGCGACAAAGAATTTGAATTACGCTGACTGGATTGATGAAAGTCACGCGCTGGCAAAAAGTGCCGGTTACACTCAACTAATCTTAGCTGCAGCAAAGCAGAACGATTCCCCACAGAATGAGTTTCTCAAATTGAAAGACCTGCCCGCCGCGTATTATCGAACAGCGGGTGCGATTGCCGTGAAACGGGCGGCTCAGTCCGGCTGGCGACTGGCAGCGGTGATTAACGGCTTTCAGTAATACTGAGCTGCCGGCATTGTTCGCTCTCGACGGATTGGGAGTGATTGGGTTTTCTGGTAGAAACCTGTCACGTGTCTTCTATTTTCGTTGCACATCTGAACCGATTTCATCATAAAGGGACATACAGATACACAAAACATCAGTTATCCGCGTGATTATAGATCTGCCCCAGTCAACAGGCAGAGATCAGTTCCAATCGCTGACGCAGAGTGAAATCGGGAGAAAACACCAATGGGAAACGGCGAACATTTTCTGCTAGTCAAAAAAGGTGCCCAGGCAGTGGAGCAATGGCGTCAGGAGAATCCCGGGTTGCAACTGGATCTGACCTGGGCAGATTTGAGCAAGGACATTCTGATTGGTTTGGATCTGAGTCATGCTGATCTCAGATGGAGTGATTTAAGCAAAGCAAATCTCAAAGGCGCCAATCTCAGCAACGCCGATCTGAGTGAAGCCAACCTGTCTGAAGCGATCATGGTCGATTCGAATCTCTGTCAGGCAAAATTATTTTTAGCCAACTTGAAATGGACCAAATTGAGTAGAGCGAATCTTGTCGAGGCAGATTTGAGCGGAGCGAGCCTGATTGAAACCGAATTAGATGGTGCTGATTTAAGTGATGCGGATTTCAGTAATGCTGTAGTAGAGAGAGTCGAGCTGAACAACACCAAAGGTTCTCCACTTTCACAAAAACAACTGGAAAATAACTGGAAGACGGAACCGGTCAAAAAACTGAGTCGCGGCCACAAAATCATTCTGTTCAGTTTTCTGACATTTATGGTAATGATTTCACCCGGCCTTTTTCTGGAACCGAATCTGGATAAAACCAACCCCACGCTGGATTCCATTATGGGGGTCGTCTGCTTAACAGCCTTTGCGATTTTATACATTGGGATGATTGTGGGTTGTACCATTATCACGACTGATAAAGGACACGAAGGAATTGTGGGCTTTATTCTGGGAATGTCGTTCTTTTTAATAGGCTTGCTTATCGTGACACTGCTGCCGGACCAGACGAAAAAACGGACGCGCAGGAGAGTCAGTACCTGACAGAGTATCAGGCCGCTGCATTATTCGGCTTCTCTAATGAAAAGTAGACTTCCGGCATGAAGAGTGTTCCGGGAGCGTGGAACGGGCTGGTGGAAACTTTTTTCAGATCGAAATAACCAGCCAGAGTTTTAGAAAATTCGCGATAATCGAAACCGGTGTGGGGAAAGTGATATCCGAAACCGGGCTCAATTTCTCCGTGAGGACGATCCTGAGGAGGACTGCCAATAAAAGACAGAAAGACGTTTTTCGGATTCGCATCATAGGCACCGAAGCGGCGGGTCATACGAAAGATGCCTTTATAGAGCGCGGGAATTCCGACTTCGACAGGAACCCCGATGACCAATTCACCGCCCGGCTTCAATAAACCGGAAATCGTCTGCAGGGCGTCGTGCGTTTCTTTTTCCGGAAGATGCTCGAACACTTCCAGACAAAAGAGCAGATCAACGGATCCCCGGGGAACCTGATCAATGTTCTGATAAAATTCCGTGTGGGGAACCGTTTTCAGATTTTCTTTTGCTTCTTCGAAAAAGACGGGAGATGGCTCATAGCAGATAAATTTTGCATCAGGTATCTGCTCAGAAAGCTGTTTACAGAGTTCGCCATTTCCGGCGCCATAATCACAGATGACAGCGGGTTGCCGAGTCTGCTGTCCGAGCCTGGTGGCGGAGACCATGCGCCGCTGCTGCAGCCAGCGTTTCACTGGATTCTTATCCTGAAATGTATAGTCTGAGTAAGACATGTTCCGCTACCGCCTTCGTGATCGTCCATGCTCCGCCGGGCAGAAACTGTGTGAGGACATCGAGTTAAAGAGGCTGTGAATGCACCTGATGACACCGAACTGTAAGAAAAATCATCATTTCATGCAATTCGTATTTTCAACCGTCGCAAACCCGCTGCATTCAAGACGTTTCAGCTGTAAGTAATGCGATGCTTCTTCAACCGGCATTCATCTGATGCAGGATGCGAACGGTATCGCGGGCGGCAGTTTCCGGCTTGAGTGCCGTGGCAGCGATTCCCGAAACGACGCGGGTGATATTATGATCGACCTGACCTGCTTTTCCCCAGAGTGATCCGTTGGGGGAGGTCATATAAACGGAAAAGGTCCGGTGCCCGGTTCCCGGTCGTTCACCGATGATATGCAGGATGGCTCGATTGCCGGGCAATCCCCCGAACAGGAGCTCGCCTACCTGGTAACCCGCGCGGACGCGGCCTGATCTCACGATAATATTCCGGTCGGCTGTTGAGAACCCTGCAGACTTTAACTCCTGTCTGAGCTGACTGAGGAAGGGGTCGAGATGTTCTTCCTGCATGATGGACAGGGCATTGAGTCCATCGGAGATTACAATCTGCACGTTATATTGATCGAGATAGGATTCACGCAGGTTCCGAATCGATTTGACGGATGATTTTGAAAGCTGTTCTCCAGTGGTGGGGTGGAGAATGTACTCCATCCGATCGCTGGAATTCGTTTCCACGGGAAGCACTTCGGGGACACTGGCGACAAACGCCGGAGTCAGCTCAGCCCAAATGCTCTGTTTGGCATCGTCGTAAATCTGATCGATCTGGATCTTCAACGCCGGCGCCAGTTCTCCCTGAGTTTTCCCGAAGCCTTCCGCCAGAAACAGTCCACGACTGCGGACTTCATTCATCTGTCTGCGACCTTCATTCAGGATCACTTCTTCGCCGCGGGTATCACCTTTTTTCCGTCGATACTGCAAATAAACGTGCAGCGGATTGCCAAAGTTACCGGTCGGTTTGCCCTGCTCGTCGATGACCTGCAGTTTCTGAAAGAACGACCACATGGCATCGTTGACGCGGTAGCCGAACTTCTCGCGAATTCTGACATGATCCTGAAACCCTGTAGTGAGGTAACCGAGCATGGGATCAATCTTGGTCGGCAGAGCCATCAGGTAGGCCGGGTTGGCGGGCATGATCTGATCCAGACACCAGTCAAGATCGTCGAGAGAGACATCCATATGCAGGGTTGAGCAGACATCCAGACCAATGGTCAGGCCATGCAGCTTGCCCATGACGATGTCTTCCAGGCAACAGCGTACCAGTTGTTCGCGCGTGCGGAAGACCTCGGGGCCTATAAAGCCGGCGACATCATTCAGGTGTACCCAGGGAGCAGATTCCCGGCCGCTCTCCTGCTGTGCGGTCGCGACTTCCCGCGTCAGCGATCGAGCGAAACCATACTTGCGGGACTCGTGTAACACCATATCAAAACCATGGCTGTGTCCGTTAGTGAAGTCGGCCCCCTGCCCGGTTTCAAAGTATAAAGCGTACTGCCCGGTGCGCGAGTGGGCGTAGTCGCGAATTTTCTTCAGATCGATGTCAAAGGTCTGATTGGCGGCATCACTACCGGCGATACTCTGGAACCAGAGGGCGGTACTGCCGGGGCTGCGGCGTTCGACTTCGGCCTGGACATCGATATGTGAGAGTACACAGTGTGGCAGAACGTGGTCGATTCCAAAAGTCACCAGCAAATCGCGGAGGACCAGTTCAATCGCAGCTACCGATTCAGGTTCACTGGAAACCGGATTCGTCCCCAGCACGACATCGCCTACTGCATACGACCAGCCATCCAGGACCTGCCAGAAGATATCATCCGGATTGTCAGTGGGAGAATTCGGTTGAATGCGGGCACCGAGATAACCTTTCGCACCAATCTGGCTGCCCGGCAATGGATTGAAGATTTTGGAGCCAACTGTTATCAGTTCCTGCTGGCTCATCAGTTTGACGACGCAGCCAATCACGTCGCTGGAAAGACTCTGCGAAAGCTGTTTGATCGCTGCTTCATTTTCGGTCAGAAGAAACTGTTTCAGATCGCCTACGGTTTCAACAGTATGGGAAGCGGTTGAGATGGCTTTCGCCGGTATAATGTATTCAGTCAACTTATCCTGATAGACCGGATGCGCGTTGATCTCTTTGATCCGGGTATTCGCCAGCAGCGATCTGGCATGCCGTCGAGAGGCTTGATCCGCGGCTGCCACGCCAATCATCTGATCTCCCTCTTTAAATTCATTCGCGGCGCCGAGAAGCTGGCAATACAGGACTGGATCGAAGGTGCCACGCATGCGATTGATATAGAAGAACAGATCTTCTCCAGCGATAATTTCAGGAATTGAAACATCGCCGACACTTTCCGTTTCAGCGGAAGTTTTCCTGGACTGCGTGAAGGAAAGTGTCAGAGCCATCGAGCTTCCCAGCATCGCCTGTACGAAGTCACGTCTGTTCAACGGCACGATTCAGATTCCTTTTAAAAATTGAATTAGAACTCAAGCAAGCAGGGTTAGCGCGAACTGACAGGAGCTATTTATGATACCATGCTGGAAAACGTGAGGGCAAGAAATGACTGAGATTAACTCAGAATCTCCTGCACCACGTGTCCGTGCACATCTGTCAGGCGGCGGTCGATCCCGGCGGTGCGGAATGTAAGTTGTTTGTGATCGATCCCCAGCAGATGCAGGATCGTGGCATGCAGGTCATAACAATACGTTTTCCCTTCTGCAGTCTGGTATCCCAGATCATCACTTTTTCCATGACTGGCTCCCGCTTTCACACCTGCTCCCACCAGCCAGGTCACGAAAGTTCCTCGATTATGATCGCGTCCCAGACTTCCCTGCGCAAAGGGAGTGCGACCGAATTCAGTCGTCCAGATCACCAGCGTATCCTCCAGCATTCCCCGTGATTTCAAATCCCGAAACAGGGCTGCAATTGGCTGATCGACACTTTTCGCGATGGGGGGGAGTTCTGTCTGAATGTTACCGTGGTTGTCCCAGTTGTTGACCGCCCCTTGCGGACCACTCCAGACCTGCACAAAACGGGTCCCCCGCTCGAGCAGACGTCTTCCCAGCAGACAGCGTCTGCCAAAGTCTTCGGTCTCCTTTTGATCTAGTCCGTAGGCGACGTGAGTCTCTTTGGTTTCGCGAGACAGATCGAAGGCTTCCGGCGCGCTCAACTGCATTTTCGCTGCGAGTTCTCCCGCTGCAATTCGTGCTTCCAGCCGGGAGTCATCAGGATGGGATGCGGCGTGCTGTCGATTCAACTGCTGCAGTAATGCGACCGTCTGCTGGTCTGCAGAACCGCGGGCGAATTTGTACTGCGCGTCGGCAAACAGATCTGGAATCGGTGTCTGGCTGGCGGCATTCACCAGAGTTCCCTGATGCTTCGCGGGCAGAAATCCACAGCTGAAATTGGCTTTCTGATTGTAAGGGAGTCCGCGGCTGTCGGGGAGTACCACAAACGTGGGCAGGTTGTCGGCAAGATTTCCCAGAGCATACGAGACCCAGGCCCCCAGGCAGGGGAAACCTGGCAGCATGAATCCGGTATTCATCATGTAACTGGCCGGTCCATGCACGTTCGTTTTTGTTGTCATCGCCATCAGGAATGCTAACTCATCCACAATCTGTGCCTGATGCGGAAAGACAGAACTGACCCAGCGACCGGTTTCCCCATGCTGTTTAAATTCGAACGGACTCTTCATCACCGAACCGACGGCTCCCGTGAACCCTTCCGGTTTTTCCTTCGGTCCCAGATTCTGTCCGTGCAGCCGTTTCAGTTCAGGTTTATAATCGAAGGTATCCATCGGGCTGGCACCACCGTTCATAAACAGTTGAATCACCCGCTTCACTTTCGCCCGATGATGCAGTCCGCCGTTCAAATCCGGTTCAGCAGCGTTTGATGATTCACTTCCCAGCCAGCAAGCCAGAACGGCAGTGCCGAAACTGTTTCCCGAACATGAGAGCAGTTCTCGCCTGGTGAGTCGATTGTACATCTGCGGTGCCCTTTCCTATTCGACAAACAGAAATTCATTGCTGTTGAGAACGAGACGACAGACCGATTCCAGACCATGCTGCTGTGCGAGTACCGTCATTTGATTCAATTCATCAGGTGTTGGATCACGAAGCCAGGTCCAGCGGATCACTTGTCTGATTTGATCCGATAAATTTGATTCCGACTTTGCTGCCCTTTCGGCCATCTTCTGAGCGAAATGTAAAACAAATCGGCTGTTTAACAATACCAGCGATTGCAGGGGCGACGCAGAAAAACCGCGAGTCGGAGACAGCAGCCCCAGGTCCGGAAAATCCAGCGCATCCATCAAAGGATCGGGAATTCCCCGCCAGACGACACGATAGATACTTCGCCTGTGCGCATCGGGGCGATTCAAATCGAACTGATCATAGTGGAGCACGGGAGTGACCTGAGGGCCAGGGGTAGTTGTAAAATGGGAATCTCCAGGGCCTCCCTGCTTCAGATCAAGTTCTCCGCTGACAAGTAATACGGCATCTCGATAGCTGTCTGCATCAAGCCTTCGTATTGACATGCGGGCTAACAGGCGATTTTCCGGATCATGTTTCACCAGCTCGGAACGGGATGCTGAGGACTGACGATACGTGCTGCTGTTACAAATCAGACGATGCAGGTGCTTTAGAGATCCATTGTGATCGCGAAATTCACAAGCCAGCCAGTCCAGCAGTTCCGGATGCGTAGGCGTTCCCCCCATACGACCGAAATCGTTAGGTGTATCACAAAGCCCTTTTCCAAAATGATAATGCCACACGCGATTCGCAATGCTCCGCCAGGTCAAAGGATTTCTTGAGTCAGCCAGCCAGTCGGCCAGGGCAGCTCGACGCGCCGCTTCGGGATGGGATTGTGGTAAATCGAACCGACCGGGCAATGGCGACAATGCAGTTAAAGCCCCCGGAGGAACAATTTCTCGTGGCTTTTCAAGATCGCCTCGCGCCAGCAGATGGATTTCGCGAGGCTGCGAATATCTTACCATTCCACGTTCATTCACAGCCTCCGCTGCAGCAGCGTAGACTTTGTCCTGAGGGGGAAGCTGCTTTATTTCCTGCTCTGCACGATACTTCAAAACGAGGGAAGATAGCGATAACTGTTGCGCCGATGTTCTCTGCGATTCAGGAAGACTAAGTACTGTTTCTGCTTCGGCGGGGAGTGCAAGCACATCCAGGTTCGCTGAGTCGGTTACGGATAGTTTAAATCGACCGATTGTATGTGCACCGCCATGCAACTGTTTTAGAGTCACGACGATTCTGGTATCGGGATCTACTTTTAATGCCAATTCCGGTTCGAAAATGGCAAAATGACCAACGCTGACTTTAGGATAAATTCCCCATGCAGTTTTCAGGTTGCCGTCGATGGCATGTTCGATCGTCCAACCATCCTGATTGAAATCAGCAGTCGCCCGCCGAATGGGAATCACAGTTCCGGCTGACGCATTTGGCGGAAACAACTGCAGTTCGAATTCGCTCAGATGCAGATTGCCGTTATGGGCTCTGCCGGGCCCCTTGTGTGGAAGTGAATCATCCGTCAACACATCCAGGCGGATGGCGTTGACAGTTGAAAGATTTGTATTTCCAGTTACGACAACCGTTTCCTGATCAGTGGGCTTCCCTTCTGACAGGATGGAACCATCTGGCAGGCGTTTTAACTTTGCACCATGTGTTGAGACGAACACATCCGGCTGTAACGTTTCCCAACGCGGTTGAGGACGGCGAGTCTGCTCCCACTCCGTGACGAGTTTTTGATTTTCGGGTAAGAACAATACTTCAGAATTCTGTGTCAGCGCTGCAGTCTTCAATGCTTTCCAGTGCTCACGCTTCGCTGCCACCTGTGGATCCGCATCGAACGAGACATCCCCCTTCCCGACCCCTGCAAAAACAGCCTGGAGAGCAAAATAATCTGCCTGTGTGATGGGATCGAATTTATGGGTATGGCATCGCGCGCAGTTTGCAGTGGTGCTGACAAAAGCGCCCATGGTCTGTGTCACCAGGTCATCGCGATCCAGGTATTCAAATGATTTCGGAGCGGTCGCGGCGGCACTTTGATCATAAGGACCTGCTCCCAGAAACCCTAGTGCCGGCATTAATTCTGATCTCTCGGGAAAGAAATAATCGACGGCGAGTTGCTCTCGGATAAATTGTGACCATGGAACATCTGCATTCAAACGATTGATGACATAATCACGGTATCTCCAGGCATGCGGTCGGAATACATCATGTTCGAACCCATGCGAGTCAGCAAAGTGAACGGTATCAAGCCAATGGCGCGTCCAGCGTTCACCGTAGTGTGGAGATTCCAGCAAGCGATCTACCAGCCGGGCATAGGCATCAGGAGCCGTGTCATTCTCAAACGCTTCCACCTCGGCAATGTCAGGCAGCAGACCATGTAAATCAAAGGTCAACCGCCGAATCAAAGTACGGCGGTCCGCTGCTGGCGATGCAGATATCCCTTTTTCTTTCAGGGGTGCCTGGATAAATGCATCGATCGGATTTCCCGTTTGAACCCCCGGAACTTCCGGACGCTGCAGCGGTTTCAAAGACCACCAGTCGGTGGCATTGGCAGTTTCACTGGTTGGCTTTGTATTCCGCGGATCAACGGCTCCCTCTTTCACCCAACGCACCAGGATTGCAATCTCCTGCTCAGATAATTTCGTATCAGGCATCTGTAATTCGGGATCGGTGTGTTGAACCGCTTTGATCAGGAGGCTCTGCTCTGGCTGACCGGGCATGATCGCCGGGCCTTGTGTTCCTCCTTTTTTCCAGCCACTCTGCCAGTCCAGAGTGAGCCCGCCTTCCATCAGACCAGCAGAATGAGAATGGCATTCATAACAATGCTCGTTCAGAATGGGTTCAACCGATTCTCGAAAGAATGCATTGTCGTCTGCAAAGCTGCTGGAAACCGACGTCAGCAGACTGAGTAAGAAACATGAGACGAGGATGTCTTTCATTTGATGAGCCTCCCGGATATTTCATCGGCGCTCAACATAACCTGTTTACCGACGCTCGCGAACATTCCTTTCGGCAGTCGTTTTGAAGGCGCCGATACCCAGAGGACGGCAAGCAGCTGTTGATCTTGTCCCAGGATGGGTGCAGAAATGCAGTGGATCCCCTCGTCCGCTTCTGCATAATCTGTGGCATAACCTCGCTGGCGAACCTGATCACATTCCTGCTGCAATGCTTTCGGTTCAGTGATGGTTCGTGGAGTATCCTGCGTTAAAGGAATTCGTTCCAGAGTTTCTTGCAACTCGGATGCATTCTGCCAGGCCAATAGAATTTTACCAGGAGCATTATTATGCAGAGGAAAGCGCAATCCAATATCGACGGCAATTCGCAAGGGATGCAGGCCGCTCACCTGCTCGATGATAACTCCTTCATCGCCGACGCGGAGTCCGAGCTGAACTGTTTCCCGGGTCTCATCTCGTAAGGCCCTCATTACGGGTAAGGCTTCTTCGACCAGACTGACGTCTCCGACCTGTGGTAATCCAAGTGTCAGGAATTTCGTCGACAACCGAAAACGTTTACTCAACGGGTCGCGTTCCAGATACTGGCGATCCATCAGTGTATGCGTAATCCGAAAGACGGCATTCTTATTGAGGGCGAGTCGTGTCGCCAGTTCGCTGATCCCCAACCCATCGGGAGCCTGATTCAGCACTTCCAGAACATCCAACCCCCGCTCCAGAGCAGGCACACTTGTTGTCGCTGTTTTCATTCTACCTCCGAAACCAGAGTGCGTCCCATATGCGTAACGCGTCACACCAGAATAACAACAGCACCGTTCGCAGTCAAACCAAATCCTTCAGGCCTGGTTTCGTCTTCCCCCCGGTTGACGCACTGCATTATCGAAAGCAGCTGTTTCACACTGTTTAACCTGTTTTGCGCACCGGCGCATAATATTGCAGATATTTTTCCGGCTATCAATTTTTGAAACTGCTCTCATACAACTCAGACAGAACATTTTGCGCTTCATTACTGCCAGGAGACTGTAACCAAAACCTAGACTTTTTTTGGAATGGACCTGTTGATCAGAAATATTGACTTCAGAGATTAACTACCTCAATTAATTCAAGGAGTTTGTCATGCAGAAATTTGTCATTGAAAAACTATCCGAAAGAATCCCGATCGTCCGTGATGAAATATGGAGCGTCTATATTGAAGACAAACCGAAATTCACTGGTACCCTTAAACAATGTTGTGACTGGGTCCAAGATCCTGAAAAGGAACATGCATCACAATCTGCTTCGCTCTCAGGAATGTGGTAATCAACGCGAAGCATTATTCGATGTCAATCGGCAGTTCAGCAGAATAATTTTCTCTGCTCTAGAATTACCTGAGTAAGGAATAGCCATTATGAATCAAAAAGCGATTCGTTTTAATCAACCTGATCCTGATATCATACCAGCGGAAATAGCTGCACTGGGTGATATCATTTCTACTTTCGCTTATCCCGAACAGAAACAACTGTCTGCCTGTTATCAGAAAATTGTGAAATACTCCCAGCGGAGAATCGAAATTCTGAACATGTTGACCGATTCCCTCTCCCAGATGCGCCTCGATGCGAAATTACTGCTGTTTGACCTGGATATTACACGGGAAGAACGAGACCGGGCAATTGCACAACTGGAAGAACGTGAATGGTAATTGACATGAAACTGATTTCAGCTGAAGCCTGTTTGATCTCCTGGTTCGTAGAATGAATAGTTCTATCACCAATTATCTGCCTGGAACCTGGTTCTTCAGCCCCTTTACCCGACAATTTGTTAGACCTCATAATATCTCAGGTCAATTAAACCGTTTTATAGGCAGTTTTACCTAAATCCCTTGTTTGGCTGCAGGAAACACCTCCCGAAAATATCAAGCCATTAACATATATTAGAATATAAAAATGCTATATTCGTTAAAAGAGGAACTCGGTCCTTCTGAATACTAAGTTCACATACGATCTGATGTGGGATTGGACAGATACTTTGATGTAATGTGATAAAATTCAGTTGTGTCATATTTACAGAATGCTTTGAAACTGTCCTGCAGGACCATCGTTCTTTCAATATCACAGTGTGTGAGTTGGAAGGGGTTTTCCGAACAGATATGTCTCATCGTGTTCCTTTCGATACTGAGCTAACCGTCCCGGGTGCTGTGTTGAATTCTCGGCAACAGATTGCAACACATTACAGTCACCAGAAATATATCTATCTCAAGTTCAGTGACATGTTATTTTCGAGCTGTCAGCTGTTATTTATTTCTACCTGAGAAACGAACAACAGATACGTTATGAAAATCATTCACGAGACTGAAACAGGATTACCCATTTTGTTTCTAACTTAAGATGGTGACTAATCTTATGATCAATCAACTTAAGCTTCCCGCCGATTACTTCCCTCAGGTCTATATTGTTGATGACGACGAAGCGGTGCGTTCTTCGATCATCGAATTGATCAGTTCCATGGGTTTTCAAGCCATTGGATTCGCTTCCGCCGAGGATTTTATCTCGAAGACAGACCGCCAGATTTGTGGTTGTGTTCTGTCCGACTTACGCATGTTGGGCTGCAATGGCATCGAACTGTTGAAACTAATGAAATCAAAGGGATACGAGATACCATTCATCATCCTTTCTGCTTATGTTGATGTTACTAACACTGTCGCTGCAATGTCAGAGGGCGCATTAACGGTACTGGAGAAACCCTATCCAGAACAGGAATTGTGGGACTGCATCATTACTGCGATTTTACTGAATTCAGAACAACGTCAGGGGCGCAGCTGGCTTTGGGAGTTTCAAAAAAAAGAGAAACGTTTAACTCCTGCTGAGTCAGAAGTCTTGAAACTTCTTTTAAAAGGATGCTCCAATAAAAGTATCAGCCATTTACTGGAACTGTCACAGAGAACGATTGTCATGAGACGCAAATCAATATTACAGAAATTCGAAGTTGAAAATCTGATTGACCTGACAAAACTGATTACAAAAGCGCAAATCATCCAGAAGCAATTACTCCCCTGGCCAAGTATGGTTGATACAGATTCTTTCCAACAGGACTCCTGATCGCGGCATTGCCAGCCCACTTGCACCAGACCGTGTCCAGATTTACCGTAGCGTCTTCAGGGCTATTTGAACCTGGTGTAATAGATTGAGAAACGTTACGGTTAAAAAGTGATGCGATCTAGGACTCATCTTCTGGCTGCGTGTCGAGATGCTTCAGTTCTTCCTCTCTCAGCCTGGGAGCAAACCAGGGATAAATCGCCGGCACTACCAGAGAAGTCAGCAGAGTGGAAGTAATCAATCCCCCGATCACCACGCTGGCCAGTGGTCGCTGCATTTCTGCACCGTCACTTTGTGAGAGTGCCATCGGCAGAAATCCGAGGCTGGCTACCATCGCGGTCATCAATACAGGTCGTAATCTCGCCATGGCTGCCTGAAAGGTTGCATCAGACACGGGAACTCTATCTTTCGTGCGCAGGTTCTCAGCAGCACTGACCCAGACCAGGCCATTCAGTACCGCTACCCCAAACAAGGCAATGAAACCCACACCTGCAGAAATACTGAATGGCATATCACGCAACGCCAGTGCGAACACACCACCAGAAGCTGCCATCGGGACTGCCAGAAATATCAGTAATGCCAGGCGTACCGATCGAAACGTAGTGTGCAGCAACAGAAAGATCAACAACAGTACAATCGGGGTGATGATCACCAGTCGTCTGCTGGCAGACTGCAAATTTTCAAAATCTCCCCCCCAGCGAATTTCATAGCCATCAGGTAACTGAATGTGGTCCTGCACTGCCTGCTTGGCATCGGCCACAAAACTGGCGACGTCTCGCCCTCTGACATTGGCCTGAATAAATGTCCGTCGTCGATTCGACTCATGCTGTACCGCGGGAGGAGTCTCCTCAAACGTGATCTCAGCCAGTTCCTTCAAAGGAACCGGAGCACCGTTGGAACTGGAAACCGGCAACTGTTCAAGCAGACTGATTTTCTCACGCCAGCTTTGTGGAATCCTGACAATGACCGGAAATCTTGCACGCCCTTCAAAGATCAGCCCGACCTGATGCCCGCCTAATGACGACACGACATCCATCACGTTTTTGGCATCCATTCCATTCCGTGCGAGTACATCCCATTTCGGTTCGATACGAATTGTCGGCAGGCTGGATTGAATATCTGCTTTGACATCTACAGCGCCGGGAACTTTTTTCAGTACCCGTTCGATCTCTTTCCCTTTA
This sequence comes from Gimesia maris, assembly GCF_008298035.1. Classification (NCBI taxonomy): domain Bacteria; kingdom Pseudomonadati; phylum Planctomycetota; class Planctomycetia; order Planctomycetales; family Planctomycetaceae; genus Gimesia; species Gimesia maris. The sequence goes on from NZ_CP042910.1 coordinate 4,576,833, forward strand.
GTACTCAATATTTCCAGGTCATCACCATACAGCAACACGGCGACATCGGCTTTCACGCCTGCCACCAGTTCATCCACACGCATTTCAATCGGCTGAGTAAAACCAAAAGCGACACCGGGAATACTCTGATTTAATTCTGTTGACATTTTCTCAATGAGTTCATCACGTGTCTTAGGCTGAGGCCATTCTGCTTGAGGTTTCAGAATCACCCAGACATCGGTTTGATGTACTCCCATGACATCGTTCGCAATTTCAGGACGCCCGGTCTTTGAGAAGACTGTTTTGACTTCAGGATACCTGATCAACACTTTTTCAATCTGGGTCGACATTTCTACCGAACCTTCAATGGTTGCGCTGGGGAGCCTGACCGCCTCTATCAGTAAATCTCCTTCTTCCAGGCGCGGCATGAACTCTGCGCCCAAGTTCCAGCCGACTGGCAGGCTGATCAAAAAGACCAGCAATGCGATCCCGACTGTCAGCCGGGGCCGACGGATCGTCCAGCTGACCAGAGGCCGGTAAATCCACTTTACCCAGCGGATCAAAAAGATTTCTTTCTCGGACATTTTCTTAGGGAGCGCCAGCGAAGCAAGGGCCGGCATCAATGTTAAAGACAGTACCAGTGATCCCGCTAGGGCAAACAAGACCGTTAATGCCATCGGACGAAACAGTTTTCCCTCGGTGCCCTGCAACGCCAGAATAGGTAAATAGACGACGGAAATAATCAGTTCGCCAAACATCGTTGGTTTTCGAACTTCGATTGCGGCATCGCGAATCACGGCCAGATACGATTTCCCAGACTGATTCATGGACAGACGGCGAATACAGTTTTCAACCATGATCACCGAACTGTCTACAATCAGGCCAAAGTCAATCGCTCCCAGGCTCATGAGACTGGCGGTAATTCCAGTCGCCGCCATCAGGTTTGTAGCAAACAACATGGAGAGAGGAATGGCCAATGCCACGATCAGTCCTGCTCGAAAACTACCCAGCATCACCAGCAGGACAATAATCACCAGGACCCCTCCTTCGACCAGATTGGTGAGCACAGTCCGCAAAGTACGACTGATCAGTGAAGAACGGTCGTAGGTAACTTCCAGCATCACTCCCGGGGGCAGTGTCTTCTCAATTTCTTCCAGGCGGGCCTTGGAGGCAGCCACAACCTCGCGTGAATTTTCTCCGATTAACATCATCACCAACCCCGTGACGGCTTCGCCACGTCCATCGCGTGTCACTGCCCCTTGCCTGGTCATTGGAGCGACTTTGACTTCTGCCACATCCCGAACCAGAATTGGCGTACTGTTCTTATCGTTGCGTACAAAGATATTTTCGATATCATGCTGATCTTTTAACAATGCCTGCCCACGAATAAATCGCTGTTCCTGATTATGAACAACATAGCCTCCCCCGGCGATTGAGTTGTTATCCTGTATCCGCTGAAACAGTTCACCCAGTGAAATCCCGTAGCTGTTAAGTCGATCTGGATTGGGCCGAACCTCAAACGTTTTATAAAAACCACCATGCGTGTTTATTTCGGTGACGCCCTGCACTTCACGCATTTTGGGCGCAATTTCCCATTCGAGCATCGTTCGCAACTGCATCGGAGTGTAATTTTTGCCACGGACTTCGAACTGCAGAATCTCACCCAGTGCAGTTGTCAGCGGTCCCAGTTGCGGAGTTCCGTACCCCGGAGGTATGTCAGCAGAAACCATGGTAATACGCTCGGTGACCAGTTGACGCGCCCAGTAAATGTCGGTCCCTTCTTCGAAGACAATCGTTACAACTGAGATACCAAACTTGGACACGCTGCGAACTTCTTCAACAGCAGGCAGTCCCCCCATAACCGTTTCCACGGGGTAGGTGACATATCGCTCCACTTCCACAGGCGAAAGAAAACCGGCATCGGTTACGACCTGCACCTGGACATTGGTCATGTCTGGCACCGCATCGATGGGAAGGTGAATCGCGGAATAAATCCCGCCTGCTGCCATCAGAAATGTCAGAACCAGAATAATAAAACGGTTGGCCAGAGAAAATTCAATCAAACGCGAGAGCATCAGTTTTACTCCATCAGAACACAGAAAAACAGAAAGAATGGGACCGCTGGAAAACTACTCTTCTCTTTCCAGTAGCAGTTCGGACTTCAAGGTGAAAGCGCCGTCTTCTACGACCTGCTCTCCCCCCTTGAGCCCCTTCTGAACTTCAACCCAATCCTCTGTTTTGAGTCCTGACTGAATATCGATGCGCCGGAATGATCTCTCCGACTCTTTGACAAATACAAATTCCTGAGCCGCATCATCCAGTACTGATCGCGCAGGTACTGCAATCACATCTGCCTGCTGTTTGCCGGAAATGCGTACCTGAGCATACATGCCTGGTCTGAGAATTCCGTCTGGATTTTTGAGTTCTGCGATTAAAGGGACTGAATTAGTGCTGGCTGATACCTGTCGTCCCAGATAGTGCAATCGTGCGGAAAAGGTTCGACCTGGAACAGCATTGACGGTTACGGTCAGATTCTGCCCTGTGTTTAATTCGATCGAGTTCCAGTCTGATTCCCTGATATCGGCAGCCACCCAGAGGGTATCAGTCTGTGCGAGCGTAAACAGGGAATCAGCACGATTTAACCGTTCGGACTGACTGAAGGTTCTCTCTTCAATCGTTCCGGTAAACGGAGCGATAATTTCCAGCCGCGATAACTTTTCTGCTGCTTTTAATTCGGCATTATTAAGATCTACCGCACAGCCCACCAGTGATTCCAGATGCTGGCGACTGATCGTCATACGATTATCCGCGTCATTCAGGTCAGCTAACCCCTGGTCCCTTTCCAGTTTGACATCATAGATTGACTGTTCACATAACGCTTTTAAAGCGGCCCTGGTTTCCTGGACATCAGCTTCGCGCATCTGGATTGTCTGTTGTGAAATTGCTCCTGATTTGGCCAGGGGAGCCGTTTTTTTATTGATCGTTTCTGCCAGTAAATAACGCGTATAGGCCGGTAATAACTGGGATCGATAACTCCCCAGTTTTTTGTCAGTGAATTGAGCTTCAACGTCATCCATTGCCTGATGGCTTAACAGGGCGTCGACCAGTTTCTGAACATTATTCTGGATCGCTGATTTCCAGTCATACTGTTTCCTTACCAGTTGGTAATCTGCGATCCTCTGTAACAGATCAGCCCGTGCGGTCCCGATTTCCCTGCTGTTCAAAACTGCCAGTACCTGCCCTGACTGAACGATGTCTCCCGGTTTGACCCGAACTTCTACCAGGATCCCCTCGGTCGGTGCCTTAACAGCAACATGCTTACGGTCATCGTATTGCAGGCGTCCGGGTACGACCCGGGTCTGATTCAATTTCTGCCGTTTTACTGGAGACACAGTTAAATGAATCGCTTTCATCTTCTCACTGGAAAGCGAGACCTCTGCAGTTTCGAATTCCTCAATAGTACTCTCTTCTGCTGGTACTTCAGTTTTGATGAAGCGATCTGCAGCCTGTGGCCATACTTTCCAGAGTATTCCAGTACCAGCAACCAGAATGACAGTTGCCAGGATTAATTGATTCTGAATTTTCATGTTTCTTCTCCCGAATCGACGGAAATGAGAGAGGAATTATGCTGAGCTTAGAATGTCATAAAAGAATTCTGCGCATAATCCCGCTGTTAAAACGAGACGTCGTTTACTCAGAGAGAAACAGAATCAGCAAAGAGAAATACTGATCAGATCATGAAGGGATCGCTGCTGGAACGCCTGCATGAAATGCAGGCTAGTCGCCTTGTCCCCGCGAACCGGGAGAGCTTGATTCTTTTGAACTTCGTGTTCAGTCATTGCAGCCAGAGTTGTTAACGACAGCAACTGATCTGCAGCGAGGTTTGCACAGGCAGGAAGTGAATGAGCAGATTCACCCACGATAAAATGATGCTGTGCGGGAAACTTCTGCTCCAGGGGATTATTGCAATTGTCCGTTCCAAAATAGATAAAATGCAGATGCCAGCCCTGCTCGCTTGAATCAGGAATTCCGTGAAACTCCTGGAGATGGGAAGGTAACCAGCTTCCCTGATCTGCTCCCAGAGCCAGATCATGATTATGGATCCAGGGAAAAGGCAGATTCCACAACGAAAGCAGAAGACAGGCGCGAATCAATAATCGCGTCGTCCAGTGTAACTGCAATTCGTAATTTATAATGGAATTAATTTGCACGGTGAGAGGATCAGTTAAGGGAATTTAACAGGAGAACATCAGGCAGGATATCTGCGACTCAGGCACAGATACTAAATTATTCGTACAAGTGGGTAATTTTGTCAAGTAAATTCTCTGCCATCGACTAAAACTTATTCGACAAGAGATTGAATCTCATCAGCCCGTCGAGACAGAATCTCTGCTGCATAGAACAGATTATCAGCTCCCCACCCCATTCTGATCGTAGCCGCTGTAGAGCAGTCTGGGGAACTCATTTTTGGTTCAAGGAGAGTGAATCCCCCTGAGGGAATGAGCGAATCAGCCGGGCCTTCTGATCCCGCCTTGCTCTATTCCACAGGAAACTACTAAACTGGGCTGCACTGTATTATTAAAAGTCTGCCAAACCAGCTTAATCTATTTGAGAAACTTAATATCGTATGTCTGCACGTTCTGATTTGCTGAAATCACTTTCAATACCTTTCATCTGTCTGTCGCTCATACTGTATTTGAGCGTCCGGGTTGAAGGACAGACGCCGGACAGTTCCTCTGTACCTACCCCACCCCCATCAACGCCCGCTCCTGCAACAACAGCGCAAACACCAACGGTCACCAGCGATACCGTTCAAAAGCGGATTGAACAGCTCAAAGAGGTCAAAGATCTTTCTGAAGAAAACCAGAAGAAAGCACTCGATTTTTATAATCAGTCTCTGAACAACCTCAAAAAAACAGCCGACTTTCAGGCTGACGCCACCAAGTATTCAACGCTTGCCCAGAATGCGATGCAGCGTCTGGAAGAAAAAAAGGCTGAAATTGAGAACCTGAATAAAAAACCGGCTCCCACATTCACTGAGAACCAGACTCTCCCCCAGTTGGAGCAGTTACTGGTTCAGGAAGAAGCAGAGTTGGAACAGGACAAAACCGCTGCTTCCAGTTGGGATGAAGAAATTGCACGCCGGTCAAATCGCCAGAAAGAAGTGTTAACCCGGGCGACCGAACTGGATGACAGAATCAGTGAACTGGAAAAACAGCTGAAGCTGCCTGTTCCCGCAGACGAACCTGCCGCTGTCACTGATGCCAGACGAATGGAACTCTTCACCCGTTTAAATATGCGAAAAGCGGAAAAACCCGCGTTAAGGAACGAACTGACTGCCTACGAGGCAGAAGAAAATATCGGATTCCCACGCACCAATCAGGATTTCTTAAAACTCGAAGTCAAAAAACAGACTGAGTTAGTTGACGCGTTAAAGTCTCAGATCAAGCAGCTGCGTAATCGTGAAGCAGCCATGCGGGTGAAAGAAGCAAAACGACAGGTTTTCAAAACAAATCCTCTGCTGCAGCCACTCGCAGAGAAAAATCAGAACTACGCCGAAGAAATCGTTGCCCTCAATAAAAAAATCGAGTCAACCGATAAAAAATACTCGCAAACGACAAAGATTCTCGAAGATCTTAAAAAGCAGTTTGACCAGACCAAGGCAAAAGAAGAGTTGATTGGTCTCACCGGGCCGATTGGCTTAATGCTCCGCAATCAGCAGGCGAATCTGCCCGATATTGAAAACCGAATACAGGACATCGAAAAATACAGCAAAACGATAGATCAAGTCAATTTGAAAGGGTTTGAGCTCGACGAAGCCTGGGATGATTTCCCTTCCGTCGATGAGGTATTTGATGAAATCCGTGATAACAGTCAGCATGAACTGACAGAAGAAGAGGAACTTAATCTCAAAAATGTTATTGAGGAAACGCTCAGCACGCAAAAAGAATACTTAGACACACTCATTCGCAGCAATAAAAGCTACTTCTCCAAACTGCTCGACATCTATACGACCGAACAACAACTGGTTAAAGAGACGGAAAAATATTCAGATTACATCCAGGAACGAATTTTCTGGATCAAAAGCTCGCCTCCGATCTCATTTTCTGAAATCAAACAGACCTCCAGCACACTCAGGTGGCTTTTCTCACCGACGCACTGGAAACAGCTCTTCATCGCTGTCCAACAGGATGTCGTCAGCAATCCTGTCATTTACTTCACAGCAGTTTTCTGTTTTCTCAGCCTGTTGTATCTGGCTTACAATGTGCGCCAGCAGCTACGGATTATTAACAAAGAAATCATCCGCAGCAGTTTTCGTAAATTTGGTATTACCGCGCGCGTTGCATTTCTTACCCTGTTCATTGCGATTGTCTGGCCTGGCTTTATCTGGTTCATCGCCTGGCGCGTGGGCAGCCATCCTGATGTTCCTCCTTTTGTCAAAGCCGTGGATAACAGCCTGCGCCAGGTAGGCTGGCTGCTTTTCTTCTGGGAACTCATCAGACAGATCTGTCGTCCCCTCGGTCTGGGTGAATCCCATTTTGGCTGGTATAAACAGACGGTACTCTATGTTCGTAAAAACATCCGCTGGGTCATCCCTTTTTCCATTCCCCTGTTGTTCATTACGCTACTGCTGCAGGGAAAAGAAGTAGACCGTACACAGGACCTGCTGGAACGTTTATTTTTTACCGCGCTGCTGGTTGTCTATACAATTTTTGCCAGACGTGTTTTCCACCCGCGTTCCGGGCTGTTTCAGTCCATCATGAATTACAACCATGAAGTCTGGTACGACCGACTGAAGTATGTAGTCTATTTTCTTACCTTATTTGTCCCCTGCTTACTGATCTTCCTGGCTCTGATTGGTTTCTACTTCACCGCCATGAGCCTGTTTCACCTGATCTTTCTGACGCTCTGGCTGTTTCTGGTTGTCGTTCTGTTCCGGGCAATTTTATTACGCTGGATCCTGATTCACCACCGTAAACTCAGTTACCAGCAGAATCAGGAACGAATGGATGCCATCCGCAAGGAATCGCTTGAGTCCAGTTCAGAGACAAATATAGCTGGTATTACTACTGAAGAAGAGAACCCCGCAGACCTTACCAAGATCTCCGCGCAAATCAAAAAACTGGTAAATGCCAGTATGGTGGTTATTCTGCTGGTGGGGGCATTCTGGATCTGGGGGGATACCCTGCCCGCCTTCAACTGGCTGGATAGTGGCGACTACAAAGTCTGGACCACCACAGTAGAGGTGGTCGGCGATGATGGCAAAATTATAGAACGATTGGAACCGGTCACTTACCTCGACTTTGGAATCGCAATCATCCTTGCTGTGTTTGCCATAGTGGCGACGAACAATGCACCCGGTCTGCTGGAGTTTCTGGTCCTGCAGCGATTACCACTCGACGCTTCGGTCAAATACGCGATCACCACACTCGCCCGCTACTTTGTCTCGCTAATAGGAATCTTCGTGGTCTTCTCGACCATGGGGATTGGCTGGACAAAACTGCAATGGCTGGCGACCGCATTAACCTTCGGCCTCGGTTTCGGGCTTCAGGAAATCTTTGCGAATTTTGTTTCTGGCCTGATTCTGCTGATTGAACGTCCGATCCGTGTTGGTGATATCATCACCGTCGACGAGATCACCGGGATCGTTTCCAGAATTCGCATGCGTGCCACCACAATCACCAACTGGGACCGCAAGGAATATATTGTCCCGAACCGTGATTTCATTACCGGTAAACTCCTCAACTGGACTTTAACCGATTCTGTAAACCGTATCACCATCACCGTGGGTGTGGCGTATGGTTCAGACACAAATCATGCCTCTGATATCGCTTTAAAAATTCTCATGGATCATCCGCTGATTCTGGAAGACCCGCCACCAAGTATTACGTTTGAATCCTTCGGGGACAGTACCTTAAACCTGATACTGCGGGCCTATCTGCCGGATCTGGAAAAACGTCTGGTTGTGATTCATCAAATCCATACATCCATCCATGAACAATACGCCAAGGCAGGAATCGAAATTGCCTTTCCTCAACGGGACATTCACTTATACTACGAAAACCAGTCGAGTCTGGTGCCGCCACCGAATCTGGATTCGGCTGAACCAGAATCCCCTAATCCGGATCATCAAAAATAGCTGGCACTCAGCCATTCTTCACAACAGTTTTGCAACAAAGATTCCCTTAATGACTGCCGCGATCTGACCGTTCACTTTGACGGTTGATTCCAACGTAATTCGTCCGCGACGTTTTCGCTGAAGACTGGCATGAAATGGCGTCCATACACCTTCGCCAGGCAGCGGACACTCTGCAATGAAATCGGCTTCAATCGGCTTTAAAAACTCGATTTCACTTTTCTGGATAACGATTTTGTAATTCGGTTGATCAACTCTGAGTTTTAGATGAATCAAAGTCCAGCCTGCCAGAATTCCCAGGCTCGCAATGCTGCCCCCAAAGGCGGTTTCCTGGTGGTTCAGATTGGGAACCAGTTTCGCACTCAGTTTCAGTGAACCATCTGTTACAGGCAATACGCTGAACTGCATGGCACGTGTTACCGGAATATGCTGATGCAAGTAAGCAGTCACTTCCTCAACATCGAATTCCATCACTGTTCCTTCCAGACAGACACACATCACATTCAGAAATCGTTTCTGAATCAATAGTGATCTATCATCGAAGAAAACACAAGCGTTAGAGGATCCAGTGTACTATTGACTTCAGCCTCAGTCTGCAGAAGGAAGTGGCGGTAAAAATTCTGGACCACCACTCGCAGGCGACTTCGGTTTGGGCGGCTGTGCCGAAGGAAACTGAGGAAGTGATTTTCGAGCAGGTTGCCATCTATTCTCCTGATCCGGTATCGATGGCCCGATCGGTCCTGCTTTTGGCTGTGAACGATTTTGTTTAAATTCCTGTTCAGGAACAGGGGTCGGAAAGACTTCACGAACAGGGGGACGGACAGGCTGTGGATTGAACTGCGACTGCAGTTGGCTGATAGCAGTCTGCATCCCCTCCAGCGTCTGACTCAAATGGTTCATTTCTCGCTCTGGAATCATCCGGTAAGGATATCCATGATATTGAAACCGTGGCTGTGGGTATCCGTTGCCTCCCTCGAAAATATAGCCATTGGGTCCCGTTGGTCGAATCACTGGTTCCCTGAGAACGGGTAACTGCATCATGGCCAGAGAATGATCCAGATCATCAACCAGGCGTTCCAGATCTGATAACGCCTGCTGCATGCCCTGCACTGGTGCCTGCAAGATCATCATCCGATGGATATTATCTGCGAGTTCATGTATTTCATATGCCTTATCAAATAACAGGCGTTGACCTCTGATTCCGCGAAAATTCGTGCGAATCTCCCTGCAGATCGTAAATGAGTCCTGATTAAGCCTCCTCCCCAAAGTCGCGACATCCGTCTGTTGCGCCCACAGGGAATTCGCAGGTAACGTGCAAAGTAAAACGACTGCGATATTAAATTGAATCATAGTGGTCCGATACATCTTGCTTTCCTCCTGCACGAGGTAAACCATCCATTGCTGTCAGATAAGAGTTGTTGCCTGCCAGGATATGAGAACAACTGGAATGATCAGGGGCAAAACGCGTTCCTTAATAGCATCGTAATATCTTCACTGGAGCTAAACTATTGAGGTCCCGATACTTAAAACCTGCCACTTCTCTTCTACCTCTGCGAATGCATTTAGGATTTCTCCGGATCTGCTGTAGTTTCGATAACAGTTGATTCAAATTGATCCCAATACAGGCGAAAGCAGATTGCCTGCCCTTTCCTCCCATGTCCCCTTCAGCATATAATCACAATTCCATCTTAAACTTAGACTGTTCAAATACTTCGGAAGATTTATATACCATGCCCTTCACAACTCGTAAGTTTGGTCCGCTCAATTGTCAGATCTATGATAATTTACCCGCCGATCAGTCCCCCGATATCATCGCAATCGTCAGTCATGGATTTGGTGCACCAGGAGATGATCTTGTTCCCCTGGGACCTGAGATCCTTAGAAATCAGCCACAAATATCAGAACGTGTACAGTTCATATTTCCCGCTGCGCCACTTTCCTTACTGGAGATGGGAATGCCCGGCGGTCGTGCGTGGTGGATGCTGGATGTCGCAGAGCTGAATGCCGCCATTGCTTCCGGAACAATCCGCGACCAGCGGGATAAAACTCCAGACGGTTTAATTGAAGCCGGTCAACAACTGCAGGAATTTGTTCTCGCTGTTCAACAGGAATCGGGATTGCCATTTTCCCGGATCGTACTGGCTGGTTTTTCACAAGGATCAATGGTCTCGACCGAAATCGCCTTTCAACTGCCACAACCACCGGCTGCACTGGTGATCTGGTCCGGCACACTGCTTTGTGAACAGCGCTGGGGAAGCCTGGCTGATCAGTCACCCCGTTTTCCTGTTCAGCAGAGCCACGGAACACAGGACCCCATCCTGCCTTATGCTGGTGCCATCTGGCTAAAAGAGATGCTGGAACAGCATGATTTTACTGTGGACTTTTCCGAATTTGTCGGCCCACACACGATTCCCGAGGTGGCAATTGATAAATTCCGTAAGTTGCTTAGTGATCTGACGGGCAGTCTTTAAATGAATAACAGGTTAATCTGCGGAAACCCTTTATTTGCAAAGGCAATGCATTGAGACTGGTGCAAATCCAAGCCATAATATCATTTGGTTCCTGTAAACAACCCCTATCGCGACTAGAACGTCCTTCGATATTTTCGTACACCGTCATTACCGAAACTGGTCTCCAGGCGAGACATCGCTTAATCGAAACCAGAATATAACCACATGAAATCATCTTCCTTTTTTCGATTCTCGTCTCTGCTGGTCCTGCTGTTGAGTACCCTGCTAAACAGTTCGCCTGCCTGTGCAGCAGAGCAGAAATCAGGCAGCCTGGAAATCACAAATCTGCAAGTTGGCTTTGATGGTCTGTATAAAGTAGGACGCTGGGTTCCAGTCTATCTGGAATTAACGACAGACAGTCCCCGCGACGTGCAATTATCTGTGATTGCGCGCTCGCCTGATGGAAATCCCACTGAAGTACCTTCCCAGGTATATTCACTCAAGACACCGGGAACCCACCGACTGTTTTCTAAATTTAAAACTGGCTTGCTGGACAGTCCACTTAAAGTTCGCCTGCGGGATGCACAGACTCAATCAATTCTGAAAGAGTTTTCTTTCACACCTCGTTCGAACCAAAATCAATTTACCGGAATTGGTTTAAAACAATCAGTCGAACTATGGGCCATGATTGGCTCTGTTGCTGGACTGGAGCCGGTCTCCCCCGACTCCCTGTCAGACCTAGACCGGAATCGCGACGAGTACGCTGCATTGATTGAAGACCAGTCATCTCTTCCCGAGTCCCCCTATGGATACGATACTCTCGACACGCTGGTTGTGGATGCCGATTTTTCTCAGGAACCTCGACAAAATGAAGCCATTCGCAAGTGGGTTGCTAATGGCGGCCATCTGGTCTTATGCGTCGGAGCTGATATTGAAGCTTATCAACATAGTCAATATGCCAGTTGGGTTCCCGTAAAAACTCTCGGTACTACCAGTGTCCGCGATTTAAGCAGTCTAGAGCTTTATGCTGCTGTTCGATCCCGAATTCGCGGGGTGGCTACTGCCAGTCGTATTGAAATCTCAACTGGCGAAATTCTGGCCACAGGACTCGATGGCCCACTGTTAGTCCGGGTTCCATACGGACTGGGAATCGTCACATTCCTGGCGCTAGACCTCAACACCAGCCCGCTGATAAACTGGGACGGATTAAATAATCTGAGCCGCAAACTGGCAACGCGAGCCAAACAGCCCATCGCTTCCAGTCAACAAAACGCGGTTCTGGGAAAGAGAATTTCCCAGACCGGGATATCAGAACTGGAAACACAGCTCTTCCATTCCCAGCAGACCTTCCCGGGTATCGAACGACCATCTCACTGGTGGGTCATGGCATTGATCCTGATTTATCTGCTGGTGATCGGTCCCCTCGATTATTTCCTGGTTCACAGGGTCTTGAAAAAACCTCATATCACCTGGTTCACTTTCCCGGCAATGGTTTTCATTGCCATCGCGTGGGGTGGCTTCACAGCCTTCAAAGATAATGGCAACGCCTTGCTCTCGACTCAATTAAACGTCGTTGACTACGATGTTTCGGCGGGACAGATGCGCGGACGATTTTATCTGAATTTATACAGCCCGGAAACGCGTCGATATCAGGTCAGCGTCAAATCATCCGTTCCTTCTCAATCGAAAGATCGGCCCCACTTTCCCACTTATCTCAACTGGAACGGACTACCGGAATCAACGTTTGCAGGAATGTATCGATCTGCGGAAGGCACTATTACCGGTCCAGCATACCAGTTCTCTGAACAATCTACGGGAATTGAAAACCTGCCCGTACTGAAGTGGGGAACCAAAAGTCTGCTGGCAGAGTGGAATCAACAGCAATCAGATCTGGTGACTTCCAATCTGACAGGTAATAACCTGGGACAACTTTCGGGAACGCTTACACATCAATTTTCCAGTTCGCTGAAAGACTGGGTACTCGCCTATGGAAATCGTGTTTATCTGCCGGTCAATAATCCAGAACAGCTCGATCAATCTTACATCCCGGCCAACCAGGTTTGGTCAATCAATGGTCCCCGGATCGAATCGAGAAACATAAAAGGATACCTGACCCGCTCTGTTTCTCGTCGTATCGAACAAAAAGGGCAGAACAACGCGACAATTGTAACAGTACAGACAGATTATAATCCGTTTGCCAAAAATGCTTATGAAATCCTCAAAATCCTGACGTTTCATGAGATGTCAGGAGGTTATGGCTATACCGGGCTTTCGAATATCTCAGGCGAACAACTGGATCTGACAGAACAACTCCGCTTGGGGAGAGCGGTCCTGTTCGCTCGTCTGGACACACCACTCAGTGTAGCAGAACTGGATCAGAACCAACTCGAGCAGGAACATCAGGATACTTATATTCGAGTCGTGATCCCCGTAAGCATTTCAGTCGATATTCAATATGAATTGCCGTCATTAGATAAAGAAGACAAAGAGACCAAAGATCAGCAGGACACACCATCCGGGAGCGATAACGAGTGATTGAAACACGGAATTTAACGAAACGCTATGGCGATCTGATCGCTGTTAACAACATTAACCTGAGCCTGGGTGAGGGGGATGTTTTTGGTTTTATCGGTCCGAACGGCTCTGGTAAAACGACAACCATGCGGATGATCGCCACCTTGCTCAGCCCGGATTATGGTGAAGCCTATGTGTGTGGAAAGTCTATCTATACCCATCCGGAAGAAATCAGACGCCTGGTCGGGTTCATGCCAGACTTTTTCGGCGTCTATGATGATATGACAGTGATTGAATATCTCGAATTCTTTGCCTCTGCTTACCGGATTAAAGGTCCCCAGCGTCGTAAAATCTGCGAGGAAAAGCTGGAGCTGGTCGATATGACGTTCAAGCGGGATGCAATGGTCAACCAGCTCTCCCGCGGCCAGACACAGCGAATCGGCCTGGCACGCGTACTGTTGCATGAACCCCAGGTACTTCTACTCGACGAACCAGCCAGTGGATTAGACCCCCGTGCGAGAATTGAAATTCGTAATCTGCTGAAACGACTGGGAGAACTGAAAAAGACGGTGATTGTTTCCAGTCATATTCTTCCCGAACTCGCTGACGTCTGCACGCGTGTCGGCATGATCGAAAAAGGAAATCTCATCGTTGATGACAATGTCGACGAAGTGATGAAAAAGGCGCGACAACAAATCATTCTGCACGTTGGTGTAGGCGAGAATACCGATAAAGCGGCTGCACTGCTGCAAGCGCACGAGCTGGTTTCCAAACTCGAAGTCCAGAAAAACGTCATGCTGGTGACGTTAAAAAGTGATGTGAAAGATTATACCTTCATCCCCTCGCTGCTGATCAGCGAGGGGTTCAAACTCAGCCTGTTCCGTGAAGAGGAAATCAACCTGGAAACGGCATTCATGGAACTCACCAAAGGACTGGTTCAGTAAATCTGACAGGCACTCTATTTTTTCTTTCTGGCAGCAGCCCGCTTTGCTTTACGGGCAGCTGCCTCTTTTTCTTCAGCCGCTTTCACCTCTGCTTCCGGCTTGCGCACCTGCTGCAATAACCATTCATAGATGTCCGGATTATTATAAGTTTCTGTCCAGGAATCATGGCCTGCTTCTGGATAAATGGTGAATTTCACGTCGGACTTTTCTTTCTTCAGGACATCCACCAGAGTCTGGGACCGTTCCAGAGGGACTGCAGTGTCTTTACCCCCATGAAACACCCAGATCGGAACGTGCTTGATTTTCTTGACCCAGAACTTTTCCCCGCCCCCACAAATAGGCACCAGGGCAGCAAATCGATAGGGAGTATAAGCCGCCAGTGACCAGGTACCAAAGCCTCCCATACTTAGACCAGTCACATAGATGCGGTCTTTATCGACCTTATATTTCTTCTCGATGTCATTCAACAGCGCAGTCAGTTCGACCGGTTGCCAGAGTTGGTCTTCAGGACATTGCGGAGAAACAACGATGAACGGAAATTGTTTGCCGTTTTTAACCAGCTTCGGTGGGCCATGGACCGTCACCAGATCCAGATCGTCTCCCCGTTCTCCTGCCCCATGGAGAAACAGAACTAGAGGCCATTTTTCTTTTTCATCATAGTTCTCTGGAAGATAGAGCAGATATTTCATCTTCACGGGAATCGTGGTGTTCAGCTCGGCGGCAGACTGGTTTCCGGTTTCCGGTTTCTCTGCTGCTTCACTGGAAACATACATCGAAGACACAGCAAAGATGAAACAGACCACTATTATTTTTTTTAACATATGGTTTTCTCTCCTGATTGAAAATGTCACCCCTGGTAAAATAAGCGACTCAGGAAACGAGCATGACAGAGAGCTCTAAAGACTTCAAGCTAAATGAGTTCCCGAATACCGCTAGAATGGATGCCTGTCGATCTAAAACAGGGAAAGCAGGAAGAATAAGCTGTATAAGAAAGCCTGATTTCTCGACCGCATCCCCCTCTGAGCGCATGAGATAAGTCCAGAATGGTCTTCTACGATAAGCGTTTTTTTGATAAATTACTGTTTCAACTCTCTACTTCTCTCCCTTCCTGTCATCTTAACTCAGCACCCCTCGCGCACATGAATTCTGCTTCTCTTTGCGGAAATCTTATTTCACAATCATTTTCTGAATTCAAACGAGTTTCCTGGAAACCGTTCTGGGTCGGAATCGTGTTATGCTGCGCCTCACTATCCGGCTGCCAGAAAAGCATGCTGCAAAACGTGCGAGAAACTCCGTTAGCTGCATCCCTGAAAGAGAAAGTGACACGAAAAGTACCAAAACACCTGGAAGGCTTACAGGTTTATCTTTCTCGTGATCAGTGGGTCAAAAATCATCACTGGTCTCCGGAACTGGAATGGAAGACCTTTCAGGAGGACAGCGCAGAGTATCATCTCGCACCGATTGAGGTACAACGCTGGGTATTTGGATCGGTTGACCAGAACTCTCTGTTAAGTGAAATCAGTAATCAGCAACCATTGACTCCCCCTGAACAGACGACTTCAGAACCTGAGCCCAAATCCAAACCATCAGTACCCGATCAGACAGCACAATCTGACTCGAATAATCCAACAAAACAGCAGAAACCGGAAAGCTGGTCATTTAACGCGTTTCAGGATTATTTCTTCGATCATAAAAACCATAGTTCAAAACGATCAGAGAATCACGGACTCGACAAATTTGAAGCATTGCAGGAATTATCAACGTGGGATAATCTGGCCGGCTGGAACGCGGCGATTCTCTGGGCTACCTTATCGCCTGCAACGGCCATTGAGGCACTGCCAACCCTCGAGAAAGTGGCTCTGGAACTCCCACTGCGACCACAGAATAATACTAAAGATAATTCCGGTAAATCAGAGCAGCCTACAGTATCAGAGGCAATGCAACATGCTGCCTTGAATGCGATCTCTCTGGTACTGTCTCAAGCCGATGCGATTCCACTCGAGACACGGAATCGATTAACCCAGCGACTTCAGCGTCCTGACCTTTCCCTTGAACTGAGAAGCGAACTCTATCTTGCCCTGGCCCGATTCACGCATCCTGCTGGAATCCCCTCTCTGGAACAGTCGCTGGAAATCAGTGAGCAAAATGCAACTGCACCGAAATCATTGAGACGAGCAGCAATGCAAGCCTGTATTCTACATGGTTTCTGGTTTCATACTGAACAAAAGCTGGCGGCCCATCCTGATGAACCTCGTAGTTTCAACCCCGACGAATGGCCTGCCAATATCATGCAGGTTCGCTGGGACTCCGATGCAAATATGCGTTGGAACTTTGGTTACTGGGCCGCATTAATTCGCCATCCTGATGCTGAAACAATTCTCACCTCTCAACTGAGAGATGCAGATCTGGTAGTTCAGACTAAAGCCATCGAACACCTGGGAATGATGGGATCGGAAACAGCACTGCAAATTCTCAAAGAGTATGCGCAAAGTCCTGCAGAGAATATTCGTGTTGCTGCAGTAAAAGGTCTCAGTTCCTGGGGGCCGATGCATCTTATCCCTCTCAAAGACGATACATCCTCCGCTGTCAGACTTGAAGTCGCCACAGGCCTGGGAAAAACTCCAACTGCTGAATCCGCGCTTCATCTGCGATCATTGATCAATGATCGCAGTTCTCAGGTACAGCATACTGTTATTCAAGCCATTTCAGGCTGGCCAGATGATCTTGCCGTACCATTACTGCTGGATGGGATCCAGGAAGGAGTCTATAAAACACGTCGCCAAAGCATTATACAACTCGTTGACCGGACAGGCCTGGGCGGATCAATCTCCATCGAAGCCCCGCAAAAAGAACGCGTTGCTGCTGTCAATGACCTGGTTCAGAGTGGCCAGCTCACGGGAAGTTTCTGGGGACAGCTCATGCAACAGGGACTTAAGTCCGGGCAGGAAATCAATCAGGGCCGCGCTGCCGAAATTCAGTCCTATTTTCAAAACCTGATCAACCAACCTCGCGAATCATCTGAATATCAACAGGCCTACCAGGAACTTGCTAACATCAGTCCTGCCGAAGTTAAAGTGCTGGAGAAACTGATCAGAGAAACTTCAATCGAAATCCCCGGTGAAATTTATACTGATTTACTGGTTAACCTGGCTCCTGAATATGCTGCATTGAATCAACTGACCAGTCCCCACATCACAGATCGACGCGAAGCCGCACAACAGTTATTTGTCAGTTCACAGAACATATCATTGAACCCGGTGGTTGTATCTCGCCTGCGAAAGCTGATGTCACACGAACAGGATCGGCTGGTCTGGCGAATTGTGATGTCAGCTGTTGAAAAAGACAACTACGATGAAGCTGCGCAACTGGCATTGCTGGCAATCAATCATAACTGGCCTGACATCCGAATCCTGGGTTGTGAGTATTTTGGTTCTCATGGATTACCCCAGTATGCAAACTGGCTGCTCCCATTGCTGGATGATAAGAACCACACGGTTCAGCTGGCTGCCATCAGGGCGATCGGCAAGTGCCACAACCCGATTGCGATCTCTGGAATACAGAAACCAGGCGAAAGCCAGAATCCCTCGCCTTCACTTCGTTCTCTACTGACTCACTCAAATCGACGTGTACGCTTCGAAACGGTGGTAGCGCTCAGTCGGCTGGGTGATTTTGCCGGTATGCAGGAACTGCTGCGAATCTCAAATGACACTCAGGTTGCGATGAAAAATGAAGCCGTACAGGAAATGGGTAATTCCGGACAGACACGTTTTGTAGAACCTCTGATCCAGATGGCCTGGACCGAGCGAAACAACTCTACGCTCAAAGAAATCTTGAACAGCCTTGATAAACTGGTACCAGACTCGGAGCAGCCAGCTGATCTGAACCCGCAACAGGACCGGTCAGATCAGGCTAAAATCTGGATGAACTGGTGGCAAACACAACACTCTGGACAAGGTTCGCGACTGTTTACAGGGCGTTAAGTATGAATTCTTGTTTTTGATGTACTTGATGGTTGTTCTCCTCTCCGGGATATCAGTATCATGGGTACTAAATAATATAATTTCTCTCCAAAGAATGTTTTCATCAGTGCGGAACCACTACATGGCTAACTACCACGACGACTTTCAACTGGAATGGCATGGAAATACGGTCGTAATCATTCCTGCGAGCAATGTCGAGTCAATGAGCTGGGATCTGATTGAACAGGCCGCTGATATTGTCATGGCACCGCTGCAGGAAGTCGAAATCCCGATGGTCGTCTTCGACCTGAGTGATGTCAGTTATTTCGGCTCCGTGTTTCTGGCACTGCTGCTGCGCTGTCACAAACATGTTCGCAGCCGAGGAGGAGAGTTAGTATTATGTGGTGCCAGTAAGATGGCCAACGAACTCTTGCGTATCACTGCACTGGACACACTCTGGGCTATTTACGAGACCAGAGATGAAGCACTGGATGCCCTGATGGGCTGACCGGAGAGTCTGGTTCTCACATTCGTCTCGACTCGCTATGTTAAAGGATTAATGGATCATGTCGAGGAAATATCGTAAAACACGCCCCGGCGTCTCAGAATCTGATGTATTACCAACTGAACACAGTTCGGAACTTTATCCGCATCAGTCTATCGTTGCCAGCATCAAAGAGACGGCCGATAAACTCAAACAGGACCAGGCCACCCGCGGCGACCTGAAAATCCTGGACCGGGCCCTGAAGGAATTACGGTATGCTTTCAAGGTTTTCACTCCCTATCGAAAACAGCGCAAAGTCACCGTCTTTGGTTCTGCCCGCACAAACCCCGACGATCCTTCCTATCAGCAGGCGTTGCAGTTTGGACGGAGAATGGCGGAAGAAAAATGGATGATTGTTACAGGTGCCGGCCCCGGAATCATGGAAGCTGCCCATGTCGGCGCGGGAACCGACATGTCGATGGGCGTCAATATCATGCTGCCCTTCGAGCAGGAGCCCAACTACGTAATCCATAAAGACGAAAAACTGGTCAACTTAAACTACTTCTTCACTCGAAAACTCCTGTTCGTCAAAGAAGTCCATGCGATTGTCTGCTGTGCAGGCGGATTTGGGACCCTCGACGAAGCATTTGAGACTCTGACACTCGTTCAGACGGGAAAACGCGATCCTATGCCGATCGTACTGCTGGATGCTCCGGGAGGATCTTACTGGAAAGACTGGGAAGAATTCCTTAAAAACAATCTCTTAAAACAGGAATTAATCTCCAAAGAAGACCTGTCTCTTTTTCATGTCACAGACGACTTGGAAGACGCCGTTGATGAAGTGATCGGTTTTTACAGCGTTTATAACAGTATGCGATATGTCAAAGGGCGGCTCGTACTTCGCCTGCATGTCGAACCCAGTAATGAATTCATTGAGAAACTGAATGATGAATTCAAGGATATTCTTGATTCCGGGATTATCACAAAAGTCAAAGCACACGAGCTGGAAAAGGACGATGAGCACCTCGCCGATCTGCCGCGCATTTCCCTAATATTCAATCGCAAGAATCTCGGCCGATTGCGACAGTTGATTGATCGCATCAACACCGAACTGGGTCCGCAGAGTTCTGAAGAAGCGGAAGAGGAAGAGTAGCGTTTCACCTTATCGCTGAATCAGCTTTATCCAAGCAGACTTTTGAATTCATCTTCGTGCTTCAGCAGTTCCTGAAGCTTGACCATCGACCGGCTGATCATCACACGGACGGCAACTTCAGATTTATCCAGTTGCTCTGCAATCTCTTTTGTCGGAATCCCCTCTACATATTTCAGGCGAATTGCTTCCCTGGCTTCTTCAGGCAGTCTCTCTAAAGCGAGCAGCAGCTTCATTTCCCGGGCCCCACGGGAAAATGCCTGGCTGGGACTGGTGATACTGGCAACCAGCAAATCCATAAACCCCTGCCCTGCACCTTCAGCAGAGACCGGTTGCCTGGCCTCGCGTCCGGCTGCACGTTTCTGAACCTGAAAGTATTTCCGATGGTTGTCAATAATCCGGCGTTCTGCGAGGTGGCATAACCAGTTGAATGGAGGTTTCTGTTCGAAGTCCATGCTCTTAAATGAATCGACGGCATTCAATGAGACTTCCTGCAGGATGTCAGCCGCTTCCACTTTAGATTTGAGGGCATCACTCATATTTTTATTAATGAATGCCAGTAAAGGAGCCCGATGCCGTTCCAGAAAAGTCAGCAAAGCCGGCTCACTCCCCGACTTGATCTCCTGAACCAGAATCTCGATATCAGTCGTCATAATCCACATCAATTCCTGCTAAGTCAGGTCCAACGATTCGGTGATACGTTCAGCTTTCCCACCCGTTCATAATTGGTTATCATGCCTGTCTGACATGTATACCTGACATCGTTATATCATCAACACAGCCGTTCATCCACTGAAAGTTTCGCGTTAATCCAAGTCGGATCTTCATTCAGTAATTTGGGAGCTTAAAGTTGTCTGCTTCAGAGCCAAACCAGAAGCTTTCAGAAAGTCAAGTTGTGATTGATGCACTGACTCAGGCCATGGAACGGTTTGTCAGTGATTGGGAATCCCGCCAGTCCCCACCCAATTTGGAGGACTATGTGTCTGTCGTTGATCCTCAACACCGATTTCTACTGATCGAGCTGATAAAAATTGATCTGGAATTTCGCTGGCAACAGTTTAATTTTCCCAAAAGAATTCTGGAATACCTCGACGATTTTCCCATTCTGGAAGAACCAGAGGTCCCTGTCGATTTGCTGTATGAGGAATTCCACCTCCGCCGTCAAAATGGTTTCGAAGTCGACCCTGCTGAATATATTGGCTTAATTTCCACGGCCAACTCACAGCTTGGACAACTGTTTGAGCTCGACCATGCTTACAGCACGACAAAAATGCTAAATCATCCCCCGCTGCAGGTATTCAAACAGTTTCAACCGGGGGATTGCGTTGATGACTTTGAGCTGTTAACACTTCTAGGCAAAGGTGCCTTCGCTAAAGTTTTTCAGGCAAGACAAAATTCCATGCAGCGGATTGTGGCGCTGAAAATATCCGAAGATTCCAGTGATGAACCACAAACACTTGCCCAACTGGATCATGACAACATCGTACGCGTCTTCGACCAGCGATTGCTGACTGATCAGAAAATCCGACTGCTCTATATGCAGTACCTGCCTGGAGGCACTTTGCAGTCAGTCGTCGAGATTGTTCGCAATACGGCTCCTGATGAACGCTCGGGAAGAATTCTGGTAAATGCACTCGATCAGTCTCTGGATCTAAGAGGAGAGTCAAGACCTGCTGAATCGTTAACTTATCAGAAATTTCAAACATTATCCTGGTCGGAATCGATCTGCTGGCTGGGCATCCGACTGGCTCAGGCTTTGCACTATGCACATCAAAAGGGAGTCTTACACAGGGATATCAAACCTGCCAATGTTCTGCTGACCGCCGAAGGCATTCCAAAACTTGCCGACTTCAATATCAGTTTCAGTTCCCATGTCAGTGGTACAACTCCAGCCGCTTATTTTGGAGGCAGCCTGGCGTACATGTCTCCGGAACAACTCGAAGCCTACGACCCCACGGATGCAAGACTCCCTGAAAGCCTGGACGAACGCAGCGATCTGTATTCGCTGGGACTCATGCTGTCAGAACTCTTAACGGGAACCCGTCCTTTCCACGATCCCTCAATCCAATCCAGCTGGTCCGATCTGCTGAAACAGATGATCCAGCAGCGTAAAACGGGAATCTCATTAGCTGCCTACCCTCAACACCTGCCTTCCGACTGCCCGGAGCATCTGGTTTCAGTTCTGCAAAAATGCCTGGCTCCCGATCCGGCTCACCGCTGGCGTTCAGGCGCGGAACTTGCCAGCCAACTGGAACTCTGCCTGAATCCCCGGGCACAGCAGATCCTGTTCCCCGCGTCGAAAAGCTGGTTTACAATACTCAAAGGCTGGGAAGTTCCGCTCGTCGTCCTCATTGTGGCAATCCCAAATATTCTGGCGGGCATCTTCAACTTCTTTCACAACCAGAAACATATTGTCGAACACCTAAAAAATTCACAGGATGCCTTCTGGAAAATTCAATCTGCAATCAATATGATCGCCTATCCGACAGGACTTGGCTTGATTGGCTGGCTAACCTGGCTCCTATTGCGGTTTGCCGCTGATAGTGAAACAGATCCTCAGTCAGATCTGCAAAAAAGCATCGTCATGCAGAAACGCTGCCTGCGACTGGGACATTATGCAGCCTTAATCTGTACGGCGGAGTGGATCATTGCCGGAATCGCATATCCGATCAGTATGCATTATGCGATTGGTTCACTGCCCGCTACCGCGTATATTCATTTCCTGGGCTCACTAATCCTGTGCGGCCTGATCGCTGCCAGCTATCCTTTCTTTGGCGTCACCTATTTCAGTCTGCATACCATCTACCCTCGCTTGATTCAGAACTCGGACTTCACTCAGTTAGCACCGGATTCCTATCAGCAACTCAAACGTTTGAGCTGGGTTTACCTGATCATGGCATTCCTGGTGCCAACACTCAGTATCGCTTCGCTGGCAATGATCAACCTGAATGATAAAATCGCGATCGGCATTCTCACTGTAGCCGGTACCCTGGGAGCGGTCAGTATCTTTCGTATATTTCAGACCCTGCAGGCAGATCTGGATGCACTTGAGGAACTCTCCAGGCGTGTCCACTCCTCTCTGAAATAATTTCCAGCCAGTTTCCCAGCTCGGAAAACCCGCTCGTTTCAGCCAGAAACCTTCCAGAAGAGGTACACATTTCCATTTATCGTTTTTTATTGAAAATTGCTGTAACAGAATTGATCCGTTCCCGCTTGGTTAAGTGTAAGACACACAGCACAACACTTAATCAAAACACTAAGGAACGAAATGATGAAAACGACCGCCACCCTGTTCACATGCTTTACAGTATCCCTGATTTTGGTTTCCGGAAATGCAACAGCTGGAAACAATCGTTTTTCCGGTAAATCGAGCAAGAGTTCTAGCAGTCGTTCCTTCAGTCATCAGGGGAACCATCATTCTCGAACTAAGAACTTCAATAATCGTTCCGGTCATTCACAGTACAATCATCGTTCATCGAACCAGCGTTTTTCTCGATACAACAAATCTTCTTCCAGACAGAACAACTACAAAACATCGTTCAACACAAAAACAAACAACCATCATTTCAAATCAACTCCCAAACAGTTCAACCCACAACACAAAGCAACTCAGCGTCCTTTCAAAACTGAGCATAAAACGATCAATCACAACAAATTTCATGGCCATCACAACAATCATCATGGACATCATCACCGGAATCGTCCCTGGGTTCATGTCAATACTCGCCCCCTGTGTCCTCCCGTCTGTCGTCCCTGGTATCCAGTTACCTGTGTCGATCCAATTATAACGCCCTGTGTAATCACAGCATGTTCTCCCATCTATTCCAACAAAACGGGGGAAGCAGTCGCTGAAGTTTCTGAAGAAACCGTAACAGCAGAATTTACTGAAACCGAAACCAGTACGGAACCGGTTAAACAGGAACGCCTGGAACTGGTTTCCGGAAAACGGTTTCAACTGTCAGCAGAAGGTCTGGGAGACGAGCAGGGTATGGTTATCCTGGAGATCAATGAAATGGGTCTGCCAGCAATAATCGAAACATGGGAAGACGGCGTCCTGGCTTTCCAGACGCCTCAGATCGGATTGTCCAAAGTAACAGAAGCCAAAATGCATGTTATGAACAGCAAAGGTCAATTACTGGCAACACTGGACATTAACCTGTTACCCGCAACAGAACAGGTAACGAATACAGTCGCTTCCAACTGAACTGAATCTAATCTGATTAAAAAAAGCGTCTTCGAACTGATCGAAGACGCTTTTTATTGTATATGTAAATCGATGTCATTCTATCGGGATCGCAAACTGGAAAAAATTCCTCCGCCATGATACGGAGCCCTGTCAGAGAGAGACTCTTCCAGCCGCAACAGTTGATTATACTTTGCCAGCCGCTCACTGCGTCCTACCGAACCAACCTTGAGTTGCCCTGCTCCCGTAGCGACAACTAGATCGGCAATAGTCGTATCTTCTGTTTCACCGCTTCTGGCAGAAACCACAGGCCAGTAACCATAATTAATGGCCATCTTCAATGTTTCCAGAGTTTCGGTCAGTGTTCCAATCTGATTCAGCTTAATCAGAACACTGTTTGCTGTCTGGCTTTCAATTCCCTGCTGCAGTCGTTTCGGGTTGGTCACAAACAGATCATCACCAATCAGTTGAACGCGATGCCCCAGTCTATCGGTCAGTTTCTTCCAGCCAGACCAGTCATCTTCTGCCAGACCGTCTTCAATACTGATGATTGGATACGTGTCGACCCAGCGTTCCAGCATATCAATTACGTCATCAGATGATAATGCTTCATCTCCCGTCGCATTCAGATGGTAGGTGTCGGTCTCAGCATCATAGAAGTGGGTACTGGCCACATCGAGTCCAATCGCTACATCTTCACCGGGGTTCAGTCCTGAAGCCTCAATGGCAGCAACAACATATTTCACTGCCTCGCTGTTGCAACTTAATTTCGGACCATAACCGCCTTCGTCACCGACGAGGGATCCTTCATGCCCGGTCTTATTAAGAATCTGTCCCAGTCGGCGATAGATTGTCACAATCCACTCAAAGGCCTGCCGATAGGAAGTTGCGCCGACAGGCAGAATCAGAAAGTCCTGAAAATCCAGATTGCGACCGGCGTGCAGCCCCCCGGAAATCATATTGACCATCGGTAGAGGAAGAGACATGGACCGGGCCAGAAGATTCGTCCGCTGGGTCTGCTCCGATTCTTCTGCAAAGCCGGAACTGATATAATCAGACCAGATTTCAGCAAATCGCTCGACTGGAGTCTGCCCCTGGGACTCCGCAGCGGCGTAAGCGGTTGCCAGTGAAGCCCCCAGAATCGCATTCGCGCCTAAGCGGGATTTATTCTCTGTCCCATCCAGTTCACAGAGAATTGCATCAATGCCACTCTGGTTCGAAGCATCCTGTCCGATCAATGCAGCAGCGATTTCCCGCCTGACATTTTCGACTGCCTGACTGACACCTAAACCATCAAATCGATCCGCATCCTGATCGCGTAACTCAACGGCTTCAAATTTTCCGGTACTGGCACCGCTGGGAACAATGGCACGTCCGCAACGAGAACCGGCACAACAGATCTCAACCTCCACTGTCGGATTACCACGACTGTCAAATAATTCGCGTGCGTGGACGTACTCAATTTGCGTCATTTCAGATCACACTCCCAACTTCGATTTCCAGCTTCATCATTATAAACTGCCAAGCCCTGATTCTATCTATGAGGATATCAGAATGGAACATTATCTTCACCCGAATCCATTCAGGATTTCTGCAGCTCACTTAATCTTAACGTGGCTTGATGAATCGTAGACGGTGGATCAAGGATCAACGAGAGCGAAAACGAGCGAACCCGATCCTGCAAACCTGGTTCACCGAGGTAGTCGACCGTGCTTTTGCCATCAACGCGAGACAACATACATGCTGCCAGATGGCGGATCGTACGACGCTCCAGTTCCTGCTGCTGCATTTTTTCAGCTTCCTTATTTCTGGATTCTGACAAAGGAGCTATTTCAGACAGATACTGATCCCAGAAGCATTCCACGAGTTGAATACAATCTGTACCCCTCTCGCCAAAGTAGACAGCTTTCAACATCAGATGACTCAGAAAGAAGCCCAGATCAAATGCAGGATCTCCATAATGAGCCGTTTCAAAATCGACGAGATGAACCTGGTTTCCAGAAATCAGAATATTTTTGGGACTGAAATCAGCCAGAACAAGGCAGATACGATTGCTTTCCATTTCGGCGATCAGATCATTCACCCAGTCTTTTATTTCCGGATGAGCTTTGACAATGAACCGATAAAACGGATCAATGCGAAGTTGATCAAAGATGATCCAGTCTCCCCATCGTTCTTGTAATGACTGGTTGTCAAAGCTCAATCGATGAATGGCCCCCAGGTACTTTCCCAATCTTGAAGCAATCGAGAGGTCAAATATTCCATCCAGTAATTCTGCTTTCCAGACCTTATGATCCTTATCGATGGCTTCCATTGCAAAAAGATAGTTCTCCCGATCCTCAAACAGGACACGGGGAACGACGCCAGCCGGTAGTAGATTCTGAAGTTCCTGCATCACTTCTAACTCGCGCCAGATCCGTTCCAGCTGACTGAACCACTCCGCTTGAGTTCGCAGTTGCTTCCGCGACTGCTTGATGACAAAATCATCGCCGGCCTGGCGGTCTATACGTATGACTATGTTTGAAACCCCCCAGGCAAGTGCCTCAGCGACAGCGTCTTCCCCTGTGGATAACTGCCCCCTCTTTTTCAAGTAATCGATGGCATTTGCAGCCGTTATCTCCTGTATCATGATGAATTCCCATAAGTTGCTGTTTCAAACGCATTAATAAGTCGGAAAACTTAATTCAGCAGAAGTGTTGTTTAACTTCTGTGAGCGTGTTTTCAGGCTCTTTTTAAAAAATTATGACTCTCCCCGTCAGGTTCTGCCACCGTTTTGCCCCCTTTAATCGGCATAATCTGATACGACTCAACGCTTACCTGACCGGTTCGACTTTAATAGCCGGCAGTCTGTGTTGTGAAAAAGTTGCTTTCGGCACAACTTTTTGTTGCCAGACCCGATTTGTATGCTGTAAGATGATAATATTGGGATAGTTGTAGTAAATAGCTATTTCAGTTTGATGAGTGATTACTAATCTCACACCACTTCAACGTGGTATCCTTCCAGTGAACCACAGGAACGTTTTCTATGTTGTCCACAAAATCTGCTTCTCGTTTATTGATGTGTTTTTCTGCGACCTGTCTGGCACTCTGTCTGAGTACTACTCTGGAAGCAGGCCAAAAACCAATCCCTCCTCAAAAGTATGATCCAGCAGCAGAAAAAGCTGACGATCTGTTTGAAGCAATGGAAGCAGGTGTGGTTGACGTCAAAATTATCGCCAAAAACTCGAAGGGTGGTAAAGTTCTAATCACCAACAATAGTGAGAAACCTCTCAATGTGAAACTGCCAGAAACCTTTCTCGCGGTTCAGGTCCTGAAACAGGGTGCCCTGGGCGGCGGACTTGGTGGTGGACTTGGTGGCGGTGGTCTGGGTGGCGGTCAAGGTGGTGGTCAGGCACAGACAACAGGCGGCGGTGCCGGCGGTGGTCTGGGTGGTGGACTAGGTGGCGGTGGTCTGGGTGGCGGAGCCGGTGGTGCTGGCGGAGGATTTTTCTCGATCCCTCCTGAAAAAACAGCTTACGTCCCTTATACTTCTGTCTGCCTCGAACATGGTAAAGTTGAACCAGCGCCTCGTATGGAATACCGCATGGTCAAAACAGAAGAACTGGTAAAAGACCCTGCTCTTCAGGAACTGCTCCGTTTCGTAGCAACCGGTCGTGTAAATCAACAGGCAGGACAGGCTGCAGCCTGGCATCTGGCAGATAAAATGAGCTGGCAGGAACTGGCCGCCAAGTCAATCAAACACTTAGGTGGTGCTCCTCCATCTCCTTACTTCAATCAGGCAGAACTTCAGTATGCTTCTCAACTGGTAGGCATGGCACATGCACGTGCCCGTGACAGAAACGACTCTACTGAGACAGCCTCAACAACCAAAGCGCGAACAGAGACCGGCCGCAGCTTTGAAAAATAATTCACAACAAAACCTCTCCGGTTTGAAATAACAGCTAAATTAAGGCTCGCAATTGCGAGCCTTTTTTTGTGAGACGCTTTCATCAAATCATCTTCTCAGGTATTTTAAATAAAAGTCCGTTGATTCATCCTGCCATAACCGGAGCTGAATACCATGACGCTGATCCTGAGAAATACAATTTGCTCTACACTTTTCCTGACGCTCTCTTTTTTATGCCACATTCCATCACTCCAGGCAGACGAGGAGACACCGTTACGCATCATCTGTTTTGGTGCTCATCCTGATGATGCGGAATACAAAAATGGTGGAACAGCAGCACTCTGGGCGCAACAGGGTCATAAAGTGAAACTGGTCTCAGTGACAAACGGAGACATTGGCCACTTCGAGATGGCAGGTGGTACACTAGCCCAGCGCAGAGCTGCCGAGGTCAAAGCGGCAGGAAAGATTTTGGGAGTCGAATCGGAAGTATTAGATATTCACGATGGAGAATTACTGCCGACTCTGGAGAACCGCAAGAAAATCGTCAAACTGATTCGGGAGTGGAATGCAGACCTCGTCATCTCGCATCGCCCCTGGGATTATCACCCAGACCATCGGTACGTCGGAGTACTTGTCCAGGATGCCGCATTTATGGTTACCGTGCCTTACTTCTGTCCTGATATCCCTCGTCTCAAGAAAAATCCAGTCTTCATGTACTCCAGTGACGGTTTCCAGAAACCCTATCCGTTTCGACCGGATGTGGTCGTTGCCGTTGATAATGTATTCGATCAGAAACTGAAAGCAGTTGCACAACTTGTATCTCAATCACTGGAGGGAGGAGCTGGCGGCAGTCCGGAACGTGCTGCCAAAGTCCCCCCTGCTGATCCACCAGAACTGCGAATCGAATTTCTTCGTCCTGCCTGGTCTCGCCGTCAATCATCAGAAGCGAATAAATACCGCACGGAACTGATCAACATCTATGGAGAAGAAGTCGGGAAGCAGGTCAAATTTGCGGAATCATTTGAACTCTGCGAGTATGGTTCAAAACCAAACAAAAAGATGCTATTGAAGCTGTTCCCCATTCAGGCTTCCATCCCGGTTACTGAAAAATAATAAACATCCGGTTCATTCAGTTAACAGACACCAGATCATTTAGTATCCCTCTCTATCTATTCCAGTCCAGATTATAAGGGATACTGTGATCTTCTGATTAAGTAGTGGATCTCAAAGCCATTATTTGACATACGCTGATATAACTTAGTATTATGTAATAATAGCGATCAACCAGGGGACTTACCTGTTCTCCCATGCTGCAATGGAGCAGCTTTGGCCTTCCAGAGACGCACCCGGATCGTTGAATTGCCTGATAATAATGAGGGCAAGCAAATGAACCACTTCTTCTATTCCATGTTCTGGCTGTTGAGCCTGAGTTCTCTGATACTCAATCCAGCTTTACTGTCTGCTGCAGAAGCGATTTCTGAGAAAGACAAAATTGATTTCCTGAAACAGATCAAACCTCTGTTTCAGGCCAAATGCTATTCCTGTCACGGTCGGGAAGTTCAGGAGGGTGGCTTTCGCCTGGATCTGAAAAGCCGCGCTTTGGAAGGTGGGGACAGCGGCAAGGCCATCACCCCCGGTGACAGCCACAAAAGCGAACTCTTTCACCGCATTTCCGGCACCGGGGATGGCGACCAGATGCCCCCGGAAGGTGAAGGAACTCCGCTGAGTAAAGATGAGTTGGCTCTGGTCAAACGCTGGATCGAACAGGGAGTCGACTGGCCCGAAGATGCCAATTCAAAAACAGGTCTGTCTGGCTCTGATCACTGGTCATTCCAACCCATCAAAAAAGTCTCTTTACCAGAGGTAAAGCAAAAGGACTGGGTGATAAATGGCATCGATACATTTATTCTACAGAAACTGGAACAGGAAAAAGTCAGTCCCTCTGAAGAAGCGGACCGTAGCACACTTATCCGCCGCGTCTATCTGGATTTGACAGGTCTTCCTCCCACGGTCGAAGAATGGCAGAAGTGGAATTCCGATCCCACCCCTGACTGGTATGAAAAACTGGTCGACCATCTTTTGGCCTCTCCGCATTATGGAGAACGCTGGGCCCGGCACTGGCTCGATCTGGCCCGGTACGCTGACAGCGATGGATACGAAAAAGATCGTAAAAGACCACACGCCTGGCGCTGGCGGACCTGGGTGATCAATGCCTTGAATCAGGACCTCCCCTTCGATCAGTTTTCCCAGCAACAGATTGCCGGTGACCTCCTGCCCGAGCCTTCTCTGTCTGAACTGGTCGCTACCGGATTCCATCGTAACACGCTGATCAACACGGAGGGAGGAACTGACCCGGAAGAAGATCGTGTCAAACGTACTGTTGACCGCACAAATACTCTGGGATCCATCTGGCTCGGACTTACAGTCGAATGTGCTCAATGTCACACTCATAAATATGACCCCATTACCCAGCGTGAATATTATCGCCTGTATTCATTTTTCAATTCATTGACAGAGCCTGATATCGGTGCACCTTTACCCGCCGAGCAGTCGAATTTTGAGAAAGCCAGTCAGGTTTATCAGATCGCTCATCAGCCTCTGGTACAGGCGATTCAGGATTATGAACAAAACCAGCTGGCTTCAGCTCTGAATCAATGGGAAAAACAGAATCCGGAAAAAAAACCGGTCTGGACAATTCTGAATCCGGAAACCGTACAAGCCAAACAGAACACCACTTTGAAGATCCTGCCAGATCGCAGCATACTGGCTGAAGGTGAAAACCCAGGTCGCGCAGAAATCTATACGATCACTTTTAAAACAGATCTACAGAACATAAAGGGGATTCGGCTCGAAGCACTCACCGATCCCAGTCTGCCCAGACAGGGACCGGGACGGAGTGCCACCGGTGATTTCGAATTGACGATGCTTACGATCAATACAGCTCCGTTGGAATCACCTGAGTCGACCAGTAAGGTTGTGTTACAGAAAGCACAGGCCAGTTTTGAAATGGATGGCTACAAAGTTGATCGTGTCATCAATAACAGTCCTCATACTGGCTGGTCAATTGCTCCCCAGGAGGGGAAAAAACAGATTGCCACATTTGAAGTAAAAAAACCATTTGGTTTTGAAAAAGGTACGCTGGTCACTGTTTCACTGCAGCAGTCCACCACGAAAAAAACATATCATAACCTGGGACGCTTTCGCATTTCACTTTCAACTGCAGACGCACCATTGCCTCTCACTGGAATGACCGACCTGGTAGTCGAGACACTCAATACACCGGTTGAACAGAGAACGGCAGAACAACGCCAGGAACTGCTGGATTATTTTCGCACCATTGATCCCCAGTTAATAAAACGGAAAGCGCAGGAACTTGCACATCGGAAAAAAGCCCCCCGCGATCCCGCAGAAACCACGAAGGCCCAGGTAGTCGATCATCTCAAAGTACCCCGCAAAACACACTTGCTGGTAAGAGGTGATTTCCTGAATCCTGCCGATGAAGTCAAAGCGAATACACCGGCGGTCCTGCCTCCCATTGGCACATCCAGCCCTGATCGTCTTGACCTGGCACGTTGGCTGTTTGATCCCCGACAGCCTTTAACAGCCAGGGTGACTGTCAATCGTATCTGGAGTCGTTATTTTGGCCGGGGAATCGTATTCACGGTCAACGATTTTGGTACCCAGGGCGAGCCCCCCTCACATCCGAAATTACTTGACTGGCTGGCCACTCAATTTCGCAAAAACGACTGGAGCCTGAAACAACTCCATAAACTGATTGTCACTTCCGCAACGTATCGCCAGTCTTCCACGAATCGACCGGAACTTGAGGAACGAGACCCTTATAACACCTGGTTGTCTCATCAGAACCGCCTGCGGGTGGAAGCGGAAATCATTCGCGACCAGGCTTTGACAGTCAGCGGATTACTAAAACACAAGGTGGGCGGCCCGAGTGTGAATCCCCCTCAACCCGAGGGAATCGCTAATCTGGGATATGCCAATTCGGTGAAATGGACGACCAGCAATGGGGATGACCGTTACCGTCGCGGGCTCTATACGTTCTTTCAACGTACAGTCCCTTATCCCATGCTGATGACATTTGACTCACCCGATTCTAATCTGAGTTGTACCCGCAGAGAGCGTTCCAATACGCCACTACAAGCGTTAACAATCTGGAATGACCCGGTCTTTTTTGAGTGTTCACAAAAGTTGGGCACACGCATTGTCGAGTCAACACAGATCAACAAACCCTCTCTGGATGACCGCATCCATCATGCATTTGAACTCTGCCTGGCACGACAGCCTTCGGAACAGGAAATTATAATTATCCGCCAACTCTATCAGGAACAGACAAAACTCCTGCAGTCAGATCAGACAGCAGTCAGCGAATTGACTAATCAAATCCAGATCCCTGAAGGTAGTACCCCGCGGGAAGTCGCCACCTGGATCATGATTGGACGGGTTTTAATGAATCTGGATGAGTTTGTGACCCGCGGATAATTAGATTTTTTAAGACTATCCTGTAACCAGAGTGCCATATCCATAACGGAACAAAGAAAACATGAACGCTGAACCATTCAATTTGAATCTGGCACGACGTCGCTTCCTGATGAACTCATCCTGCAGTGTGGCCAGTTTTGCGCTGGCTGCGATGTTGGAAAAAGAAGGTTTGGTTGCTTCGGAAAACAGCCTCACAAATCCACTGGCTCCCAAAGATGCCCATTTTCCCGGTACCGCTAAGAACTGTATTTTCATTTTTCTGGCAGGTGGCCCCAGCCAGATTGACCTCTACGATCCCAAACCAAAGTTACAGGAGTTAAACGGACAGCCACTCCCCAAAGAACTGACCGATAAGGTTCGATTTGCCTTTATCAACAAAGAGACTGCTACCCTGAGCGGCAGCCCCAGAAAGTTTACAAAATCAGGCGAATGCGGTACCGAGTTCTCAGATGTACTCCCGAATATTGCAACATGTGCAGACGACATCGCTTTAATCCGCTCTATGTATACCGAACAGTTTAACCACCATCCGGCACAGTTGATGATGAATACAGGGGTAGGACGCTTCGGAAGGCCGAGTATTGGCTCCTGGCTGACCTATGGACTGGGCAGTCAATCCAATAATCTGCCCGGGTATGTAGTACTGACAGCAGGCCGTGGGGCCAGTGGCGGCGCTTCACTCTGGTCCAGTGGATCTCTGCCTTCAACTTATGCAGGAGTACTGTTCCGAAATCAGGGTGAGCCGGTATTGAATTTGAACAATCCTCCCGGAATCAGTTCCGCCATGCAGAAATCCGGTTTGGAAGCCATCAAGAGGCTGAACACCGAACAGCTGACAGAGACAGGCGATGATGAAATTGCCAGCCGGATCGCCAGCTATGAACTTGCTTTTCAAATGCAGTCTTCGGCACCGGAGCTGATTGAATTATCCAGCGAGACCAAAGAGACGCAGGAAGCCTACGGGGTCAACCGAAAAGGAGACTCTAAAACCGGTAAGAGAGGCGGGGGAGCCGATGCGGAGGGTGCATTTGCACGGAACTGCCTGCTGGCACGACGACTTGTGGAACGCGGAGTGCGGTTTGTCAATCTTTACCATGCTTCCTGGGACCACCACAGTGGTCTGGATGCGGGGATAAAACGGAACGCAGGAATTGTAGACCAACCCGTGGCTGCGCTTCTGAAAGACCTCAAGCAGCGAGGGCTTCTCGATTCCACACTGGTTGTTATGGCTGGTGAATTCGGACGGACACCACTGGGAGAAAACCGAACGGGTTCGAAAGCGGTAACAGGCCGTGATCATCATCCAGGCGCCTTCAGTCTATGGATGGCGGGTGGAGGTGTCAAAGGTGGCCAGGTCATTGGCAAAACGACTGAATTGGGCTGGTCAGTGGAAGAAGATCCCGTTCACATCAATGACTTTCATGCCACGTTGCTACATCTGTTCGGAATGAATCACCTGAAGCTGGCACAGAATTTTGGTGGTCTGGATATTCGACTCACAAACGTCGGTGGAAAAATTGTTGAAAAACTGATTGCCTGACAGTAATCAACAAAAGCAGTGACGACTAGATCGCAGCACATTTAACCAGAGCGTTTCCCGATCTAATATGCTCAGCCCAAATGGTCCTGGAGTCGCTACTGTAAAACTGGATATAGTTTAGGGCCAGCTGAACTCCCCACCGATCACCAGACCATGCAGTTTATAACTGTCCAGACTGTCCTGAGCCTGCAACGAAACGCCAGTAGTTGGATTCGCAGAAGAAGTATTGTAATAGATAATATCACCGGCTCTGGCAACCTGATTGGCCCATAAGAAGTTATATCCCACGTTGAAAGTGAAGTTTTGATTCAGATGGATTCGGGCATTGACACCAAACTCAAAGGTGGGTGCAAATCTGGTTCTTGAAAAGCTGGTAATATGAGTCGGATCAGCAGCACTTAAGAACTGATTCGTCAATACACTCCCACTATAGTTATTCACACCAAAGCCGACTTTCGGCTCTGCAGAGATTGTAAACCAGGGATGTATAAATTCCATGCGAATCCCTGCTTGAGGCACATACAGTTTATTGTCAGTCGACGTATCAATAGTGGATTCGAACAAGGCGACCGGAGTCGTTGCCGTTTCCGCCTGGTCCTCAAAAGAACCTTTAATCAACATCTCTTCGCCTATTTTTAAATACCGAAAACCAACCAAAGGTCGTATCTGAAGTCCGCCTGCTCCATAGTAGGTTCTGAAGAAAAGGCGTTCTGTATTAATCACATAGTTACTCTCTGCCCCCCAGGCCTGAGTCTGATAGTTAATCGAAAACTTTTGGTTAAATCTTCGGCCAGCGGTTGATACCTGACCGTCCAACAGTGTTTGAATCGCAATACTGTTCGACAGGTCATAATTTGTATTTATTAAATCATCAGCGGTAAAGTTTGTACGTGCCAGATCAGGTTTTCCATAGGAAACAGAACTCTCATCTGTTTGCATCCCAAAAAAGATAGCCTCGATCGAGCCACGTTCAAAATCAATTCCAAATGTACCACGAATCCCGTTTGAACCAACTCTGCCTATGGAACTGAGGTCGGCTTCTTTTGCTTCGAGATTAAATGTCCCATCTGGGTCTTCAATCGCATATGGAAGACGCGGGTCATTTCCAGAAGGTAAATCTGCCCCGACCAACTGGTTTCCCGGGGGAGCTTTCCACAACAAATATTCCACCCGCATCCAGCTGTTATTGGCCAGATTCTTGAAAAGTCCATCCCACGGGTGGTCATAAGCCCAACCCCGGTCCACCGGAAGAACCCGAGTGATCATACCCGAATCTCCTGAATATTCAGACTGATATTGGTCTACGTTCCCATAGTATTCGGGGCCCGGCTCATAATACTGCTGTACGGGAGCGTATTGCATCTTATGAGGCGCCCCTGGATGATATGAGGCCGGTGAGTAATTATTCCCTGCTTGTCCTGCTACAGATGCATTGGGAGCCTGTGCGGACAGTGATTGTACTCCTGACATGAGTACAATCATTCCAAGCAATAAACGGTAGGCCGGATTTACCATGTTCTACTTCAATCTCATGTTAAAGAAGTCTACAAGCCGGAGGCTCTACGAAACTGCCTTCAAACTCAGACAGACCCAGCAAATAACCACCCTGCGGCGCAGGAAATTCCGCGTGAAGGGTATTAGATATATCAAAGGTATCGGTTATATGGGTTATTCGACTTGTAGGAATCCTGAGATCTCAGGCAGAAAGTTGGGAACCAGTTCAGCAACAGACAACAAGACAGGTAGTCTGGAAAAACAGGTAAAAGAATCACCGGCTTGTACTTATTACATCCATTCCATTCTGTGCAGATGGTATCAGGCGTTCCGTAACGCCTGCTTCAGACGCCCGCGTCTTCCGGAGCGATAGAGAATAAACAACGGAACGATCCCCGAAAGTAGTAAAATCGCTCCAAAAACCGGTCGAGCCACCATCCAGACAGCAGACAGGAGAATCAAGGTCAGACTGAAAGAGCTCAGCAAGGCAAATACTGTGATGCCACGTCCGACAAAATTCCAGAGAAAGGGGATTTTATCAACGAGCACAACCAGAGGTTTAAAGAGCGTAGCTAATCCCAGAAACACTATGATCCAACCGGCGAACCGAAGCCCCCAGTTGAAGAGTGTTGTTGATTGCAAATCGCCACTTTCGTTATTCGCCAGTTCTCGCTGTTCAGAACTCTCTTGCTGATTTTCTGACAGAATTGACTCTGCCTGCGAAATACTGATTTCCCGTTCGAGAATTTTAGACTCATTGTGCCAGAGCAGAAACAATCCTGCCATCAGGAAAATGATCCCGATCCCGAGATTTTTCAAAGCGGTCTGAAAACGCTTGCCGAAGGAAGGTTCAACATGATCTTCCGTTTTCTGATTCACAGGAATCCTCCTCCATAAAAATGAATGGTTGATTGGGTACTACATCGCAGGCGGTTGGCTGGACAGGCTTTCCAGAACCTCCTGTACTCTGAGTATCTGCTCTGGCGTCAAAGTCAAAAACTGCTGATTTCGATCTGTTTTTTTAGTGTGTTCCAGTTTTCCGACTTCGTTGATCTTAAATTGGCCTGGCTTGGATACTCCAAAATAATCTCGTTCAGGCCTGATCGCATACAGCACACTGGTTAAATCATAGGTAGGTCGATCATAAGGCATTTTATGCCAATATTCGTAACCCAGCTTGATCGGATGATATTTCACATAGCCATAATCATTTTGAATACTGACGGCACGATTCTGAATCGAACGCCCCACTTCCCAGCCACTGACAATGACGGGAATTTCTGCTGGCCATAATTCGAAAACCGTTTTCGCCGCTGGAATATCGAGTTTGACATTGTATTCATGAAATTCCGCAGGCTTATCCCGGTCAAATCGACCAATCATCTGAGAGAGTAGTTTCACTTTCCGGGATACCAGTTCCCGCCCCGTCAGGGGACTGATCTGGTCTCCCGGCGACTGGAGCAGTCTGGCGATATTTGTTGAAAACCCGACTACAACGAGCACCACAGAATGATCGGGCTGTGCTGCCAGCGTAGATCTTAAAACTGAAACCGCGTCTGGAATGTCTTCCGCACTTTGAAAGCGTCTCGCAAATACCGGTTTTCCATCCTCGGACATTTCCACAACTTTACGTGTATATGACCCGTCGAGGTGAGTAGCTCCCTGGCTGACTCTTCCCAGTGGAATTTCCGATCGACCATAAAATGAATTTACCACATCACAATACAGAATCGACCAGGGATTGTCCTTACTGCTGGTAACCGCCAGCAGTTCGCATTCCCCCCTGCTCTGCAAAGCATGTATGACGGCCAGCGCCAATGCATCATCGATATCATTTCCCATATCAGTATCGAAAATCAGTTTCACAGGCTTTGCAGCGAGAGAATCTGATTGAAAAAATGACAAGCACAGGAAAACAGCGAGCACTGACATCATCGGTTTCATGGAAATGGGATCTCACTCAATTGCTTAATAATGCGTAAAAAATGACATTCTGTTTTCTTCAGGATAGAGTCTGTTTTCAAAAACCACAATCAACCGGTAATTAAGATTCCATGATCTGTAAATCTTTACTGTGTCTCCGCCGGTATCCAATGAAATTCCAAGGAAGTTATTGTATGATGCGGGACTGTGATTAACATATTTTACTTCCTATCAGCCAGAAGTCTTTAGTGAATCAAAAGGGATCATCAATGCAGGCGCAGTGTTTTTTAGGAGTTGATCTGGGGGCAGAAAGCGGTCGTGTTCTCGCAGGCAGACTGCATGAAAATAAAATCCAGCTGGAAGAAATCTATCGTTTCAGTAATGGCCCGGTGCCTCTCGCAGGGACACGACGCTGGAATGTAACCGGCCTCTGGTCTTCCATATTGAAAGGTCTCACACTCGCCGCACAAAAATATGGCGATCAGATTGTTTCCGTCGGTGTCGATACATGGGGAGTCGACTACGTACTGCTGTCGGAAAAACAGGAAATGCTGGGGCAGCCTTATCATTATCGAGATCCGCGCACGGAAGGCATGCTGAATCTCGCGACATCGCGAGTCCCGCAACAGGAAATATTTGACGCAACCGGTCTCCAGTTTATGGAGATCAACACTTTGTACCAGTTATTGGCGATGCAGCAGACAGACCCTGAACTGCTCCAGCAGGCCAGGACATTCCTGATGATTCCCGACTTCTTTCACTGGTTGCTCTCCGGCAGTCAGGTTGTGGAATTCACCAATGCTACAACCACGCAATGTCTGAACCCCCTGACAGGTGACTGGGCTTATGATTTACTCCGTAAACTGGAGATCCCGACTTCCCTGCTTCCCAAACTGGTCTCGCCGGGAACGAAACTGGGCACGTTGCGAGAAGAAGTCATGCAATATACCGGACTCCGTAAAATTGATGTCATCACTCCAGCCACTCACGATACGGCCTCTGCGGTTGCCGCCATCCCAACCTCACAGACAGGAACTCCAAACTGGGCTTACATCAGCTCTGGTACGTGGTCGCTGATGGGAGTCGAAGTCAATTCTGCCGTTTTAGGTAAACGGGCCTTTGAATTGAATTTCACGAACGAAGGGGGCATAGACGGTACTTATCGATTACTGAAAAATATTATGGGACTCTGGCTGGTACAGGAATGCAAGCGTTCCTACGAACGCCAGGGACAAACGATGGAATATTCAGAACTGGCGGAAGCTGCTGCCTCCGCAGAACCGTTTCGTTCTCTGGTTGACCCGGATGACCCTCGATTTTTAAGCCCATCTGACATGCTTGAAGCGATTTCACAGTACTGTAAAGAATCCAATCAGCCGGTACCTGAAACCCCCGGTCAGTACATTCGCTGTGCTCTGGAAAGCCTGGCATTGAAATATCGCAAGGTATCAGGCTGGCTGGAAGAATTGACGGGGACTCCCATTGAAGTCATTCATATCGTCGGGGGAGGGACCAAAAACGAGCTGCTGAATCAATTTACCGCAAATGCCTGCCAGATCCCTGTCATCACCGGTCCGGTCGAAGCCACCGGACTGGGAAATGTATTAGTTCAGGCAAGAGCCGCTGGTGCAGTCAGTTCACTATCTGAAATACGGAATATTGTGCTGAATTCCATAGAAACCAAACGATATGAACCACAAGAGAAAACCGTTTGGGAACAGGCAATCCAACGATTTGACAGTCTGCTCAATAATAATAAAGTAAAATCATAGATTCATGCAGAAAAAGCAGATACTTGCCGTCTGACCTCAGACACTATATTATCGCCGACTGACATCCTCGTGATCCAGAACAAATATCAATCAGCTGCATCCAGTAAGAGAGAAGAAAAATGGGTCTGTTTGACCGATTAAAACGTGGTTTAGAAAAAACTAAAGAAGTATTGAGGACAGATGTTCGCGATTTATTTAAAGCGGGCGAAATCCTGGATGACCAGAAAATTGAACAATTTGAAGCCCGTCTGATCAAAACGGACATGGGAGTCGTTGCCTCTTCCGCAATTTGTGAAGAAATCCGCAAAAAGCATGGTGGCCGTACTGTGATTCTCGATGAAATCGAAGAGACGGTGAAAGAAAAAATCCGCACGCTTCTTGAAGGTGAAGGAGACACTAAATGGGATATTTCCGCCCCCTTGTCACCTTTAAACAAGAACCCGGACGGAGTGACTGTAATTCTGGTGGCGGGAGTAAATGGGGTCGGTAAAACAACTTCGATAGCAAAACTCGCAAATCTGATCCTGAAACAGAACAAAACAGTATTATTAGCAGCTGGCGATACATTCCGGGCCGCTGCCGTCGAACAGCTTACGATGTGGGCTGATCGACTGGGATGTGAGATTGTCACAAGGCCGGATGGCACAGATCCTGCTAGTGTAGCCTATTCAGGCTGTGAACGGGCATTAGAAACAGGCGTTGATTACCTGATTATTGACACCGCAGGGCGGTTACAGACGCACACGAACCTGATGGAAGAGCTGGAAAAAATCAAGCGTGTTGTCAGCAAAAAAATCCCGAATGCACCCCACGAAAGTCTCTTAGTGCTGGACGCTACTACTGGACAGAATGGAATCAGTCAGGCAGAACATTTTTCGAAATCTATCGAATGTTCTGGATTAATTTTAGCAAAATTAGATGGTACAGCACGGGGAGGCGTCACTGTTGCCATCCGTCAGAAGATGGGAATCCCCGTAAAATACGTCGGTGTCGGAGAGCAAATTGATGATCTTGAGCTGTTTAACTCTCAAGGATTCGTCGACGCCCTGTTTTCAAGTGCCTCATAATTACTCTCCCGAGAATGTCTTGTTCTAAAGACTCTTTTCTGGATTGAGTCATATCCTGCATATACCACTGCTTATTCTTCGCGCAAGCTTAACATAATTTATGATTTGTTAAAGTTTAACGCTTCCGGAATCTGGTCGAACAAGTCAGACCTTCCTGATCAGTCAGGATATTCTTGACCTATCTCTTTTAATCAAAAGTACTACGGAGTATTCCGATATTCCCTGTTAGAGCCATCGTTATGTTAGCGCTCAATTTATCGGACCTCGCAGGTCATCTGATTGTAACGATGGGATTTTGATTAGACCGTCAGTATGGCTTCTACCAATTCATAGTTTTGGAAAGCATATACGCCTCCCTTCTGACGGTATGGAGACCAAGCACCTTTAGCGTGTACTCAGGAGTTAAAATATGCGAAAACTGAATGAACTGAAAAGAAAAGCCAGACTGACTGGGCTCCTCTTAAGTGGGCTGGGTCTCATGGCTGTATCACCTGCATTTGGTGGTGATGCTGGTTGTGCGCCTTCGTGCACTCCAGATCAACCCAATGCCTGCTGCACGAAAGTGTATGAGGAAGCTGGTACAAAGTTAGCTGCAGAACTCGAACGGTTAACAGCAGAATGCTGTGCACCGAAGACTTGTGCTCCTACCTGTACCAATCCTGACACTTGCTGTGGCGAAGAGTCAAGTGATGATGGAGACTGCTGCAGCGGCCGCCTGACTCGTCTGTTCGACGACTGCGATGGCTGTGGTAACTTCCTCGAAGATAATGGTTGGTCTTTGAGTGGCTGGCTGGAATTCGGTATTACCTTCAACGGTAACCGTCCTGCCAACGACTTAAACACACCCGGTGTGGGATTCAACCAGGCTGACAGCCAGTTTATGTTGAACCAGCTGTACTTCGTTCTGGAAAAAGATGCTGCTGCCAACGAAGACTGCTTCGGCTGGGGTGGTCGCGTCGACCTGTTAGTTGGTTCTGATGCTGCCGATACTGCTGTATTTGGTGGCCCCAACAATACCCCGAACTTCGACGGTACGTGGTCAGACAACGACAACGCGACTGCCAACCAGATCGGTCTGGCTATGCCTCAGTTGTATGCTTCATTCTATGCTCCCATCGGAAACGGTGTGACCATCAATGCTGGTCACTTCTATACCCTGATTGGATATGAAGTTGTACCTGCAACTGGAAACTTCTTCTACTCTCATGCTTATACCATGCAGTACGATGAGCCTTTCACCCACACAGGTGTTCTGGCCAGTACTGACCTGAGCGACAATGTTTCTTTGTCCGGTGGTATCACCACTGGTTGGGATGACTTCGAAAATCAGAACAATGAGTGGAGCTTCCTGGGTTCTATCGGCTGGACCAGCGACAGCGAAGATACATCACTGACCTTTGCCCTCAGCTCTGGTGGTGAAAATGATGCATTCGGTGGTACTTCCAACCTGACCATCTTCAGTATCGTAGCTCAACAGAAACTGTCAGACAAGTTGTCTTACGTATTTCAGCATGACCATATGTTCTTCATGAATGGCGATGCTGCTGATCCAGGAGACGATGCAGAAGCTTATGGTATTAACCAATACCTCTTCTATGACGTGTGCGACTCAACTCGCGCAGGGATGCGTGTCGAATGGTGGCGTGATCATAATGGTACTCAGCTGGGTAACCCCGGTACGAACTACTACGAAATCACTGCAGGTTTGAATCACAAAATCAATTCCTGTATCCAGGTTCGTCCTGAAGTTCGCTGGGACTGGGCCGACGGAGCTGATCCCTGGACAACCAAAAGTGGTGCAACCAAGGACAGTCAGTTTACTGTTGGTACAGACGTTATTCTCGTCTTCTAATAAAGCCAGCGGGTAATTGATTACCAGCTGTCATTCGGATCAATAATTCGAATCAATGGGCCATAACGAAAGGAGCCTTCTTCGCTGAAGAAGGCTCCTTTAATATTTAGCAGACCCATGATGCTTCTCTTCTCATATGAAATTCACATTCATATCTCTCAGTTTCAAGTCTTACCTGTTCCAAACGACGCCAGAGACCGACCTTATGGACTTTAGTGAAGTCCGTTGATTATAATTTCATTTTGAGGTTCATTATGATGCAGGTCAGCTAATACAGAATTCAGACTCTACAGAAGAAAGTCTATTCAACATGAATCCCTGGAGCCTGGCGGCCTTTTTTTTCATATTCTCGGTTTCCTTGGCATCAGCCCAGGAAACAAAACCCCGCCCCAATATCATCCTGATCATGGCGGATGACCTGGGCTGGTCGGATATCGGCTGCTACGGGGGTGAAATCGGTACGCCGCACATCGACTCACTGGCCCGGGACGGAATGCGCTTTACTCAGTTCTATAACAATGCCATCTGCGGCCCCACGCGAGCATCATTATTAACGGGACTGTTCTGCCAGCAGACCGGCCATCGGGGAGACCGCTGGAACGAACCAAAGAATTTTGACGTCTGCATGACTATTGGTGAAGTACTCCAGCAGGCGGGATACCACACCATGATGGTCGGAAAGTGGCAGGGGAGAGACTCAGCCCTCGATCGCGGCTTCGACCGTTTTTACGGCCCGATGTGCCAGGCAAAAATCAGCTATTATCATGAAGTCGTTCAGAATCCGTTTTATCTGGATCGTCAGAGAATCGAACTCCCTGAGGATTATTATCTGACGGACGCATTTAATGCACACGCGGACCGGTTTCTCAAAGAAAGTCTGCAGAACCGGCAACCGTTTTTACTCTATGTCGCTCACATTGCCCCACACTGGCCACTACACGCCCACGAAGGGGAGATTGCCCCTTTCCGAAAGCGGTATGAAACACAGGGTTGGGACCAGATCCGTGCAAAGCGATTTCAAAGCCAGCGTCATACAGAATTGATCCCGGAACAATGGCAACTGGCACCACGCGCCGCCAGTATTGGTAACTGGGACAAGGAGCGGCACAAACGCTGGCAGGCAGAACGAATGGCTGTCTATGCGGCGCAGGTAAAATCCATCGACCGTGGTCTGGGACAACTGCTGCAGACATTAAAGGCTGCGAACGCGGAAGAAAACACACTTGTCATCTTTCTCTCTGATAATGGAGCAGCACCTGATGGCGGGTTAAATCCAAACAAAAGTGGATTTGGATTCAGTAAGAATACTCCCAATCCAGGCTGGAGACGGGATGGTGTACTCATCAAGCCGGGAAGCGGCCCCGATCATCTGCCCGGCCCATCGGATACTTTTGCTGCATATGGACTGGCGTGGGCTACCACCAGCAACACCCCCTTTCGCGGAACGAAACTCGAGGGTTATGAAGGAGGTATCCGTACGCCACTGGTGGTTCGCTGGCCCAGCGTAATTCAACAGGGAGGGGCCATCACCAGACAACCGGGACATGTGATTGACTTTATGGCCACATTCCTGGATATCGCTCAGGCTGAGTATCCCAGTGAATTCAAGGGCCGTCACCCACTGCCTGTCGAAGGTGTAAGTTTACTTCCGGTTTTCAGAGGAAAACAACGGACTGCCCCTGCGAGACTTTGCTGGGATCTGCCTCGCCATCAGGCCATCCGGGAAGGAAACTGGAAAGCGATCCGGCTCCGTCAGAAACCAGATCGCTGGCAGTTATATGATCTGGAGAGAGATGGTACCGAAACAACAGATGTGGCTGACCAGCATCCGGAACTCGTCAAAGGTATGGCACACCGTTTTGATGTCTGGTACGACCGGGTCAACCAGAACTAAAATCACAGTGTGAATCCTACAGAGCCACTCAGACTGCGTCATCAGATTACCCTCAAGTGGGACTCGCGGCCACGTAGTCAATTTTAATGTTTAAAATGACGACGACCAGTGAAGATCATGGCAATGTCATGCTCATTACACGCGGCAATGACTTCCTCATCCCGCACGGAACCACCAGGTTGAATAATGGCGGTCACCCCTGCTTTCGCAGCTTCATCCACGCCATCACGGAACGGGAAGAAGGCATCAGAGGCGACAACGGATCCCTGGCTGCGGTCACCCGCTTTATAGGCGGCAATATAGGATGAGTCGAGACGGCTCATCTGCCCGGCACCGGCTCCCAGCAACATTTCATCCTTGGCCAGTACGATCGCGTTCGATTTCACGTGACGACAGACGACCCAGCCAAAACTCAAACTGTTTAATTCTTCTCTCGTTGGTTCGCGCTCTGTTACGACTTTCCAATCTGCCTTGTCATCCCGCAGTTCATCCTTCTCCTGTACGAGAAGCCCACCTGAAACCCGACGATAGTCAAGACTTGGTTCTGTCGGCGGTTGCATCATGGGACATTTCATCAACCGCACGTTCTTTTTCCATTTTGGCTTAGTCGTCAGAAGTTCGAATGCTGCTGGTTCATAGTCGGGAGCAATAATCGCTTCAATGAACCGATTCGGTTCACAGAGTTTTTCAGCGGTCGGCTGATCCACAGGACGATTGAAACTCAAAATGGAACCAAAGGCGCTGACCGGATCCCCGGCATAAGCTTTCTCGAAGGCTTCCACCAGCGTTTCAGCAGTTGCACATCCACAAGGGTTAGTGTGCTTAATCACCACTGCGGCCGGCTTATCAAAATCACTGGCAATCTGCAGAGCGGCATCCAGATCCAGAAAGTTATTATAGGATAGCTCTTTGCCATTCAGCTGCTCTGCCTGAGCCACGCTGGCTGCTGGAGGATTCTGCTCAACATAGAAGGCGGCTCCCTGGTGAGGATTTTCGCCGTAACGCAGTTGATCCCGTTTCACCAGATTGATGCTGACCTGTTCGGCAAAGCGGCTCTGAACGCCTGCCTCAGATGGCAGCACAGAGGCCATGTAATTCGCGACCGCGCGGTCGTAGCGGGCTGTCATCTCGAATGCGGCAGCAGATAGCTCCAGA
This sequence comes from Gimesia maris, assembly GCF_008298035.1. NCBI lineage: Bacteria > Pseudomonadati > Planctomycetota > Planctomycetia > Planctomycetales > Planctomycetaceae > Gimesia > Gimesia maris. The sequence continues at coordinate 4,621,713 of NZ_CP042910.1, forward strand.
CGAAATTCCGGAGTCAGAGGACCGGATTTCAATGCATCCAGCACTCGACCGTATTGTATTTGATTCGTCACAATGCCGACATAAGCATGATTTTTGGCAGCAGAGCGAACCATGCTCGGGCCGCCGATATCAATCTGTTCAATCGCCTCAGCCAGCGTTACATCAGGTTTGCTAATCGTCGCTTCGAAGGGATACAGATTGCAGACCACCAGTTCAAACGGAACGATTTCAAATTCTTGAATCGAGGCAGCATCACTGGCCAGATCAGGGCGTCCCAGAATGGCACCGTGAACTTTGGGATGCAGTGTTTTAACACGACCGTCCATTATCTCCGGGAACCCCGTGTATTCTGATATATCGATGACATTCACGCCCTGCTCTTCCAGATAGCGACGAGTTCCACCGGTCGAAATAAATTCAAAGCCCAGCATGGCCAGACCTTTTACAAATCCATCAAGACCCGTTTTATCACTGACACTTACTAATGCGCGACGTGGATGTGAATTACTCATTTGTTTCTTAGTCAATCACCTGAGAATACAGAATGGACAAGGTCCACCTGTCGTTGTAAAGAAGTTTCCCGTGCCTGATATAAACAGAATTCCAGTAACAGGGTGTACCAAAGCCCTTCCAGGCACAACACCGACTCAGTTTAGCCAGTATGTGATCAGAAAACAAATAAGGGCCGAGGAATGAAAGAAGCGGGAAAAACCGACCTAATTATCGGTATTGTCTCCGTTCGCTGCAGCGTCTGACTGAACATCTTTTGCTGCGGGTTCTGGAGCGATGTCGGGAAGAATCGGATATTTATCCTGATTTTTAAAGCGGATCGGAAATGGAAGGTCCTTCTGCTTCAGGCACAGAATAATTCCCGATTCTGACGAACAGAAAATTCGATCCGTCTGCTCGTTCATCAGCTTCACCTGGTATTTACGAAGTGGCACAGCAGAAAGAACCGCACCGTCGGTGCGGGAAAGTACCAGTAAATTTCCAATCTCATCTGTAGCATACACGCGAGTGGGTGACAGCGAAATAAATCGAGACCCCAGTGGTTGCCACCAATGTTCCTGGCCTGTTTGAGCTGACAGTTGGAACAGACCATTTTTCTTTGAAGAAAGATAAACGTCTTTGTCCAGAACTGAAACCGGATAGACTAATGGAAACGAGGATCGGATTCTCCAGCGCACGATTCCGTTCAAGAGATTCAGACAGTATAGATTCTGATCCTCAGAAGCAAGAAAAAGGCTCTTACCTTCTTCAGCAAGACTGGCTGAAATGGGTGCATCAGTTTCAAACTGAAATGCAAGCTGACGATCCTGGAGTGTCACCGAATAAAGTGAACCATCCTGGCTGGCGAACAGCAAAGTACGGTTTGTAACGATCGCAGGGGTGTTGATGGTATCGCCGGTCTGATATGTCCAACGGATAGCACTTTCACGCCATGCCGGAAGTTTTCCCTCATTACTTAATTCATTCAGCTTTTTCAGGTCCCATGCATACATTCGGCCATTCAATGTGCCTACATAAATAGCATCTTCGTCGACCGTGGGACTTGTAGACGCAGAACCTGGTAATTGAAGTTCCCAGTCAATTTCACCATTCAGCCTGTCGATGGCGTATAATTTAGTCCCCACAGTGATGTAAACATATTTTGAATTGGAGACCGGCGCATAGCCGATATTATTTCCCCTACCCAGTTGAGTCGCCCACAGTTTTTTGCCGGTTTCGTTATTAAATGCCGTTATGATGCCTGCCGTAGATAATGCATACAAATTGATTTCGTCGATCGATAAATGCACAATTTTATCGCGATGAGGATCAACAGTAGCCTGCCCCCACCAGACGCGTTCGAGATCGTACAGTCCTAACTGTTGTTGTGTAGGAATGGTGATACCAACCGAGGACTCATTCAGACGTTGAGCCATCAGACAATCACTCCCGGTGACTGCCAGAATTAATATCAGAAAATTAATTGTCAATTTTTTCCACAGAGACATAGCACCAGCTTTTTCAAGATGATTTAACAGGATTGGTATTCGCAGATCAACAAACAGTCTGGTCAGGATCACCTGATGCAAATTGAAGTATCACATCTCAAGTTTACAATACGGACTGACTCTAACCGAAAACTGTCTTCAAAAAGCGTTTGCAAAGCAGAATTCCAAGTGCTTCACGCAGGCTCATACATCCCATTCTACCCACTTCACCAAAGGGGAATCCAGCACTGTTATGCAATCATTTGAAGAATTTCCACCATAAATACTGTACACTCTACTATAATCACGGGGATCTGCATCAACTCAAAACCGGCTGGCGGAACCATGTGCCCATTTCTGTTTTCAGATCTCGCAATTAACCTTAGCCTCTTCGCCAGGTACGAATTCCAAAAACTGACGATGCCTGAAAAATGATCCTGTCCTGCATTTATTGATTATGATAAAATCGAACGACAACTTACGTTGGATTCAGTTTGTAGCTCGCCCCCCCATAACTCAAAGCATCAAAAGGAGTGAGAACAGGTACAATGTTTCCAGAGCATTTTCTTCCGTCTTCAAGACTCGCTCTTTCTGTCCCCCTGCTATTTACATTAATCCTGAGTCAGCAGACGTCAGGACATTGTGATCTGATCAAGCTTAAAGCAGGCGGCGAGATTAGAGGTAAACTGCAGAAGCTGCCATCCGAATCAGGAGAGGCTCGTATTATAGAAACACTGACTGGTGGCAAAATCACTGTTGACGCTCAACAGATTGAGTTCATTACGAATCGTCCTTTATCTGTCGAAGAATATGAATCTCGCTCCAAGTCAATCGCTGATACGGTCGATGCGCATCTGGAACTGGCAAACTGGTGTTCTGAAAATCACCTGATTTCTCAAAGACATGCCGAACTGGAAAAAGTATTATTACTGGAACCGGATCATTCAAAAGCCCGTGCAGCACTGGGGTATACGAATCGAGACGGGGAATGGATGACCCGTGATGAATTGATGAGAAAAAATGGTTACATCAAATATAAAGGACGCTATGTCTCGACCGCGGAGTTGGAATTACTGGAAAAAAATGAAGCAGACCTCGCTGAAGAACGAAAGTGGTTTAAAAAAGTCAAGCTCTGGCTGTCATTGATGAATAGTAATAATGCCCAGCTTCAACAAGAGGGCTTGAAAAATATTCAGTCAATAAACGACCCGTTTGCAGTGTCCGCCCTGGCTCGTCTGATGGGTAAGCACGAAAACTATCTGATACGATCACTTCTCGTCACCACACTGTCACAGATTACTGGCGACAAGCCTCTCAGACCACTGGCGGAACTCGCTTTATCGGACCCTGTTCAAGCGATTCGAGAGTCTGCCCTGCAGGCACTCTCCCGACGCGATGTCTCACAAGCAATCGTTTACTTTATCGAAGCATTGAAAAATAGTTCAAACCTGATTGTCCAGAGGGCTGGAAAGGGGCTGGAGGTCATTGGAGATAAATCTGTCGTACCGGAACTGATCTCTGCTCTGGTGACAACGCATACCTATCGAGTCAGGGTACCTGACACTACAACAACATACAGTTTCGGCACCAACGGAACGTTTGGAAATACAGGCGTGGTCCTGCCTCCGGATATTGAAGCGGGACTGCTGGCAGGTCGGTATCCCAATGGAGTGATTGTATTGCCTTCACAACAACCCAAGATTCCCATGCGTACGATCTCAGTCAAACATAATCATCAAAATGAAGCTGTGCTGTCTGCCCTGCAGGAGATCACACAGCAGAATTTTGGGTACAATCAAAGACTCTGGCAACTCTGGTGGTCTTCGACTCAAAACAAGGCAGGAATTATACCTGTCGTTCAATAAGCGTGGTCTAATTCGACTCAATTCAGACTTTGGGCCGTACCTGCTAAAGCTTCGCGTAGCGGGGCAAGATGCTGATCATAATTTTTCCAGCGATCCAGGCCAGATTTATTCATCGGTCTACGCACCTGCCAGTTACTCGCTGTTGTAACAGGTCGGGAATTGTCATGAAACGACAGACAGACATCGTGCCAGGGCATACCCGTCCAACTGACCAGTTTCCGTGAGACATCTTCCTGTTCATTCACCAGACCAGAGTAATTGAGCTCAAAAGGAGTTGTAGGCAGTACTTCCAGCCAGTGTTGTATGAGCCTTTCATACTCCCGAAAATAGAGTCCCAGGTGAGACAAATTAAACGAATACTCGTGACCTCGACGAAATCGCTGAAAATAACAGGAGAGACAGGTATCAAGCGGATGCCTGCGACAGTGAATGACTTTCGCCTGCGGAAACATGATTGCCAGCAGACCAAGGTGCATAAAATTTCCCGGCATTTTGTCAATAATCCGGGCAGCCGACTGATCGAAGGTTCGCAGTCGCCGCAGATATGCATCAGCAAAACCTGCAAAGGCTTTGTCAGGTAGACAGGCTATACACTCCGGGTATTTCGTCTGAGGTGATGCATGCTGGGGCATTGTCCCCGTAATACTGGAAATATCTGGAAGCTCACCAGCCCCGTGGATTTCAGGATGGCTAGACAGTATCTGTTCAACCAGAGTGGTTCCTGTTCGAGGCATACCGACTATAAAAACAGGGACCTTGCTCTGATGTCCCAGAGTAGCCATTTTCCTGATGCGTTCGAATGTAAAAACAGAGATAATCCGGTCAATATCTTTTCTGAAGCGATCAATATCAAATGAAGCACCTTTGAACCGATTTCCCATCTGATAGAATGAGAATGCTTTATCGTATTCTTTCACATCATTAAAGATTTTGCCGGCAGCAAATCCCAGGAAACAGCGATCCTCATCAGTCAAATCTGCTCTGGCCGTCTGTTGCTCAAGCTCTGCTAGAATCGGATCATCTGCTTCAAATTTCCTGGTCGCTGAATAATTAAAATACGCTTCTGCATAATCAGGCTTTAATTTCAGAGCGGTCAAATAATGTTCTTCCGAAAGATTGAACTCTCCCACCAGTCGATATATTGCGGCAATATTATGATGATACTCTGCGATATCCGGCTTGAGGGAAATCGCTTTATTCAGGAGATCGATTCCCAGCGAATGTTCGCCAGAGTGAGAATTCGCCAGAGCATAAAGATGGAGAAACTGAGAATTATTGACGTTTGCCGGATAGTAAGGTCTCATCAGGGCTTCTGCCTTTATCGCCTGATTGGCCTGCAATAGTTTAACAGCTTCGGCTATGACATTACTCATAAAGATTCCCGGTTCTGGATTTCAACGTTTCCACAAGTCGCTGCCACCGTAATGTCAGAGTCGAAAATGAAACGTTTTTCGGAAGTAACGCCAGAGCCATTGCCCTGTCGTTAACTTACTCACCAGAAACCGGGCCTTCCCCCGCATATTTGCCCGGAACAGAATCACGTCTTCATCTAACGGCACGATTGCCTGATACGCTGTACTGGTCAGTTTTTCTCGGCCATCCTTGTCGGTCACAGTAGGTAGCTCTCCCCCCATTTTATTCGAGAGAGTGGGAGGAACAAAATCCAGATGCCCGTGTGCGACACGTTCTATTTTGGATTCGTAGATCTTGTCGGGAAGGTGCTCCAGCTTCAGTTCAACCATCTGTCCCTCACTGAAGTCGTTTCGATATTCCTGATCGATAAACAGCACTGCCTGATAACGGGATTCAGGGGCAATACTCAACATGTGAGTTCGCTCTTCCAGATAGCAATTCTCATTTTTTGCATCAAGAGGTGTCCCAAACCAGCGCGAAAGCTGCTTTTTGGAATCCGACAACTTTGGTTCAGGTTGACTCGCGGGCGCTACAACAACCCCACTGACTGGAGCGATCACTTCCAGGTTTTTGATTTGTTCCTTCAGTTCAGCAATACGTTCCTGAATATTCGACAGTTTCTCTTCTGATACTCTGAGACCTGCCAGATCATCCAGAGCACGATATTTGGCTATCTCATCCATCTGGATATCACGATCCGTGCTTAACTGGCGCAGTTCATCCTGCTTTTCAATGTTTACAATGTTCGCAAGTTTCTGGCCTTTAACAACGTGCTGTCCCGGTTCGACGTAGACATTTTCCAGGCGACCGCTGCCGCTGGTATGAACATGCCTTACGTCATAACCTTCCACAATGAAAGGTGCTTCAAAATGCATGGGAACGGGGATCAGAAGAATTCCAAGAATCACGGCGGCGGCAACTGTCAGCGTCGCTGAGACTTTGAAGTAATTCATGGGTTCGGTCCTCGGAGCAGCAATAATTTTGTAAATGTTAAAGACGATTCCGCCTAAAAAAGAGGCGATGGATACCACGGCCAATGTGATTCCGATACTCTGCAAATCATAGGGTTTCAAAACGGTATACAGGAACAGTGTGATCCCAAACATAATAAACCAGCGATAAATCGCTGCGGAAAGAGCGTAGAAGATAAACCAGAATTTTCCTGTTTCCGGCATGAAGGGATCTCGTTGAGATTCAATCCCCAGGCAATACCAGGCAAAAGTATCACGCAGATGTTTATCAGCTTTCTGCCTGAGATTAGGTATTTCGAGTAAATCGCTCATCATGTAGTAACCGTCGAATCGCATCAACGGGTTGGCATTGAAGATCACTGTCGTCACAGTCGATACGAAGAACAGGTTCAATGCCAGATGGTTCAGCAGGCCAGGTTTGGTAAACCACCAGATCCAGACTGCGATGGCTGACATGATCACCTCGATATACATCCCGGCCCCGCCGATGATAATCCGCTGCCATTTATTTCTCAGCATCCAGGAGTCAGAAACGTCACAGTAAAGACAGGGACTGAACACCAGAAACATGATCCCCATGCCGTGACATTCGCCACCATAATGTTTACACGACAGGCCATGGCCAAATTCGTGGATAACTTTAGCGGCACCCAGCACAAACCACATATAGATCAGGTTCGGCCAGCCAAAGAACTGCTGAAATTCTGGTAGTCGACTGCGAAAGACCTCAAACTGAACCCCGATCAATATCCAGGAAGAGATAATCAGCAAAGCGAACATGAGTGTTGCCCAAGGCTGCCACATCCATTTTACATAGGGATAAAGCCTTTGTAGTGAGGTTTCCGGATCCCAACCCGGGAGCCTGAGATAGAGGATGTTTTTGAAGGTCGTCGTTAATTTCTTCTTATGCTCTTCTCGCCGCTGCTTGATCAGCGTCACCCCCTGTCCGGGTCGTCCACTGGTCAATAGACCTTTTCGGTACAGATCGGAGATCAATTGCTGAATTTCGGAGATTGAAAGCAGCAGCGTGGGATATTGTCGATGTACCTCATCCTTAATTTCTTCTGGACAACGTGCCCCGTTTAACAGATTAAGAATGTAATACTGTTCGGGATGGAGTCGAGTATATTTCAGAGAAACAGGGTCTTTAATGACCCAGTACCCGAGTCCTTTGTAATGAATCCACTTGCTGATTAAATCATCGCGCACGCTCAACGGAATGGGTCGTTCCGTTGAAGATGTCATGGATTCACTTAAAGTGCTCATAAGCCCGTTCTGGATTCAATCAGGAATGTGTAAGAAATATCAACTGTTGTCACGAATGTTGAAACTACTTGACTTCGGTTTTCTGCGCGACTTTGCTGTCAGACTTATCAGTCAAAATCTTCATGGTTGCCATATACCCTGCTTTCAGATCATTATCCCTATTTTCGACTTCAGCCCAGACCCGAATTGATTTCCCGTGAATCGGTTCTACTTCCACATCAATAAAGATGATCTTGCCTGTATATGTCTTCTCTTCAATTGGCAATCGGACGCCGGGGATGTCTAACTGGACCTGTACTGGAGTACCGACCTGAAACATCCAGGTATCTTCAATATTCACATAAGATTCGACTTTGACTCGTTTTGTACTGACCAGTTCCAGAACTTCGTCTCCGTGCCGTACCACTTCACCAGTCGAGCGAAATTTTTTGGTGACAATGCCATCAAAGGGCGCAATTATTTTTGTCTCTTCAATCTGGGCATCGATTTCATTCAGCTGTAATTTGTTCATTTCAAATTCCAGTTGCGCCTGCTCGATCTGCAGATCACTCTTCTCAGCATTCAATGTCAGACGTTTGATATCCAGTTTTGAGATGGTATTGCGAACCCGCTTATTAATATCCAGATTCATTTCGAGTTCGACATAGGCTGTGTCTCGGGCTTTTTGGGAGTAGCGTATTTCAATGTCATTTGTCGCTTTTTTCTTTGCGGTTGCTTTTGCTGCCTGCAATGCATCACTTTTTAAAGCGGCAATTACCTGCCCTTTTTTGACCAGTTCACCTTCATTGGGTTCGACGAATTCCAGTACCCCCGGTCGATCGCTTCCCAGAATCACACGATCAATTAATTTAATTCGGCAATTATTGACAGTGATTGATGATTCCGGATTAGCATTTGAAGCTTTGTGTTCCGGTTTTTCGTCTGCAGAGAGGCGATGGTCGCTCAGAATCAGACAGGCACCCAATGTCATCAGCATCGAGTAAGTTAACGTTTTCTTCAAAGTTAAATTCATGACTTTGTTCCAAATCAGATTCGCGGATTGTTTAGAGAAACTGTATTTCGCAATGCCTCAGTCAGACAAAATACTCAGACATATAAATATAGACACTTCTGAGCCTAATATCTAACGCCTCGCTCACCCCCCTGACAAGCGCTTTCTCTGACGACACACTTGAATTTTACAGGATAGAACGGACCGTAACGACGCGCTGTATCACAACAACTTAGCGATACAATCCTCACACACATCCCCGACATCCCATTTTAACACACTTGTATCCACCGACCGGGATACCCGGTTAATCTCCTTTTTTGTAAGTCGATACCAGATTTCAAATTAAACCGAGTAAGCCTAATACGTATGTTATACTTTGTATATTTGACCGTCTTTTATTATGAAGGCCGTTTATAGGATTATTTGCTAATGGACGGGTTAGGCAAATCTTCCGTTTCTTTTACGCAACATGGGTAAAAAAATACATTTACAGCAAAATGGAATTTTGCAATCGCCCTGCTGCTCCCATAAAATCATCAGAATGTAAGACTGTCCAGATCATGAATCTGGAATGTACTTACAGTAATTTTCAGTGTTTAGCACAAACATACCGTATAATTTGTGGAAGTGACTCAGCTTCTGACAATCAGTTACCGGAATTACTAGAACGACATAACAGGTAATCAATCTCCATGACAAGCACTCAATCACCGACACCGGGTCAGACCCGTGAACGTGTCATTCGCATCGCACGAGAGATCGAAGAGTTCGCTCATTCCAATGTCGCCGCGGAGACTTTTTTTCGCGAATTCCTCAGACGTGTTGTTGCAGGCCTGGGAGCAACTGCAGGAGCCGCCTGGCTGATTGATGAGAGCGGTCGACTGGCTGTAAAAAGTGAATTGAATCTGGCTGACACCGGATTCTATGAAGAACCTGAAGCCATTCTCAAGAACCAGCGACTGTTATCTGATGTCTTATCAACAGCGGAAGCGCGCATCTTTGCAGCGGATGCGGAAAACGACGTTCACCTGCCCACAGACAATCTGATAGTAGTCGCGGCGCTCACCATCCGAAAAAAACCTGTCGGTGTTATTGAAATCTTTCAGCGATCCAACGCTCCCAAACAGGCCCACCCTGGCTATCTGCAGTTTGTTGAGCAAATGTCTGGTTACGCTTCTCATTATCTGGCAGAACGGGAAAAAGCCAGTCAGACAGATGCATCACTGGAAGTCTGGGAAGAAGTCGACCAGTTTGTGCAACAGATACATCGCAGCCTGGACCTGACGGAAGTTGGCGCGACAGTTGTTAATGATGGTCGGCAACTGTTAAATGCAGATCGAGTCAGCCTGGCGATGCAATACGGAAAAAAAACCGTTATTGAAGCCATTAATGGTCAGGATAAAGTCAACAAACGTGCCAACACCGTTCGCCTGCTTTCTAAACTGGCAAACAAAGCATTGGCCATGCGGGAAACATTTATATATTCCGGATCGAATGATGCGATTCCACCCCAGATAGAAGAACCACTGGCTGACTATCTGCAGGAAAGTGGAGCGCGTATGATTCTGATTGTGCCGCTCTTCGAACCAGACCAAGTCATTAAATCAGATGAAGAAGCACTCGGTCGTATGAAAGATACACCGAAGAAGCTGATTGGTGGTTTAATCGTGGAACAGATAACTGACAGCCAGCCCCGCCCCCACCTGGAAAGTCGTGCGGAACTTCTGTCTGGTCACATCGCCAGTGGAATTGCTAACTCACGCAATTACGAAAGTATCTTCCTGATGCCTCTCTGGAGGTTTATCGGTCGCTGTTTCGCGGCATTGCGAGGCAAAACCCTGGTAAAAACACTGGTAGTGATTGCTTTAATCGTCGCTGCTGGTGTCGCATTGGCCCTGGTTCCTTATGATTATCGCGTGAGTTGCGACGGGCGGCTGATGCCTATGGTTCAACGCGAAGTATTTACTAACTGGGAAGGCGAAGTCGTCGCCATCCACGTCCAGAGTGGTCAACGGGTGAAAAAGGGAGAACTCCTGGTTGAAATTCGTAATGAAGATCTCAAAGCACAGCTACTGGAAACGGAAAACAAGCTTAATGAACTTCGGCTGATGCGTTTAACATTGAATGCACAGCTGCAGTCAGGAAATAATAACAAACGTCCTGTCGATGAAATCACGAAACTGCGTGGTCAACTAAACGAGACAGAGACTCAAATCTCCGGTGTACTGAAACAACTGGAAATTCTACGAGACCGGTTGGATAAACTGAATGTCAAAGCACCGATTGACGGTGTTGTTACCACATTCCAGATCGAACAATTGTTGATCAATCGTCCTGTGCAGCGCGGGGAACTTCTGCTGGAAATCATGGATCCTAATGGTCCCTGGCAGTTGGAACTGGATGTAGAAGAAAAGCGTATGGGACATATCCTGCGCGCCACCGAGAGAAAGGGTGACATCGGGCTGCCAGTTGAATTCATCCTGGCAACATCGAATGAACTATCTTACGAAGGTGAAGTCACGGAATTTTCCACACGTACTAACTCTTCTGAAGAAAATGGCAGTATTGTGGAAACCTATGCTACGTTTGACAAGGAAAAACTTCCCCTGCTCCGCATCGGGGCGGAAGTCAGTGCCAAGATTGATTGTGGCGAACGCAGTCTGTTCTATGTACTGTTTGGAGACGTGGTTGAAACCTGTCGTCGTTACTTCTGGTTTTAAATCTGTTTCTATCTGACAATTACCATTAAATAAAAACTCCCCTGCTGATCGCAACAGGGGAGTTTTTTAATGTTCGCTTCCAACTGAATGATTTCTATTCAGTTTTAGACTTTGCTTCTTCTTTCGCAGGAGCAGGCTTTTCAGCTTCTGGCTTTTTTGATTCAGGTTTTTCATGATCATGATCATGGTCGTGCTCAGCATGGTCGTGTCCTTCATGCTCACCATGGCTCAGATCGACATGAAAGTGGTTTTCGCCGATATCTAGATGGAAGTGACCGTTCAGATCTGATTCCTTTTTGATCGAATCGGGAATCGCTTTTCCTTCAGCAACAAACCGTGAGGACTTTCCCTCTTCTTCCCCATCCAGAGGTTTAGCAGCCAGGGGAATTTCATGTTCTTTGTCACCGATCTCAAGATCAAAATCGATTTCCTTCCCGGCAATCGGGAATGCAGTTTTGGCATCGGGCCCCAGAATATAGGCTGTCAGTGTGCGGCCTGCTTCATCGAAGACCACTTCCACATGATACTGTTCCTCACCGACTTCCAGTAGATGCCCACCATTGGGGCCATGGGCATGATCGTGCCCGTGTGCATGTTCTGCTTCCACCGATGCAGCCGAATCTTTGTCGTCAAAAGTACGGGTATCGCTCTGCGCGGAACACCCCGTGAAGAGTGCCAGTCCAAAACTGCATAATGCCACTTGAATGGTTTGATTGAAACGCATTTCTGATTCCTTATCAATCTGGTAAAAATATTTGGGAAAATTCCGTCAGCCGATCTGCCACCGCCGACGGAACGAATCATAACAGTATTACTTGTAAATAAAAGCAGTCCGGGATTAGATTTTAAAGCCGCTTTATTGAATCCCTTCTTCCTCTGCCAGAGCCGTTTCCGCATCATCATCCTGAATATAGGTTTTTCCTTTATAGAACCTGGCAACAAACACAAAAAGAACCGCAGCGACAAACATCAAACCGGAAAAGAACCAGAAATAAGAGGCGCCTTCCAGACGGGAAGTATTTTCATCAATCATAATAAATTTATTGACTTCTGCAGTCATCAGATTCCCGGCCGTCATGGATAGAAAATACAAAGACATAATGAATGATTTCATTGATTTCGGTGCCTGTGTATAAGAAAATTCCAGGCAGGTAATGGAAACCATCACTTCTCCAGCGGTCAAGACAAAATAGGGAAGCGCCTGCCAGAGAATAGAGGGAGGGCTGCCTGCAGAAGAGTCGATGCGGATCTGTATCAATGCAGTGATTGCAAACGAAGCCGCTGCCAGAAAAAAACCAATCGATATCTTTCGGAGGGGAGTCAGGGGAAATACTTTGTCAATTAATGGGTAAATCACATAGGAAAAAGTGGGAATCAGGATCAGGATAAACAGAGGATTAAATGCCTGCACTTCGGCAGCCCCCAGTTTAATATTTCCCCAGGGAGTCATCAGATCCTGATTCATATTGACTCCCTGTAGTACCCAGGAGGAACCTGTTTGATCAAAGAGAGACCAGAAAATGGGAAGAAAGACATAATACAATACGGAAAGATTCAACAACGCCTGTAAGCCTTCTTTCCCAAACGTTTCTGTACGAAATTTTTTCCAGCCGGATGCAGGGATATGCACAAACTGGTTACGCCCCAACCAGAATAGAATCGTGGCCAGCAGCATCAGTATCCCGGGAATCCCAAATGCATAATGTGGACCATAATATTCGAGTACCTTGGGAATCATAATCGAAGCAACAAAAGCACCGAGATTAATGGCGAGATAAAACCAGCCAAATACTTTGCTAAGCAGATGATGATTCTTATTCCCAAACTGGTCACCCACATGTGCAGAGACGCAAGGCTTAATTCCCCCTGCTCCGATGGCAATCAGACTCAGGCCAATAAACAATCCGACGCGTGTTTCATCAATGGCAAGCGCCAGATGTCCCAGGCAGTACACAATCGAAAGAATGAGAATGGTTTTATACTTTCCCCAGAACACATCGGAGAGAATCGATCCGAGAAGTGGAAAGAAGTAGACGGCTGCAACAAACTGGTGGAAATAAGCAATCGCCTGTTCATTCTGCATGTGATCCGGTTTGCCACTGGCATTCAGCATGAATTGTGTCATGAACACAACAAGAATTCCGCGCATTCCGTAAAAGCTGAAGCGCTCCGCTGCTTCATTTCCCACGATATAGGGAATCCCGGAAGGCATTTTCTCTGTTGGAACGGGTGCCGTTTTATATTTTGCCTGTGCCATAAATGAATCAAGTCCTTTGATAAAATTCAGCGCTCGTGATGTGTGTTTCTATTGTCCTGCCAGTCCGATTCGATCCGTTGCACCTGGACGCCGTCTTTCGAAGGTGAAAACTGGTAAATACAGTCAGCATAGCGTTCAAACATGCTGGAATCATGATGGCTGATCATGATGATCTGAAAGCCGAGCGCTTCCCCTGCTTCATGAATGATTTTGACAAGTCGCGGCACCAGGTCGGGGCGTAACCAGCAATCCTGCTCATCCAGGACAAGTACGCGGCGGTGCTCCTTCTCATCAAGGGTCATCAGGGCAAACATCCGCAATCCGACTGAAAGGACATTGGCAACCGAGCCTCCCTGACCACGCATGATGTCTTCGATATTCCCCTCACGTTCAATCTGGAATTCCACACTGGCCGAATTGTGCTTCCACTCTGCGTTGGCTTTGAGCTTCAAAGGCTGTTCAAGAACCTCCTGCAGAGCGATTGTCAGTTTTTCCTGAATCAGCTGCAGTTCCTGCTCAAACAGCTGACCGCTGAGAGTTTCCAGAGCTTCGGTCACCTGTCCGGAAATTGCCACGTATTGTTCGGTTAACCGTATTTGTTCGGACAGCGTGGTTTTTTCTTTCATTTTCTGCTTCCGAACCGCGGCCAGTTCCCAGCATCTGCGTTGTAATGCAAGTGGAGAGCGCAGTTCTTCCGTAGCAAAATCCGGTTCATGGGGAGAAGGCGGTTTATTCATCATTGGTGATCTTTATCTACTGCTCTCAGGATTCAGTTCGCGTCTGTGGCGTGATGCTCGGTTTCAATCTTCTGCAGTTCCGCTTCAATTTGAACGAGACTCTGATGATATTCCGCACGCTTTCGTGTATTTTCAGCCTTCATCTGCTCTAACTTTTCTTTTAAGGCATCCAGCTGATCGGTGCCGTATTCGTCCCGTGCCTGCTGTTTCAGTTCGTTCAGATTTTGCTCTGCATTGACCAGATCGCGTTCTGATTCAATCTTGCGCTTATTCAGTTTCTGAAACTGTTCCGTTAACGCTTCTATTTCGGGCACTGCCCCTGATCGATCAGTCGACATGATGGGAAACCTCACTTGCTAATTTGCGTACTTCATCCGCGACCGCGGCCTGAAACTGTGTTAAATTTTTTTCCAGAAATAATTTCAGCCCTGCACCACTGTCTGTGCGACGTGTCTGTAATTCGGCCAGGCCTGAAATGAAAGCGGAAGGAAGTCCCTGCTCGGAATCATCCTGTACTTCCGCGTGAAAGATTTCGTCGAATGGACGATGGGGTACTTCGATGACAGACCTCTGCCAGCCCTCCCCCGTGACTTCCAGCTTCAACACCGAAGGCACGTGTGCCCGTGATGCATCACTACGGGAGCGGCGGACGATGTTACCGGGAGTCACCCAGGTGGTCTGCCCTTTTACGACATCTTCCAGCCTACGATGGATATGACCGTTAATCACATAATCCACCCCCTTGATCTCATAGGGCTTATAATGCCCCTGCTCCTCGTAGCCGGGCACGATCAGATCGTGATGCGAAACCCAGATGGCCAGGGGAGTCTCTTCACACGGATCGATCTCAAGTGACTTTGGCAGCTTTTTTCCCCAGGAAGTCCCACCGATCAACACCGGTCGCCCCTGCATTTTTCCTCGCCAGGGGGTCTCGTCTGAGAGCAGATGATATTTTCCGGCCTGTATGAGAATACTCAGAGTGTCGTGTTCATTCAGTTGATTTTCCCGACAATCATGATTTCCGTAAATCCCGTAAACGGGTGTCTCAAATAAATTCAACAGCTGACATAACAGCCAGTTCTGATTGTCGCGGGGCACATGGAACAAATCCCCCAGCAGCACAGACAGCAGGTTCTGCTCGCGGGCAGTCTCTATACACCAGCTCAGTTTTTCCAGCACGACCAGTGGGTAGTCATCTTTCCGAAATCCGGGGATGCGGCCTTCGACATGGGGATCGCCAATCAACAGCACGCCGGAGTAGTTTTCATGCGCCATGTGCGTGCCCCTTTAATCCTGTTTCTGCGGTTCTGATAAACTGGTCGGGCTCTAATGCTGCACCACAGGTCGGGCAACTGGGATTCTCTTTGACCCAGTTCTGTAATTGATCACGGACAGCCTCATATTCCGACTCGCATTCCGCATGAATTACCTGCTGATGGTTGAACTGGACAGCCGCCTGCTCCCATTGCTGACAGAGTTGCTCTATTCTCTCCAGATCGGTCAACTCAGGAGGAGGCACGCAGGCCTCCAGCACTTCTGATTCCAGTCTGTCGAGCTGTCTACGTTCTTCCGACACGGCAATTTTTTGAATCAATTTTTGTAAAGGATCCGTTTCAGCCAGTGAGGGAGGTTCTTTCAGTAGATTGAGACAATCCCCCGTAGCGGAAGCAGACCTTAACTCCAGTTCCTGAGTTCTGATCTCCCGAATCAATTTCTCGAGTCGCTCCGTCTGTTCCAATGGGGGCGGATTCGCCAGTGGCTGGAGCGTTGACACCTGAAAATGAGCGACGCGCGTCTTATTCTCAAAAGCTTCATATCGCTGAGTCAAGACTTCCAGTGGTTTCTCATTTTCCTGTTCCAGCGAACCAGGTAATTTATTCAACGTTGCTACGGTACCTGTTAACTGTAACACACGCTGGTCTGCATGCTGATAATCCTGAAGGAATGCTTCCAGATCTCTGATTCGCTGCTGCTCCTTAAGCAATGCTTCATAGCTTAGATTGAGCGACTCCAGGCGGGTCTCCAGTTCAGGAACCGGTTTCAGTAATTCAAGTACAATTTCAGTCGACTTTAACTCGTTCTGCTGTCGCTGATACTCCTGTTGCGCGGATTTCACTTTACTGCGATGCAGCTTCTGCATCTCGATTAAAACCGATGCATCGGAAGACGAAGCAAAGAATCGGGCTGCTCGACTGCCACGGTCCCCCAGTAAAAATATCGGAGATTTCTGTTCGCCAAAATGGACATCGAATTCGTCAGTGTCCCCCGCTTTGACTTTGGAAAGTTTCAATATTTCATGTAACTGATCGGGAACACTGTTCCTCAAGCGATGATAATCAACACCATCAATATTATAGCTGACCGTTTTCTTTTTACGTTTCCACTCAATTGTGTGTCCGTCGTCCGTTTCGACGATCACGCGACACTCTTTTTCGCCATGTCTGACCATGAAATCGCCGGTAGTATTCTCTGCCAGGATCTGAAGTGCAGAGACAAAAGCAGACTTGCCGCAATTGTTGGGTCCGGTCAGCACCGTCAGGCCGGGCGACAGATCAATCACGGTGTGTGAATGGCTCATAAAATTGTGTAATGTAATCCGTTTTAACATGTCAGAAAGTATAATCTCCATTCTCAATAATTCACAGGACAGGCACACCCGGTATTTCAGATCCTGAGAGAATCAGACTATTGCGTTTACCGACTGGTTTGTGTCAAATAAATGGTAGCGATATGCCGGATCTGATAAGGTCTGCTGCACTTTACTTCGTTTTCTCTCCCCACCTTGTTTGATGTAAGGGCAGCCGTCCATGTTTTCATCGTATTCGATTCTGACAGGCGTTCTGATACTGCTTCCAATATTGTGTTCGCTGTTTGATTCTCAACTGCTCTCGGCTGCCGAAGAGTACAGGGTGTATGTGGGCACTTATACCCGCGGCAGTGAAAGCCAGGGAATTTATCAACTGAGCATGGACTCTCAGACAGGTAAATTATCTCTGGTGAACGTCACTGAGAATGTGGATAATCCCTCGTTCCTGGCAATTCACCCCAATCAGAAATTCCTGTATGCCGTTAATGAAGTTCGTAATTTCAAGGGGCAAAAATCGGGAGCCGTCAGCGCTTTTTCCATAGATCCTCAGTCAGGGAATTTGACGTTTCTCAACCAGCAGGCTTCCCGAGGAGGTGATCCGTGCCACCTGGTGGTTGATGCTACCGGTAAGTATGTACTTGTAGCAAATTACGGGGGAGGCAATATCTGTTCGTTACCTCTGCTGAAAAATGGAGCATTGAAAGAAAGCACGTCCTTCGTGCAACACACCGGTTCCAGCGTCAATCCTGCTCGTCAAAAAGCCCCACACGCACACTCAATTAATCTCGATCCCCATAATCAGCATGCGATTGTGGCCGATCTGGGAATCGATCAACTGCGGGTCTACCAGTTTAATGCGGAAGATGGTTCCCTCACGCCTAATCCTGTCCCCGGATTCAAACTGTCCCCTGGAGCGGGACCCCGCCACTTTACCTTCCACCCTTCAGGGAAATGGGGATATGTCATCAATGAATTAAATCTGACCGTTACTGCCATGAATTACGATGCGAATACAGGAACCTTCGAGGAAATCCAGACTATACCTACGGTTCCAACGGGTACAGACTTCAAAGGTAATTCCACCGCGGAAGTACAAGTGCATCCTTCAGGGAAGTTTTTATACGGTTCGAACCGGGGTCCAAATACGCTGGTCATGTACCGCATTGATGAGCAGACCGGCAAACTGACTTCCATCGGTTTCCAGCCTACGGGGGGCGCCATGCCACGGAATTTCAAAATTGATCCATCGGGAACGTTTCTGCTCGCGGCAAACCAGAATACAAACAACATTGTTGTATTTCGGATCGATCAGAAAACCGGATTGCTCCAACCAACCGATCATGAGATCCAGGTTCCCAAACCGGTCTGCATCAAATTCCTCCCGATCACTGCTACCCCTTGAGTCGCGTACGGACTATAATTCACTTCTGTTAATACCGTTCAGACGAAGCCGGCTCCTCAACGAAGTGAAAAGAGATGTGGATTAAAATCTGTGGCATACGAGACCCCGATACAGCGTGTATGGTCGCCGATCTGGGTGCTACGGCTCTGGGATTGAATTTCTATGAGCGTTCTCCCCGCTCCATTGATCTTGCTGCTGCCAGACAGATCCAGACAGCAATTGGCTCACGCGAAGTCACACTGGTTGGATTATTCGTCAATCACTCACTGGCTGATGTGATTACGACCTGTCACGAGCTATCCTTAAACATGATTCAGTTACATGGTGAAGAAACACCTGAGTTTCTGGCAGAACTGGTTCAACAGATCCCCAAACTCGTCATCATTAAGGCGATTCGTACCAGTGAACCAGATCTCGCATTTCTGAAATCTTATCTGGAAACCTGTGACCAGGTTGGAAAGCGTCCCGACCACATATTGCTAGACGCTTATTCACCGATCGCCTACGGAGGCACGGGTCATCTTGCTCCCTGGAAAATGATTCGAGAAGAATACCAGTATCTTGACTGGCCTTCGCTGATATTAGCAGGAGGACTGACCCCGGAGAATGTGGCAGAAGCAATCAGCGCCGTTCAACCTTTTGGTGTCGATACAGCCAGTGGAGTTGAGGATCAACCGGGAGTTAAAAACCCATCTCGGGTTAAAGCATTCATAAAACAAGCCAAAAGTGAAGAAAACCCATCGCTAAATCCGCTATAATGGGGCTCAATGTTCACCTGAAAGATCAAGATTCATGACAGTTTTCCATAACTGCCTTGAGTATCGGCTGATAGAGGCATACCATATACGCAGGACAGGTGTGTCTTGAGGATGTGGCGCTGGGTCACTTTAATTCAGGAGTCGCGAGAAACAACTGGTTTCTCCAGGGAATTTAAAAAACCATGTCAACCGATTACACGATTTTATTGATCGAAGATGACCGTGAAATTTCAAGTACTTTAAGCGGTGTTATCAAGTCAGCAGGTTACAATATCATTGTTGCCCCCAATGGTCTGGAAGGTCAAAAGCTGGCACAATCTGAAAACCCGGACCTGGTCATTACCGATATGATGATGCCTAAAATGGGTGGTTTCCCAGTACTGGAGTCTCTCAAATCACTCCCCTCCCCCCCCAAAGTGATTATGATTACCGCTAATGAAGGGGGTCGACATAAAGCTTACGCTGAAATGCTGGGAGTGGATGATTATCTGCGAAAGCCATTTGCAATGGATATCTTTCTGGATGCCATTGCCCGCGTCCTTGCCAAAGACAGCAGTGACGATGAGAAACCAGATAAGGGACCGGTCACGCGTTCTCGGAAAAAATCCTGATCTGTCAAGAAGCTTTCAACCGCTGACGACAAATGCGACATAGTACCAGTACAAACCTGTTACCGATGTCAGTGTAATATCAATTGTCGAGATCCAGCCCAGCTTCTTATGAAGACTGCTATGGGCACAGGGTGCAGGTGGATCAGGAATCCGTTTCAGTGCCAGAAACAGTGTTGCGCCCCAGAACAGCGGTGTGCTGACAGCGAAAATCAGGTGGACATACAACACATTTCGAACGTATTGGAACTGTTCGGGAGTCAACGGGGTCTCGCGTTGATTGACGATATTCTGCCAACCGCCGTGCATGAGCTGCACGTCCACTTCAAACGCAGTTACTGCAACGAGCAGGACTGCCCCCAGTAATATCTGCAGTTTTTTGTGTAAGGAAAAATTATGTCTGATTTTGACCGTGAACAGACTGAATAACAATAAAGGCACAATCAGGATGAGTGCCGAAACAACAAAATCCAACATGAATGTTGAGCGATAGCCTAAAAATCCATGCTCCATTTGAAAATCCTGTCTGGGAATAGGTAGAGACCAAACTTATCGTCGCACACCATATCAGAACATCAGATCTCATCCAATAGCAGCCTGTCGGCAATACTCCCAGACTTCCTGTCATTAAAGAGCTGGTTTTACCAGTCTCCCACTTGATGTCTCACATAATCGGTTGATAAATTAACCGGACAGGAAACGGTTCCTGTAAGAGCCGTCAATCAAAAAAACACAGGAGGTGTTCCCATGCTAGTGTGCGGCGTAATTCCTGCCAGACTGCATTCAACCCGACTCCCCGGAAAACTACTGCTGAACGAAACCGGTAAATCGTTAATTCAGCACACCTGGGAAGCTGCAGCCGGTTCCGAAAGACTGGACCGGTTAATCGTCGCTACAGACAGTCTGGAAATCTTGGAATGCGTACATGGATTTGGCGGTAAAGCCTGCCTGACAGGTGAGCATCCCAACGGCACTGACCGTATTGCAGAAGTGGCAAAACAGGAACTTTTTGATGCTGATATTCTGGTTAATATCCAGGGAGATGAGCCTGAGATTTCGCCAGTGTTTATCGATCAGCTGGTCGATGTATTGATTCAGTCCCCGACTGCTGATATGGCCACACTGGCGACTCCCATTCGTGAACTGGAGCAACTGCAGGACCCTTCATGTACTAAAGTTGTCTGCCGGACTGACGGTTCTGCCATGTACTTTAGTCGCTTGCCCATTCCATACACACGTGATCAGAGTCCAGAATTCCTGCTGCCTGACCAGAGTCCCTGGTTGCTACATCTGGGAATCTATGCATACCGCCGACCTTTCCTGCTGAATCTGACTCAGATACCACCAACTCCTCTGGAACAACTGGAAAAGCTGGAACAGTTACGTGCTCTGGAATCAGGTGCCACCATTCAAGTCGCTCAAGTCACCCATCCCTCAGTGGGAATCGACACCCCGGAAGATTATGCGCAATTTGTCAAACGCTATCAGCAGATCACATGAGTATCCGCACCGTAAGCAGAATGCATCTGTCATCATAAGTGGC
Source organism: Gimesia maris (assembly GCF_008298035.1). Taxonomy (NCBI): domain Bacteria; kingdom Pseudomonadati; phylum Planctomycetota; class Planctomycetia; order Planctomycetales; family Planctomycetaceae; genus Gimesia; species Gimesia maris. Next base: position 4,642,810 of record NZ_CP042910.1, read on the forward strand.
TGATACAATTTACCTTAATCGAACACGCCAGATCCGACTCTGATGAACTGTCAGATACGCTTCCTGAAATCTGGTCGTGGTTTTCCTGATTTTGAAGCGTGCAATTTCGCGAAGAATTGCCTATCATGCAACATTATTCAACGACGTCTCGAGAAACAGATTGCGAAATGACCAAACACATCACTAAACACATTTTTGTTACAGGCGGAGTAGTCAGTTCCCTGGGTAAAGGCCTGACTTCGGCGTCTATTGGACTTTTGCTGGAACAGCGCGGCTTAAAAGTCCGCATGCAGAAGCTCGACCCTTATATCAACATTGACCCGGGAACAATGAACCCCTACGAACATGGCGAGGTTTATGTTCTCGATGATGGCTCAGAGACAGACCTCGACCTGGGACATTACGAGCGATTCACAAACAGCCCACTCTCACGGAAATCGAATTACACAACCGGTCAGATTTATCAGCGTGTGATTGAAAAAGAACGTCGTGGCGAATACCTGGGAGCGACCGTACAGGTTATCCCTCATATCACGGACGAAATCAAAGAGTCAGTTTATAACCTGGCCAGTTCTGATGTCGATGTCGTGATTACAGAACTGGGAGGAACGGTCGGGGATATTGAAGGTCTCCCCTTCCTGGAAGCAATTCGCCAGATCCCTCTGGATATCGGCAAGGAAAACTGCCTGTTTATCCACCTGACTCTGGTCCCCTACATCAAAGCCGCCGGGGAAATGAAAACGAAACCGACACAGCATAGTGTCGGCCTGCTTCGTCAAATTGGTATCCAACCCGATGTACTGATTGTCCGCACAGAGCGTCCAATGGATAAAGACCATGCTGACAAAATCGCGTTGTTCTGTAACGTCGAAAAAGGGGCCGTGATTGAAGAAGTCGATACGGAGTATTCGATTTACGAAGTCCCACAGGGACTAGCCGACGATGGACTCGACAAACTGATCGTTAAAAAACTCCAGATCGATGCGGAACCACTCGACCTGTCCAACTGGCGTACCCTGTTGAACCGCGTCAAGAATCCGGAACATGAAGTCACGATTGCAGTAGTCGGTAAATACATCGATCATAAAGATGCTTACAAATCGATCTATGAATCCCTGTTTCATGCCGGCTTCCATCATTCCACACGCATCCTGCTCAAGCGGATTGAAGCGGAGGAAGTTGAACGCCAGGGTACTGAAGCGTTACTGTCTAATGTTGACGGAATTCTGGTCCCGGGAGGCTTTGGCAAACGTGGCATCGAAGGAAAGATTGCCTCTGTTAAGTTTGCCCGCGAAAACAAAATACCCTACTTTGGTATCTGCCTGGGAATGCAATGTGCCGTCATTGAGTTTGCCCGAAATGTTCTGGGACTGCCCGACGCACATAGTACAGAATTTAACAGTGAATCAAGTGCCCCTGTCATCTGTCTGCTGGAAGAGCAGAAAGAGATTACAGAAAAGGGAGGCACAATGCGGCTGGGAGCCCAGGACTGCATCATCTCCAGAGACTCGCATGCTCATACCTGCTACGGAGCTGACTCCATCAGCGAGCGGCATCGCCATCGCTATGAATTCAATCCTGAATATCGCAAACAAATGATTGACGCCGGGATGATTCCAACCGGAACCAGCCCCAATGGCAATCTGGTAGAAATTGTTGAAATTCCGGACCATCCCTGGTATCTGGCCGTGCAGTTCCATCCGGAATTCAAATCGAAACCAGTCAGCCCGCATCCTCTGTTTGCAGGTTTTGTTGGTGCCGCTTTGAATTATCATCAACAGAAAGTTCGGGTCTCGGTCTGAATTAAAGGCAGAGCATCTATTTTGCTGTCACCACCAGAATCAATGGGCACATTCTCCGATGAGTTCCAAAAAATCTGGCGCAGATTTGAAAATATCGGGTCTGCTGAATATCAATAAACCACAGGACATCACTTCGCGGCAGGTTGTCGATCAGGTCCAGAAGCTGATTAAACCAGCCCGAGTGGGTCATGCGGGAACCCTGGATCCACTCGCGACGGGGGTACTGGTTCTGTGTACTGGTTCGAACACGCGGTTGATTCGCCTTGTCCAGCAGCAACCGAAAGAATATATCGGTGAATTTCTTCTGGGAAAACGCAGTGATACTGATGACATCACTGGTGAAATCAGCGAGACAGCTGACTGTCGACAGGTAACTCTGCCGGAGTTGGAAACCTGTCTGCCTGCATTCGAGGGAAGGATTCAACAGATTCCGCCCCAGTATTCCGCCGTTCATATTAACGGTCGCCGGGCTTACGATCTGGCACGACGTGGTAAATCGTTTGAAATTCAACCCCGTGAAGTTGATGTTTACGAAATCGAATTACTGGACTTTTCATTTCCCCGGTTTCAATTGCGCATCGTGTGTGGCTCGGGAACCTATATTCGTTCCATTGGTCGCGACCTGGGCGAACAATTAGGGGTGGGTGCCACGATGTCGGCACTGACGCGTACCCGTATTGGCCCCTTCACACTGGATTCAGCAATGGAACTGGATGAAGAACTTTCTCTCGGCACGATTGCTGACAATATACAACCGGCGATACTCGCTGTGGAACAACTGCCACACTACCACTGCAATGAACGGGAACTCCTCTCACTCAGCCAGGGACAAAAGTTGAAATGTAAACCAGAATATTTTCCAGCAACACACGAGATCATTGAAGTGGCTGTGATCAGCCCTCAGACCGAACTGGTAGCAATTGCCGACTGGGAGCCGGAAGCGCATCAGTTGTCCCCACGGCAGGTTTTCCACCCCGCACCTAATAATTAGTTTCTATCCAGCAAGAACGCCTGAGTAGATTCCCGCTGAGAGAAACCAACATGAAACTCATTCTGGCCAGCACTTCACCGTATCGTGCTCAACAACTGAAACGTATCGGATTAGATTTTGAGACGTGTGATCCCAACGTGGATGAAGACCTGTTTAAACAGGCCGGATTCACTCCTGATACACTGGCTGAAGTACTGGCTTTGGAAAAAGCAAAAACGGTGGCGCAACAACACCCTCAGGCGGTGGTCATTGGTGGTGACCAGTTGGTTTCGTTTGAAAATCGGATTCTGGGAAAACCTGGTTCAGAGGAACTTGCGATAGAGCAATTGCTGTCCATGCAGGGACGAACACACCTGCTGATCACTGCGATTGCGGTGATCGGGCCCGATTTTTTAGAGACGCACATTAATCAGACCACTCTCAAAATGAGAGATCTCAGTCGACCTGCCGTTGAACGTTATGTCCGCTTCGATCAACCCCTTAATTGTGCGGGAGCATATAAACTTGAGAGCCAGGGAATCACATTGTTCGAAGAGATTCAGTCGACGGATCATTCCGCGATTACTGGAATCCCATTGATTGCTTTGACCTCGTTGTTGATCACAGCCGGCATCACGATTCCCTGACTGTGTCTGGTATTTTATAGTTCGATATAAAATAAAACGCCTGCAGAAGTTTCCCTCTACAGACGTTTTTCTTGTTACTATTAATTCGCATTAAACGGACTGCAGGTCCAGCAATGCTTCCCGCAGACGATTACGCGCGGTGTGCAGTCGCCGCTTGATCGTACCGATAGGTCGATCAAATTCGTGACTCATCTCCTTCAGGGACTGACCTTTGAAGTAGAATGAGATCAATGTCTGCCGGTCAACTTCACCCAGCTGTTCCAGTCCGCCTCGCAATTCGGTTGCCCGTTCACTTTCCAGAAGTTTATCCAAGGGACTTTCTGGTTCATCGTCCAGGACGATGATTGTATCCGGGCTCTGAATGCATTCGTTAGGCCGACGCACAGCTCGATTGATTGACATCCGGACGGCAATCTGCCGCAACCATCCACCGAAACGTTCCGGTGCATTCAGCTGAGACAGTTTTCGCATTGCCTGGATGAATACATCCTGGGTCACTTCGCTGGCTTCTGCATGGTTCCGTAATCGCTTCATGACGATCGCAAATACAGTTGATTCAAACTGAACCACCAGTGAACCAAAAGCTTCACGATCCCCGTTCTGAGCAGCAGTAACTAATTCAACTAAGTTCTGATCTTCCATTGTACTATCTCTTCTCTGTCCCTGAAAAAGGACTTTTATCCAAGGCGTATCAAAGTGGAATGCAGATTCGCAGCGAGAATAGAACAGCATCAGGGTCAGTCGATTGCAGGAAAAAGAATGCGTTCTTTTAACCAGCAGGACAGACACCCGGTGAGTTGCTCTCGCCATCGAAATGGCACAGTCAGTTCAACTCGGCTTGAGTTAAACCAACCACTTTGAGAAAACGATTTTCTGCTGAAAAGCAGGGAATGGGAGACTGCCTACGAAGCAGTTCCGGTCACAGTGGTTTGGGTACCCGTTATCCGCGTATATCTTTGATATAGCGAATGCATTGATGGTTGATGTTGACAACAATGCCAACCCATCGGGGGGGTCCCCGGCATACCACCGGATTCCGACAATCGTTCTCCACTTAGAGGGTTTAACGAATCCAGACGGAGGGCGGCACAGACGACATCGATGGCTTTCACGACAGCTGCTTTGACAAACGCGCTGTTGTTAATTGCTTTGACGACGAAACGACGATTCTGTTTATTGAAAATCATCAGTGCACCTCCTGCGTTAAACCGCAGAGAAAGAGACTAAAAAAGCGAGGTTACTACCTCGAAAGGAAAAACGGAACAATTCCGTTCACAAATAAATTACAGATTATCCCCAACTCATAAATCAGGAATTCTCCTACGCCAATTAGACAGAGTCTGTCTGATTATGGTTCGCGTATTTTTGACAGTTTTCGGTAAAATGTCGAATCTTTCAAGAGAAGATTTGCAAAAATGTTCATTTCTCCACCATTCGTTAGTGAATCCTGACCATCGCATCTTCGCACATCCCTTTTGATATCAACAACTTATCACTACTAAGATGCTGGTTATTTTCTCATAACTGTTTTCACGCTTTTTTCAGTTCGCAGGTTGGATTTTCTCTCTTCTGGCTGAGTAAACAGTAAATAGTTTGAAGCCGCTTTTCAAATTCTGAACCGGAACATAGGTTTTGGTCCTGAGAAACTGCTGACCTGTCGCCAGGCTGAAAGTCAGGTAAGATACTTCAATCCCCTGTTTTTCCTTCAGATCTGTTGGAAAAAGTGCTTTCTGATGTTGAAGATCGGCCAATATGTCAATGATTTTTGTCAGGATCATTGGCACATCGATCAAGGCCAGCAGATTGGACCGCTCCAAACCTTTACTTAGAGCCGATTTGAAAGCAGGTTGATTTTGTGCAATCTGTCTCGAATCGGATGGGGCATTCAGAGCCATCAGTAATTTTCCCATCGAAGCCGTTCCCCCCATTGCCTGCAGTACTTTTCCTTCTGGGTAAGCCATACGATTCGTAATTCCCTCTGCTCCGTACAGAATTTCCAGCATTCGTTTCTGAATCCGCAGCGGATCAGACTCAGGATCAACCTCCTGTTTGATGACAGTCAAGTCTACTGTTTCATCGCCGATTTTTTCAGCGTCAGGAGTATACTTGATTTCCTGTTTGACGCCGGGGAGTGACATATTTTTCAGCATGGCCATCATCTGACGGGTATATTTTCGCATTTCACCAGACGGAGATACTTCTGAAACCGTGTAGGCATTCAACACACCTTCCGACAGTCTGCCTAATTCGAATGAGAAATAATAACTCCCAAATTTCAAACTGCGAATCGCTTTCACAATCGAGTCAAACTTCTGACGAGCCTCCTGATTCTCAGTGGTTTCATCAAACATCTGCGCCGTAAAATTCATTCCCCAGGTAATCAGGGCATCCGTATTCCCGGCACCTGCAAAATAAGCCAGTTGATCGGCAGGAAATTTACCCAGCAGATCAAATTGTTTAGGTGGATTTTTTTGAAATAACTGATCTGTCTGTGAGTCTGGTTTGACTTCAAACAGGCTGTCCAGTCTGAGCCCTCCCTGTTCAACCGTAAGTGCAGTTGTGTAACTGTGGGAGTCCTGAACCGCCTGCAGCGCTCCTTTGCCTAGCGCTGAATACATGGATAAAATCGGTGCTGTATTCACACCAGGTGATGTCTTTACTGATTCCGAAAGCTGAGTCAGAGCCTGCTGGAACTGCTGACCGGCCAACTTCAGTTGAGGCTGATAGATCGTGACCAGTTTCTCCGAATTGACATACACGGAGAAATCTCCTGTCGCAAACATCTCTTTCGCTTCCGCGCTCATCAGAGCCTGGAAATTCTGATTTGAATCTTTAATGACTTCCAGTGCCTGATCAATAAGCATCTGATCTTCGCTATAGATGATCCATTTCTCCTGAACCACACTCTTATAGTTTTCACCGAGGCCAGCTTTGAAAGCTGCTTCATCAGAAACAGGAATTACATAGAGCAACCCGGGCCGTTTCGTCTGACTGAGAAAAACTCCCACACACATGTCACGTGTATTGTCGACACCTGCCAGAGTGGGGTTGGAAATAGAACGCCCCAGAAACGTCCGTAGATTTGCTCCCAAAATCGTACTCAGAGATTCGTCTACCTGATTCATGATAGATGTCAGCTTCTGCTGTGTTTCTCCAGGTTGCTTGAGGCGTATGACAATCCCCGCATTTGACGATATCGCTGTTTGTGAAAACTCAGCCCCGGAAACACCTCTACAAGAAAAAAGAAGCAAACTGAGAATCAGCAGGTTCTTCCAGTTAACGAACATAATAGTAAAACTCCATTTATTAATAATTGCATCGGATGGCACTGTGATGGCCTATTATATACTTTGTAAATCGGCGTGCGCACTAAACCGGGCCGATAAACCACAACTATTCTTAAACCATTTAAAAAACAGCAGTTAACTACTTTTCTGGCATCATTGTTTATACACAAAAGAGATCACATAAAATGTGGCCGATTTAATTTGGGAGCCATGGGTGGCCTAAGTGAAGATTGATCGTCAGACAAACCGTATCAATTAAAAAATATAAATCCCATACAGCAAACTGAACCTTTAAATCAGAATCCAATTCAAAACCGACTCTCTTGTCTGAGATTGTTTTCTTCCGATGAAAGAAGTGTCTTTCTTTTTTCAGGTTGATGAAATCAGTGAGTGTTCGCCCGAGGATCGTGGCCCACTCAAGCTTGAATTTCCCAACTTCTCTACAGTAATCTCATATAAACGACAAAGATCTCGTTGAAGGATCACAAAGAGAATCAATGTCTACTGGATTTGCCGGCTCTCGTTCCATGGATGAACGCCGACGTCGCAGACTGGCGTCGGAATCTTCCGAGTCTCTAGAAGATTCAAACGAGGATACTGTCTCTCAGAATATCGCCCGAACCCATCGTTTCGCGGCTGGACAGTTTCCTTTACGGACAATCATTTTCCCCCGACGCTGGAAATTGTCTGTCTATTATCTTCCAGTGCTCTTCTGTTTTGCCTCGTTAATTGCGGCTGATCTTTATCGACCGGAATTGACCAGACCCGAGTCCGCCCTGGCCGGTTACCTGTCATTGAAAACCAGTCCACTATCACATGTTCTAAGTGGCGCACTTCTTTTGGTTTCAGGACAACTGGCATTATTGATTGCAGCCTTGCGGACTCTGAGCCTGCATGACTTTTCAGGCAGATACCGTCTCTGGAAATGGGTTGCCAGTGGATTGTTTCTGTTTGCTTTATGCACCACGACCAATCTCCATCAGGTCTGGGTCGATACCGTCATCGAATTAAAGTTGTTTGACTGGGGACCTCATACCCAGCTGTTAGCCTGGATGGTACCAACACTCATTCTGGGTTTCAGCGTTGCCTTAATGACGTATCTCGAATTACGTGGCGATCGGGCAGGGTTGAACATGACAATCATCTCAGTCGCTTCATACGTTGCCTGTTTAACATTTCAATTCACCGATAACCTGATTCCGGGAGCCGCCTATCACCATTTGATTGGCTCCGGTTTGCTGTTATTCGCACACTGGTGTTTCTTCACGAGCCTGCTGCTGCATACACACCACCTGCTGTACCAGTCCGTTGACTTACCGGAAAAGGTTCCTTCACGGCTCACAAAATTCGGAGGCGAGTACCTGCGTCGTCGCCGCATCAGACGAAAAGCTAAACGAGTGGCGAAAGCGCTCCTTCGTAAAAAACAGCAGGAAACAGCCAGATTAGAACAGGAAGCAGCAGAACAGACTCGACTTGAAACAGAGTCCGAAGAAAAACAGAGTTCGGTAAAAGCTCCTGCAAAGTCGAAAGAAATTGAATCAGCCCCAGCTCCGAAGGAGGTGGCTTCGGTTCCTGAAAAGCCTAAGGCCCCTGAACCTGCTGAAACAAAGTCGCAGCCCCCTGCTGCTAAAACGGTTTCTCGGAAAAAAAACAAGCCGGCACAAAAGAATATTCGTGTCGATCAGTCTCACGACCCGGAACAGCTCAAAGGCTTGAGCAAACGGGAACGCCGAAAACTGCAGAAACAATGGCGTGAAGCAGAACGCCAGAATGCCGCGGGAGAGGATTCGGACTGGTCATAATTCTCATATTTTTATGATCCGGTTTTAGATTACGCTCGTTTCTCTACCGCATTCCGTATAGACTTTCCCTGTAAATACTGCAGCGGATTTCGTCTCCCGAACGCCAGACAACTGGATTCTGCAAACACCAATCAAATCGACCTGATACTTCGAAAGAGGCATTACTGCCATGTCTGATGACAATTTTTATTCAGAAGAAAATGATGACTTTCTCCCAGAGTCTTCTGCTCAGCCAAAGCAGGGGATGAGTACGGGCGTAAAGGTCCTGTTAATTCTGTTAGGCATTGGTGGTCTGTGCATGCTGCTTTGCTGTGGTGGTGTTTATTGGGCTGCCCGGAACGCAGGGATTGAGTGGACTCAGAATAAAGGGGAAATCAAAAAGATTCAGGACGAGATCACTGACATCTCGATTCCCGATTCCTTTGTACCGCAGGCAGCCATGTCCCTGAAATTCATCAACATGCGTATGGCCATTTACGTGTATCACCCCCAGCCTGGAGAGCTTTATCTCATAAGTATGGGAATTCCCGATGATGGCATGATTGATATGGATAAAGAATTTCGTGACAGCATGCAGCGGTCAAATCAGAATCAGCGAAAGCTCGATATTACCAAAGATGAAGTTCGCGAATTCGATATCGATGGCGAGAAAATTAAATTCAACTTTGCGGTAGGGACTGACAAAAGCGGGAAAGAATTCCATCAGGTTACAGGAGTCTTCCCTGGTAACCAGGGAGCGGCCTTCCTGTTAATACAGATCTCCAGTGAAAACTACAATGAAGAAGAAATTGTCAGCATAATTGAATCCATCAAAATCCCGGCAATGGCGCCCGCAGCCGAGAAAGAACCTGCTACGGAACAGGCGCCTCCAGGTGAAACGAAACCGGAACCGGAAAAGCAGCCTGCGACAGACTCAGAATAAGCAGAACAGACTTCAATACCACGACTCGATCAATTGGATCGAGTCGTTTCTGTTTCAGAGTCACGGTGCCGAGATAATTTTGACCTGGGGAGGATGAGCGTAGTCTTCCCATAAACGTTGATCCTGTTCCGCATTTGGCTTGCCATCGTGCACGTAATAGCGATAGCGTGAAACAAACGATTTCCCCGGTTCAATGATAAATGGATCCAGAGAGGCAACAGCAAAACAGAAGTAAGGCATCGTCGGATGCAGCCTGACAGGCTGTGGAAACCGGAAATTTCCCGGATGATTCAGAATGGCGATCCCCGCTGTCTCGTCTCCCAACCGGCCATACATCTCGACCCACGACGGCCGCGACTGATTGCCTGTCAGCTTATCCTTTCCTTCGCTGGTCAGATAGTTGTAAGCATCCGCTCCATGCCAGTCTGCATGACCACGGACTGTCATGCCTCCATAATGGATCTTATCGATCGTGACCGGCTGGTCAGTCGCACATTTCTGGTTTGACCTGATATCGAACAGAAACTGCTCATCCAGCGCATACACCCGCACCTGCCAGACCTCTTTGAGCATCGTCACGGGACCAGATTTTTTTGTCAGATCAATATGATCGATCGTTGTCGTAAAGGATCCAAAAACCGGACCTCCGGAAAAGGAATTGACCTGATTGTGCTCCACTTTTCCCAGCTGCGATTTTTGATCCCAGCCATTATTCTCGCGACCTTCAAACAGGATTTTACGCCACGACAACATGATGCCATGCTGATGCGGATGATCGGGATTGAAATCATCAGAGATCACTTTTCCCGAAGGCGTATAGAGGGGATGAATGTAACCGCTTTTGTCGTAGTAGGATTCATCCCGTTTGGGTGCTTTCACAATCGCATGGTTGTAGGTCAGCACCGGTTTCTCAGCGACTTTGACATTCAAATGTTCGCCATCATCAATTACGGTGACCTGCTCTTTCTGCTGACTGCCAGTCCCGCCAGTCAGGAGCTGGTATTTTCTGGTCGCGCCCGCGGGTAGTAAGTCCCGCATAATCCAGACCAGTTCTTTCTGCTCTCCTGCCTGTCCGATCTGAACAGGGATTTCCTGCTTCTTATCCAGACGAAACAGTGTCAGATGTTTCTGATTCTTAAACATGTCAGGTACAGGCATGCTGACCACACAGTTTTGACGTGCCTGATTACCTGCAGCCACTTCCAGATATACGCCGGGGCCCGCTTCTGAAACGGCGAGCCCTCCCATTAAAATCGCCACCAGGGTTGTCAGGTTAAAAACCAATGCCTGATTGATTGTTCGAATTTTCATATTAGTCTGTATCCAGTTTTTCTGTAGCGTCTCCAGGCCCATTTGGACCGAGTATATTAGATTTACAAACGCTATGGTTAAATGTGATGCGTTCTAGAGAGTCCACCCTGAGCGGTATTCGCGTTGTAGATATTTGGCTGCTTCGGGAGCATTCACGACCTGCATGGCTTCTGCATCCCATTCCACTTTTTTGCCAACTCGAAAGGCCAGATTTCCCAGTAGAATCGTTTCGGTCAGAGGGGCGGCATAATCAAAATGGCACAATGTCTTGCCGTTCCCTTTACAGGCTTCATACCATTCCATGCGATGATTGCCAATCGCATCTGGAATCGTTTTTTCGGGTGGCTTGAAGCCGACATATTTTTCCTCAGGCATTAAGATCCGCTTATTGTAATCCGCAGCAAGCATCCCCGATTCGCCGACAAACAGAATCCCGGCTGCCCAATCAGGGCCCCCCAGGTCGAGAACAGCCTGGGGAGTATTACGGCCATGAGACCAGATCACTTCTACCGGAGGCATCGAGCCTCGTGCAGGGAACTGCCAGTGACAGTCAAGCCAGAAGGGAGTGGAATCGGGATGCAACTCTGGTCCTTTTGTTTCCACTGTTGTGGGATACTGCAGGTTGAGAGACCAGAAGATCAGATCCATATAGTGGCAACCCATATTACCCAGGGTTCCGTTGCCGAAATCCCACCAGTAGTGCCAGTCGTGTGGATGATAACAGGGGTGAAAATTCTGCATGGGAGCCGGACCGACCCATAAATCCCAGTTCAAAGTTTCAGGAATCGGCTGTGGACTCGTGGGACGATCAACGACACGCTGGTATCGTCGCCAGCCACCAGGTTTTCCAAACCAGACATGCACCTGTTTGACATCGCCAATCGCGCCTGACTGGATCAGTTCGACAGTCCGGCGGTAATTATCTCCTGCGTGATTCTGAGTTCCCATCTGCGTGACGACTTTTTGTTCTTTCGCCACGCGTTGCATCTCACGGACTTCATGGATGGAATGAGCCAGGGGTTTTTCACAATAGCAGTGTTTGCCACGACGCATCGCATCAATGGCAATGGTCGCATGCGAATGATTAGGGGTGGTCACGACCACCGCATCAATCTCTTTATCAAGCTGATCCAGCATGACACGAAAATCGGCATAGGTTTTTGCTTTGGGATATTTTGCTGCATATTTCGCCGTGCGCGCTGAATCGACATCACACAGGCCGACAATGTTCTGACTGGAAACCAGACCCAGATTCGCATTCCCCTGGTTCCCCAGACCAATACAGGCAATGTTGAGTTTCTCATTGGCTGATTTACTTTCTGCCGCCAGGGAACTCCCCCCGAGCCAGAGCCCGGCACTTCCCAGTACCGAATCTCGTAACATTTTTCGACGCGTGATTTTGGAATCAAATGACATTGATTTAAGGCCTCTCATTATATTCAGATCTGAGGATCGGGTTGATCTTCTATTCTACATCGATTTCAGGACAAAATGAAATTCGTTTTCAGAATCCTGGCTGACATTTTCCTGTAGTTCGCTCTCCGTGTTGTATTTCGCAGGTATGTAGGATTCCATAATATCCTCACCGAACTCTTTCCCTTTTTTACCGGTCTTTCTAGCCGCGGAGATGATTACTTTTTTTGTACCGACAGGACACTGCACATCAAATTTCCCCTCCCGGATCTGTCCGGCTGCTGCCGGCCCTGCCCCATCGGCGGGCTCAAAAATAATATCGCCGACCGGAATGCTATTCCCGTCCAGTGAAACAGTCCCTTTCACTTCAACCATTTCCGGTCCACTGTTCCCCTGCGATCCACAGCCTGTGATAACCGACAGATTCAGAAGTAACAATAACAGATAACAACATGCATTGATTCTAGAGTTAAAAATGGCTGACACCTCGATCAGTAATGAAAATTTGGCCCAAACACTTCTTCACAAATAATAAAATCTCAGAATCAGTGAATACGGTAACTGATTAAATTCGACTTGACTTCATCCTGCATCGAAACAAGATAAGCGTTTAACTGTGTCGCGCGCGTGACCAGTTTACAGTGCACTGAAACACCGGCCAGTTGTTCAAAATCTTCACCGCAAATGAGCCTGTTTTTTCCAGATTTGCACTGCCTGAAACGACACCCGTTCGTGATGTATGCCTGCGGGTCGCCACACTTCGCAACACTTCGTCCCGGTAACGCCCCGGTAACGCCCGGCATCGCGCCGGTATCAACCTGTATCGCCACAGTTTCTGATTCATCTCCTCTTGACCCCCATATGCCCTTTCCGAAAATACTCCCTCATGCGACGGAATACAGAAATCAAACAACGCATCAAACATAAGTAGGTCCTTCAAAATCGACAAAAGCTCAATGTCCTCACACGCCCCGGGTGGCAAAGTTGGCTTGTCCAACGGTGCCCAAAGAAGCAGCCCCCCTGAAGCCAGGGTAAGCCCAAATACAATTCGGGCCGAGCGCAGCGAGCAGGAGGTTGCAGTTGCCACGGACAATCTGGAACCGGACTCACCATACTCATTCGACACGGCCGGACAAGCCGGTCCGTGGCACACGGAAACCTTTATATTGATTGCAATGTGTCCTGCTAAATCAGACGTGTGTGTATGTGTATGTGTGTGTGCCACTGTCGGCTTGCCCGACAGTGCTGGTGCTAATGTCTCATGACACGTTTGATAAAGAATTATAAAAAAAGTGACCTGATCCGATGCAGATAGAAATACCGAATCACTGAACAGGTAAAACCAGGTCTAAAATTCTCCCAGAACTTCTCCCCCTGCTCGAGTCCCCAGATGACGAAACGTAGCTGTATCGACATTGTCGGAAATGAACCGCACCGCACCGTCTGCCAGGAGAAAATGTGCGCCACCAGTATGTCGGCTGCGTGCATAAACGGCATTGTCACCACTGGAGCAGGTGGTACTGATGGGTGCGTAATCTCTGTGGTAACCATAGGTCACGGTATCAGGCACCGAAGAATTCGGGCCCTGCAACGTAGTAAACGTCCCGCCTCCCACATATTTTGTCCCCCAGATCCTGCCGCGGAGGTCACCAATCGTCAGACAGTCTGCAACGGAACTGCCTCCTGCGACATCGGGAACCAGATTGATTTCGCCCGCGGCGATTGTATTGGAAGTGCCATCGGTCACATCCCTCATCCTGATGCTTGACACATAAAAGAACATCCCGTTTAATTTCGGAAACGTTCCATCTGCCCCCTGTGTCGTCGATCCGGAGCAGAGTAAATAATTTGAATAAAACGTACTCTGCTGGCTACCGATTTTGCCACTGTTGGGATCGGAAGGACACATAAAAACCGGTACTTTGACTGAGCGTTGCGGATGAGATGCAAAGTCACTGACAGTACCTGTTTGAAAACCGTCTTTCAATTTATCGTACAATGGTGCCTGGTCGACATAAGGCAAGACCATATGAAACCAGGACTGACGCGCATGATTCTGTCCTGTGTGGGCAGCGGTATTAACGCCGCAAACGGTCGCAAAAGGAAAAACTCGATGTGAATCGTGATAATTATGCAATGCAATTCCCAGCTGTTTCAAATTATTCTTGCAGGTACTTCGTCGGGCAGCTTCTCGGGCCTGCTGGACCGCGGGCAATAATAACGCAATCAGGATTGCAATAATGGCAATGACGACCAGCAACTCAATTAATGTAAAACCCTTTCGTACTCGCTGTTGAAATACCATAATTTCTCTCTTCATATAGAATTTTGAACACGGGAATTAAAAACAGTAGGAAGTCAATAGAGCGATTTGTCTCATCGACCAGGGGAGTTCAGTCTGTGGGGCTTAGTTGGAGGATTGAACGATCACGCGAAATTCATCAACGAAACGTTCGCCTGAGAGCAACATGAAGGAAAGTGTTCGCCGATCGGGCAAGATCATGACTTCGTCATACCGGGCTTTAGGGTCTTTACCCCCTGTGTCAGTTTCAGTTCCCTGGTGAACGAATACACGATTTGAATCTTCCAGACAGAGCGGATGAAACAAACGATCGGTCTGGGTGAGATATGTTTTATCCAGGATGACGCCCAGTATGGGCCGATCAAAGTGTATTTCTCCCTGCACCGGAATAAAGGTTCCTTCCTTTTCAGCAGGATCATAATAGACCCGGTAGCAGTCCACCTTCGTCCCCGCGGATATAATGCCAGATCTTTGCACCGGTTTGGTTTCAGATGGATTCGTCACGAGGCTCAATCCACTTTTCAATGAGACCTGCATCCGTTCCGGAAATACAAAAGCGAGGCCATCATGTTCGAAGACCTGATATTTCCCCGTGGCCAGTGCATCAGGCATCTTCTCCTGCAAAACCACTGAATCAGAATAATGAAGTATGCCACACTTTTCAGCGAGAGAGAGAGTATCAGGCGCTTCCGCGATTTCATTTTTAACAGAGTCGATCGTAGCAGAATGATGTTCTGAGACCTGTTTACTCGACTGAATCCCTCCCGCTCGATTCATCAAAGAGGCAATCACTTTCCCCCGGTAAACCTGAATCCGCGTGTCAAGTTTTTCGACGGTCTGCACTGAAAACAAAGTTCCCAGGTCAATCACTCGACCATGAGGCGTGTCCACCTGAAATCCGATTCCGGACTGGGGAACGTTAGCAATAAAACTCCCCTGCTGTAAATGCATCGAATTATTACCCGTCACTTCATACGAAGCCGGTGCAGAAATAAGAACCTTCGCGCCCGTGGGAAAATGCAACTCGGCAGATCCCTCATTGAGAGTCTGTTTGATATGATTTTCCACCGGTTCACCAGAACTGAAAACAACCCCTTTGGAAGTCGTAACCAGGGGAATATTCGAGAAAGACTGGTAAAGAAAATACCCTCCCAGCAAAAGAAATAAGCTGCAAACGGAAGAGACGACAGCAGCGGTGACCATGCTCTTACTTTTGATAAAGACCGGTTCCGATCCTGAAAGTGCAGTATGCTGATCGGGGTCCGTCTGCGCTCGTTCCAAGGCAGCTCCCCACTCAGCCAGAACCAGATCATCGCTGGCAAATTTGATTAAACGTTCCGCCAGTTCAGGTTCATTACAGAGCCGTTCCTCGAAAACCTGGAGCTCCTCCGGCGACAGCGACCTGTCGAGATACTCCTGTAACAGCCGGTCATCGTTTAGCTGAATCATTCGACAGATTCCTCCAGGAGTCGTTGCGCAATGCAGTCTCTCAGGATGGCGCGAATGCGATGAACCCTGGCATAGAAAGCAGTCACCTTGAGACCAGACTGGGCAGCAATCGCTCCCAGGCTTTCACCCGAATTGTCATAACACCGTGCAATCAGTGTTCGGCTCACCTCGGGCAGACGATCCAGACATTCCAATAACTTCTCTCGCCTGGTTGAAACAGGTTGCTTCTGCTCCACCCGCTCTGCTGCTTCCGCAAGAACAGCAATCAACTGCGGGTTCACAGGTTTTTCCCGCTCATAATTTCGGTAATACGCGAGAACGCGACGAAACGCGATTTCACGCGCCCAGGGAAAAAAACCGGATTCTGCCTCCAGCTTGGAAAATGATTCGACCACCGCAACTGACACTTCCTGAAAAATGTCATCAGCGTCAGAACGGTTGCGCACACTGGCATGAATATAGGCATATAATGGTGCCTTATATTGCAACAGCAGCTGAGCAGCATCTGATTGAATATCCATATCAGTAGACATAAGTCGCTTTCGATGAAGTTAAGCTTCCTGATTTATAGAGGAATCAAATCCACATTTTTTTACGCACTATTTTGAAGATTATTAAAAAATCAACAAAATAAGATGTTTTACCAGAAGAGAAGCAGGGCGTCCTGTGAATCACGGTTTCTAAAGCGCATCACATTTTGGTAGAGCGTCACCCAATCTGATATACCCGGGCCAAACAGCCCTGGAGACGCTACAGTAAAACTGGACACAGTCTATCTGACCGTTAATGAAAAAAGGCAGACAGGTCATATACCTGTCTGCCTTTCACAAATTATTTCATTCACCTGGCAGCGAATCAGGAAGCTTTCATCGCTTCAGCCAGAATCTTGGAAGTACTTTCCCGCATGATGCGAGGATCGACCATTTCGCCTTCCTGCAGAGTTGCACGAACCTGTTTACCAGAGATGAAAACCGGTTTTTCTTCAGAATGGTTTTCCATCAGGTCAACGCGGCCCAGTGATTCATAATAGGCAGCAAACCCAACATTGACCGGTTCAATCAGCAGTTCACCAGCCAGGTTGTTGAAGATTTCCTGGGCGTCGAAGTCACCCCAGATGGCTGTACCATCTGCGTAGGGTGCATCAGCGTGCTTACGACCGATGACAATGTTGGTGTAGCCCATGTTCTGACGGTAAATGCCGTGCATGACCGCTTCTTTGGGTCCGCCATAAAACATTTTGATATCCAGGCCGAGCAGTAAAACACGATCGGGAGGCGTATCGTCGCGAGGTCCCCAGAGTTCAGGATCACTGTCGCCTTCGCCGAGTTCGCGATTTTCGATCAGCTTTTCATAAGTTTCCATGCGGATTTCAGCACTGACGTCATCGCTCTTGGTTTCACCGATCAGCGGATTCAGCACAGCGCCGGCATTTTTGCCCGCTTTCAACAATGATTCCAGGCCGTAAACGAGTGCATATTCGTGGGCACGATGCAGTGGGTTACGTGTCTGAAATGCGACGACGGCATCCCACCCTTTTTCAGCAATCAGGGCACGGACTTCACGAGGAGTGAGAACGTATTTTCCGAAAGAGCTGTTTTTGGGCTGAGGCAGAACACGAATTTCTCCACCAATCAGGTGGGTCTTATCAGCGTCCCCTTCCAGAACCATGGCAGCACCGGGATGATCGGTACGCTCAGTCTGATACACACTCTTGATGTACTTGGGCTTATCCCATTCGAATACATCCGTAATATCCAGGGTGGCGACAATCTCTCCCTCTGGATTGGTCAAAGCAACTTTCTGTCCGCTTGACAGTGTGGCTGCGAGTTCTGACGTCACGGGCAGGGAAAGTGGAATGGTCCAGGCGTACTGCTTGCCGTTGACTTCGATGCAGGCTTCATCCAGAACGCGATTAAAAACGTCTCCATTCATCGGCCCGGTCAGAGGGCTGAGCGTACCATCGCCCAGACGATATACGGTTGACAAATCAGCCGCAGAAACAGGGACCTGGGGAAGTCCTGCTGCTTCAGCTTTGAAGCTGTCAATTTCGCCAGCAGGCACTGTACAACAGACAGGTTCGCTCAAACCTCCATGAGGGGCAATAAGATCGGCCATTGTTTGAATTCTCAATATTTACAAAAAGGTTCCAGAAGCAACGCCAACCGTTGGGCGTTTCCAGTTGCGAAATTAGGGAAACGCAGAGAAAACTTCAAGCAACAGACACGCGGATTCACCGAATTCAAAAAACTCTCTTGTTTCAGCAGGATTCTCGCTGTATTCAACCTCTTAAACCAGCCTGCTTCATCAATAAATCAGTCGCCGTGTAAGCTTCTCGCACCCATTCCTCAATTTTGTCTGGTTCGGGAGAATATTCCAGTTCCAGCGAGATGGCTCCGGGAATGTGTAAATCCCGTATCTCATTCAGGTAAGGTTCAAACGGGACCACTCCCCGGCCAGGAGGCAGATCGCCGTGGACTTTGCCGTCGCAGTCCGAAATATGGACATGAATCGCCTTATTCTGCAGTTCCCGGAGCTCCACTGGCTCCACATTCACTAACAGGAGGTGCGAAACGTCGATATTGGCTTTCAAAGCTGGATGATCGACTTCATCTACAAAACGTACCATCGTATCCACGCTATTCAAAAGCGAAAGGGGAAAGGGCTCCAGTTCCAGAGCGATTTGCAGCCCCAGTGCGTCACCGTAGTCCGCCAGTTCCCGACATTGATTGACACCAAGCTGCCACTGCTCTTCAGGAGGTATGACTTCGCGGTTCCAGATGTACTCACCAAGTACCAGCAACAGATTCTGCGCTTCGTATTCATAGCACAGATCCAGATACGCTTTGACGCGCTGCAGATGAAAACGCTGGACGCTCGGATTAAAGTCGATCAATCCCACGGCGACACAGCAGACAGAGACAATCGGCAGTTCGAGGCGGTCACAGGTATCTTTGACCAGTTTTCGTTCTCGAATTTCCGCATCTAACGGGTCGATAAAGATATCGACGCAATCAAAACCGATCTCTTTTGTTTTCTGAAGCCCCCAGGCGGTATCGCGACCTGCCTGCGCCCAGGCGGAATTAATCATCCCCAGTTTCATAGTCTGCCTCTCATTCCGTTTCAATCTTAATCGATTTCATGTCATATTAAGATAACAGCCCGCTTGCAGAGGGAAAAGTCATTGATCAGAATGAGCATTCAACTCTTCGCTTGAACCCCAATTCTGAACAGGCTGATTACTCATGGATCTGAATTTAACGGGAGCCTCTGTCGTCATTACCGGCGGGGCCAGCGGCATCGGTCTGGCGACGGCCCGCGCATTCGCAGCGGAAGGCGCGCAAATCATTCTCTGGGATCAGTCTGACCAGGTTTCTGAAATCGCACGACAACTGAGCGAAGAAACGGGAGAGAGCGTGACTGGCTTTCAGGTTGATATCACTGATTTTTCGGCAGTTCAGAAAATCACAGAGCAGACATTAAACCATGCCTGCAAGCTAACGCACCTGGTACATGCCGCTGCCATCGGTTCCGGTAAGTTTGGGTTTCCCTTCACGAACCTGACACCCGCAGACTGGCCACGTGTTTTTGAAGTCAATATGCAGGGTATGGTTCACGTCGCACACGCCGTGGCTCCCGTCATGCAGAAAGCTGGAGCGGGGAGTATGATATTTATCAGTTCCATCGCCGGACAGATTGGCTCCCAGACAGATCCCCCCTACAGTGCTTCCAAAGCAGCCAACATCAATTTTGCGCAATGTCTCGCAAAAGATCTGGCACCGCTGGGGATTCGCGTGAACTCGGTCTGCCCCGGCATGGTGCAGACGCCACTCAATCAATCGGTCTGGCAAGCCTGGAATGATCGTCAGGCTCCCGAAAATCAGAAATCATATGCGGACTGGGCAGGAGAAAAGATCAGACAACTCGTACCACTTCAACGCTGGCAGACACCAGAAGACATTGCTGACATGATCGTCTTTCTCAGTTCCGATCGGGCAGCCCAGGTAACAGGCCAAACCATTAATGTAGATGGTGGGTTTGTCATGCACTGGTGATCCAAAAAATAAAGCCCCTCGCAAATCGATTCGCAATAAACGAACCAGCATACGAAGGGCCAGATTCTAAATCTGCTGACTACTCAGCAGATTTGTTCTGATTAGCTGATTTTGCCAGGCGTGACTTGGTACGGGCAGCAGCATTCTTGTGAATGATACCTTTCGCAGCAGCCTGATCGATCTGCTTGGCAGCAGCCTGCAGAGCCTGGGCAGCAGCCTGTGCGTCATCACCTGAGATTGCGGCACGGGCATTTTTGACAGCGGATCGTAATTCCGAACGGGTGGAACGGTTACGAAGACGACGGACATCACTTTTTCGTAACGCTCTTTTGGCACTTTTTGTGTTTGGCATGTTTCGACTTAAGTATTTTCTGAGTAACTGTTTACGATACAAACTGGCTCACGTCTATGAAGACAGTCGCCACATGAAGATCTCAGGCAGATTGAGGAGTTTAACAACCTCCCGATCGATATTCCAGCTATTTTGAGCTGCTAATACCAGCTTTTGTCAGGAATTTCGAGAATACCAGCGATACGAACGAGAATCACTCATCCAGAAACCCTGCGATCAACCTGAACATCCAGCCCGGGCTCCTGATCTGGTTCAGACGGGGACACCCCCGCCCGATCATCCATCACTTTCCCCTGTGCCATCATCTTCTAACCGCTGACGTGCGTCTTTATACTCATAATCCACGGCAAGAATTTCACTGTAATGATCGTCCGCCTGTACTTTTTGACCGGATTCCTGATACAGCCGTCCCAGGAGGTAGTGCGCTTCCTTGAAAATCTCGGGTTTTTCATCGACGGAGAGTTTCGGAAGTGCTTTTTCAAACTGCCGCTTGGCAAGTTCTTTTTTGCCATCGGCGTAGAAACACTTCCCTAATGCGACGAGCGCATCGGAACTGATGCGGGAATCTTTCACCGACTGTTGCAGTAATGAGATCGCGGGCGACCATTTCTTCAATCGAATAAATCGCTGTGCCAGCTCATACTTGATTCTCATGTCCGCAGGATAACGTTCAACGCGCCTGGTAAAGATTTCGATTTCCCTTTTGATCAGTGCCTTGCTGATCAAAGTGACCTGTTTCTTTGCCTCTGCATCTTCACGATCACGATTAAAGACATCTTTCGCAGCCGTGAGTTTATCGCGTAACAGTTCCAGTTGAATATCTTCGATCTGTTCGCCGATGTTAGAATCTTTCCCGGATAGCTCGTATGCCTTCTCGTAATGCGTTTTGGATTCAAGCAGCTTCCCCTCCCGACGATAGAAATCGGCCAGCCGGAGATAATGGTCTTTATTTTCGGGCTCTTTGCGGATGGCGCGTTGCAGGTCCGCTTCCTGGGACTGTCCGGGCCCATCTGCCGCATTCCCTTTTTGGGCCTGCTGTCGTTGCTCGCGGGTGGCGCGGCCTTCGTCGTAGGCAGATTGTTTCTTGACCCCACTCGATTTCTCTGCGCCTTCATAGCCGCCTCGAACCCGGGTCTCGGTCGCCATCAGCGAGGTCACTTTAGACCGGGCAACGCCATCCATCGGATCCAGTTTGAACGCCATTTCCCAGCATTCCCGGGCCGACTTGAACTCCCCTTTTTCTTCGAGCAGTTCCCCCAGTTCGGTATAATACCCTTTATTGGCCTTATCATTTTCAAGCGCATTCTTGTATCCAAAGATGGCAGCATCTTCGTAACCCAGGTTAGCACAGGCTTCCGCCATATCGGCATTCAATCCCGGGTCCCAGGGATTCAGCGACAAACCTTCTTCCGCCAGTTGATCCACGGCTGCCCAGTCTTTCTTGCGTCGGGAATTTTTGATTTTCGTTTTCAGACCAGCCAGTTTCAACATCCCCATTTTTGAGCCGGACTGATTATCACCATACTTTTTACGCTCGGCCCCCCGCTTCGTCTGTCGATACAAGAGTGCTTCCGGCTCCAGCTTCACGGCGGTCGTGAACATCTCGATGGAATAATCCCAGTTCTCTTTCGAGAGGGCCTCGTTGCCCCGTCTCCAGCAGTCTGCAGCGATCTTTTTATTTCTGTCCGATGTCATTTGCTCTTCCGCTGTTAACCAGATTCTCAAATCAAAATAATGAGTGCAATGACACCTCCCACGAATCCGTCTCGTACCGATTCGCTGGACATGACCGCACTTCCAGTGGTTACATTTCCTTATGCACCAGTGTTACATCTTACAAGATTTTTTAACACCTTGCCATCACAAGTTTTACTTAATTTTAATACACACTCGTACCGTTCACACCAGAAACCTCTGCCCGGTACTTGCATCTCTGATCGCCGAAACCCACAATAGATTTCAAACCGTGAGCCTGTCTGGCTCCGCACTCCACTCATGAAACAGATTCATCATCCGAGTCAATCAACGCCTATTGGAGAATACCATGAAGCAGTTTTCGATTTGCGCCCTTTCAGGCTGCTGTGCTCTATTCCTTTTCACACACCTCGGTCATGCAGACTCCAAGTCTCCAAAGTGGGCTGCCACAAACGTGAAACAGGCAGGACCTGACTTTCAGAAACAGGGAGAATACTCGGGAATCATCGGTGCAGGTGACGAAGCCCTGAAATACGGAGTTCAGGTCATCGCACTGGGAAATGGAGAATTCGAGGCAGTCGGTTATCCCGGCGGCCTGCCCGGTGATGGCTGGAAACAGGAAGAAAAAGTAAAAGCCAAAGGGGAATCCAGGGGCGGAGTCATCAGTTTCGTCTCTGAACACGGACGAGGTGAACTGGGTGATAAAGAAATGACGCTGTTCGACTCAGAGGGCAATGAGGTCGGCGTGCTGGATAAAGTATATCGAAAAAGCCCCACACTCGGTAAAAAAGCGCCGGAAGGAGCCACTGTCCTGTTTGACTCAGACAAGGCAGAACAAACGGTCAAGAATTTTGAAAACGGCCAGATCACCGAAGAGGGATTGCTGAAAGAAGGGGTCACCAGCAAAAAGAAATTCAAAGATGGTCACCTGCACCTGGAATTTCAGTTACCGTTCATGCCACAGGCTCGCGGACAGGGCAGAAGTAACAGTGGCTGCTATGTGCTGGGCCGCTATGAAGTTCAGATCCTCGATTCGTTCGGCCTGGAAGGCAAAGACAACGAATGTGGAGGCATCTACAAACTGGGTGCTCCGAGTGTCAACATGTGCTTCCCCCCGCTGGCCTGGCAGACTTATGATATCGATTTCCAGTCCGCGAAATATGACAAAGATGGCAACAAAACAGCCAAAGCACGCATCACAGTCAAACACAATGGGGTAACCGTACAGGACGATCAGGAAATTAATGAACCAACTCCGGGCGGCACCAACAAGGACGAATCCATTGCAGGCCCGCTGTTTCTGCAGAACCATTCCAATCCGGTCCGTTTCCGAAATATCTGGGTAGTGGAAAAGTAACAGACGCGTCTTTTTACCGCATTCACTCCCTGATCTTTCTTAACCAGAGGCCACACCCAGATGACAGACACGGACAATCTGCCCGCGGAAAGTACAGAATCGGCACTTAAGACCAGACTCTGCCTGATGATGTTTCTGCAGTATTTTGTGCAGGGATGCTACCTGCCCATCATCACTCTGTATCTGATTCAGGCCCTGGGCTTCTCCGCCTGGCAGATTGGTGTCTTTGGGGCAGCGCTGGCCGTGGGTCCCTTACTGGCCCCCTTTCTGTTCGGTCAGATCGTCGACCGGCACTACGCCACAGAACGCGTGCTTGCGTTCTGTCACTTGTCAGGTGGCATCATCATGCTGGCGCTGTTCGTACAACAGAGTTTCTGGCCGGTCGTCACCCTGGGTGTGCTGTACTCCGTTCTGTATGTTCCCACTATGATGTTGACGAATTCATTGTCCTTTCAGCATCTTAAAGATAGCGATAAGGAATTTCCTCTGATCCGCCTGTGGGGCACAATCGGTTTTGTTGTTCCCGCCTGGATCGCTGAGGGCGTCTTTCTGGCAAATCTCGAAGGAGAAGCGCTCAACACAGGCCGGGGTGTTGTGCTCGCTATGGCAGGAGTGGTCGGCCTGTGTATGGCGGCCTACTGTCTAACACTGCCACATACACCTCCGGTGAAAAGCGACAAAAAAGACCTGGCACCAGGTAAAGTTCTGAGAATGCTCAAGTATCGGCACTTTCTGGTACTGGTATTGGTGGCGTTTATCATTTCAATCGTGCATAAGTTTTACTTTCAGTGGAACAGCCCCTTCCTGAGTACGGTCTTGAAACAGGCCAGCGTGACTGGTGCCTGGGAACAGCGTATCAGTTCCATTGGACAGGTCTTCGAAGTTCTGGTCATGGCAGTCCTCGGTTTCGGGATCAAGAAATATGGGTTTAAAACGGTCATGCTGGTCGGCCTGCTCTCCTACCTGGTTCGCAGTCTGATCTTTGCTTATGCATCCACAATTGGAACCGTCATGCTCTTCAAGGGATTCAATGTCGCTATCGCCCTCACCTGCCTGGGACAGGCCATGCACGGCCTCTGCTTCGGCTGCTTCCTGGCCGCCGCTTATATCTATGTGGATAAAGTCGCGCCCCTGGATGTACGCGGCAGCATGCAGACGTTTTTCGGAACGTTCGTGTTCGGCCTGGGAATGTTTGCCGGAGGATTTATCAGCGGAACGATCGGCGACTATTTCACTTCCACTGGAAAAGATACCCTGTTGCGCACGACGTTCAATATCCCCTCTCAGACGGGCATCATCGAATTTACGCAGAGAAACCTGGCTGGCGAAACGTCACAGATGCTGAGGGACTGGCCGGGAATCTGGCTCAGTAGTGCTGCGATTGCCTTATTCGCCACGCTCATGTTCTGGATCCTGTTTCCCAAAACGGACACATCTCAACGCATGGCGCATACAGAAGACCTGGGATAAAATTAAATCAATGCCCCGGATCAGGACTTGGTTCGAACAGCAACAGCACTGCAGACACTACCATAAACCAGGACGCTGACTTGATGCCTTTCCATATTGCCGAACATCAACTGATTGGTGGAGCCGTTTTGGTTCTGTCTCTGATTGGATTGATCAAAGAACAGTGGTTTCTGGCCAATACCCGCAAAGGACAAAGGCTCACGCATTCCTTTGGACCGGTACGCGCACTCTGGATCCTGCGCGTGATATTTCTCACCGGCATCCTGTTTGGGGGAGCACTGGCGGCGGGATGGATCCAGCCCATTCAATGGGAATGATGTGAACAGAGTCTTTACACACACTGAATCTGACTGCCAGATTGGCACGCCCCCAGGTAGAAAACATGACGGCAACGATATGCCAGATTGACATTCACCAGCACTTCCCTGCTTTCTTCCACAAACTCCGATCGCGGCTAATATCCTATGAATTATACACTTACAACCTCTGATTCTTAAAAACACTAACTCTCATCAAATGGTATGCCCTTTGCTTATAATCCAGACTGTTATATTACACTGAAGACTAAGGATTGAGGAAGATGCCAATATTTCGCTGGGACCAGTCATGGAGTCCATTACGAGACCTGGAGCGTGAAGTTGATCGCCTGATCCAGGGCGTTGAATTCACTGTTCAGGGCATTCGTATGCCTCGCCAGTATCCTGCCGTCAATATATTTGAACTGGAGCATGAGTTCCTGATCACAGCTGAGTTGCCAGGAATGCAGGTTCAGGATCTGGAGCTGACGATTGCCAACGGTGTGCTGACACTGAAAGGTCATCGGGATTCTCCGGTTGTAGACAATCGAGATATCCCCGAAGAGCGATTTCGACGCAGAGAGCGTACCTTTGGTGAGTGGCAAAGATCGATCAGTATCCCTGATCGAATTTCGGACGAGCAACTCTCCGCCGAATTCAATGATGGTGTGCTGAAAATTCATCTTCCCAAACTGGAAGAGGAACTTCCCCGCCAGATTCCTGTGAGTTCAGGAGAATAGGACAGAGCAATGAGCCGACAACACAGCGATGATGAACCAAGGGAACTCTCCACTCCGGAGCAGTTTGTTTTTACACCTCCGATTGATATCTATGAAACCGACGAAGGTCTTGTACTCTACGCGGATCTTCCCGGCGTTTCGGTCGGATCGCTGGAACTTCAGGTTCAGGACAATAAGTTGACGCTCCTGGGAAAAGTCGAACCGCAAATCCCCGAAGGGGCACGTCCCTTACATAAAGAATACGAAGTCGGCAATTATCTGCGGTCCTTTATTCTGAGTGGAGAAATTGTTCACAGTGAAATCGAAGCCAAGCTGTCAAACGGTGTCTTGCGGATATTTCTTCCGAAAGCCCCGAAAGCAGAGCCGCGCCGCATCCAGGTGAATACAGGCTGAGCTGCGTCTCACAACTCTTCTCATACTTCACTTTCGGCCAGCCTGCGTTTTCTGCACACTCTCGCTCTGCAGGGAAGAAGGCCGTAAATCTTCTTCTTTGATCAGCCGCTGATTGAGCTGCTGCAGTTCGTGGGCTTCTTCACGCTTTCCCGCTAAACCGGCCGCGCGCGCCAATGCTGTGACATAGCGTCTGTCTGTCTGTTGAGTCGCATAGAGAGGCTTTAACAGCGCGTAAGCCTGCTCACCTTTTCTCTGATAAATCAGGAGGTCGGCCTTCAGCAACAGGCCTTCCAGATCCTGAGGATCGATACCCAATGCCTGATCAATATACGAAATCGACTGCTCAATGTTTCCCTGGTTTCGATTGATTAAAGCCAGATACCGTAGCGCAGTCGTCGACTCGGGCTTTTCGGCAAGACACCATTTTGCTTCTCGCGTCGCTGTTTCCAGGTCGCCCGAATACAAAGCCGCATATGCCAGATTTAAATGGGCTTCAAACAAACCAGGTTCCTGATAGAGTACCTGTTTCAAAGGCCCTGTCATTTCAATGGTGCGTCCCGCCTGCTTTAATATTTCAGCGACCAGCAGATAGTCTTCTGCCTGCTCTCCCCCCAGAGCGATATTACGCCTGGCGTATCTCAGCGCCCGGTTGGATTTGCCTTGTTGAAGCAATAATTCTGCCATACTTTTCTGAAAACGACGTTCTTCAGGAAACTCGCGCACCAGAATGATTAACGCCGCTGTCGCCCGATCATCGAGCCCCTGCTCCAATGCAATCTCTGCGATTGCTTCGACCGCCTCGTAATAGCGAGGATGCCGTTCCGTCACATGCGAAAAGTTTTCCAGAGCCTGGTAAGGAGCACGATCCTGAATCAGTTCTCCCAGCTGAAAATGAGCAAATTCGTCATCGGGATACTCCTGCAGATAGGCAATCAGTTCTTTACGCTTTGCCTTCTCTGATTGCCGGGATTCCTGTTCCGAAACTGCAGACTGATCAGGCCGGGAGTATCCTGATTCCCCCTGAAGCAGGAGAAAGAGTAAGAGCACGATGCAGCCCCCAGCCAGAATCAGGGAACCACTTGAGAAGAAGGGGTTTCTCTTCTGCTGAGCAAAAGCATTTGTCATATTTTCAGGATCGGTCAGGTGATTCATTTTCAGGGCTGGGTTTGAGACTGGTCTGGTAAAACGCTGGTTCCCTCTATCAATGTATAACGGCCTCCCGGCTGTAATCCAGCCCAGTTTTCGGTTTTCCCCCCTGGCCATCTGACTTTGACGGAGACTTCTGACCGGCAGTCTCCCAGTCCACAGGTAATCCAGGCTTCATCAGCGGAAAGATAACTGCTGCTCCCTTTTCTTAGCCGGGTGATTCTTCGTGAATCACAGGCCACTTCCACGACGGCCCCGATCGCACTCCGATTGGCTCTGGTTCCCACTAACTGCAGCGCCATGCTTTTGTGAATCTGTTCCGAGCGGTTTTCCAGCAGAACCAGTCGCTCATTCAAATGGGAGACGGCAAGATCCACCAGTCCATCCTGGTTAAAATCAGCCACGGCACAACCTCGGCCCACCTGTTTCGTTCGGAAGAATTCCCCAGACTGAGCGGAAACATCATCAAATCGCGAACCAGCCAGATTGAGAAATAATTGCGGCTCCTGTTCGTAGGGCTCCGTTTTCCCCAGTTGAGACAATCGATCGTGCACATGTCCGTTCGTGACAAACAGATCTTCCCAGCCATCATTATTCGCATCCAGAGACGATGTTCCAAAGCCAAGTCGCGCGAGGCTCGGCGCAGCCAACCCCGTTTCATCAGTCACATCCAGAAAAAACAACGCGCCTTCATTTCGATAAAGTGTATTGGTTTCGCCAAAATAATTAGTGACGAACAGATCCACTTCACCATCACCGTTATAGTCGGCTCCTGCCAGTCCCATTCCCGCTTCCCGGTCGCCACTCCGATTGAAAGCCAGACCGGCGACCAGCGCCTGATCGGTAAATACACCCTGGCCGTTATTAATCCAGAGCTGATTCGCCACCGAATCGTTGGCGACGTACAGATCGATGTCTCCATCCTGATCATAGTCGGCTGCGAAGACCCCCAGCCCCTGACGTGCCGGCTCGCTATGCAGGCCTGCTTTCCGGGACACATCCAGAAACGAGCCATTCCCCAGATTGAGATACACCACATCATACTGGCCCGGAACGTAGCGCGGGTGACAGATAAAATAAACGCGCGCCCCGTCAACCCGGCGACTGCAGATCGGATAGTGTTCCCGATCGATCTCCAGGTAATTCACCACATACAGATCCAGCAACCCGTCACCATTCAGGTCGGCCCAGGTACAACTCGCCCCATACCCCGGATCGTCGACATGCGCAGCCAAAGAAACTTCTGAAAAAGTTCCATCCCCCTGATTGCAGTACAACAGGTTTCGTCCGAAGGCGCTCACATATAAATCATCAAAGCCATCGTGATTATAATCGCCGACAGCAATTCCCATCGAGTAGTTCAAAACCGTCAATCCGGAGACGGCGGTCACATCCTGAAACTGACTGTTCCTGCGATTCCAGTACAGACGATTTGAGAGCGCGATATCGACAGGTTGACTCTGCTTAAGTTCGACGTTACTCCACGCTTCCCCCTGTGCGCAGTACAGATCCGGATATCCATCACGATCAAAATCGATCCAGCCGACCCCAGACCCCATCATCAGATGCAGATGTCGTTTTACCGTCACGGGAGAACGATGCTGAAAAGCAATCTGCGCAGCATTGGTCACATCCTGAAAGGAGATTGCCGACGGTTTCTCCTCTGCAAAGAGGGAGCAATTCATCAAAAAAAGCAGGAGACCGCAGAAAGCAGCCAGACAGACCGATCTGATAGTTCGATTAGAAAGGAAACTGGTCATCCAACTTCGCCTCAGAGAGTTCAACGACAAATTGAGACAGGCGGTCAACTAAGATCTGCATCAACCGCTCCCCCTTCTCTGCTGTCGCCTGGTGTGGATTTCCTGACCCCGAGTTGGTCGTGAGTAAATGCCACGGACGGGTAATACTGACCCAACCCTCATTGACTGCGGAAAAGCGAGTCGCATTCGTTGCACCGTCGTCTGCATGTAACGCACCTGTTTCTGCATCGCGGTTGACCAGCTGAGGAAAATAAGCCAGCGCCAGCGACGTTTCCATTTCCCCCGCATGATCATCCGGATTCTCGAAAATCTCCGCTTTCACATCTGCTGACGTCCCCCGAAACCAGTCTGCCAGGAAAATCTGTACTGACGTGGAACCATGCAATTCACGCAGCAGTGGTTTAAAATCATTCCCGCCATGACTGTTGAGTATCAAAAGTTTATTGACTCCATGATTCGCCAGAGAATCAACCAGATCCATAATCATCTGCCCCAGCGTCGAAGGATTCACATTCATCGACAGCGGAAAAGCCGCCTGATTGGTTTCCGTGCCGTAAGGAATCGGAGGCAGCATCACAACTTTTGCCCCCCGCTGATGCGCCGCTTCACAGACCCGCGAGCTGATGGCGTCGGCTTCGTAGGTATCGGTCCCGTAAGGCAGATGCAGATTATGGGGTTCAGTCGCCCCCATCGGCAACACGGCGACCTGGTAAGGATTCTCTTTCACATAAGCATAATTGATCTCGGACAGAATCCAGGGGCGGATTGCAGATTCAGCAGACACGCGGTTTTCTCCTCACCTGTTTAGATTTGAATCGATCATTTTCAGAGCACAATCATCCTACCAGAATTTCTGGGCAAGCTCATATTCTCTCACCTTCAGATATTATAAATATATACATTCTTGCCCGATGTTTCCCTGTATCCTAATGAACAGAAGCGGTATTCTGAATATGTGACTATCTGGCAGGATCGCATAAAGGAGGAATCATGGAGAACTGGTACGTCAGACGAGAGAATGAAACCGCTGGTCCCCTGACGCTGGCCCGAATGCGCGAACTGATCCAGGAGGATAAACTCCAGAAATCGGATCTGGTCCGCAGAGGCGAAGTCGGCAATTTGTTCACAGCAGCTCACGTTCTGGAACTGTTTCCCGATTCTGGTTCCAGCCAACCTGCAACTCAAGCAACGGAAACGGCTCCCCGCAAAATTTATACAGCTTTCATTTCAGGACTTCTGATTGCCGTTCTGGCAACAATCCTGGCGATCGGCACTTTTTTCTGGCTGAAGAAAGTCGAAGCAGAACACCGAGCTGTATCAAAAAAACATTTAAAACAAATCGGTCTGGCGATGAAAAATTACCATGACACTTTCAGTACCTTCCCTCCTGGTGGAACAGAGACTCCCGATGGAAAACCTTATCTCAGCTGGCAAACAGCGATTTTACCTTATATTAAACAAGCTCCGCTTTACAACAAGGTTAATTTCTCTCGACCATGGAACCATCCCCAAAACCATCCCTTGTTCAAATCTGAAATTGATGTCTATTTAAATCCGGCAATCGAACAGACCGTTTCCGCTGAAGGATTGGCCCTGACTCATTATGCAGGCAATAAACTGGTACTCAAAACTAATGGATTCATGAACTACCGTCATATTAAAGATGGTACAGCGAATACCATCCTGGCAGTGGAAGTGGCGGAAAACTTTAAACCCTGGGGCGATCCCACAAACACGGTAGAGCCTGCTAAGGTTTTCGGATCCGGTAAGAAATCATCCTTTACCGGCGGAAACCATCTCTTGATTTCCGATGGATCGGTTCGCTTTGTCACAGATCAGATTGACCCGGAATTACTCAAAGCATTGAGTACTCCCACGGGAAGAGAACGCATGGATCAATTCAAGGATTGAGAAATCACACTCTGTTTAAAACAGACTTTAATATAATGTCATTACCTACTGAAGGAATCCCGCTATGGCTAACTGGTATGTGAAACGCGGAAGTCAAATCGCCGGCCCTCTGACACGAGAACGGCTGAACCAGCTGGCTGCGGAAGGGAAAGTTCAAAAAACGGACCTCGTCAGAGAGGGTGAAGAGGGAGAATTTCATCCTGCCTCTGATGTGAATGATCTCTTCACCGGTTCGGAATCACCCGCCTGGGATGAATTTGAAGCTGGTCCGGAAACACAACCACAGCCCAGTCACGCTGCGCCGAAAAAGAGTAATACCACTCTGATCGTCATCCTGGCGGTCATCGGTGTCGGCGGCATTTTTATGGTGATGGTTTTAGTCGCGTTGCTGCTGCCTGCAGTAGAGCAGGCCCGGGAAGCGGCCCGCCGATCCACTTCCAAAAATAATCTCAAGCAGATCGGACTGGCATTACATAATTACTACGATACTTATGGTGTATTTCCCCCCGGAGGAACCCAGACCACAGACGGTGTCCCCTACCAGGGCTGGTCAACATCCATTTTACCCTTCGTCGATCAGGCCCCCCTTTATAATCGGATCGATTTTGATCAACCCTGGAATGCCCCGGATAATATCGATTACTTCAAACAGGAAATCCCGGTTTATCTGAATCCCAATATCGAGGAACGCGTCTCACCGGAGGGTCTGGGACTTTCACATTACGTGGGCAATGAACTGGTAATGAAATTAAATTACGGGCTCGGAATTCGTAATATCAGCGATGGTACTTCCAATACGATTCTGGCATTCGAAGTCGGTGAGAATTTTAAACCATGGGGAGATCCGACCAATATCGCATCTCCTGCAGATCGTATGAAATCAGGAAACATAAAGGCGTTCAGAGGAGGCAGTCATGTTTTACTGGGAGACGGCAGTGTCCGCTTCGTTTCGGAGAACATCGATCCCGCGATTTTGAAAAAACTGGAAACTCCCGGTGGTGGAGAATTCATTGGTGAGTTTTGACTTCTCTCCCGCGGATCACTTTTGACTTCATGACCAACTTTGACAGCAATAAAATATAGAAAGCAATGATCTATGGCGAACTGGTACGTAAAACGGGGAAGTCAGGTAGCAGGCCCCCTCACTCGGGAAAGACTGAATCAACTGGCGGCCGAAGGCAAAGTTCAAAAAACAGACCTCGTCAGAGAGGGTGAAGAGGGAGAGTTTCACGCCGCTGCGGAAGTGAGTGATCTCTTCACCAGTTCCGAAACCTCTGCCTGGGATGAATTCGAGTCCGGCCCGGAAACAGAATCTCTCTCCCGACAACCCGCTCCCAAAAGCAGCAAGATGTCACTGATAATCATCCTGGCAGTGGTCGGCGTGGGGGGACTTTTTGTCGTGGGAATACTGCTTGCTTTACTCCTGCCGGCAGTGCAGCAGGCACGTGAAGCGGCACGGCGATCACAATCAAAAAACAATCTGAAGCAAATTGGCCTGGCGATGCATAACTATCATGAAACCCACAGAATTTTACCGCCGGGTGGAACCTTAACGATTGACGGCGCACCATCGCAAAGCTGGGAAACGTTTATTCTTCCTTTCATCGATGAGGCTCCTCTCTACAACCAGATCAACTTCCACTACGCCTGGAACCATCATACTAACCAGGACATTTTCACAAAGGAGATGCCTTTCTACCTGAACCCGAATATCGAAGAAAAGGTCTCCCCGGAAGGATTGCCGCTCTCCCATTATATGGGAAATGAGTTGTTGATGGGCCCCAATCGAGGCGCCAGATTTCGCGAGGTCAACGATGGTCTGGCCAATACGATCATGGCCTTTGAAGTGGGAGAAAACTTCAAACCCTGGGGAGATCCCACTAATTTCGCTGTCCCGGCGGATCGCATCGGTCGCCCCAACCGGTCTTCCACTACAGGCGGAAACCAGGTACTGATGGGAGATGGCAGCGTCCGTTTTGTGTCAGAGAATATTGATCCTGCCGTGTTGAAAGCTTTGAGTACACCAAACGGAGGCGAACGAATCGATGAATACTAATTCACAACAGACCCTGGTCCAGCCAGCGAAGCCTGACAACTTCGCACCTTCTGCCAGTACCTTTTTCATTATCCTGGCTGGATGCCTGTTTGCAGTTGGCTTAATGATTTTCCTGTTCACTCCCGTTTTCGAAAAGATGGAAATTCATAAACGCAATCTCGCCCGTCGGGCTGTTTCGAAAAGCAATTTGAAGCAAATGGGCTTAGCCCTGTGGCGCTTCCAGGAAGAGAACCAGACGTTCCCACCGGGGGCAACAGTAGCCCCCAATGGAACTCCACAGCACAGTTGGCAGACCCGGATCTTGCCTTTTGTCGATCAGGGTCAACTGTATCAGCAGATTGATTTAGAGAAACCCTGGAACGATCCGGCAAATCAACAGCACTTTCAACAAATAGTCCGGAGTTATGTCGTACCCTGGAGTGAAGAAAAAAGCTCGCCTGAGGGTTATGCGCTGTCTCATTATGTAGGGAACGAACTTCTGCTCAAACAGAATCAGGGTATGAAGCTGAGCCAGATCACCGATGGAAAATCGAACACGATTATTGCGGTCGATCGAGGGGATGATTTCAAAGCCTGGGGAGATCCCACCAATCTTGCCAGGCCCGCTGATGTCATTGGCCCCGACAAGAAAACACTATTGCCCGGCGGAAATCTGATCCTCTTCAGTGACGGTCGCGTTCAATTTGTCTCAAATAAAATCAACCCGCAAATCCTGAAAGACCTCAGCACCCCCGACGGGGGAGAAGCCAAATGCGATTTATAATTCTACGAATCTGATTTTCACACGAAAAAGAGACACATTCTATGCCTGACGGCGGTCATATATCTGAAGAGGACTTCAATCGCTCTCAACCAGCACGACAGAAAATGAGCGTCCCCCGTTTCGTGATCATCATATTGATTGCCGTGATTGCCTTGTATAGCCTCGTTGTTCTCACCATCTTCATCAGGACTGGAATCGGTGAAGCGCGCAAAGCTACTCAACGTGAAAATATAAAACAAAATCTGAAACAAATTGGAATCGCGTTACAGAATTACCATGCACAAGAGGCAGAGCAGAAACGGCACATGCAAGACAATCAACCTTTGCAAGATCAGTCTGCGCCCGGGAGTGACTGATGAACTTCGGACCAGATAAACCGGACAACCATAATGCCGAACAGAGTTCCTTCCTGTATTACACGGCACTCACAGGGGGTATCCTCCTGCTGGGACTCATCATCATACCTGCTGTCCTCCCTCCGGTTGAGCAGTCGAGAGAAGCGGCCCGGCGGAGTACTTCAAAAAACAATCTGAAACAGATCGGACTGGCGTTCCATCTCTATCATGACCAGCATGACCTGTTTCCTCCCGGCTCCATCGAAACAGCGGATGGTCAGCCCGGCCACAGTTGGCTGACTGCATTGCTGCCCTATCTCGAGCAATGGAATCTGCATCAACAGATCGATTTTAACAAAGCCTGGGATGACCCCGCCAATCAGCGTCCGTTTCAACAGTCAATCAATGTCTATCATAATCCCAAAATTCAGGAAACGGTCTCCCCCGCTGGTTATGCGCTGAGCAGTTACCAGGGAAACGAACTGGTTTTACAACCGAACCAGGGAAAACATATCAGTGAAATCGGTGACGGGGTGTCAAATACCATCTTTGCAGTTGAAGCGGGCGAAGACTTCAAAGCCTGGGGCGATCCCACGAATCTCACCAACCCCGCTCAAATGTTTGCCCCCGGAAAAAACACCCCCTACGCGGGAGGTAAACACGTCCTGTTCGGAGATGGGCATGTGCAGTTTCTTTCAGAACTCACAGATCCCGCTGTGCTGAAAGCCTTGAGCACACCCGCTGGCGGCGAAGAAGTTCGCGATTTTTAGGCATCATTTTTTAATTGTTTCGAGGGTAATTCTCAGGAAAGTGACGCTCACCAGGACTGGTACAAACCGCGGCTAACGCCTAATGGCACTTACTTTAAATTAAGCTGGTTACCCCAGCCGTTTGGCATGGGATTTGCGCAGGATTCTATTCTTGAAAATAGACTGCCAATTTGCCAGGAGTAACCACGCTGTGAAACAATCACCGGAACAGAATCTTGAATTCGATCGTGCCTTCGAACAACTTAAAGATTTGGTGGACTTACGCCAAGCCGATCAGCTGCATCCCAGGCGACCCAATGCAATCTATACCGCCTGTGTTGTGCTGTGGATGCTGATTTTTCAACGCCTCAAACCAGATGCCTCACTCGAAGCAGCGGTGAAGCATCTGATTGAAAATCAACCTGGCTACCTTCCTGAAAACAAACGCTTAAGCCAGGGAACCCTCTCGTCCAACAGTGCAGCATACAGCCGGGCTCGCAGCGAACTGCCGTTGGATGTTGTGAAATGGTTTTCCAATGAAATCACTCGTGCCATCGTCGGGCAATCTGAAACCCTGCTGGACGGTCGTCAAATATTTTTACTCGATGGAACCACGATCACATTAGCACCGGAAAAAGAATTACAAACGAAATTTCCGCCCGCCTCAAATCAGCACGGTGAAAGTGTCTGGCCTGTTGTCAATCTGACCGTTTTTCACGAACTCAGTAGTGGATGTGCCTTGCTGCCACAGCTGGGGGCCATGTATGGACCTGAAGCGGTTTCCGAAACGGAACTTGCCCGAAATGGCATGCACTGCCTGCCAGACGAATCGATCATCATGGCTGATGCAGGATTTGGGATCTTTGGCGTTGCTTACCAGGCACAACTCCTGGGGCATGATTTTTTTCTACGCATGAAGAAGTTAAACTTTGAGTCACTTCGAGCCAAAGCAAAACTCGTATCGCAAAGCCCAAAACATAAGACCTACCAACACCAGTGGACTCCGACCCCCAAAAACCGTAAAACACAACCCGGGCTCCCCAGGGACGCTTCGCTGGCTGTTGTTTTGCACGAAATCATCGTCAATGAAACCTTGACGCTGTATTGCGTTACCAGCCTGCCGCAAGACGCTGCCACCCTGGGCAACCTCTACAATCAAAGGGTCAATGTCGAAGTTGATATCCGTAACTTGAAGGTCGTATTAGACACCGAGAACATTCGCGCCAAGAAGGTAGACACGTTTTTGAAAGAGCTGTATACGTCAGTGGTCGCCTACAATTTAGTTGGTCAATTCCGCAGACAGGCAGCTGAACTGAATCAGGTTGCTCCGCGGCGGATGAGCTTTAAGCGAACCTGGACAACATTCCAAACGTTCCTGTTGAAGCACCTGCACACTGAGCCAGAATCATGGCGTGAATCCTTCGAGCGAGCACTGTTCTACGCGACCAAAGATAAACTACCCAATCGCGCTGCCAACCGAAGCGTAAAAAGAGAATGCTACGCCAAACGTTCAAAGAGAGACCATTTCGAAAAAAGAAAAAAGCCCCCAGAGAAATTGAAACACACTGATCTAAAGTAAGTGCCATTAGGCTAACGCCGTGCGGCTAATTTTTTTAAGAACTTTGTCAGTTGGCGTTCCCTGCTCCCCGCTGGCGACAGCAAGTCATTCGCTATTAGCCGAAGGGCGTTAGCCCCGGTTCTTCATCTCGCAGAGATGAAACCTCTTAGAGCGCATCACATTTAACCGTAGCGTCTCCCGATCTGCAATACTCAGTCCAAATGGCCTTGGAAGCGCTACAGTAAAACTGGAGACAGTCTAATGCCGGGCTTCGTAAAGCTGGACGACAACCCCGTCCAGAAAACTGGCCAGTCGGGTTGCGGCCCGCGAAGCATCGCCGCGCATCTTCCACATTTCCTTGATGCTTTCCGGTCGCTTGAAGACGGCCCCCAGCGCGGCTCCCGCTCTGACAGCCCCGGTTTCCCCCAGGATTGACATGATTTCGGGAGGCAGGTCGACAGAACAATCATCACTGATCGCCCGGATCGCCATGAAGCCTTTCTGAGCTGCCTGGCAGACCTGCGCCACTGCCAGGCTTTCCAGGTCAACCGCGAGCGCATCAAACTGCGCTGCCAGTTTTAATTTTTCGTCGACGGTACGAACGATTTCGTCCGTATTGATGATTCGCCCGACATACAAACCGTGTTCCGGATCTTCGGGGAAATGCACATCGTTCTGCAGTTCCTGTCCATGCAGGTCGCACACGGAAGTCGCTACGACGATGTCGCCATTCTTCATTTCGGGTTTCAAAGCGCCGGAAAATCCCACTGATAAAACCCAGGGGGGCGAATGCGCGTCGATTAATGCCTGCGTCGCAGCACGGGCGCGGGCAAAACCCACTCCCGTCTGCACGACCGCGACTTTGATTCGATCCAGAAAACCACCCCGAAACACATACGAACCGCCGGTATATTTTTTGACGTGCTCACAGCGATCCAGAAAAGGCTGGATCTCCATCGGCAGAGCACAAACCAGCCCTATATCCGCATGCGCTTTATCGACTTTGGGTTGATTCAAGAGGCGTGTTCCTGTTCGAACTGACTCATCATTTCAATTAACTTGTCTACACCAGCTTCGGGAAATGCATTGTAGATACTGGCACGCATTCCGCCAACACTGCGATGGCCTTTCAGACCATCCAGCCCGGCTGCGGTTGCCTTGGAAATGAACTGGGCATCCAGATCCGCATCGCCGGTGACGAAGGTGACATTCATCAACGAACGATCCTGTTTCGCAGCGGTCGCTTTAAACAGCTTGCTCTGTTCCAGGTAATCATACAGTTTACCCGACTTGGCCTGATTTTTCTCCTGAATGGCAGCCAACCCGCCCTGATCTTTCAACCATTTCAGTACCTGACCTAATACATAAATCCCGAAGGTGGGAGGCGTATTATACATTGAGCCTGCTTCTGAATGGGTTCGGTACTGCAGCATGGTCGGAATGTCTGTCGGCCCCTGTTCAATCAGATCATCGCGAATGATGACCAGCGTCACGCCACTGGGACCCAGATTTTTCTGTGCGCCCGCGTAAACAATTCCGTACTTGGAAATATCGAGGGGACGCGAGAAAATATCGCTGCTCGCATCACAGATCAAAGGAACTCCTGCTGGCACAGTCGGTTCCGTCGCGAACTCGGTTCCATAGATCGTATTATTGGAAGTGAAATGCACGTAAGCCGGATTCTCGCTGAGTGAGACCTCTTCAGGAATGTATGAAAAGTTCTTGTCTTCACTGCTGCAGGCGACATTCACATTCCCGAAGCTCTTGGCTTCTTTCACTGCTTTTTTCGACCAGGAACCGGTGACCAGGTAATCGGCGGTCTGATCTTTCTTCAACAGGTTCA
The DNA here is from genome assembly GCF_008298035.1 of Gimesia maris. Taxonomy (NCBI): domain Bacteria; kingdom Pseudomonadati; phylum Planctomycetota; class Planctomycetia; order Planctomycetales; family Planctomycetaceae; genus Gimesia; species Gimesia maris. The sequence goes on from NZ_CP042910.1 coordinate 4,681,191, forward strand.
TGGGAATCATGAAAAACTGGCTTGATGCCCCGCCCTGCAGCAACAGAACCTTGTAGTTATCGGGAACGGAAGCCAGTTCCCGGACCAGGGCCTCGGCCTCTTCATAAACGGCGAGGAATGCTTTACTTCGATGCGAGTGTTCCAGTACCCCGATTCCGGTATCGCCCAGGGAAATCAGGTCTTTCTGAGCCTGTTCCAGTACTGGTAAGGGAAGAGCCGCCGGTCCCGCAGAAAAGTTATAAATTCTTTTTGTCATTTTAGATATCTCAACATCAATTGCGGACTGACTGATGCGTCAGTCCTGAGTCACCTGTTATGTGTCAATATTACGGACGATACCGTACCTCTTGGAACCATCCTTGAGGATATTGGCAAGCGTTCGCTTGTTTTGCTATACAGCATCGATATTATGGAGTCTGCTTTTCTTCATAAATGGAGCCGAGCCAAATTATCCAGAATTCCCAAGAATAGTCACGTTTTCCGGCGAATCATTGCCCTGTTTGATTGATCTGTTATTTAATGTCCAGCTCTCCCAATCCACTTTCCAGAGGACCCCGCGTCCAATCCTTTCAGCCTCCTCAAGGCGACCTGACCATCATGGCCGGTTCCGGTAATCCCATCCTGGCACAGGCCATTGCCGACGAGCTTGGCATCCGTCTGACACCCTGTGAAGCCCACCAGTTCAGTGAAGGGAATATCTTCGTCCGGATTCTGGAGAATGTCCGAGGACGCGACGTCTATATCATTCAAGGCGTCCACTACCCGGTAAACGACAACTTTGTTGAACTTCTGTTCTGGATTGATGCACTGAAACGCGCCAGCGCCCAGCAGATCACCGCGGTCATCCCCTTTTTCAGCTACGCCAAGGGGGACAAAAAAGATGAACCCCGGGTATCCATCCGGGCGCGTGTCTGTGCCGACGCGATTGAAGTCGCGGGAGCCGACCGCGTGCTGACGATGGACCTGCACAGTCCACAGATTCAGGGCTTTTTCAGTGTTCCCGTGGACCATCTTTACGGGCGGCACGTGATCAGCGATCATATTCGCAAGTTGAATATCAAGGACCTGGTGGTCTGTAGTCCGGACGTCGGCTTTGCCAAGGAAGCCTCCGATTTCGCGAAGCTGCTGGGAACTCCTGTCGTGATTGGTAACAAACTTCGCAAAGATCATTCCGAAACCGTGGAAGTTCTGGAAGTCATTGGTGAAGTCGAAGGCAAAAATGTGATCCTGGTGGACGACTTCACCATCACGGGACGCACACTGGTGAGCATGGCTGAGGTTCTGAAGAAGAAGGGTGCCAAAGACATCTATGCCGCTGTGACCCACGGAGTACTTTCCAAGGGAGCAGCCGAGCGGATCGGGAAAAGTTCTTTGAAAAAGATGTTTATGACCAATACCCTGGAAACCCAGGTCGACCCGCTGCCGGACAACATTGAGATACTGTCAGTCGCGCATTCATTCGCCGCGGCCATCCGATCGATTCACGACCGGACCAGTGTCAGCACGCTGTTTCCGGAAAAACGATCGAAGAAATAATCACGTATTTTAAAAGCTTAAAGTCAGAGAAGATCAGGACGCATGACGAAATCAGGCAAGAAGCTGACCCCGATGATGGAGCGGTATCTGGAAGTCAAACGCCAGAATCCGGGAACACTCCTCTTATTTCGAATGGGCGATTTCTACGAACTCTTTCATGAAGACGCCGAGATCGCAGCCCGCATTCTGGGAATTACACTCACCAGTCGTGATAAAACTTCCAGTAACCCGATTCCCATGGCCGGGTTCCCGCATCATTCTCTGGACAACTATCTGTATAAACTGATTCATGCCGGCTACCGGGCCTCGATCTGTGACCAGGTGGAAGATCCCAAAAAAGCCAAGGGCATGGTCAAACGGGAAGTCACAAGGGTCGTCACTCCCGGAACTCTGACAGATGATGCCCTGCTGGATCCGCATGAGAACAACTTCCTGGCCAGTATCTATTTTGGCAAATCCAATATCGGTCTGGCCTGGCTGGAACTTTCAACCGGTCGCTTTCTGACTTCCAACACGACAGCCGAGCATCTGGTTGACGAACTGGCCCGCATTCATCCGGCAGAATGTATTTTTGCAGAAGGTAATACGGCTTTACAGAATGCGGTGGGCCATCTCGATACGATGCTGACCGAGCGACCTCCCTGGTCATTCGCGGAAGGGGAATCGGAAAAACGACTGCTGGATCACTTTGGCACAAAAACGCTGGAAGGTTTCAACCTGGAAGCAGGTACTCCCTCAATCACAGCCGCCGGCGCGCTGCTTGAATATGTCCAGGACACGCAGAAAAGCGCGATCCCGCACATCAATCAGATCGAACCTTATGAACGCGGCGATCGACTGCTGATCGATGAAGCCACCCGTCGCAGTCTGGAATTGACGCGAACCATCCGGGAAGGCAAGCGGGAAGGCAGCCTGATATCGGTCCTGGACGAAACGGTCACATCCATGGGGGCGCGTCTGCTGACCGACTGGATCGCCAATCCATTAACCAGTCTTTCGCAAATTGAACGCCGACTCGATGCGGTCGAAGAACTCTCACAGAATCCGGTACTCTGCACTGAAGTACGCGAGCAACTGGCCAAAACTTACGATCTGCAACGACTCACCGCACGCATCGCAACCGGTCGCGCCAGCGCCCGGGACCTGAGTTTCCTGGCACAGACTCTTGCTTTACTGCCGAAACTGAAAGCAAAACTGTCTGGACGCAAAGCGGAACTGCTGCAGTCTCTGGAAGCAGACATTGACCTGTGTGCCGAGGTCCGCTCGGATATCGAAACAATGATCATCGAAGATCCGCCGTTAACCTTAAACGAGGGAGGCGTCATACGTCCGGGGTTCAGCGAGGAACTGGACGAACTCCGCTCACTTTCCAAAGGGGGCAAAGAATGGATCGCCGGCTATCGCAATGAAGAATCCGAACGGATTGGCATCCCCAATTTGAAAGTCGGTTACAACAAAGTCTTCGGCTATTACCTGGAAGTCTCAGCCGCTCATGCCGCAAAAGTTCCCGATCACTATATTCGCAAGCAGACGCTGAAAAACCAGGAACGCTACATTACTCCCGAACTGAAAGAGTATGAAGAAAAAGTGCTCAAAGCGGAAGATCGGGCGGTCGAACTCGAACAGTCGATGTTCGATGAACTGCGGGAAAGGGTCGCGAAAGAGGCACCGCGTACTCAGAAAACAGCAGAAATCCTGGCCCAGATTGATGTCCTGTTTGGTCTGGCACATCTGGCAACACACGCTGGATACACGCGCCCCGAAATGACGGAAGAACCGGTCCTCGATATCAGAGAAAGTCGGCATCCCGTACTCGATCGACTGCAACCCTCCGGGGAATTTGTTCCCAATGATGTTCTACTGGGAGAGCCCTATGGTCGCGTGCAGATTATCACCGGCCCCAACATGGCAGGAAAGAGTACCTATATCCGTCAGGCCGCACTGCTGACGCTGATGGCACAGATCGGCTCCTTCATTCCTGCCAGTGAAGCGCGGATTGGCATCGCCGATCGAATCTTTGCACGTGTCGGTGCCAGCGATGAATTGAGCAAAGGTCAGAGTACCTTCATGGTCGAAATGACCGAAGCCGCCCGTATTTTGAATTCCGCCTCGGAACGAAGTCTGGTCATTCTGGATGAGATCGGACGTGGCACAAGCACCTATGATGGTATTTCTCTCGCCTGGTCCATGACAGAGTTTCTGCACGACAAGATCAAAGCGCGTACCCTGTTCGCGACACATTATCATGAACTGACCGAATTAACCCAGACACTCAAACAGGCCAGTAACTGGAATGTCGCAGTCCACGAACAGGATGGAGAAATCGTCTTTCTACACAAAATCGTTGAAGGCTCAGCGAATAAAAGTTATGGGATTCATGTGGCCCGGTTGGCAGGAATTCCGGACCAGGTCATTCAGCGGGCCAATCAAATTCTCTCGACGCTGGAAAAAGATCACATCGACGAAACGGGGCAAACGACCATTCCGCCACGCATCGACAGGAAATCATCACATCAGCAACTCTCTCTGTTCGGTAATACAGCACATCCCGTTTTAGATGAAATCAGGGACTTAAACGTCGATGAAATGACGCCTCTCGCCGCGCTGGAAGAATTATACCGCATTCGCGAACAACTGAACTAAATGGCATATTTTCAATTTTATACTTCCAGACAGTTGAACCCGGCAGTACCACTTGTTCACAATATACACAGTAGAGGTACAGGGGTACCTTATATCAGTGTCTTTATTGAACGAACAGGAGCATGTCATGCTGGAAAAGAGTGTAATACGAATTTTTGTCGTTTTGTTTACTACTGTCTCCTTAGCTGTTTGCTCAGCAGATTCCCTGCTGGCCCAAAAGAAGGAATCAGACAAACCTGAAGCCACAGCGAAAGACACCAAACCGGCTGCGAAAAAGTTCAAAGGTCGCCTGCCCAATCATTATGGTAAACTGAATCTCTCCGATACACAGCGCGATAAAATTTATAAGATTCAGGCCAGCTACAAATCCGAAATTGACAACCTGAAGAAGCAACTGGCAGAATTGAACAAAAAGCGGAACGCGGAAATCGTCACTGTTCTGGAACCCTCACAGAAATCAATCCTGGAAAAGATTCTTGCGGAAGCCTCCAGTAAAAAAACGGCGAAAAAATAAATCCGCTGAGTTGCAATAAGAAAACAATCGCAGGGCGTGATCTGAACGGGATCACGCCCTTTCTTTTTAACGAACTCTCAAGCTATACTTTTCCAAAGACAATTGAACTTCATAACCAGACACATCCCATTTTATCTTTCTGAAAACCACTCACCAATGGATTCCCATCAGCCGACATCAGCAGAACTGCCTCCCGACAGAGAGCAGAATCGTCCAGGACATTCGATCTGGATCCCGCTGATGCATTTTCTGATTGTGCTCGTGCTGTTCTGTTTTCTTGGATACTTTGAGTGGCAGCGGATTCAGACCGATCAGTCGGAACTGCCAGTCCTCACACGGTTTTTCCTCTATGTAAATGTGGATACCACTCCGTATTTCCTGCTTCTGTTACTCAGCCCCTTCTGCTGGTGGATCCGTCCTGCCTTTCAATTTCGATTGTTCACCCGTGTTTTGCGTCCCCGCTTATCACAGGAATGGGTCCGCAACCGACAGTCAGAAAAACAAATTGACGTTTTTGCCCTCCTGCTCAGTCTGCTGGTTGCTGTGACTTCCTTCGCAATGAGTTTCTGGACCGCCTCGCATACCGTCAACCCGGACCTCCACCTGACACTTGGCGACCTGCCTCCTGCTTATCATGATGAGTACAGCTATCTGTTTCAGTCCCGAACCTTCCTGGAAGGGCGAACCTGGCATCCCGGTCACGCCGACGCTCCCGAGCTGTTTGATCAGGTCCATGTGCTCAACGAAGGCAAGATGGCCAGCCGTTACTTTCCGGGTACAGGACTCTGGCTGGCGCCGTTCGTCGCCTGGGGACATCCTTACCGGGCTTACTGGCTGGCTGGAGCGCTCACGACGTTTTTTATCTTCTGGTCGGGCAGAGAGCTGGCCGGAAACGGCGTCGGACTACTGGCGGGACTCATTGTGGCCCTCTCGCCCGGCATGGCTATCTTCAGTAACCTGCTGCTGGCACACCACCCCACACTGGTCGGGCTGTCAGCCTTTCTGTTCTTCTTTTTACGAATGCAGAGAACACGATCCTTTCGAGATGCCCTGCTCGCAGGAGTCGGCCTGGCGTTCGGCATGCTCTGTCGCCCCATGACCGCAGCCGGCTTTGCGCTCCCCTTCGGGATCTGGCTGGGAGTGGAAATCATTCGCTGGTGCCGGACGAGAGTCAATCACAAAGCGACTGACTCTGCGACTGAAAAGTCAGTCGTCCCCCAGATCACCGGCCTGGCGATTCCCCTGGCCTGCGGCCTGATCGGACTGTTTTTTTACAATCAGTCGATCACAGACAGTGGCTGGAAAATGCCATACCAGCTTTATACCGATATCTACACCCCGCGACACGTTTATGGCTTCGACAATGTGGTGCGCGGAGAACAGAAGCTCGGCCCGAAGGTACTGGAGAACTACGACAAATGGGCCGAGAATCTGACGCCGGCACTAGCGGCACAGAACGTCCAAAACCGCCTGTTGGCCAGCCTGCAGTGGACTCTGGGGCTGGTCCCACTCTTACTGGCGGGCCTGCTTTTCCTGATCACCGAATGCCGGCGCTGGAGTCGCTGGTGGCTGATCTATGCTTCCATCATTTCGCTGCATGTGGTTCATATCCCCTACTGGTACGATGGTATCATGCACTGGCATTATGTATTCGAAACCGGACCATTGTGGGCACTGATTTTCGCAAGAGTGACACAGACCCTGTTTGGCATCTGGCGTGATCTGGAACGACCTCTGATGAGCTGGCTCTGGTCCGCCATGATATTAATCGCTGTTGCCACAAATCTAACTGCGATCCCGCCGCTCTGGACTGTTTCCAAACTGGAAATTGTCATCAACAATGTGGCGTTTTCGAAGTTGAAACATTTCCAGTTTCAACAGATGATTCACCACCATCCTCAAATCAAACAACCTGCATTGATTCTGGTTGCCCACGATCCCTCGGATCGCCACATTGATTATGTCATCAATGATCCTCAATTAAACACGTCGGTCCTGACAGGCCGTTACCGTCCCGAGCAACATACTCCAGCGCAACTGCAGTCCCTCTTTCCGGATCGAACGCTCTATCTGTTCGACGTCGCTCAAAACCGTCTCAGTCGCTGGAACGGCCGTTTCTGGGAACCTGTCTGATAATCGTGCCAGGGACTAATCCTTGATTTTCAGTTTGATTTCGTCGGAATTGGCTTTCAGTTCTGGAGCGTACATTCCATATCCCTGCGTGGGCAGACCACTGAAACGACCCGGAATTTCTGCTCGCAGACGGTAACTCAGGCTATGCTTTCCACGAGGCAACTGACGCAGGTAATTTACCACTCGGTCATCGCGAAACTCCTGATAAGCCCCCAGTCCGTTACGTGAATAGCCACTGCGCAGGTCGACCGCTTCCAGACCCGCCGGCCGGAAGTCTTCGAACACCAGGTACTCATAATCATTCTTACTTTCGAAAATCAGCTCGACCTCAATCAGATCTCCGCTGGTCAGTTCTGTTTCATGGTCAATGGCCTCACGACGGTATTTTTCCACCCGTTGATCCACTGCCTGACCTTTCGAATCAGAGGTTTTAATGGCAGCCTCTTCCGGAATCAGCCGGTAATACCTCCGCTGCACTTTCACTTCCAGTCCGGTTGCGGTGATGAAATCTTCTTTCGTAAAATTCGTCACGTACGCGTTATAGTACAACGGTCCGCTCCCCTGCTTGCGAATCTCCAGTCGATGGGCGCCTGATGTCAGTGCTTCTCCTTCAATCACCAGTTTATTATCAAAGGTAAACAGATTCTCCGCGTTGATCTGAACCGTTTTCTGTTTCTTTCCATCCAAAAAAATGTCTAACGTCAGGTCCGGTTGATTCTCACCGCTGGCTGACCAGTATTCTGCTAAAGCCTCAATGGCAATCGCAGTATCGGAAACAGAACTCCAGTAAGTCGCATGTTTGCGATTGTTCAACAGATATTTGACGAGTTGAGCCGCCTTGGGATTCTGTGGATCGACTTTCGAAAGCAGTTTTAAGTAGTATGCATTGGCTTCGACTTCGCTGCCGTACCAGTGCCACCAGTAGTTACTCTGAGGCAGATTGAGATAAGCGGTCTGATTTTCCGCATCTTGAATCAGAAACTGATCCATATTATTCATGATCATCGTCATGCGTTCCTGATTTTTCAGCTCATGAGATGCCAGCCCCAACATTCCCAGAGCATACACCGAGAGTTTCGTTCGATCCCGATACAGGAAATCATACATTTTCTCATCGACAACGCCCTGGTTGACCAGCACAAGAAAAACATACGCATCCAGATTGGAAGCCAACGTTTTATACGGTTTTGTCTTCGACGCAGCATTCAGCAGCTTCTGCAGTTCTTTCTGCTGATAGCCTTTTAACCATTCAATCCCCCGTTCCAGAGTGCCGGGGACGAGCGCCACATCATTCTGTTTCGCCAAAGCCAGTCCCTGAACCACGCGTGCGGTGAAGTAGGGGGAAGAACGTTCCTGCCAGCCGGAAAACCAGCCCCAGCCTCCATCCGAGAGCTGCATACTGGTTAAATCAGCAACACCCTGCTTGACGAGTTGTTCCACCTTCGACTGACTGAATACCGGATTCTGATCATAGCGTTTCCACTGTTCGGCCCGTTTCTGATCGTCGCCAATTTCCTGTGCATTCAGGTTGGTTCGTTTCTCCTCAATCTCTTTTAGATTTAAACCCATTCGTTTAAGAATATTCTGTGTCATCACCGTTGGCAGAAAACGATACAGGGTACAGTCGGTTGTTTTATGCGGTGAATAGACCAGGTACGGCAGTGCGTCAACCATTGCTCCTGCCAGCGAAGGTGAGTAGCGGAGTTCGAGACGGCTCAGTTCTGCTTTGCGATGATCGGGAACCTGAAAACTGATCAGTGCCTGATCAGCATCACTGCGAATCATGCCGGTAAAAGACTCGGTTTTCAGGATACCATGCACTTTGACGGGAAACGTCATCTGCATCGCATCCGACTCTTCATCAGTTAATGCTTTCATCCGAATCACAGCAAATCCGGGACGAACCGCTTTCACACGCCAGTCGATTCGTTGTTCGCCGTTGGCCTCAATCGTGACTGTCTGAGTAACGTCATCTAAAGGTTTCAGAGTATCGCCGTCCAGTTCCAGAACGACTTTCACCTCTTTGGATGTCTTCAGGTAATTATGCACGTTCGCACTCAATACGACCTCATCGGTCTCTGTAAAGAAGCGCGGTGCCTGCAATCGCAGAATCAGATTTTTGCGTGTGACAACCAGTTGTTCTACATCACCGACGCGTGCGCCCTGCCCCATCGCCCAACTGCGAATTTTCCAGCTGGTCAGATTTTCCGGCATTTTAAACGAGACTTCTGCCAGACCTTCGGCATCCGCTGTGATCGCTGCGTTCCAATAGGCAGTGTCAGCGAAGTTCTGGCGCACGACAGGCTCGACCACTGCGGAGGAATCGGCAGGCGCAGCTGCGTCCGCCATCATGGATTTCGCAGCCATCGGCATGGCCGCACCTTCCATTGCCGCCATCCCGTCCGTCGCCCTGGACTTTCTCATCGCCCCCACTGCAGGTAATACGCCCACACCAGGGCCGCCGAAACCTCCGCCTACCGCATTTCCAGGGACCTGCGACTCTGATTCCAGCACCAGATGCCCAAAGGCTCCAATCACCTGCATCCCGATTTCCTGTGGTCGTAACAGATTGTGAAAATAACGACTCAGACTGTCGGCTGTGGCAGGATGATGAGACCGTTTCCACTTCCAGAAAAACGATTTGATATCGCTCACATTGGAACCACCACTGATATACTCCACACTCTTGTCATAAACGCTGACTACCAGTGAGCCGGGTACGGGTTTTCCATCCGCGTCGGTTACTTTCAGTTTGACGGTGGCTTCTTCGCCCGGCTTGTACTCGGTTTCGGAAGGTTCAACTTCCAGATTTACGACCCGTTTTTCTGGCGGTACCGCGATTTCTTTTGCAACCGTATGCACGGATCCCTGATGAATCGTGACCGCTTCGACAAAGAAGTTAGGCATATCGTGCTTTGCGACATCCAGTTCATAAACCGTACTCTTACCTGCCAGCTTAAGGACTTCCGGTTTGGAATATATTCCGTTGACCGGTCGAACAAACAAGAGGACCGTACTGCCCGGTTGATTGGTATTGATTAACAGCCGTACCTTTTCGCCTGGCTGGTAATGTTTTTTCTCGACGACGAGTTCCAGATCGTTGAAACGGTATTCCCTGCCATCAAATCCTGCGCCACGGATCGAAAACAGGCTGCCCCCTTCGATCTGATTCCCTTTATTGTCAGTTACCGTATACGAAACGCGGTACTGCCCTGCCTGAGTCGCCGCGATCTTCTGACTGGCCGTACCATCTTCCTTTGGATCCACTTCCCACTCCTGAACGGCAGTCTCTTTCGGTTCTCCCTGATCATTATAGGAAATGCGATACAGTACCACTTTGCCCTTACCAGTCACTGGCTTGGAATCCAGCGTCTGGGCTTTAAAAGAAGCGGTCATCGCATCGCCCACCTGATAATAACCGCGATTCATCCAGGAAAATACTTTGAAAGGCTGACGCGAAACCAGCACCGATCCCTGACCGACGATGGTCCTCCGTGATTCATCGACCACTTCCGCTGTAATTTCGTATTTATGATCCTGATCCCCGTGGATTGCTTTCGCCAGGGCGGTATCAATTTTGATTTCGACTTCCCCGTCGGAACCGATTTCCACCGTGTTGGAAAGCACGACTTCCGGCGGTGGTGAAGGACGATGTATCCACCACGGTCCCGGCGCTACACACCCCCATTTGCCCCAGCCCGGATACCAGGTGTAATCCCCGGTGAACCACCAGTAACCGGAACCATACAACCAGTCCCAGTGATCCACGGGATACCAGCGTTGATCGTAGGCGGTACGCGTCACTTTATATTTGACCTGTCCATTAATGACCGGGCTGCCGAAGTAATACTTCGCTTTGATTTTTGCCGTGACGACATCCCCTAAAGATACAGGATCCTCAGGAGCCTCAACGAGCACTTCGAATTCCGGTTTTTTGTACTCTTCCACGCGGAATGAAATCTGAGAAGAAACTTGAGATCGTCGTTTCCTGCCTGCGTGCGCACGCGTGTCAACAGTGAGCTGTAAATAATAAACGCCCAGGTCTGCATCTGCCGGTATGCTCCAGTCGCCCTGACAGCCACCAAATTTGTCTGTCTTCAATGTTTTCTGAAAAACTGTTTTATTATTTTTTCCGATCAGTTTCAGGTTCACACTATGGTTAGCAAATTCAGAGTCCTCTGCTTTGGACAGGTCATAACCCACATTATGCACCCAGAATTTAAAGTCGACTTTCTGATCGGGGCGATACACGGGACGATCCGTGATTCCGTAAATTTTGATAGCATCCAATCTCTGGTCAGAAGGGTGTGCATACCAGAAACGGTCAAAGCCGGTATAGGCAAACCGTCCCTCGCCTGTCCGGGCGATCGTGATCCACTGATAGTTTTTCTCTAACTGGGATTCCGTGGGGAACGCCTGTCCGTTTTCGTCTGTTTTTTCTGCAAAATTAATGGTCTGAGTCTGCTGTTGATTTCGACCGACACTCGTATGTCGATAGCCAAAAAATTCCAGATTCGCACCGGCCACCGGTTTACCGCTCCGTGCGTCGGATACGTAATAATACGTCTTGTCCGACATTCTTTTATGAATGATGGCGGTATCATCCAGCCAGACTATAATGCGGCTGGTATTGCCATTCTGCATTTTGGCAACCAGCAGATACGCGCCCGCATTTTGCAGCGGCGTCGTCACCGTGACGTGCTGATCTCGATGGCCTGATAAAGACTGGAGATCCAGCCCCCAGCGTGAAACCAGGGGCCCCTGATATTTTTTCTGGTGTTCGTGAACCAGTCGATAACCAAGATTCGAAATGTTGGTCTGATTCCAGTCCAGTTTTTGAGGATGTGATTTGAGATAGTTTTTGACATCCGTCAGCAGTTTTTCAACGTGGACCTGATAGGCTTCAAACTCCACATGGTTTCCATTGCGAAATCGATAATCGACCTGAGCCCCCTGCCCGGCGACCTGTGATGGATTCGGTTCGAATTGTCCCCAGTTCCCCACAATCTGATTCAAATGCTGCCGTTTATTCTGATGGGGGTCACCGTATTCCTGAATACTCTGCTGGATGTACTTTGCCGCCTGGGGATATTGTCGACGATTCTCGAAAATGCCGGTTAACTGCCCCAATGCATTTTCGCCCGAACTGCTTTTCCCCAGATCTACTACCTGCTGATACAGGCGAATATAATTCAGATCCTCAGGCAGGTTGATCCGCTGAATCCCCGTCGCCAGACGGGTTAACGTTTCGGTTTCCTTGAGGCTCTCCAGCGAGTAAGGATTTACCTGCTCTTCGTCCTGAGGGTCCTGGTCATTTCTCTGGCGGAAGAAATATGGCATAAAGTCCTGCAGTGTCTGTACGCCAAACTGGCTGCGATTAAAATCAGCAACCTGCAGAATCACCTCGGCCTTTCGCTCTGGCTTCTGTTTCATGGATTGATCGAGCATCCAGCGCCAGCGTTCCCCATCATTTTTCGCAGTCTCAAATGAAGCGGGAACCCGGTAATAAACAGGATTACCGGCATCATCCACGGGCGCTCCCTCTGGTCCCCCACTCGGGCCTCCGCGAAAGAAACTGCCGGGTTCCGATCCCACACTCTCATAATCCGGGGTCTCGGTCAGGTCTGTCAAAATCTGCAGCTTCCAGGCGTTCCGCCCCTGCCGACCGGACAGATAATATTCTGCAGTATTAAAAAAGATATCTGATGCCAGGTCATTGTCATTCTGCTTTAAGTTTTCAATAGCCTGCTGCGTCAGTTTCAAGGCAATCAATCGGTCCTGCTCAATAGTATTGATATATCGCCCTCCCCCTCTCTGATGACCTCGAGTGAACTCGCCATTAATAATATATCCGTAATGAGGCCCCTGGATATAAGTTTCAGCCAGTTTCCATAGGACAAGCGACCGATTCTTATGCACTTTTAAAACCGCGTCGCGAAATTCATCCATTTCACTGATTCTGTTTAGTCGTTGCAGGCACTCAATTCCGTTCTGTAAATCATGAACGACTCCCGTATTAGAATTACCGGATTGGACAGCCAGTTTCTCGTAGATTTGCCAGGCATCACGATAATTCCCCTGTTTTTGATACGTCTGCGCCAGGGATCGGGATTCCGTTACGCTTTTCTCATCTGCGAAGAGATAAACCCCCAAAGTTGTCAACAACATTAAAAAGAATGCGGCGGCGCTACTGCGAAGCATTTTGAGCGAAAACATAGTGAAACCTGTATATATAGATGGGATTCAGTTTTGAATGTCAGACGGGATCATAATACGTTACGTCTGTTTGACGAGACAGATTTGCGTTCGGTTCCCGGAATTCTCATAATTTTAAATGAACTGCATGGGAACGAGGTATGAGAAACAGGCAGATTACTCCATAATCCGACTTCAACCGCAGCCGACTTATTCTGAATTCCGTTGTATAGCGCCAAAGAGACAGATTCATGGATTGGATTACAGCAGCCCTATCGCTCTGTGGCTACCTGATTACCCTGGCTTTAATTCCGAGCATCCTTTTAAAAAAGAACCGTCATCCGATTTCTACCGTCTCGTGGATTTTGACTATTATTCTTCTGCCGGGACTCGGAGGAATCACATACCTGTTCTTCGGTATCAATCGAGTGCAAAGACGCTCTCTCTCCAAAGAAAAGGCAAATCAGTCTCTTGCTCCCAAACTTCCGCAGATTGTCCAGAACCAACTGCTCTCCAGTGAAGACTATCTCCCTCTGAACCAGAATCTGATGCGTCTGGCTCAAAATATCGGTCATACCGTTCCCACATTCGGTAATCATGTGGAATTGTTAACCGATACAAATCGTACTCTGGGTTTGATCAAACAGGCGATTTTGAATGCCGAGCACTCGTTACACCTGGAATATTATATCTGGCAGCCCGATCAGTCCGGGACACTGCTCCGCGATCTGCTGATTGAAAAAGCCCGCGCGGGAGTGGAAGTCCGTTTTCTGTATGACGGCCTGGGATCATTCGGATTAGGTAAACATTTTTTTAAACCAATGCGGGAAGCGGGCATCCAGATCGCCCCGTTCCTGCCTGGTGCCTCCATTCGCGAGCGCTGGTCCATCAACCTCAGAAACCACCGTAAAATTGTCATTGTCGATGGCAAAATGGCTTTCACCGGCGGTATGAATATCGGTGATGAATACCTGGGATTAAATCAGGACCTGGGATTCTGGCGAGATACACATCTGAAAATTGAGGGACCGGAAACGCTACAACTTCAACAGGTGTTTGCTGAAGACTGGTTTTTTGCAACGGGCGAAGCTTTGACTCAGCAGAAATATTATCCACACCCGGACCCGACGGGAACGATTACTGCCCAGACCCTGCTTTCAGGGCCGGAAAAGAATGCCGATGTCTTTTTAACACTGATGTTTGCAGCCATCAACGAAGCACGACACAGTATTGTCCTGACGACATCCTATTTTGTTCCCCCCGAATCTCTGACCACCGCACTGGAGTCGGCAGCACGTCGTGGCGTGCATGTTAGACTCCTGCTGTCCAGTAAGTCAGCCAATCCGGCAACGGTTCACGCAGGTCGCTCGTACTATGACTCACTGCTGGATGCCGATGTCGAAATTTTCGAATACACCAAAGGGATCCTGCATTCGAAAACTTTAACGATAGACGACAGCTGGTCGCTGGTCGGCACCCCCAACTTTGACTTCAGAAGCTTAATCCTGAACTTTGAAGTCGGCCTGGCGCTGTATGATCGTAAATTCGCTCAGCGTCTCAGAGAATCCATTGAACAGGATTTTCTGACCGCGATCAAGATCACACACACAGACTGGGACAAACGGAGCAAACCCACAATCTTGCTGCAAAATCTGTGTCGATTATTCGCGCCTGTCATGTGATGAGCTCGATAGCCTAAGGGAGTTTATGACGATATTTGTCTGAAGCCCCTTCAGGCAACGTCCCCAGATACCTGATAAGTTGAATCGCTTCTGCTTTCGACAGCAGATTCAGCAAGCCATCCGGCATCGCAGATTTTTTGACCGGTATGATTTCATCGACCTCCTGTTTTTTGATCATCTGCCGCTTGCCGGCCTCCGTCAACAGCATGATTTCATCTGGTCCCGCTGCTCCCATCATTCCGGTGAACGTCTTACCGGCATCAGTCACAATTGTAAAAGTCGGATACTCTTCCGATACGAAATGGGAAGGAAACAGGGTGGCCTGCAGTACTTCTTTCTGCTGAAACCGTCGACTGACATAAGTCAAATCAGGACCGACCTTTTCTCCCTGCTCTCCAAAGCGATGGCATTTGACACAAGTCGCCTTGACGTATGCCTGTGCTCCGAGTTTTAAATCAAGCGTGTCTTTAGTCTGCTGTTGCAGTTCTGCCAGAAGCCCTTTGTACTTCCAGCGACTATCGGCAACTTCGACCGGCAGTTCCGCGGGAAGCTCGTCAGGATATTTCGATGCAAACCAGTCCTGCCACTGCTGCATGATCGAGTTTGCTGAATCGCTTTCCGGTTTGAATTCCTGCCCCGTCCAATGTGTCAGCAGTCTATCAGCGATCTGTTGTCCCGCGAGATCCTGTTCCAGCCCGACCAGTATCGCCTGTCGGATCCATTGCGCTTTATTCGAACGACGACGAAAACGTGTCAGAGCACGCATGACGGTTTTCGCCTGATCTCCCTCAATGATATTCAACGATCGAACCAGAATCCGCCAGTCGGCATCACGTCGCTGGTTTTCTTTAGCATACCAGCTGATCGCTTCTGCGACATCATTTCTCCGCTCCGGATAAGATTCAAACAGCTCATGCAGATAGATCAGCGTGGGCTCATCAGCGATTCGCGCCATCGCAATCAATAAGGCATTCAGTTTGCGTTTCGATTCCGCATCCCTGTTTTTTTTATTTTGCAGTTTTAATTCCTGTTCGCGCAGCGCGGTAAACTCGGCTCCTGTTAACCGATCCAGTGGCGCACCTGCCACCATGATCCGAAAGTCACCCTCTGCGACTTCCTGCAGCATGGTGTCTTCCAGGCGATCAATTTTAAAATTGATCGCGGGAGTTTTAGCGCGGCTGATATTATCGATCCCGGTGCATACCAGTCCAAAGACAAGTATTCTGATCAATATTTTTTTCTTGAGGCTGCCCATCAGAAATGCCTGCTTTCGTCTGAAGAATGGAAATCGTAGCGGAATAATAATCTTACAGAAGTTCACCGCCTTCACACTATGTTCATATCTGGTTTTTGTTTAAAATTAACTCAGGTAAATCAACAATCCTTTATTATTTCAGGGACGAATCATGGTAGACAGCAAGTCCATTTATCAACATATCACCAGAATCGGTTCTCACACACTCAGCGTGCTGATCCTCGGAATCATCTGCTGGGGTTGTTCTTCAAATACATCAACAGAGACGTCCCAACCTGAAGCAGAGCCAGCGGCACAATCTGAGAATAATTCAGCAGATATTAAGCCCGAAAAAACGGTTGAAATCACCCTGACCTTAAGCGATGCGGAAGGTTTCAAGGAAATTCTCGCAAAGCAGAATGGAAAAGTCGTCCTGGTTGATTTCTGGGCGACCTGGTGTGTCCCCTGCATCAAGAACTTTCATCACACCGTTGAATGGAATCAGAAGTATGCCGATCAGGGGCTCAGTGTGATTTCCGTTTCCATGGATGAGTCGGACGAAGAAACTCAGCAGGCAGTTCTCAAGTTTCTGGAAAAAGAAGATGCCCAATTCACGAATGTGCTTGCGACCGCTGCCGATGACCAGGATCCCATGGACACATTTGGTATAGATGGTGGTGCCCTGCCTCATTACCGGATTTATGACCGCACCGGCAAGCTGATCAAGAAGTTTTCCTTCGCGGACCCGGACAAACTATTTACCCAGGAAGATATAGAGACCGCCATTCAGGAAGCTCTGAAACAGAAACCAGAATAGTACAGGTTCAACAGGTTAAGTGATGCCCATGATACGCAAACTCTGGTCGACCTGTCTGGATGAAATCACAGGCTTTTATCTGCTGCACTGGTTTTTCTATCATAAAAAACAGCCCCTGATCATTTCGGATGCAGGGCAAGAGACTCCAGGCCTGTTCAGCGGCGATCTGCATTCCTTCTTTTCACCGGTTCCTGACCCGGCAAATCTGGATTATCAGTCAGATCTTTACCCTGCTTCGGAGACACGATTTGCAGCGGCAGAGGTAAAGGACTTTCAGTTTCAGAGCCCGATCCAGACTGGTTTTCCGGAAAACGATCTGGTGAAAGGGCGACACTGGAAATCTACGATCCCGTCAACTGTCACGAATTCAGAAACCCGTTGCACAGTCGTGGCGATTGACGGTATTGTTCAACTGGGCGTACGCAGCTTTAACAGTCTCGCGCAACGGTTGACGCCATACGGAATTGACGTTGTCATGCTGGACAGCCCCTTTAACTATCGAAGGACCCCACCTGGATACCGTCCCGGTCAGCTGATTGCAGGCGGTAATCTGGATCATCAACTGTTTGTAGCGCGACAGGGCCTCCTGGACCTCTGGAGCCTGATTCTGCATCTGCAATCACAGGGACATCAGATCGGCCTGATGGGAATCAGCCATGGTGCCTGGTTGACATTGACAGCGTCACTCTTAATCGAGCAGCTCCAGTTCGTGATGGCGATCACGCCTCCCGTAGACCTCTTTCACATTCTTGATGAAGGAGGAACAGTAGTCAATGCCATTCGCCGCGGTATTCGAGAGTCCGACTTCAGCGAACAGCAGCTCGAACAGATTTGTCAGCCGTTGCGAGTCCCCCTCTGGAAACCGCGACTGCCTGGCTCTGCCATTCATCTGCATGTAGCCAATTATGACCGGTTTGTTCCTTCATTCCGAATAGAGGCACTGGCAGAGCAATGGAACACAAAACTGACCCACCATGCGCTGGGACATATTGAAGCCACGACGGGGCCGAAGGTGGTCGCTCAAGTCGCAGAAGAAATTCTTCATTTCAGGAAGATTCCCGTAGATTCTATTGCTGCCTCGACCGTGAACAATACGTAGTAGCATGTAGAGAAAATGCAACCGTTACAATCTGCATGACCAGCAATCCTGCAATTTGAATACTCACATTTTCATAAGTTTCTGTTGAAAAAAGGCATCATGTTGTCTGCGGGCAACTTATTCTTTCAGTAGAGACTCATGAGTGGATTACCTTATTACTTTATCCGAAACTGAGTTCTCCAGCGGGCCAGTTCTTTTATCTTCCTGTTAGATAAAAGTGGTTCATCCGTCTCTTTGGTGATTCGTTATTGTTCAGTTCGAACAATACAAAAAAAGATCAGGGGAGTCATGATGCGGGTACGAGTTCGCGATTTGATGACCGTTAATCCGGTCAGTGTTTGCCTGGGAACTACGCTTCAGGCAGCCGCAGAACAAATGGTCCAGGCAGAAGCTTCAGAAATTTATGTGGTAGACGAGCTACGAAGACTGGTCGGAGTGGTTCCCGAATACGATCTTCTCAAATACCGGCTGACACATTATCACCTCGAAGCCCCCATTGATTCCCTGATGTATGTTCAGATTGAATCGCTTTCGCCGGAAGATGACGCCTTGCAACTTGCCTCTCTGTTTCGAGATCGGCGTAACAGCTGTATGGCCGTCACCGACAACGGTCAGCTGGTGGGAAAATTAACCTGCCGCGATCTGTTTCGCGCGATGCTGACACTCGATGCGATTGATGATCAGGAGCAGACATCAAAGCCAGCCAGTTCAGACAAAGAGATCACCCACTCTGCCTCCTCCACTATCAACCCGCCGCATTTACCTCGTTATAGTACACCAGTCAACCGACTGCAGCTGAATAACAGCCCCGTTAAATAATTCCGATTGATCAGACCTGGGCTTTTAAATTAATACCCATATCGGCAAACAGGTAAATCATATCCTCCCAGACATTCTTCTTCGCGGAAGGATTTCGCAACAGATAGGAGGGGTGATAAGTACACACCACTTTGGCCCGCCCGTATTCGTAGAAATCACCCCGCATTTTTCCAATGGGAAGATCCGAGTGTAATAAGTTTTTCGCCGCCACAGAGCCCCAGCAGACGATGTAATCCGGGTCTACAATCTCAATTTGCGCGTCCAGATATCCGCGACAGTTAGAAGCTTCCAGATCGGTAGGATTCCGATTTCCCGGCGGACGACACCGCAGAATATTCGCGATGTAGATATCGCTGCGTTTCATCTGACACGCTTCGATGATTTTGTCCAGCAGCTTCCCTGCCCGCCCTACGAACGGTTCCCCCTGTTTATCCTCATCCGCACCCGGTGCTTCCCCGATGAACATGATTTTTGCCCGGGGATTTCCTACCCCAAACACGGTCTGTGTTCGCGTCTCGGCCAGTTCCGGACACCTGGTGCACTTGGATACTTGAGTAGCAAGGATATCCAGTTCAGCCTGGCGATCACCTTTGTTCATTTTCGATTTGGTCGTTCGAGGCACACTCATTTCCTTTCGAGCCTGTTCCGACTCCAGGGTCGGCTCCTCTGAAGTTTCAGTTGGTTGAGGCGGCGGTACGATTGATTGCCGGGGTAATGGAGTAGTGGGAGCGACAGTTTGAACAGGTTTTTCTTGGGGAGCTTCCACAGGGGACGTTGTTTCAGCAGGTAACTCAGGAAGAGGTTCCATCTGCCTTAAATACGTCACTCCAGATCGCTGCCAGCTTTCCAGCAACTGCCGGACTGCGCGCTGCGAGCGTGTTTTTGCATCCTGATTCATCAGTCTTTACCAGCCTTTAACGCTTTACCTTACAGCCGGGTACCGCAGCTTCGAATTGTTTGACACCGTCATCGGTAACCTGAGTAAAGCTCAACTGCAGTTCTTTCAGGTTTTTCAAAGCTGCGAGTGTCTTCAAACCTTCATCTGAAATCTCTGTTTTACTCAAATTCAGATACTCCAGCTTCTTGAGCGGCAGCAGCTGCTTCAAACCTGCATCGGTGATCGGAGTTCCTTCCAGGTTCAGACGATTCAGTTCCGTAAACCCGGAAATGACCTTTAAACCTTGATCTGTCGTTTCTGTCCCCCACAAGCCAAGCCGGGTCAGTTTCTTCAGGTCCTTGATCTGTTCCAGTCCTTGATCACCAATCATCGACTCATCCAGGTCCAGGTACGTCAGATCGGTCAACCCGGAAAGATACTTCATCCCTTCATCGGTAACCACGGTATCCCGCAGATGAAGTGTCTGGAGTTTTTTCATATTCTGAATATTTTCAATCCCCGGATTGCCGACAAAATCCCGCCGCAGATGCAACGACTCCATATTTGTCATGTCTTTCAGATACTTCATCCCTTCGTCTGAGATTTCCGTATCATCCAGTTCCAGTGATACCAGATTTTTATCCTTCAGCAACTCCAGAGTTTCATCAGAAATATTTCTTCCCCAGGTATTCAAACGCTGCAGATTCGGAAGTGCGGCAATATCCTTCATTCCCTCATCCGTTACCTGAGTCGCCTGCACTTTGAGTACTTTCAGGTTCTTCATCCCTTTAATATGAGGCATTCCCTCATCGTTAATCTCTTTATTAAAGCGCAGATCCAGATCTTTGAGTTCTGGAAACGCGGCAACCACTTTCAAAGCGTCATTGGTAATGTTGGTAGCACGAAGCGAGAGCACCTGCAGGCCTTGCAGGTCCGACAGATTTTTTACTCCTTCATCTCCGATCGCAGTACTCTCGAGGCTCAGAAACCACAGTTTATTTTTTTTGCCAATTTCTTCTGTCGAGACATCTGTGAAATTTGGTCCCCAGAGTATCAACCGTTCCAGGGAAGGCAGACCTGCCAGATGCTTCAGATCTGCATCCTGCGCATTCGTCCCCTTCAGATCCAGAATCAGAACGCGACCATCATCAGACATTCCCAGTTTGGCATCCAGGTCCTTGAATGCTTTGACTGCTTCTGGTGAGTCTGGCTCAACGGCAGGCTTTTGTGTCGCAGCTTCTGGAGCGGGATCACTTTTCGCAGAAGTAGCGGCTTTCTCTGGATCAGCAGGGGGAGTACTAGCACTGGGACATCCTGTTAACAGACATAATCCTGCCAGAGAAAGAAATACTCTTGTCTTCATCCTGATATCCTTTGTACTGCTCGAACTGTCTCTGTTCCGTGAGTTTTCCAGACGCATTCTATATTCACGGGCTCTAAATGCCGACCAGCTTTCTAAACGAAATTCTGCCTGACATCAAAGATTCACCGAACCCTCTTAAGATGCTAACAATGATCCCCAAAATAGAGCCCAGACCGAAACATTGCAATTCAATGACTCAGTTTTCTGTAACTACTTGCGATTCCGAGACCAAACAGGCTATACTCAATAGTATAAACAGACTTCGATATGTTGACTTGGAATTTTGTTCCGTTTACCTCCCCGGTAAGTTCGATCGCCGCCAGCCATTCAAGGATCTTGAAGTGAAACATCGCCTCGCCTCTTCCGCCCTTCTGCTTTTCTGTCTGACCTCCCTATTCGCGTTTCTTCCTCAGGGAATTCAAGCGAAAGACTGGAATACCTATCTCGCGGGGCGCGAACGTGCGGGAGCCACAACAGACTCGATTTCTCTTCCATTGGCTCCCGTCTGGAAATATGTCGCTCCCAGCCCACCAAAGATGGGCCAGACCAATCCGGGCGAGCGTGTGATGGAAGGACACGATCTGGAAGCACGCGTTGATTTTGATGATGCCTTTCAGGTCGCCATTGCAGACGGACGTGCTTACTTCGGCTCCTCCGTCGATCATCTGATGCGCTGTGTCGATCTGAAGTCAGGCAAGGAACTCTGGTCTTATTTTACTGGCGGCCCCATTCGACTCTCTCCGACTGTCAGTCAATCTCGGGTCTATTTCGGTTCCGATGATGGATTTGTGTACTGCCTGGACGCCAGCACGGGAAAAGAAGTCTGGAAGCTGCGGGCCGGGCTGAACGAGGAAATGATTATTGCCCGCGGGGAAATGGTCTCGCGCTGGCCTGTCAGGACGAATGTCCTGGTCGATGAGGGGATCGCCTATTTTGGTGCCGGCATCTTTCCACACGAAAATATCTATCTGTACGCCGTTGATGCAAAAACCGGAAATGTTATCTGGAAAATCGATAACCTCAGTCAGACCTCAGCGGGTCGAAATGAACTTTCTCCCCAGGGATACATTCTGGCCAATGACGAGTTCCTGTTTTTCCCTTCAGGGCGCTCACTGCCGGCTGCCTTCAATAAAAAAACCGGCGAGGAAGAACACAAACGGTCTTACAGCTGGAGAAGTACTGCCGGCGGAGTCGTGGGAGGAACTCAGGCTTTGCTCGCGGATGGCCAGATCTATTCCATGGGGGCCCACCATATTCTGGCATTAACACAGGATGAAGGCGACATCGGTTTTGCCTGGATCACTGGACAGCAGATGGCGGTTCAGGGAGAGTTCGCTTACCTTGCCACGGGATCTTCGATTCTGAAAGTCAACCGGGGTGAGCACGCTGTGGGATCGCAGAAAGCTCACAATAATGACATGACCATGAACGGGCTACTTAGAAAACTCCGTAGCCTCAAAGGGAAAAAAGCAGAAGAGGCACGTGCTGAAATCAAAACCTTAAAGGAAGAAAATAAAGCGTATGCGAAAGCAGGTGTCATCTGGGAGATCGCAGCCCCTGCCCGCGATTCACTGATTGTAGCCGGTGATAAAGTCATTGCGGGTGGCGTAGGTCAGGTTCTGATTCTCGACGAAGCCACGGGAAAACTTCGCGAGACTTTAAAAGTCAAAGGACATGCACGTGGGCTGGCAGTTTCTGAGGGGCAACTGGTGGTCAGCACTTCAGCTGGCGAAGTCATCGGCTATGGCAGTTCGAAGCCTCATCAACCCGCTTCACAAATCACCCCCCTGACAGCGACCTCACCCTACCCTGCAGATGAGCTGACCCCTGTCTATCAACAGGCAGCTAAAGATATTTTAGCACACACAAATATTAAAGATGGGTTTTGTCTGGTACTGGGTGGTGAAGAAGGCCGACTCGCCTATGAACTGGCCCGCAACAGTAATCTGAAAATCTACTGTATCGAACCAGATCCAGCAAAAGTGGAACAGGCTCGGCAGAAGCTCACCCAGGCAGGTTATTATGGTCATCGCGTGACCGTGCATCAGACCGAACTTTCTCCACTCCCCTATTCACGATACTTCGCGAACCTGATCGTTTCAGATTCTCTGCTTAAAACGGGACAGATCCCGGGAATCCCCAAAGATATCGCCACACATGTCAAACCACTGGGGGGAATCATCTGCCTGGGCGTTCCTGCAAATTCACAGACAGAGAATTCCAACAATCATATGGACTGGTTGAAACAGACCGGACTTGCCGAAACATCAAAAATCAAGGATCTTCAGGGTTACGCCACACTGATTCGAGGTGCCTTACCGGGTGCAGGCAGCTGGTCCCACCAGTACGGCGATCCGGGTAATACCGCCAGTAGTAAAGACCAGTTGGTGAGAGGTGGTCTGGGAGTACTCTGGTTTGGAGACCCCGGTGAAAAGAAAATGGTCAACCGTCATGATGGCGCAGTCGGGCCTCTCGCAATTAACGGCCGTCTGTTTATTCAGGGTGAGAGTACCATTATGGCGTTTGATGCCTACAATGGCCTGTTTCTCTGGGAGCGAGAAAACCCTCAGGCCATTCGTACCGGTGTGTTCCAGAACCAGAACCCGGGTAATTTGGTCGCCAGCGATGACAGTCTGTTCTTTATGATGAAAGAAAGCTGCTATCAACTGGATGCTGCGACGGGCAAAACGGTCGCCAAAATCCCCCTGCCTGAGAAACTCAACGATGGCAAACATGAATGGGGTTATCTCGCCTACCAGAATGGACTGATCTTCGGGACCGCCACTACACGCAAGGAACTTGAAGCCCGACAGGTGCGCCGCGGTCGCAAAACTGAAGACTCCACAGATGCATTATTCGCCATCGATGTCAAAACCGGAAAACCAGCATGGAGCTATCAGGGCAAAAACATCGCCCATCACACGATCGCCATCGGACCGGAAGCGGCTTACTTCATTGACAGTTCGATCACCAGCGAGCAACGTGCTGAGATTTTGCGTCAGGACAAATCTCATCTGGAAAAACTGACTGGCAAAGAACGTGAAATCGCCGAAGACCGACTCAAAAAACAGGATCTGCGGCTGGCAGTTGCACTCGACATCAAAACCGGTAAGAAACTCTGGTCCAAACCTGTCGACGTGACAGATTGCAGCGAAATCGGGATCGGCGGTGGAAAGCTGACATTACTGTACCAGAACAATGTACTGCTGCTCTGTGGAGCCAATGCCAACGGTCATTACTGGAAACAGTTTATCGCCGGTGACTTTTCCCGCCGACGCCTGGTGGCCCTCAATGCCGGCGATGGTGCCCTGCTTTGGAAAAAAGACGCCAACTATCGTCATCGCCCGATCGTTGTCGGTGATAAAATTATCGCAGAACCCTGGTCCTACGATCTTTACACTGGCATTCAACATACACGCAAACACCCCCTGACCGGACAGGAAGTTCCCTGGAGCATCATGCGGGAAGGTCATCATTGCGGCATGCTGTCTGCCTCGGAAAATCTGCTGATGTTCCGTTCCGGCTACACAGGCTTCTACGACCTCGAAAAAGACGCCGGCACCCGGCACTTCGCCGGCCATCGTACCGGCTGCTGGATCAATGCCATCCCTGCCAACGGACTGGTAATGATTCCCGAATCCTCTGCAGGCTGTGTCTGTCTGTTCTCGATCTCTTCGACCATTGTGCTGGAACCGCGCGAAGAACGGACTCACTGGACGATCTTCAGTTCTGTCGGCCCCAAAACTCCGGTCCAGCATATGGCATTGAACATGGGTGCCCCCGGTGACCGCCGCGACGCGCATGGGACAGTCTGGATGGCTTATCCCCGACCCAGGCCAAGTCGGGAAACCGGTCTCGACTTCAAATTTGATATCAAACCCCAGTTCAGTGAAGGGGGAGGTTATGAGAGCCTCAATGAAATCACTCATCCTGTCAAAAACGCCGAACCGGGCTGGGTCTATACATCCTGGGCCAAAGGGCTGAAGAAATGTACGATTCCTCTACTGGGGAAAAGCGATTCTCCCACGAACTATACGGTGGAGCTCTCCTTCTCAGGCCTGGAACCGGTCTCTTTAAACAATCAGCAGGAACCACCACTGTATGAGATCAAACTGCAGGGAAAAGTTGTTCAGAAAGACTTTAACCCACAGACTACTAAGCCAACCCAGACACTCAAATTCGATGGAGTTTCCGTTAAAGATAATCTACAGCTCGAACTGGTTCCGCAAAATGAATCAGCGCGGCAGACACCTGCAGCTTTAAGTGGAATTGAAATTATTCGCTCAGATTCATAGACTGGCCTTAGATACATCTCTTCTGCCCGCTCTATACTTCAAGCGAGATCATGTGAAATATCACCTTAACAGCAAATCAGCCGTTTTCTGTCTGGTCCTCATTCTGACTGGCTTCAGCAGGTTGTCTTCCGTCCAGGCGCTGGAACTGACTCTGGAACCGCCGGGAGATCGGGAATTTGTACGCGATCTCGCCGGCATGCTCGATGAGCCGACCACAAAAAAGATCAAAGAGCTTTGCGATAAGCTGCTCACAGACAAAGCGACCCCGATCATTGTGGTTACGATCGATTCGATGGCCGAGTACGGCGGTGCGGACATGCGGATTGAGACCTTCGCCACGATCCTCTTTAATCAATGGCAGATCGGACATGCCAAGCTCGGAGATCAGGACTGGAATACCGGTATCCTGCTGCTCGTGTCCAAAAATGATCGCAAGGCCCGCATCGAACTGGGAGCTGGCTGGGGACGTCGTGAAGACGAACAATGCCGACAGATCATGGATGAATACATCATTCCCCATTTCAAACAGGGGCAGTTTGACCAGGGAATCCTCGTAGGGGTCGAAGCACTCGATAAAATGGCACGAAAACTGGAACTGCCCACTAAACCGGTTTCTCCCTGGACCTACGTCATTATGGCAGTAGCCGCTGGTCTGGTCATTTTTACGGTCGTCTCCCTTATCCGTCGTGGCTCCAGTGGCTGGGCCTGGCTGTTCTGGGGAGTCGTCTTTGCGGTCATTGGCACCATTCTATACCAGATGCTCAATAACAGAGGAGGTGGTGGCGGAGGCTTTGGTGGTGGTTCCTTCGGCGGTGGTTTCTCCGGTGGCGGGGGCGCGACGGGCTCATGGTAATTCCCGACCACTCATTCCCATACATGCTCCAGCCTTAAGAAAAGATTCAATTCATGCAAAGCGCATTTAACTATTTAAATGAAGAACAACAGCAACAGGTGGAGCAGGCCGTCGTCGATGCGGAACAGCAGACATCCTGTGAAATCGTACCCGTCATCGCAACATCCTCAGGAAGGTACGACCGACCGGAAGATGTCGTCGGGCTCTGGTTGACCATCATCACTGCACTTTGTCTCTGGTTTTTCTTCCCCCGCAACGGCGGTCAGGCAGGAGACTGGGGCGGCATGCCCGTGATCGTTGAACTGTTTCTGGCTGCGATTCTGCTTGCCCTCGCATTCATTCTGGGAGCAATCGCCGGAAGTCGGATTGGCTGGCTCAGACGACTTTTCACTCCCCGTCTTCAGATGCAGGATGAAGTCGCCGCGCGTGCCCGGGAAATCTTTTTCGATAAACGGATTCACCATACCGAAGGGGGCACGGGCATCCTGATCTACATCTCCCTGTTCGAGCATATGGCAGTCGCACTGGCTGACCAGTCCGTCATTGATAAACTCGGACAACCTTTCCTCGATCAAATCTGCCGGAAACTCACCACGGGACTGCATGCTGGAAACCCAACGACCACACTCTGTGAAATAATCCTGGAAATCGGCAGCCAGGCTTCTACACCTCTTCCCCGTGCCTCAGACGATCAGAATGAGCTACATGACGCCCTGGTTCTGATTGATTGAGTCAAGCAGTCAGTTAATCACCATCAAGGTTTCCTGAGTTGAATTCTTTTAACAGCCATAACGGGAGATTCTTTCAAATTGCCAACTGTTGGCGCCCATTGAGAAATGCTATAATAAATGGTGAGGACGGACAGCCTGCACCAGGAATGCTGTAGAATCATTCTTAATTGTCTGTCAATGATTCCTGAATCGTGAACCGGGAAAATCGAATCAATAAAAGGACCGCATCATGACCAATCGCAATCGAATGGATGAACTGATCGAAGCTCTGGAGCAACAGAAAGACGAACTTGCCTTGAAAATTCATCTGGGTAAACAGGAAGCGAAAGATGAATGGAGGCAAGTCACAGATCGGCTGGATAAATTAAAAGACGATTATCGGCCCGTCAAAGACGCCATGAAGGAATCTGCCGGTAGCGTGACTGATGCCCTGTTCAACGTGGGAAAAGAGATCCAGGCTAGTTTTCAGCGGATTCGCAAATCGCTCTGAATCGATTCCTGAAATATCTACTTATGGATGACCCAGTGATTTCAACCAGAGGGAATTCAGACGCAGCCCCTTGACCCCCTCAGGCTGAGTTGCCCGTACTGACAGAAACTGTTTCCCCTGTTTGAGGTCGAGAGTCCCGACGTCCGTTTTCAGAAATACATTCTGGCTCGTACTCATCGGCAGTTCATAATCAAGCTTCTGGTCCCCCACGGCTATCTGCAACTGTCCCGGTGCCGGAGGCTCTGCCCGATAGCCATAACTCAACTCCACTTCGTAGCGGCCTGGTTTCTGTACATCCAACTGCCAGGTGGCAGTGTCGGAATTCGTTTTCCAGTTGTCGATTGTATCCCAGTCATAGCCGTCAAATGAGTACTCCAGATCGTCCCCCTTCAAAAGGGCCCAACTCGGTTGTAGTTCCACTTCCGGCTCCTGCTCGTCTCCTACGGGAATGGCCGCCGGCTCATAAACCTGGCCCGCCGTCACATCCTGAAACCAGCGCAGGAACTCACCGCGTAATTCACTGACCTTCTCCGGGTATTGATCAGCCACATTTTTTTTCTCACCCGGATCCTCTTGCAGATCATAGAGCTGCCCCTGAGGCTCACCCTCTTTTTTCTTCTTTCCCTGCGGATCATGTCCCACCAGCTTGAAGCGTGGACCATGAATTGCCCAGCGATGATACGGGTTAGGCGTGTAACGGTCCCAGGTATGATATAAATATTGATGAGGTGATTTTCCGCCCCCCTGCTCCATCAATGACAGGATCGATTCTCCATCCAGCTTCACATTACTGGGGACCGGCACCCCCGCCAGCTGACAGAACGTGGGAAACAGATCGGTCTGTGCCACCATGGCATCGGTTGTTTTTCCCGCCGGGAAATGGTCGGTCCAGCGGACAACAAACGGGACGCGGGTTCCCCCTTCATAGGCACTCGCTTTACTCCCTTTGAGTCCGGCTTTGAAGCCCCGACTCACACCACCATTATCGCTGGTGAAGATGACCACCGTTTCCTGATCCAGCTTCAGATCGTGTACGGTCTGCAGCAATCGACTGAGATTCTGATCGATGCGTTCTATCATGGCATAGATCCGGGCTTCCCGCAGTGGCAGCCCTTTCGCCAGGTATTTTTCAATCAGTTTGTCCCCTTCGGGTTGACCGAAATGGGATGTATCGAGCAGAAACGGAGAATGCGGTGCATTGTAAGCCAGATAACAGAAAAAAGGCTGCTGCTGATTTCGCTGGATGAAATCAATGGCGGCATCCGTAAACAGATCGGTCACATAACCCCGCGTCTCCACGGGAGTCCCGTTGACGACCACCTGATCCGGGTTGGTATAGCGTTCAATGTGTCCATGATAATGTCCAAAGAAATGGTCGAACCCGCGACGCTGCGGCTGATACTGCGCGTAACGCCCCAGATGCCATTTGCCGAACAGTCCCGTTTTATAACCCGCTTTCTGCAGGACCTGCGCGATCGTCGTTTCATTCGGACCGAGTGTGTCTCCGCCAAAGCGGGTATTGTACAGACCGGTTCGCAGATAATGCCTGCCCGTCATCAACCCGGCCCGGGTCGGCGCACAAACCATGTTGGCATAGAACCGCGTAAAGGTGACTCCTTCGGCTGCCAGCTTTTTAATCGTCGGAGTTTTGATCTTGGGGTTACCGGATATCTCCGTATCCCAATACCCCTGATCGTCGGTCATGACCAGAATAATATTCGGCTGCCGGGATTTTTCTTTCGCATGAAGCGACTGGCTGTCCAGACTAAGCAGACTGGAAACAAGTAGGAGAATCATACTCAGAAGAATACGTCGCGGGTTCATAAGTCAGATTACCTTCGCAGAGTCATTCTTAAGGTTTCACTATTCAGACAGAGGATTCACAACAAAAGATCGCATCCTCTAACGAGTTCGCAGATAGATTAAGTAGCCGCCAACAGCACCATGAAGCAACAGGACGAGTCCGGCACACCAGGTTTTTCCCTTAAGGGACTCAGGCCAGACGAATACGATTCCGGCTAACAAAGTGACCGTAAAGATTAAGGCTTCCCACTGAATCAAGACTGCGTCTGGCGATGCCATAAATGTAATCATGATGAACAATGCATAAATCAGGTCATTGCTGGAGACGCCGCGAACGAGAAAAGAATAGAGAACAAAACAAATCTCTGGGACCCAGACAGCGAGCACGTATAATGAAGGTAATACGATGGCCTGTAAGCCCCGATTATGATATTCGAGCTTGTTGGTTTCGATGGTCAGATTTTCGGACATGAGCAGTCCCTCCTCATCGAAATCATATTCGCTAATCGAACTGTTCACCAGTTCTCTCTTATTTATTTATCTGAATTAAGCCTGCTTCAGGCAATTTTCCAGATATTCACGGGAGCGATTAATCTCCGCGGTTACCTGTTCTGCTGTCGGCTGAATGGGAATGCCGCGCGGTACCGGGTGCATGAAGATTTCCGTCCGTCCCTGGTAATTGATCTTCTTCAGCGCCGCCAGCAGAGGCACGAAGTCTAAATCCCCCCGTCCGGGTAACTGCAGCAGCTCCTGTTCTTTCGGAAGTTTTCTGGTACAGCCCATGCCATGCTGCCAGGCCTGGAAGTGCAGCAGTCGATCATCCAGGTCGGTAATCAGCTTACCGATCATTTCGGGGTCCTGTTCCAGGTGATAAGGAGCGAGTGCCATACCGAAATTCTTCGCCGGCAGCATTTCCATCAGCCAGCGTTGTGTGTCTGGATCGTTGATCAGTCCGCCGCCATGATTTTCCAGACCGATCATCACCCCTTTTTCTTCGGCAGCAGCGATGTGCGGTTTGAGTTTTTCGGCGAACGCTTTGATCCCCGCTTTCAGCTCGGCCCCTTTTAATCCTCTGGGGCCACCGCTGTTGCAGATCACCATGTCTCCACCCAGCTGACTGACCAGATCCATTTCGCCCCGCATGTTAAACAGGCCGTATTTAAAACAGGTGAAGCTCCCCAGCTTGACATTATACTTATCGAGCAGTTGCTTTGTTTTTTCGACACCCAGTTCGTCAATCTGTTCGCGCTGATTACCGTGACGCTTTGCCCAGATCTCAATATATTCGGCTCCCGTTTTGGGAGTTTCCTGCAGAATCGTTTCTAATGGCAGTGTGCCATACATGCAGGACGCGACAATATAGTTCAGTTGGAAAGGCTTCTGTGAAGCTTCCGTTCCGGCTCCCAGTGCCGTTCCCAGTAAACCCGCCGAGCAGGCGGTTCCCAGAAGCTGTTTATTAAAATCGCGTCGACTGAGCTGAGCGTTCATGATTCGGAATCTTTCTGTTGCTGATAAATCAGTTGCTGCTTAAGAAACGACCTTTTCCCCATCCTGCAGAAAGGGAACCACCAGATGTTTGGGTTGTTGAGTTTCGGGATCGATAATCGGCTCGGGAGAATACTGAGTCACGTAGGCCCGCCGCATTTTGTCGGTCGTATTTGCACCACTGCGGTGAAACGTCAACGAGCTGAACACGGCCAGGCTGCCTGCGGGAACGACTGCGGTCACCCCCGGTTCTTTGCCGAAGTATCCGGTTTTGTCGCCGGTTTCGGGATCGCGAATGTGTTCCACCAGCGAACGAATGCCGACCGTGGAATAAGGCAGTACGTCGACCGTCCCGTTTTCCAGTGTCATGTCATCGACGGCGGCCCAGACGGTCACGTAAGGCCGATGCAGGAACCCAAGGTAGCCGGAGTCCTGATGCCAGGAAAACTTGATTCCTTTTTCCGCCGCTTTCACGACATATTGATCGTAGAACAGGTACGATGTATCCCCGATCGTGGCTTGACAGATCTCTGCCATCAGATCGCTGAATACGTACTCTTCCAGTCGGGGCGCCTGGTCATATTTCTTCGCGATATGATAGCGTTTACCCCGATGGCTGATGTGAATATGATCGGTACCCAGTCGATCCATTTCCTGATGCATCAGATCAATCAGATGATCACAGGCGTCGCGAACAATCTGCAGATGTTCTTCACAGATAGCCCGTTCCAGAATGAAGTAACCCTCTTCCTGAAACTGTCTTTTATGTTCTTCGGTAATGATCCCGGTCGAGACAGTCATCGTTTCTCCTGAATTCAAAAGAAATGGTTAAGCAATCACGATCAATAGAAGTCAAAGAACGTTATGTGTCCTTAATCTCATAACCGGCGCGCTGTTCGCGTTTGAGCCATGTATTGGCTTCGGCATCACCGACGAACTGCTCCTGTTGAGGATCCCAGGTCAGTTTGCGTCCCAGACGCTGTGAGATATTCCCAATGTGGCAGACCGTCACCGAGCGATGCTGATTCTGCACACTGGAAATCGGTGTGGCACGCGTCTCGATGCAGTCGAAGAAGTTCCCCATGTGATTCACAATCGCATCCAGTTTGCCCATGCGAGGCGGTCGCGAAAGATTATCATGGGCATAAACATTGAACGATTCGCGAGGCAAGGGATTCTTTGCCAGATCTTCAACGGGTTTACCGGCAATCGTACCCCGGTTGACAAAGATGCGTCCCTCGTCTCCTTCAAACATGACTCCGGTGCGTCCGGTATCATTGACTTCCAGAATCACGCCATTGGCATAACGGGCTTTCAGATGATAATCGAGGGCCACATTATAGCCGTTCTCGACATTCGGGAATGTCGCCGTTCCTTCGATATCGACGGGACCGGTTTCCTGCATGCCGGCCCCCCACTGGGCGATATCAATATGATGGGCGCCCCAGTCGGTCATCTGTCCCCCCGAATACTCATACCACCAGCGGAACGTGTAATGACAGCGTTCCTTGATATAGGGGACTTCGGGTGTCTGCCCCTGCCACAGATCCCAGTTCAAGACGGAAGGAACCGGCTCAGTTTTGAACGGGCCTCCAGTTTTGTTTTTACTGAGCGTGACAGTTACTTTCTTCAAATCACCAATCCGGCCATCCTTGATCATTTCGACGGCCTGACGAAAACGGTGATCGCTTCTCTGCCAGGTACCGACTTGAACGACGGCCTTGGTCTCAGCAACGACCTTGTTGATGATTTTTCCTTCATCGACTGTCAACGTTAATGGTTTTTCACAGTAGACATCCTTGCCGGCACGACAGGCATCAATCAGCATTTTGGTATGCCAGTGGTCGGGGGCACCAATCGTGACGACATCGATGTCCGCCTTTTCCAGCATCTCCCGATAATCTTCGAACAAGGTCGCTTTGCCGCCGAACTGCTTGCGGGCCTTCTCTGCAATTTCCCGGTCCACGTCGGCGATCGCCACGATGTCGCCATACTGCTGGGCTTTGTCCGCAATGACCGAACCCTGGTACCGCATGCCGATCGAACCGATTTTCAACCGTTCATTCGGATTGCGGGCCTTTTCTGCAGCACGAGCCGTATTCACAAAAACTCCCGGCGCCAGACAGGCCAGGGGCAGCCCGGCAGCCGCTGTTTTAACAAACGTTCGACGAGATAGTTTTTGTGAAGTCATCGCAGTCTCCTCTGATGATCGAGTGATTTCAAATTTAATGATCAGTACTGATTTCGTGCCTCATCCAGCATCTTCATCCAGGGGCCGATGTATTGACCATGATCATGATACGTACGCCCACTAACCATGTTCCCGTCAATCACACAGGCTTCATTCACGAAAATGCCGCCACAGACTTCCAGATCAAACTGGCATTTGGGAACGGTCGCCATACGACGCCCTTTCACGCAACCGGCGCGTGCTGGAATTTCTACGCCATGACATACTGAAGCAATGGGTTTATTCATCTCAAAGAAGTGTTGAGTGATGCGGATCAGGTCTTCATCATCGCGAATGTACTCAGGAGCACGGCCGCCACTGAAAAAGATGCCCAGGTACTCTTCTTCTTTGATATCTTTGAAAGCAATATCTGCCTGAATCGTATAGCCTTCCCACTCCTTGGTAATCGTCCATCCCGGTTTCACTTCGTGGAGGACCATCTGATACAATCGTTTTTCCGGTGCAGCAACGACGGGCTCGTATCCCCCTTCAATCAGTCGATAGTAGGGATAAAGTGTGTCGACAGTCTCAGTTGCATCACCAACGATGATTAACACTTTATTCATTCAAAACATTCCTTCTACGTTAAATTCAAGCATTGAATTGAATTCCATTCTACTGAGGAATCCAGACCGGTCATTACGGAATCTCATAAACATTATCAGGTTTTGCGTAGATTATAACACCTGAAAATGCAGAAAGTCTCTGATTTCAGGCTTTTCCCGGGCAACAGGAGTATGCATGTGATCAATGCATCTGCGAACGGAACTCGCCGGGAGTTTCACCCACTTTTTCTTTGAACAGCGTGCTGAAGTGCTGCGTGTGGCGAAAACCTATACGTTGCGTGATCTGGGAGAGTGATAAATCGGTCGAAGCCAGCAGTTCCTTGGCCCGTTCTATCTGCGTCCGGATGATCTCCGCCTTGGGAGACCTGCCAATCGCCGATTTCATCTGGCGTTCCAATGCAGTCCGGGACATGGGAACCGCTTTCAGAATATCGGTAACTTGAATTCCCTTGCAGGCATTTTCGCGAATAAACCGTAGCGCCAGCGCCAGTTCAGGATCATCCACGGCCACCACATCGGAGGACTGACGCGTGACAATTCCCAGCGGTTTAAGCAGATAGGGCTCTTCGGGAACTGAGCCTCCTTTCATGATGCGGCTCAGCAGCGCCGCTGCTTCATAACCAATACGCGTCGAGTTGTAAGCCACACTCGACAAAGGCGGCCGCGCCATCATGCATAGAATATCATCATTTTCAGCTCCGACGACGGCAACTTCATCAGGAACAGATATTCCGGCGCGATCACAGGCATCCAGCAGCCAGAACCCCAGCAGGTCGGTGCATGCCATGACGCCTGCCGGCTTGGGAAGTCCACTTACCCATTTCACCATTTTTTCCTGATGTTTTTCCCATTCACGCGGCACTTCAGAATCATCGGGAGAAGAAAAGACACTCACTTCATAACCGGCGTTATTGATGGTCTGGATGTAGTTCTCGCAGCGTTGTTCGAAATAAACTTCGCAACCGATTTCATAGACGCCGAAGTGACGGATTCCCCGTTCCAGAAAATGTTCCGCCACCATGCGACCCATCGCACGATTATCAATCCCCAGGAAGGGAAAGGAATGTTTAAGTTTGGTCGAACGCAGTTCTAATGCTGGAATCCCCGACTTCGTGATCGCGTCCGCCATTTCCTGGCTGGTCGTCCGGCAGAGTATGCCATCCCCTTTCCAGCGGGAGATCCATTCGGGAACCTGTGAATCGAGTGACCGAGGCATCAGGAAAACCGACCATTCTTCCTTTTCGGCAATAAACTGACGAATGCCATTAAGCAAACCCCGTCCGTGAGAGCGGGACGTTTCGATCAATAAGGCCACATGTGGTATGCTGGATTTCGCCATGATGGTTGAATCAATCGTGTTGTTATCACTATGTGGAATGCGGCGCGAGGCGTTTTTCAATTTTTAATTGTAATCTTTTACAGCAAGTCTGATTTCTGTTCAATCAAGATCGAAACAGATAGACGGACTTCGTACAATACTCTTCATGAACTTTATTTACACCATGACAGACAAGACTTGACCGTGAAAGGCTTTCGTGGACTATCAGATCAAACAGGCACACGCCCAGGATTTTCTGGAAATTGCAGCACTGGATCGAATCGCATGGCCGATCGAACCGGACACATTTATCCCCGATGGCGAACATGCCTGGAGGCTCTGGTGCGAATACGCGACCGTCTTAATCGCGATTTCTTACCGGAAAGAGAGTCCACAGACACTCGCCGGTGCCCTGTTGATGTTTCCGACGAATACTGACGAAATTTTTCTGCATAAAATCATGGTGCATGCCGATTTTCGCGGACAGGGAATCGGCTCTGCTTTGATGAAACAGGCGCTGCAGCGAGCTGATCAAGTTGTATTACTGACTGTGAACCCCGAGAATACACCGGCGGTGAAGCTGTATGAAAGCTTTGGCTTTCAAATCAGAAAAATAATCGAAGGCTATTATCGCCCCCATGAACATCGGCTGTTAATGGAATTCAAACCTTCTACGTAAAATAAATGGACTGTTTATGAATCAGACAGAGCGGGTACTCATACTGGGAGCAGGTATCAACGGCGTCGCCATTGCCCGTGAACTGCTGTTGAACGGGATTCCGGTCTGCATGATCGACCAGGGAGATCTCTCTCAGGGAGCAACTTCCAAATCCTCCCGTCTGGTTCATGGCGGCCTGCGCTACCTGGAATATGGTGATTTTTCGCTGGTGAAAGAATCGGTACATGAACGCGGTATCCTGCTGGATCTGGCACCGCATTTTGTGAAACCGCTGAGGTTCGCGATTCCGCTGGCCCATCGCGCCACGGGTGTCATGTCCTCCGGCCTGCGTTTTCTCAGTGGGTTTCGGGTACCGGGAGCGCACTGGCTCAACAACCAGTTCTCCTTCTCTTCTGAGCGGGGTATGTATCTCGTCGACATGGGACTGTCCATGTACGACTGGTTCGCCTCGAAAGGAAACCTCCCCCGCCATTCAGTTCACAATGTGGGAGAACCGGGATTACCCGATATCAATCAAGAGAAATTCCGCTGGCTCGCCTGCTATTCCGACGCGCAAATGCGATTTCCCGAGCGTTTCGTCGTCGCGTTATTACATGACTGTCAGAAAATTGCCCGGCAGAAAGGCCTCGAATTTGAACTCTTCACCTATCATCAGCTTTCATTGAAAAACAGAAACGCCCAACTGACTTCTCTGCAGAACCCCAATTTAAATCACGAACTGTTTGCTCCTAAAGTCATCATCAACGCTTCCGGAGCCTGTGGAGACCTCACGCTCCAGCAGGTTGACGTTGCCTCTCCCCGTCTGATGGGAGGCACCAAAGGCAGTCACATCATCACCTTCAATCAGAGTCTAAGGGATGCTTTGGGCGAACAGGCGATTTACTCCGAAGCCAGTGATGGCCGACTCGTTTTCATTCTCCCGTTTGGAGATTGTACCCTGATTGGCACAACCGATGTCCGCGTCGAAGGAAATCCGCTTGATGTCACTGCCAGTCCTGAAGAACTGGAGTACCTCGTCGGCATGGTCAACATGGTCTTCCCGCAGGTAAAGCTGACAAATGACGATATCAACCTGCACTACAGCGGCGTGCGGCCTCTGCCTTATCAACCGGAAGGCAAAGCCGCTTCCATTTCGCGCGATCACTCAATTAAAGAACGCGAAGGCCCTTCTGGCTGGATCGTCACTCTCGTAGGGGGAAAACTGACTTCGTGGCGTGCCTTTGCAGAAAACGTCACCGGTCGCATCCTGAAAAAACTGGGGAAGAGCTATCACTCCGAATCAAAAACCCGTCTGATCCCCGGTGCAGAGCATTACCCGCAAACCGCAGATATTCTCAAAGCGGAACAGGATCGACTCGCTGAAAAGTATCAACTTTCGCAGGCAAGCATCCAGGCCCTCTGGACACTCCAGGGAACCATGATTGAAGAAATCCTGGATTCCCTCCCCGACTTTTCCACAGACCTGCTCCCCGGAACGAATATTCCCCGCCAGTACGTACTCTGGACGATCAATCACGAATGGGTCGAGACCATCGGCGATCTCGTCGAACGTCGCCTGATGCTGATCTTCGAAGAAACGTTACAAGCCGCGACTCTTCAGGCACTCGCAGAATGTCTGGTTGAAACAGGCAAACTGGAGGCAGCACAGATTCCTGCGACACTCGAAATCTATCAGGCACACCTCACAAAGTTTTACGGCAAAAGGGTCCACTAACGCTCCCCCAGCCGGCCCTATGTACCTCTCTCTGCCTCGGCAGGAAGTAACTTTTCACGTTTGGGGTCATCAGGCAACTCCAGAACTGTTTCAGATCATGCGTAGATAAACATCCCGCATCTTTCCCGGCAGTTTTTCACAACGCGGGTATCAGTCAAGCTGTGTGTCACGAACAATGCGGAACGCTCCGCGGGACGGTGTCTCCGGCACGCCATGCCCGCGGACATAAGAAGTCAGCTGAGCCACCGGTTGCTGGAACCCCCCTCCCCGCCGGACACGTTCTCGCCCTTGCGCGGGTCCCGTCGGATTCTCAACAGGGGAATCAGAATAGTAACCGGGACTGTAATAATCCTGGCACCATTCCCATTCATTCCCGTAGATGTCATACAGGCCAAAGGCATTGGGGCGTTTCTGTTTGACAGGATAAACCCGCCCGCCGGAATTATTCAGGAACCAGGCATACTGATCCATCTGGTCAGATTGCTCACCAAAAAACCAGGGTGTCTCGGTTCCGGCCCGGCACGCATATTCCCACTCTGCTTCTGTAGGCAGACGATAGCGATCTCCCGTTTTATCGGAAAGCCAGTCACAGAATGCGGTCGCATCATTCCAGCTGATACTGACCGCCGGTGCCTGATCCTGAACCGGTAAGTCACCCAGATTTTTCCAGGAGTAGTCCATCGTCTTTACCCAGTTGCCACCAGTCATCCCATAACCGCCACTCCGCTCTGCATCGGTCTGATAATTCGTCGCGTTGACAAATTCACGAAACTGCTCGTTCGTGACTTCTGTTGAACTCATGTAATATGGTCGGGTGAGACTCACCGGATGCAGTGGGGCGTCCGATTCTGCTGATGTCCCCATCCGATCACCCATCTGAAACGTTCCGGGGGGAATCAACATCAGTTCCAGTTTGACTTTTGTTCCTCCCGCACCGATGGGAACTTCCACCTTAACCGGCAGTTTCATCCTGGCAGCATACGTCTGCTGCAGGGGAGCGACTGTCGCACCATTCAGATTTATTGTCGACGAGTCTGCTGCCACATCACTGTCGGCAACCGAACGTTCCGTCATCTTCGGTTTCCAGGAAAAAGCAACGATCAGTATCACAGTGGTGACAGCCAGCCCTCCCCACAACAGTCCGCGTTTAGGGAGAGCAGCAGAGTTTGCCATTTGCTGCTCGCTGGTACTTGCCAGCATGGTCAACTCGGGGACAACGGGAGCGGGTTGGACTTCGGTCGGCGCACTTGCCCAGTTGGCATCGGTCACCTGCGATTGAGAACTCTCATCCAGTGAAATTACCGTAGTCTGCCCTTCATAGTCCGTAGAGAATTTTTCCAGATCAGAAATCAGTGCGGTTACAGACTGGTAGCGATCATCGGGAGACTTTGCCAGCATCTTTTCGAAAATCGCATTGAATCCGGATGGAACCTGAGGGAGCCGCTCTGACAGTCGGGGAATCGGTTCTTCCCGGTGCGCCAGAATTCGTTCGACGGTGGTTTCTCCCGGATAGACGGGCTGGGCGGTCAACAGAAAGTAGAACGTACACCCCAGACTGTAAATATCAGACCGATGATCTGCCAGCTTCGTATTCCGCGCCTGCTCGGGAGCCATGTAGTCAATGGTTCCCATAAAAAACTGACTGGAAGTTAATTCAGGCTGCGTCTCCCCGCCCAGGATGACATCATCGGGCTGCTGCAGCCGTGCCAGTCCCATATCCAGGATTTTCAGATCCCCCTGATCATCGACCAGGATATTAGCCGGTTTAACATCGCGGTGAATCACTCCCTGACGGTGGGCATACTCCAGCCCCCGTGCGACCTGCATGATACAGTTCAAGGCATCAGAAAAGTCGAGCGGTCCGGAATCACGGACCATCTGCGTCAGACTTTCTCCATCGATATATTCGCAGATCAGGTAATTAATTCCCCGATCTTCTCCCGCATCGTATGCCGTCACGATGTGAGGATGTGAAAGCCGCGCAGCCGTCTGTACTTCGCGTTCAAAACGTTTCAGCCGATCAGGAACATGCTGCAGATCAGTCCGAATGACTTTCAAGGCAACAATGCGTTTCATCCGGCGGTGCAGCGCCTTGTAAACGGTTCCCATTCCTCCGGAGCCAATCGGTTCCAGAATCAGGTAATCAGCTATCAACAACCGTCGCTCGTCTTGGGACAACAACACATCTGACTGGTAATTCGTAATTTTTCCGGACTGCACCAGTAATTCTGTCAGCCCCTCAGACGTCTGACAGTCTTGACCGGCTGCAGACGCTTCCTGAAGTTTCGTCAATTCTTCCTGCGAGAGAATGCCCTCTTTCACAATCCGCTGTTGACACTGCTCCAGCAGGACGGGCTCTGGCAGGCTTTGTTGTTTGTGGTCAGCAGAAATGCCTGTAGCGGTCAGCAGTTCAGTCTGTGTCGTTTTCAGAGAGGAAGCCAGCCAGGTCGGATCGAGTCCGGGATACAGCTCCAGGTATTCATTAGCATCGGGAGATTCACCCAACTGGCAACGATGCTCCATTTCCAGAGGAATTAATTCTCTGAGAATCACATCCCGGTATTCAACCGCGATATGTTCCAGGTAGTCATCAATTGAAGGGAGTTCCCCCAGCCTCAATTGTGACTCGTACCGATCACACAGCTGGTTAATTCGCAGCATCAGGTCTGAAGGCAGCTGTTCGAAACCAGTTTCATTTCGCGATTTCACAAATTGCAATCCTCTTGCCACAGACGGGTAATCAACTGGAGTTTTCGTTCAACGGTTCGGCGGGCGCAACCTTGATTCTGCGCAATTTCAGTTGTAGTTTCCCCTTCCATTTTGGCCAATGCAACCTGTCTTAAGGCTGAATCACCTGTTTTGTCTAATAAATTCAATAGCCGTTCCAGTTCTTCTGCCATCTGAACGGCAAATTCGGGAGAGGGTTGCTGCTGGATAATCTCTTCAAAATCAACTCGCATGGACGTTTGCTTCTTACTCGTCCCAGCTGCGTCATTTTGTCCACTTCCGCCCCGCTTCTGTCTGTTTTCCAGCCGAATCAGGTCGATTGATTTATGTGATGTGATTGCCACCAGCAGCGGCCATAAATTTTGCCGATCGGTGACCTGTGAGAAGCGGCCATTCTGAGCCCCAATACAGAAACTTTTAAAAGCGCTCAGCGCCACATCCTCTTCATCCGCCATCGTCCGTGGTGCACCTCGTAATTTCTGCCGCGCGACTTCCACCATCTCCAGAAAATACGATTCCCACAACCTCTGCGCAGCCTGAGCGTCTCCTGATTTCAACTGATCGATCCACTGTGTGACGGTTTCTTCAATCACAGACATTGAGACATGCTTTCATGAATGGCTTTTCTGAATTTCAGCATACCAGTATATCGTAGAGTACGGGCATTCAACAGCTTCCACCTCATTTCAGACAAAGTATCTTTTTTCGCGTAATTTTTGTCGCATCTTCACAATCTTTGACGAATTCACTCCAATAACAGTCCGAACAGACTGAAAAGCATTGAACTGCGTACATCATCCGTCGACTTCCAGGAAAAGAGATCATGTTCCATTTTCACGTACTTCAATTCCGAGCCTGTCTTTTCTTTTACGTATCACTCGCAGTCAGCTTGCTGATGATCGCTGATGTTACTGCACAGCAAACCGGTAACCCGCGAGACGACCTCAAAGGATTGAGTGATGACTTTGATGACGCCTCTACTTTGAAACAGTGGTCTCGGATTTATCAGACAGAACAGAGCCATGCCGACCAGCTCGAGAAATTTGATATCGCCAAAACCAAACCGGGCTGGATGGTCATGGTCCCCTACAGCAGTACCTGGTACATGGACTATCGGGGAGTTCTGGTCTACAAAGAAGTCAAAGGAGATTTTGTAGTCACATCCAGTATCCGCGTCGCGCGACGGGATGGCGATGGCGCACCGCGCAGTAATTATTCACTGGCAGGCCTCATGATCCGTACTCCCCGCGATGTCACTCCGCAAACGTGGAAACCAGGTGGCGAGAATTATATCTTCCTCTCTCTTGGCGCTGCGAATCGACCAGGCTCTTTTCAGTTTGAAGTCAAGACCACGGTCAACAGTCGATCGACGCTCGCAGTCACCGACGCAGGAACGCCAGCCGCGATGATACAGATTGCTCGGATTGGCAATGACTTCATCCTGCTGAAAAAAACACCGGAAGGAAACTGGAATATCCATCAGCGATATCGTCGCACTGATATGCCTGAGCAGTTGCAGGTGGGGCTCACGGTTTATACAGACTACTCAACAGCCTCGCGTCTGAAACCTCCGCAGCAGAATAACCAGGTCATCCGCAACGGTCGCCCCGATCTGGTGGCTGGATTTGACTATGTTCATTTTCAGCGCCCTGTTGTGCCTGCTTCTTTTAAGGGAAAATCGTTCTCGAACCAGGCCGAAGTCTCTGATACGCAGCTTTTGGAATTTCTGGGTAAGCATGCCCAATAATTAAGAACATTATTTAACAGTTCGCTCCAGCATTTCGCACGACCGCCTGTTTGCAATTGATTCGATAGAGGGTTTATAATCTCATCAGACGTTAATTTCGGATCAAATCCGTTTTAAGACGAGTGAGATGTACACTCAATAAATCACACTCAACGAAATCAATGGCAGGAGTCTGTGAGAATGCGCTACCCGGCTAAAACCCTTTCTGTATTCGCAGTGCTTGCGATCACACTGTTCCCGGTCCCGCACGCGGCCGCTTCACAGCCAGTCGAAGGTGTTCTGGTGGAAGCAGAGAGTTTCGATCAGCATGGTGGCTGGAAACTGGACACGCAGTTTATCAATATCATGGGATCTCCCTATCTGTTGGCGCATGGACTGGGCCAGCCGGTGGCAGACGCAGAAACAACCGTCTCGTTTCCTTCAACAGGAACATACCGCGTTCTGGTTCGCACAAAAGACTGGGTTGCTCCCTGGCAGGCCAAGGGAGCACCAGGTCGCTTCCAACTGGCCATTGA
Organism: Gimesia maris; assembly: GCF_008298035.1. Lineage (NCBI taxonomy): Bacteria > Pseudomonadati > Planctomycetota > Planctomycetia > Planctomycetales > Planctomycetaceae > Gimesia > Gimesia maris. The sequence goes on from NZ_CP042910.1 coordinate 4,723,256, forward strand.
TGGCAAACCATTAGATGAGACATTCGGAACGAAGAGTGCCAAATGGTTCTGGCACGATGGCGGCACCGTGGAGATCACCAAACCGGAAGTCAAACTGACGCTCCACGACCTGACAGGCTTTGAAGGCCGCTGTGACGCAATACTGTTTACCAAAGATCTTAACTATCAGCCCCCCAACGATCTGTCCCCCATGGATCAGTGGCGCAAAGACATGCTCGGCCTGCCCGCTCAGCCGGAAAAAACAAAGAAATATGATCTGGTGGTGGTCGGTGGTGGATATTCCGGCATGGGAGCCGCGATCTCTGCGGCCCGCATGGGATGTTCGGTCGCGTTGATTCAGGATCGCCCTGTACTGGGTGGAAACGGGAGTTCGGAAGTCCGTGTCTGGGCACAGGGGCTGGTACGACGCGGAAAATATCCTCATATCGGCGAGATTATCGCAGAATTTGCCGATTCGGCTGCTGCCTCTCCCGGCACTTATGAAGAGTACGGCGACAAATTGAAAGAGGATGTAGTCCGCGCCGAAAAAAACATTGATCTGTTCCTCAATACGCGTGCTTATGAGGTGAATAAAGAGGGAGAATCCATCCAGAGCGTCACCGCCTTCAATACCAGAACCAGCAAACGGACGGAATTTCTTGGTTCCCTCTTCGCGGACTGCACCGGGCATGGTGAAATCGGATATTTAGCCGGCGCCGATTATTACACACATGAAAAAGGGCACATGGGCATGAGCAACATGTGGACCTGGAAAGAAGCCGATACAGAAAAATCATTCCCGGATGTCAGCTGGGCGCTCAACCTGAATATGGAAGACTTCCCCTACCCCAAGCGCTTTCACGGTGAATGGTTCTGGGAGAGCGGCTTTGATAAAGATCCGATCAAAGACCTCGAATCGATGCGGGACTGGAATTTCCGTGCCGTCTATGGTGCCTGGAATGCCATAAAAAACAAAGGTGGTAAAGACAAACATGCCAACGCGGAATTAACCTGGATGGCCTTCATAGGTGGACCACGCGAATCTCGTATGCTCCGCGGCGACGTAATTCTGCGTAAAAAAGACATTGTGAATAAAATCGCCTTTCCGGATGGCTGCGTCCCCAGCACCTGGTCCATCGATTTACACTACCCCAAAAAGCAATACATGCAGAAGTACCCGGAAGACCCTTTCATCTCGCAGGCTGTGTTTGACAGTCGCGTCGACCGCAGGTTCGGTTATCCGGTTCCCTATCGATGTTTTTACTCTCGGAATATCCCAAACCTGTTCATGGCCGGGCGCTGCATCAGTGTGACACATGAGGCACTCGGAACGGTACGCGTCATGAAAACAGGGGGCATGATGGGCGAAGTCGTCGGTAAAGCGGCAGCAGTCTGTACCGAAAAAGACTGCAGTCCCCGCGAAGTTTATACAGACTACTATCAGGACCTCGAAAAACTGATGGCCCGCAAAGGTGTTGAACGCCGCGATACCATCGATGGAGAGTTTTATATCTCGAAAGACTCTAAAGAACTGCCTCCCGTCATCGATGCCTATATCGATCCGACTACACTTCCCGGGCTTGTCATCGATGACGAAAGCAACAATGTGCAGTTCGTCGGGACATGGACAAAAGGCGAAGGTCTGAAAGGTTTTGTCGGCAATCACTATGTCTATCATGGCAAAGGTAAAAAAGCCGAGATCCACTTCAAATTCCAGGTGGAAAAAACCGGAAAATACGAAGTGCGTCTTTCTTACGGACATCATGAAAACCGCGCGACGAATACCCCGGTCACAATTCACTCACCCCAGGATTCAAAAACGGTAAAGATCAATCAGAGAATCAAACCCCCTTTGAAGAATGGCTTTATTTCTCTAGGCACCTTTAAATTCGAGAAAGGTCAGCAGATTGAAGTTGTCATGTCCAATGAGGGTGTGGACGGGAATGTACACGCCGATGCGATCCAGGTCCTGCCTGCTGACTGACCTCGCCCCCCTGTATTCAGAGTTCCGTTCAACCATCGCTTGAAACCAACACCAGAGATAAACGTCCCAGGCAAAGCAGCTTGCCTGGGACGATGAGAACAGGATGACAGACTTACCGCAAGCTGTGAAGCCACCATCACCGAAACGGCGCGCCAGTCAATTCAAGTCACTCTCTCTCAAACTCTACCGCATTACCATCCTGGTTCTCATTGTCTGTCTCATCAGGGACTACTTTGTGCGACTGCGCGTGCAGGGTAAGGCCCCCATCGAACTGCGGGAAGTTCAGAAATTCATTCCCGCCGCTCATTCACTGCAAGTCGATCATTCGGAACGGATGGGGCTGTTTGTACTGGATGAAAAACAGAGAACTGTTGGGTACGCCATCCGCACTTCGCCTGTCTCCGACGACATTATCGGCTATTGCGGCCCCTCAGACACCTTGATCGTATTTAACTCGCAGACAGACCACATCGTCGGCATCTCAATCCGCAGCAGTGGAGACACTACATCTCACGTGAATGATGTCCGTCAGAATGAGTACTGGATGAACCTCTGGAAAGATTATGGCTGGAATCAAATCGCCGCGCTCGACCTCCAGTCCGGGGAGATCGAAGGTGTTTCCGGCGCCACCATGACCAGTATGGGCATCGCGCATGCCATCGCACATCGAATTCGCTCCTCCGAACAGCAGATTCAGGCAGATCCCCCCTTTCTCTTCCGTGCAAAAGATGCAACCATTATTGCGTTTTGTATCGGTGCTTGCCTGATTACCTTCACGAGGCTCAAGCGGATTCACTGGTTGCGAAAGTTGTATAAGCTCGTCGCCATGATTTATCTGGGTTTCTGGACCGGAGATCTGCTGGCGGAATCACTGTTTGCCGGCTGGGCCCGGTATACGGTTCCCTGGAGAACAGTCTTCGGCCTGGTTGTATTGGCCGCAGTGGCCGTGCTCATTCCCTGGACAACCCGACGCAATGTGTACTGCCAGAGCATCTGCCCGCATGGGACCGCACAGGAATTTCTGGGAAGAGTACTCCCCGCGCGGTCCAAATGGAAAATCAGACCGGATATCAAACGGGCACTGCGGTGGATCCCCGCTTTATTGATCGGACTGATTCTCACGATTCTGTTTTTAAGAATCCCCGTGGATCTGGCAGAACTGGAAGCCTTTGATGCCTATCTGCTGGCATCCGCGGGAATCGCTTCGATCGTGCTTGCAGTCGCAGGACTCATTGCATCCCTGTTTGTCCCACAGGCTTACTGTCACTATGGCTGCCCCACAGGTGCCATTTTTGAATTTGTCCGCTCCCATGGCAGGGCAGATCGTTTCGGCCGAAGTGATCTGGTGGCCGGCCTGCTTCTGATTCTGGCGATTGTTTTAAACCAATACGCTGATCAATTACAGCTGTTACTGCTGCAATGATGCTGATTTGTTTTCAGAGCGATGCACATTTTAACCATCGCATCTTTCAGTGTAGTTTACTCGGTCCAACTGGCCCGGGAGACGCTGCAGTAAAACTAGACACTGCCTAGCTGGTGGCATCATCCTGAATCTGCTGCCTGATCAGTGATTTACTGATCACATTCACCAGTTTTTGAGGCTTGTAAGGCTTCTTCAGGAAATGAACGATCTCGGATCCCTGCATCTGTTCTGAAATATCTGTCTCACTCAGGCCGCTGGTCAGAATCACTGGAATATCAATCCCCTTCTTGCGGAGCAGTTCAAACGTTTCGACGCCACTTAATCCTGGCATGGTCATATCCAGGAGTACTGCGCTGATTTCATCACGATGCTTCTGGTAGAGTTCTACGCCTTCACTTCCCGAAAAAGCAGTCAGCACGGAAAAACCATACCGTTTCAATACTCGATTAACGACATTACATACAGCACTGTCATCATCAATGACCAGAATGGAACCAGCTTCTACAGGTAAAATATTTTCGCCACTGCCCTCATCGTCAGCATCGGTAGAAGCTTCGGCTGTCAGAGGTAAGATCACTCGGAAGCAGGAGCCTTGATCAATAATGGAGTTTACACGTAAACCTCCCTGATGTCCTCTGATAATTCCTGATACGCCCGCCAGTCCGAGCCCACGACCGGTAAATTTGGTGGTAAAAAACGGGTCAAACATTTTGGACTGGCAGTCAATATCCATACCGTTCCCGTTATCTTCCACTTCGAAATAGACAAACTTTCCGGGTGCCCCATTTTCACAGAAATAATATTCTGAAAATTCATTCTTCGCCAGTTGAGTGACGCCCGTGCGAATAGCGATTCTGCCTGATTCTGCCTGGTTTTGAATCGCTTCAGATGCATTCGTCAGCAGATTCAGAACCACCTGTTCGATCTGCCCGACATCGCCATGAATCATTAATTCTTCATCAGACAGATCCAGCTCAATATACGCATTCGGAGAAACAATCGATTTCATGATCTCCACAGTTTCCTGGATCACTCGATTTAAATTAAACGTCATTGAGGCGAAAGTACGTTGCCCGGAATAAGCCAGCAGCCGTTCGCAGATTTTTGCAGCATGACGCGCGGCCATTTCAATACTTTTCACATATGGATTCACTGGAGATTCTTCATCCAGTTCCATCAACACCAGATTCGTATTCCCCAGGATCGCCAGAAGCAGATTATTAAAGTCATGCGCGACTCCCCCTGCAAGGACTCCCAGGCTCTCCAGTTTCTGGGAATGCAGCATCTGTGCGTGAAGATGGTCTTTTTCTTCTTCAATCTGAATACGATCGGTGATATCCCGGATCACTTTGATATACCCGGTAATCTGGTTATCAGATCGCCTTAACGGGGTGACAATCGTTTCCCCCTGAAAACAGGAACCGTCGGCACGCACATACTCAACGATAAACGGTTTTAATACCCGGGTATTAGGAAACGACACCCGGTTGAATTGCTCTTCGTACTTACTGGAAGAAAAAATGAGTTCGCGCACCGGCCTGCCCAGTAGATCCGCCTCTTGACAACGAAAGTGGATCTGAATCGACTCATTACACATCACGATATGATGGCTGCGGTCCGTTACGATCATGGCATCGGTCACGGAATGGAAAATGGTCTGTAATAAAATCCGCTGCCGGTTCAACTGCTCAATTGTTTTCTTGCGAATCGTGACATCAATCGCCAGCCCGATACAACCAATAATTTCATCTTTTAAATTCCGTAAAGGCTCGATATGGATATCCAGGTAGGTATTTTCCAGCTGTTGTTCGAATCGAACTGATTCACCTTTCATGGTTCGCTGATGCATCGCGGCCATATTCGCAGACACTTCCTGCGATTTATGGAAATTTGAGATGCCTTTCCCCACGGTCTCGGCCGGTTGAATCCCCAACTGGTTCAGGCCTGCTCCTACGATCGATGTATATATATTATCCAGATCAGTCGTCCAGAGAATTGCGGGGATCTGGTCCATAATAATGCGGAGGCGGGCTTCACTCTCCAGGCGTATCTGCTGGGAACGCTTCAGATCATCAATATCAATATGGGTACCAATCATCTGTAGAGGATCTTTTTGTGGGCTGTAAGCTGAGATTCTGCCCCGTGTAAATACCCATTTCCATGCACCGTCTTTTTTCCTGATGCGAACCTCGACGTCATAAGAGTTCGCTTTACCTGATATGTAATCGTTAAGGGCTTTCACTGAAGTCATATAGTCATCAGGGTGAATCATTTGAGTCCACGCCTTATTGATTTCAGCCTCGATTTCTGCTGGATCCTTCAGATCCTGCAGTCTGGCAAACGAATCCGGAAATTCGCCGGGCTCATACCCCAGCATGGTATACCAGTGCTCATCGAAATGAACCTGGCCTGTCGTCAGATCGTATTCCCAGAAACCGATAGACGACCCCCGGGCTGCCATCGTAATTCTCAGTTCGCTTTCCTGCAGTTTTTTTTCCGCCTGCGCACGACTGAATTCAGCAGCTGCCCGGTATGTATAATTTCTGATGACTGGAAGCTTGCATAGATCTTCATAAACAGGACGGTCTCCCAGCAGCATCAGATGCCCCTGAACCTCTCCATCTTTGTCGATCATCGGGAGACTGAAATACGATTCAATTCCATTTATGACAAGAAATTCATCTTCAGGATACAGCCTGGTGATTCCTTCATGAATGGAATAGGGATCTCTTCCAAGAGCATGTTCACACGGAGTGCCAGCGACATCGTATTCAAAGTCAGGCCTTAACTCACCATCCAGATATATGCCAAAGGTTTTACACTTCGCACGCTGTTTATGGTGATGCTGAACCAGGCAGACACATTTCATCTTTAAAGCGCGAGATAATTCCTGTACCAGACGTTTAAAAAATTCATCGCCGGTGACATCACTGGTCGCTTGAGTTAATATTTTCAGTAATCGCTCATTTTGCCGTTGCGTAGAAATGCTGCTCAACAACCAGAGTTGTTGTTCCGGGTTATTCGGCAATTTGACTTCGCACAAATGCTGAACACCGTCAGGGTGTTGCAGCCAGATCTCGGACTGTCCGGATTCGCTGAAACCTGATTGAGGTTCCGCATTCGTCTCCTTCAGTTCAAACAGCCGCTCCAGATTCTGTTCGAACAATTCTGGATTTTCGTTCGAGTACCCTAATAACTCTTCGGAACGTTGATTAATGAAGAGCGTTTCTCCAGACCGATATACCACGCCCGCTGGAATACTTTCGATTATTAATTTAATAGATGCATTGTCAGAAACTTGCGGATAGGATTCATTTGTTGAATCCTGCGACTTTTGCGTAGTATCTATGCGGAACTGTTTAATATTCCCTCTCGTGGAAGCAAAGTGGTACTTCATACACTCAAATTCCCCGTAATCTACTGTTGCCCATAGTACCAGGTCATTTATTACAACCTCTTGCTTTGATTTGACATAGGTAGTCACATGCTACAAAATTAGAGTTTGGATCGATATACCAAAATTACAATCCCGAAAATTTGGTTCACAAAATTACCCTCAGGGTCTCCTGCCTTTTAAGTCCTAGAAGAAAGCCCACAACAGTGAAGATATCTATAAAAATTGCCCTGTGCCTGATCACAGCGTGCCTGGCGGCAGTATTACCAGAACAGGTCATCGCAGCCGACCAGAAACTGGAGTTGAAACCACACGATCATATTGTATTGATCGGCAATACGTTTCCGGAGCGCATGCAGGACGCAGGCTATTTTGAAACCCTGCTCCACAGTCGCTTCCCTGACAAGGAACTGGTCGTACGAAACCTGGGCTGGTCGGCTGATGAACTCACACTGCGCCCCCGCTCCAAAGACTTTCAGGACCACGGCCATAACCTCGAAGATCACAAAGCAGATGTGATCATTGCCTGCTTCGGGTTCAATGAATCTTTCGGTGGAAAATCAGGTCTCCCCAAATTTGAAGAGGACCTGAAAAACTTCATCGATACAACACTGGCCGCCAAATACAACGGCAAATCTCACCCGCAGCTGGTTCTTTTTTCTCCCATCGCCAATGAAAATCTGAATCGCCCCGGTCTGACGGATGGCAAGGAAAATAACGAACGCATCCAACTCTACACCGACGCGATGCGAAAAATCGCTAAAGAGAAAAATGTGATCTTTGTCGATCTTTTCACCCCCAGCAAAAAGCTGATGGAATCGGATGACCACCCTTTAACCTTCAATGGCATCCACCTGACTGATTACGGTTACCAGCAACTTGCCCCCGTCATCGATGAAGCGCTGTTCGGACCACGTGATACATCAGGCTCAACAGTAGACATGAAAAAACTCCGCGCGGAAGTTCTGGAGAAAAATAAACAGTTCTGGTACGACTATCGCGCCGTCAATGGCTACTATATTTACGGCGGTCGCAAAGAACCATTTGGAGTAGTCAACTTCCCCGCCGAGTTTGCCAAGCTCCGTAAAATGATCGCCAATCGCGACAAACGCATCTGGGCAGTGGCACAAGGCAAAAACGTCCCTGTAAAAATTGATGACAGTAACACGGGCGATTTCGCTGATATCAAAACCAATGTCAAAGATCCCGCGTCTATTAAAATCACGTCTCCGGAGGAATCGAAAAAACACTTTGAATTACCAGAAGGCTTCGAAATCAATCTGTTCGCTTCCGAAGTCGAGTTCCCCGATCTCAAAAACCCCGTGCAGTTCGCCTTCGACAGTAAAGGCCGCCTCTGGGTCTGCACAATGGCTTCCTATCCGATGTACCTGCCAGGCAAAGAAGTCGATGACAAAATTCTGATCCTCGAAGACACGAACGGCGACGGACGTGCCGATAAACAGACGATCTTCGCAGATGGCCTGCATCTGCCCACGGGAATTGAACTCGGAGATGGCGGAGTCTATGTCGCACAGCAACCAAACCTGGTCTTCCTGAAAGACACCGATGGCGATGATCACGCTGACTTTAAGGAAATCGTCCTGCATGGATTCGATTCCGCTGACTCCCATCACTCCATCAGCGCCTTTACCTGGGGTCCCGGTGGCGGACTTTACTTCCAGGAAGGAACGTTTCACCACAGTCAGGTCGAAACCCCCTATGGACCACAGCGAGTCAAGAATGCGGGTATCTTCCGCTATGAACCTCGAACCGAAAAAACGAGTATCTTTGTTTCATACAACTATGCCAATCCCTGGGGTCACGTCTTCGATCGCTGGGGACAGAACTTTGTCGCCGACGCGTCCGGCGGAGCCAATTACTTTGGAACCGCTTATTCAGGCGACGTGGATTACCCACGCAAGCATGCCGGCATGAAACACTTCCTGAAAAAACAATGGCGACCGACCGCCGGTTGTGAATTCGTTTCCAGCCGCCAGTTTCCTGATGAACTCCAGGGAAATTATCTGCTGAATAACTGCATCGGCTTTCATGGGGTGCTCCAGTACAAAATGAAAGAAGATGGTTCCGGCTTCGCCGCTGATCCGGTCGAACCACTGGTCAAATCGACCGACACCAACTTCCGACCTGTCGATCTGCAGTTCGGCCCCGATGGTGCATTATACCTGATTGACTGGTTCAACCCGCTCGTAGGGCACATGCAGCATTCCATCCGCGACCCCAACCGCGATGCACAACACGGACGTATCTGGCGTGTCACCTATTCGAAAAAACCGTTATTGAAAGATCCGAATATCGCAGACGCTTCCGTCCCGGAATTGCTCGATCTGCTGAAAACCTACGAGGACCAGGTTCGTTACCGGGTGCGTCGTGAACTACGTGTGCGTGACACCAATGAAGTCATCGCGGCACTCAATACATGGGTGGACAGCCTGGATCCCAAGGACGAAAACTATCAGCACAACCTGCTGGAAGCGCTCTGGGTCCGTCAGAGCCTGGACGTAGTTGATGTCGAATTTCTGAAAAAGATGCTGCAGTCACCCGAACCCAAAGCACGAGCCGCTGCCACGCGGGTCCTCTGTTACTGGCGCGATCGCGTTGATAACTCCCTGGACCTGCTGCAGGTTCAGATCAATGATGAAAACCCACGGGTTCGGCTGGAAGCCATTCGTGCACTCAGCTTTTACCACGATCCCCGCGCACTTGAGATCGCTGTGGAATCGCTGATTCATCCGCAGGATTACTACCTGGAGTACGCATTGAAAGAAACGATGGATACCCTCGAAAAACGTCTGGAAGCTAAATAGTTTTTCGAGTCACACCTGAAGGAATCAGCAACCATCCCGGAGTCAAAACGTGCTCCGGGATGGTTTCCCTCGCCTGAATTTCCTTTGATGCCAGGCCATCTGACAGCCTGTCATATTTTCACACTTTATGCAGAGTTAGTTACATAATGAGAATTCGATCCCGTATTTTTTCCGCCTTGACCCTTTCAGTGATCACTTTGTTCCTGAACCTGGCTGTTCAAAGTCCAGCCACAGCCCAGAGCAGCGTCTCCCCTATGATGAAGCTCCTCAAGAGTGGCCGCGTCCCGGCATCTCGTCAGGGAACAATCATCGAACTGATCTGCCGCAAAGGAAATCCGGAAGAACTCGGCTTCATCTGGGAGCAGATCGTCAACGATAAGTTCCAGGGCGAAGTGAAAGAGAAATCGCTGATCGCTTTGAAAGAGGCGTTTCAGAATCGAAAAATCAAACCCACCGGTTCCCTGGCTGACATCAGCAAACTGATCGATGCCAAACCCCCGGTTAACCAGATCGCGATTGAACTGGCAGGTTTATGGAAAGTCTCCGGAGCAGCAGCCAAATTACAGGAACTGGCACTCTCTGCCAAAACCGATGAGAAATTAAGACTGGCCGCCATCGATGCACTTGTTTCCATCGGCGGACCTGAGAGCATCAAAGCCATGCAGAAACTCACTCAGGAAAACTCCCCCGCCGACATCCGCTACCTGGGTGCAGCCGCCCTGGTCACCCTTGATCTCAAGCAGGCAATCACCGCAGGCATCAAAATCATGTCAACTTCCAAGGAAGGCGACCCAACCCCGTTCATTGAAGCAATCCTCGATACCCAGGGCGCCGCTGATCAACTCGCAGCCGCGCTTTCCACACAAAAAGTACCGGAAGATGTCGCCAAGAAAAAACTCCGTTACATGTACTCTGTAGGCCGTAGCGATAAAGCACTGAGCGATGCCCTCAGTAAAGCAGCCGGCATGTCAGGCGAAGATAAAAAACTCACCGAAGAAGAATTCAAACAACTCCTCACCGATGTCATCGCCAAAGGGAATGCGGAACGAGGCGAGCAGATTTTCCGCCGCGCCGATTTGAGCTGCTTGAAATGCCACTCTGTCAGTAAAGCAGGAGGTGAAGTCGGCCCTGATCTCAGCCCCATCGGCGCCAGCTCCCCCGTCGATTACCTGGTTCGTTCCATTCTCTACCCCAACCAGGCAGTCAAAGAAGCGTACCAGACCTATGTGATCGTCACCATCGAAGGTAAAATCATTCGCGGTATCATTGTCGATCGCAACGAGGAGCGTGTGATCCTCAAAGACGCCAATGGTAAAGAAATCGTCATTCCCGTTGTTGACATCGATGATGAAGCCGAAGGGGGCTCCCTCATGCCCCAGGGGCTCACCAAATTCCTGACACGCGATGAACTGCTTGATCTTGTCAAATACCTGTCCGTACTGGGCAAACCGGGTCCGTATGCGATCCGTTCCAAACCGACTATTCAGCGCTGGCTGGCCATGCGGGAGATCCCCAACCTGTTACTGACCAATCAAAACCCGGACGAAGAACTGTTCGAAGAGCATATCCTGCGGGCACCGACCACTGCATTTGTTCCCCAGTATGCGATGGTGGCAGGTTTGCTTCCCTTCGAAGAACTCAAGAGTCTGAGCACCGACTCGCAGGTTCTGCTGCAGGCCGAACTGGATGTCACTGAGGCGGGTACCGTTGGCATTCGCGTCAATTCCGCTCAGGAAACGCGCATCTGGATCGATTCACAGCGTCTGAAATCACAGCCGGAAAATGAGGTGGAACTGTCGAAAGGCATCCATAAACTGACGCTGCTGATCGATCTTTCCAACCGGAGTGAGCAAGGCGTGCAGGCTGAATTCTTCAAACCAGCCGGCTCGAAAGCATCATTCACCGTGGTTGGCGGAAAGTAATCGCGGTTCGCTATGCCCCTACAGCGTCGGCTTAGGGGCTTCAATCGCTTCGTCCTGTTCGGCAGTCGCATCCGGTACATATGGATGCGTCTTCTGCCATTCTTTCCAGAACGTGGCGGCATGCGTATTCCTCCACAGTGCCAGTGCATTGCCAACATGGCTGTAGAAAGTATATTTCTGCAGAATTTTTTCTTCTGTGTGCGAAGTGGTATTCTTAATCACCCATTTGGCTGCTTTCACAATCTGCTCATGCGGAGGATGCAGTTCTTTCGGAGCGATCGCCAGCCATTCCAGATGATGACCCGTAGCAATCACATTTTTGTATTCGGGAATGACTTCTGTACTGGTCAATGCCGCCTTGCCTTCCATCCAGTTGGCAGGCCAGTGCCCATCTTCATGCTGACACACACTGATCAGGTCCCGCACCTGCTCCAGGTAGGCGTATGCTTCTGCTCGTGCAGCATCAGACAGAATATCGAACTCGTCATCCAGGCGAATCAGCAGCATCAGGGAGTAAACCCGGTGGGTTCCCACACAAACGCCATACTTCTTATGTCCGCGAATCAGTCGTCGTGTCAGTTGGTCGAACGAAACAGTCCGACCATCGGTCGTCTGCCACTCTTTGACAGGAGAAATCCACAAGCCAAACGCCATCGCCGACCATTCGATTTCCCGTTCATCCAGACGAAAGTCACGCAATGACTGTTGAATGACATCATTGATATCCATATTACGTCGGGCCGGAGCAAATACGGGGGCATCCCGATGAATGCCTGCTTCCGTCAATGACGCCAGCCAGTGATCGTGGTGGACCGAGCCTCCTACCTGGCTGCCCCAACGAATCGAAATCCCATTGGGCTGATCAATCAGCAGCGGGGATGCTTCATCACCCCACGATGCCAGGTAGCGGCCATGATCGGTCAGGAAATCACACATTTCGGCTCCCGAGACGACACTCGGATCCTGAAACGTGGAATGAATACTCCAGGTACGTAAAGCATGTTCGACATGATTCGGCTTCAGATGTTTTCGTGGAAACTTGGGTCGAACCTGTTTCAGCACCGCCGCCAGTTCTTCATCGGTCACCACGGAGGGATCGTCATACAAAGGTGAAATCCGCAGAGGCACTTCCCGCTCGATTTTCACTTCCGGGTAATAAGTTTGATCCAGAAACGTACTGTTGAATGCCTGGCGGGTATCACGTGAGCCCAGTGTATAGGCTCCGCAAAAAGCGATAACCACCAGAACCTGAACTGCAATCATGGTTTTCGATGACAACTTGCGTGATTTCATGACAGATCTCTATATAGATTGAAATTTAGAACGATTTGATTTGTGTATAATTCTTTGTTGTCGTTTATTAGATCGGTTTGTTTCGTATCAGTACGACACTACGATCATCTTTATACCCTACGCGCCACGCTCCCCCTCGTTCCAGACGACGCATCAGGGTATTTCGTCTGGGTAAATCAAGAACTACCGTATTCACTCCATAACGCTCCAGCAGTTCTTCCGCATCACCCGATGAGTTCACGATTCTCAAGTAGTGTTCCCAGACTTCGCGAGGCAGCAGATGCACATGCGAGTCTGCAAAAACAGAGGCCTGCTCCGGGCCATCCCAGAGCAGGTAGTCTCCCAGTTCCATGGCATTAAACAGCTGGCCTTCAATTTTCTTTTCCTTGAGATAATCGGCAGCACCAATGGGAGTCGAAGCAGAGACACTCTTTTCAAAGTCAACCTGTTTTCCGTGCAGAATCTGTGAACCAATCGGAGTAATCGCAAAACAGATCCAGACCATCCCCACAGAAACAACAGTCCATTTCCCGGCACAATACACTCCTTCTGCCTCGGGATCAGCCAGTTGTTTGAGTTTCTGTCCCCAAATCGCAGCACCATGCAGCGCCAGGTAATAGGCGGCGATGGGAGCCCACCAGAGTAGCATCCGCGAACTCCACAAGGCGGCCACTCCCAGCCCCACCAGCAGCAGAACTTCTGCAGTACTAATGCGGCGTGGGGTAAATCGGCTGGCGATCACCAGCAGCAATGCCAGTACAGCCGCTGTTTTCCCCTGGAACATTCGCAGAGTCAGAGGATTCCATTCAATAAGGGCCTCCAGATTGGGGTTGGAAGAAAAACTGAAGACTTCTGAATATAATTGAATACCGTAAGGATTAAACAGGACCGCTACGGCTGAGAGTTCCAGCAGCAGGAAATAACGACGCGTAACACTGTCGCTGAACATCGCTTTCCAGGAACCGGCCTTCCGGCCTACATCGATTGCGCGCCCCACCAGCAGACAGCCAATCAAACCCAGTCCCACCGGGAAGGATCCATGCAGATTCGCCCATAATGCAAATACCGCGGGAATCAAAAACCAGTAATACTTGCGCCATTGGCGGGCGTTCAATAATGTAAACAGCAGCACAAAGCAGAGCAGACCTGCCAGTTGAGGTCGTACGATCCCCAGTTGTTTCCAGTCGCTTATCAAAAAAGCAGATATGCAAACCAGCCCCCACCAGAAACTGGTGGTCCGCTTTTGCACGCGGAACAGCAACAGGCCCAGGCAGGCAGTAATCGCAGCGGCATACAACAGTTTAATTCCTGCAACACCGAAGATTTCAAATGTCTGAAAGGCAAAGATCTGCGACAGCCAGGCGGTATCAATAAACGGTACCCCTGACGACAATGGAACCAGCGGTTCCAGCGCAGGAATGCTGCCGGTCTCCCAGATCAGCTGACCATATGTCAAATGCCCCCAGATATCGGTATGCCAGAGCGGCATTGAACAGAACAACACAAAGGACAGGGAGAGTACACAGACCGTGAAGAACGTGAACCGCGAGACACGCAGTGCTTCTGGAAAGCGATCAACCAGGACCGCATCTTCAGTCTGCTCTTCGTCAGGATTCTGATTTTTGGAGTCGTTTTGGTTTTCCAAAGCTGTAGCCATAATAAACAGATCGATATGAAAGAGGGATTGTTTACATCATATGCTGTCCGGTAAGGCCAAACGAGAGAGATCAACAGATTCGTATTTCTCTCCGCGAAAAACCCTGTAGCGCAGCATCACAGCAGATTTGTTTACGTAAAGAGTAGGTCAGGTAAAGCAGTCGCGGAAAACTGTCTTGCGGGAATCAGGGATGTCGCTAAAAAACGACATCCAAAGTTGACCTTAACAGCAGATATACTGATTTTACCGATTTCAGGAGTTGCCCGGATTAATTAATAAGATCAATTAAACGGTCCAGCTGGAGTACATCACACTTAACTAGAGTGTCTGTCAAATTATTACACTCGGTCTAAATGATTCTTGTGACACTACGGTAAAGCTGGAAACAGTCTAAAGCGTCACTCCCTCCATCGCACTCTGAGGAGATCCGGGATCAACGGGAGGCGCAGACAGATCGCGTGGCTGGGGAGCCACACGGCGATCCGTTTCTCTCAGAAACAGAAACTCATTCCCGGATTGACCTGGCTTTGGTAAAGGCACATCAGCTGACGCCACTGCCGACTGATCCAGTTGGAACCGCTCCAGCCAGGCATCGGATTCATCGCCGAAAACATCTGTGACGATCGCGAGCGCTTTCTGCTTCTGCTGTTCCGAATTGAACTGTTTCCAGATCAATCGCGTAATCTCGACCCCTTTATCATAGGAACGATTGCGTTGCAGCGATCGCAGCATAATCTCCCACGAATGAAGCGGTACTTCTTCTGTTCGAAACAGACTGAGTGCCAGTTCTGCCCCGATTTTCGGTTCACCAGGAGACAGTTCCATCCCCTTCTTCAGATAGGCAATCTTCTGCTCGAGATCATTTTCATGCCGCGCCAGGTACCAGTAATACTTACCATTCCAGAATGGATGAGATACCAGATAGGTACCGGGGATAATCAAAACCTGCGACAACACAAACAGAAATCGGAGTGTTCCTGCAAAGCGGGAGCGATTGATGAGAACAGCCCCTGCCAGGATTCCGTAGACAAATCCGGTAACGTGGGCGGCATTCGCAATATTCATAATACCGAAATGTGTTAAAATAAAACACAAAATCAGCCAGCCCAGTCCCCAGTTGATTTCACGCTCAGTAAATACTTCTGCGATTTCAGGGTGAATGCGGCGGAGCAGCATCAGCAACCCGAACATCGCGAAAGCGCCTCCCGATAAACCAACGGGATAATGTTCCAGAAAATATTCCGGCAGCAAGGAAACATAGGTCGCCAGTAACAGGAACGCAGCGTAAACCCAATGCTTCATCACAGGTTCAATCAGTCGGCCGAAAAATCCGATCGCTAGGCAGTTAAACAGCAGATGCAACACATCGCCATGATGAAAGCCGCTGATCAGAATGCGCCACCATTCTCCCGACCACAGATCGAAGGGCCCCCCGGTCGGATATTCTTTCTCTTCAACCAGGGGATGATCGTATACAAAAACAAGGGGCTGGACAGCACCTAATTTCCACAGCGCATCGTCAAAACTCCCCTCATGGGAGATACCATGATCGACTCTGTAAATCTGTACCGCCAGAAACAACCCGACTGCACAGGCAATATAAGCCGCAGTGACAGGATATTTTGAACAGGCTCTGAACAGGGAATGAAACATGAAAAACGATTGATCATGACGGGAAAATGAGTAACTGACACTGAAAGAATAGCTGATTTACAAAGCTTTGACACCCGTAATCCTATTCCACCCCGGCGAACTTCATCAAAAAAAGATCCCTCTTTCCTGATCTGCCGATTTTCGCTAAAAAACGCCTGTTCGTTTCAATACCCGGTGCTTGAGCTCGCAATGATCCATACTGGTATTCGTAGAATTCCGTGGTCGATTCTCTGCTGCATCCTGATTCTGATGGGATGCGGTCTGGCAGGCATTGCGCGCGGAGATGAACTGGTCGGCCAGGGAAATTACTTCCAGAAACAGTGTATCTGGATCCTGATCTCGCTGACCGCCCTGTGTGGGACGATCCTGTTTCCTTACCGCAATCTGCGCGGCATCAGCTATCCTCTCTTTCTAGGTACGCTGCTCTTCCTGATCGCCGTCTTTTTTATTCCCGCGGTCAACGGATCCCGTCGCTGGATCCCACTCGGATTTTTCAAGTTCCAACCTTCCGAACTCGCGAAGATCACCTATATCCTCGCTCTCGCACATTACCTGATGTATCGCAAGAACTATCGACGGATTCCGGGACTGATTGTTCCCTTTATCCTGACCTGCGTTCCCGTATTTCTGATTCTGCGCGAACCAGACCTGGGAACATCGCTCCTCTTCTTTCCCATTCTGTTTGCCATGCTGTTTTCCGCGGGAGCACGTCCCCGACATCTGGTCACCATCGTGATCCTGGGAATCTGCACACTCCCCCTGCTCTGGCTGCAGATGAACCCGGAACAGAAATCACGTATCGTCGCGTTGTTCACACAACAGGATGGAGGCGAGTTACCCAAAGGTGACGGCTACCATCTCTACCAGTCCAAGCAGATGCTGGCACTGGGGGGTGTCTGGGGGAGTGAAATCGCCGGCATGCCTGTCGACGATCCCGCTGCGTACCACCTTCCCGCGGGACGAACCGATTTCATTTTCTGCCTGGTCGGCGAACGCTTCGGCATGATGGGCTGCCTGTTTACCGTCCTGGTCTTTGCTGCGCTCTATATTCGCGGTCTCCAGATCGCTACGGCGACCCGTGAACCATTCGGGCGTCTCGTCGCTGTCGGTATCGTGACACTCCTGGCTTCACAGACGATAATTAATACCGGCATGACCGTCGGACTGATGCCTATCACCGGGATGACGCTCCCCCTGATGAGTTACGGGGGGACCAGTATGCTCAGTACCTGCCTGGCGCTGGGACTGTTGATTAATATCTGCATGCACCCCGGTTACGAAATGAACGCCGAACCATTTCGCTTTTAGAACTCTCTTCTGTATGACTGCTTCTGCAGATCTGCTCGGAACAGTTCGATTTCGTTTTGTACACATTCCCGCACGCTGAGAAACAGCTACAATATTCACTCAAGTACGCTGATTTTTTTCAGCGTACGATCTGAATTTGTAATCAGTAAGAAACACGCATGACCAAAGCAGCCCCCGATTTATCCGCGGCCCGAACCCGAATCCAGGCGATTTATTCCCCTGAGTTACTGGAGACGGCCAGCCAGACTTTAAGTGAATTACTCACAAACCATGCCCGTTCCCTGCAACTTGAGACAACAAACGTTCTCAACTGGGCGCACCCTGTCGACAACTTCAAAGCAGCACTGCAGCAACTCAACCAGGCCCCTGGGAAGAATGCGGGGGAATTGGATATCCCTCAGTCTGTCGCCGCTTTTCGTCAACTCGCTCAGACCATGCTGGACCGGGGACATAACCTGCAGAATCCCCGTTATATCGGTCATCAGGTCCCCGCTTCTCTCCCCCTCGCTGGTCTGTTCGAAGCCATTGTCTCCGTGACCAATCAGGTGATGGCCGTCTATGAAATGGGGCCCTGGGCCACTGCCGTCGAACTGGCTCTGATTGAATCACTGGGACGTGAAATCGGTTTCACCCCAGGTACATTCGCCGGCCTGGTGACTCATGGAGGTTCGCTGGCAAATCTGACAGGACTACTGGCAGCCCGCAATCTGAAATGCCCTGAGCTCTGGTCACAGGGACCGCAGGCAAAACTGGATGCAGCCCCCGTGATCCTGGTCTCCAGCGATGCACACTACAGCGTCACCCGGTCCGCAGGCATACTAGGCATCGGAGCAGACAATATTATCAAGGTCCCCCT
This sequence comes from Gimesia maris, assembly GCF_008298035.1. Classification (NCBI taxonomy): domain Bacteria; kingdom Pseudomonadati; phylum Planctomycetota; class Planctomycetia; order Planctomycetales; family Planctomycetaceae; genus Gimesia; species Gimesia maris. Next base: position 4,741,550 of record NZ_CP042910.1, read on the forward strand.
GGATGAACGGCGGAAAATGAATCCTGCTGCGCTCCAGCAACTGATTCTCACCTGCCAGGCAGAAAACAAAACCATCATCGCCGTCGTCGCCTGTGCCTGTGCCACGCCGATTGGTGCATTTGATCCTTTGAATGAAATCGCTGATCTGTGTGAACAGCATGATCTCTGGCTGCACGTCGACGCCGCGCATGGCGGCCCTACCTGTTTCTCACAGCAGCATCAACATTTAACTGCCGGTCTGCACCGGGCTGACAGCGTAGTCTTCGATGCCCACAAGATGATGTTCATGCCCGCCCTCAGCGCATTTCTGTTTTACAAAAATAAAGCGTATCAGTTCTCAGCCTTCCAGCAGCAGGCCGCTTACCTGTTCGATCCCTCTGCCCCTGAAATCGCGGAATACGATATCGGCCTGCGGACCATCGAATGTACCAAGCGTGCCAACAGCTACGCACTCTGGGGGATCTGGTCACTGTTTGGCAAAAATCTGTTTGCTGATCTCGTCGATATCACCTTTGCCACCACCCGGACATTTTATGATTTGCTCCAGCAGGCATCCGATTTTACACCGCTTCACGAACCGGAATGCAACATCGTCGTCTTCCGCTATCAGTCCGACTGGCTCAATGCCCTGTCGAGGGAACAGCAGAACCTGTTCCATTTCAAGCTGAGACGGCAGTTGATTGAATCCGGAGAATTTTATATTGTGCATTCCGTGATTAATGAACAGGCGGCATTCCGAATCACTGTCATGAATCCCCTGACAACAGAAGTGCAGTTGAATCAGTTATTAAACACGATTCGACACCGGGCGGATGAACTGCAAAAGACGTTTGACGCCCCGCCACTGGTCGATCATTGTGAACAGACTTGACAATTCAGAGTCAGATCGAAAGAATCACCGCTCAGAAAAGACAAGACCACCAACTCTTGTTATAATATGATCACTAACCTTTGACGAAATGTGTTGCGTTTGAAATAGCCAGTTGGCGAATTCAGATTCGAAATGGAGAAGCGAGATTATGAGCGGCCCGATTGTTCGAACAGGTACCACTCCCAAGTTCTGGGAAAATTACGACAAGATCTTCGGCGATCCAGCCAAAAAAGGCACCAAAAAGAAAGCAGCTGCCAAAAAAAGTACAAAGAAAAAAGCGGCTAAAAAAACCGCAGGAAAAGCTACCGCTGCAAAAACTTCTGCCAAAAAAGTAGCCGCTCCCAAAGCGGCGGCCAAAAAAACAGCAAAGAAGAAAACGAAGAAAAAATAAACTGGATTCCGGAACAGACTACCAGATACTGATCCGGCAGGCGCTATTCCGGTTAACGTCTGATGGCTAAACAAGGTGCTCAAGTTCAGTGACCTCTGAATCCACAGCGACGAAGATACCGGCTCCAGCCATACTCATGATAATATTAATCGGCGGATCGTTTGCCGCCGATTCTTTCATGCGGTTCCCGGTTCCCGGCACGAATGAACCGCACTACCTCACGAAGGCACGTCATTACTGGAATCCACAGTGGTGCGCCGATGACTTCTTTCTTGAATCATCCAACGCGCATCTCTTTTTATTCCAGACTGTCGGCGCGGTCACACAGGTTCTGTCGTTTCCGTTGACAGCAGTGCTGGGCAGAATTGCAGGGTTCCTGCTGCTGGCAATTGGCTGGTATCGTCTGATCAACATTTTGTGTCCCGGGTTCTGGGCCCCTTTAATCACGGCCTGGTTCTATCTCGCGCTCGCAGCGATCGGGAACTTCTCCGGGGAATGGATCATTGGCGGAATTGAATCGAAAGTCTTCGCATATGGTTTCCTTTTTCTGGCACTTGCGAATGCCTGTGAGCAAAACTGGAACCGTGCCGGAATCTATGCCGGACTGACCATCACCTGGCATCCAGTCGTTGGAGTCTGGTCACTGGCCTGCAGTCTGTTTGCACTGGCCTGCCTGGCTTTTTTCAACAGAAAGAACCTGGATCGCAAAACACTGGTCCATTCACTCAAAGCCGCGATACCTGCCTTAGGTTGCCTCCTGCTCTGTTCGCTGCCCGGGCTGGTCCCCTCCCTGGCGTTACTGATGCAAGGGGACCCCAAAGACAGTTTCGCTGCCAATTATATCCAGGTATTTTATCGACTGAAGCACCACCTTGATCCCATGGATTTCAATCTCTTCAGCTACCTGATGTATGCGGTTCTGCTGGTGACCTGGCTGTTTCTGGCGCGTAAGGAAAGCCCGTCGTTTACCAGTCGCTTCTTTCAGTTTTTTATCATCGGCACTGTAGGACTGGCGTGCATCGGAATTCTGCTGGGTGCCGGCCCCCGACCTGCCAGCGAAATGCCCTATTATGCATTTCGCATGTCGCTGCTCAAATTCTATCCCTTTCGTCTGTTCGACGCCTTACTCCCGCTGGCATTCTCCGTGGCCATATTTCATCTGATCCAGCAATATTTGAACGTTGATTCAGAACAGAAAACCACACCAGCCTGGCTGCCTCCAGCTTTACGTAAAACGATTCTGGCAGTTCTCTGCCTGGGAATCTTTTCAGGCACACTTTATTCCGCCTGGAACCACCCGCCGATTCACAAGATGACTCCCGCGCAGCGGGCTGACTGGATCGACGCCTGTGAATGGATTCGAGATCATACGCCGGAAGAATCACTCTTTCTAACCCCGGCACATGCAACCGATTTTAAATGGTATGCCCAGCGTCCCGAATATGTGACCTATAAAGACTGCCCCCAGGACGCGAGCGGCATTGTAGAATGGAATCGACGCCTTAAATACCTACGAAAATGGGGCCAGGAATACTATAATGAGGGCTTCGATGATCGTGCCTTACAGGCATTGCAGCAGAAGACCGGCATTACGTATCTGCTGGTAAAACGTCTGGGCCCCTTTACAACCATCGACCCGATCTATCAGAATCGTACTTATAAAGTCTACCAACTTCCCTGACCTCCTGCCTTTGACTGGTTTACTGATGAAAGCAATAGACTCACTCATGAATCATCTCAACCGAAAAACCTGTATCCGCGTCTGCCTGGGAATGGTGTTGCTGCTGAACCTGTCTTTACCCACGCCTCAAACTGGCCAGCCAACGGCGTCGCTTCTGGCACAACCACCGGCTGTCAAAACGGGAGACTGGCCTTACTTTCTCGGTCCAGAGCAGACAGGCATCTCAGCAGAGACAGGCCTGATCGACAGTTTCCCCCAGTCAGGGCCTCCCCTGCTCTGGGAAAAAAGTATTGGCACTGGTTACAGCGCCCCCTCTGTTCTGGGGAATCGCCTGGTGATCCACCATCGTCCGGAAAAAGGGGACGATGAGGGCAAGGAAGTTATTCAATGTCTGGCGGCAGATACAGGCAAAGAACTCTGGAAGTACGCCTACGACTCTGATTTCCGCGACCCCTATGGATACAACAATGGCCCCCGCTGTTCGCCGCTGTTGACAGAACAGTATTGCTACACCTTCGGAGCACAGGGAAAACTATACTGCCTCAACATCAAAGACGGCACCCTGGTCTGGCATCGCGACTGCCTGCAGGAGTTCGACGTGCCTCCCGGGTTCTTCGGCGTTGGTGCCACGCCCATTCTTGAAGGCAGTAAGCTCATCGTGATGGTCGGCGGGAAACCAGATTCCGGCATGGTCGCCTTTGATGCGAAGACAGGCAAAACACTCTGGCACAATGTCGGCAAAGATGTCTGGAACGGCACTTCAACTGGCTGGGAGAGAATGCCTGTTTACAAATGGCGCGGCAATGAGAAAATATCCAGCTATTCCTCTCCCCTCGTCGTCACCATTCACGGGAAGCGGCACCTGCTCTGCCTGATGCGCCAGGGGCTGGTCTCCCTCAATCCGGAAGATGGTTCGCTGAACTTCAAATACTGGTTCCGATCCATGATCAACGATTCCGTCAACGCCGCCCGACCGGTGGTCATCGATGATAAAATATTTCTCTCCGCCGCCTATCAGGTGGGCTCGGCGTTATTGCAGGTAGAACCGAACGGCAACAGCTATAAAGAACTCTGGCGTAACCCCACTAATATGATGACCCACTGGTCAACGACCATTCATCACGATGGATACCTGTATGGTTTCAGCGGTCGCCATGAGCGTGGCGCGACAATGCGCTGCGTGCGTCTGTCTGACGGCAAAGTAATGTGGGAGACCGACGGTGCTGCGGCTGTCATCGACAAAATCCAACGCAACACACTCACCGGTCAGTTCCTGTGGATCGATTCCGGTAAAACTGCCCCCTGGCCTTTATATGGACGCGGCTCTGCGATTCTGGCGGACAACAAGTTCATCGTCCTGGGAGAAAAAGGAACTCTGGCGATCGTCAAAGTAGATCCCAAAGAATTTCATGAAGTCTGCCGTACGTCATTTCCACAAATCAAATACCCGGCCTGGGCTGCCCCGGTACTCGCTCACAAAAAGCTGTACCTCAGAAGTGAATCACATCTGATCTGCCTCGACTTTGCCAAACAGCAGTCCAAAAAGAAAGAATAGGCGTTTAATCTGATTTCTCCGGCGTTAGCGACTTCAGTCTTCGTCTGCGGGATCCTGAGATGCCGTTACGCTCTCAGTGTTCTGCTGACTGACACTCTGATTCCAATGCGGACCCGTTAAAGCATCGAGTAGCTCAGAATAACTGGGACGACTTTCCCCATCTGTCAGTTTCAGACTGTCCGGCATGTTTTGGGGTTCGTCTCTGACGCGTTCGACATGCGCGCCCAGTGAAATCAGTTTCTCTTCGAGACGTTCATAACCGCGATCCAGATGATAAATCCGGCGAATAACGGTCTCCCCTTCCGCGGCGAGGCCAGCCAAAACCAGCGCGGCACTCGCACGTAAATCAGAGGCCATCACACAGGCACCACTTAAACGAGACACCCCATTCAAAATCGCACTGGCCGATTCCCTGCGGATATTTACCCCCATGCGTGCCAGCTCCGAGGCATGCATGAATCGATCCGGAAAGACCTTGTCAGTGACAATACTGATTCCAGGGACACACGCCAGCAATGACATCAATTGCGCCTGCACGTCTGTCGGAATGCCGGGATACGGAAGTGCTATGCAGTCAACCGACCGAAGTGGCTGCGTCACCCGCACCGTGACAGACTGTTTTTTTGCCGGCTGATCGGGAAACGCGAGTTGTACTGTCACGCCGATTTCCCTGAGTTTTTCAATCACAGCTGTAATATGATCGGGTCTGACCTCTTTCAAGCAGACATCGCCTCCCGTAATGGCAGCGGCAATCATTAACGTGGCTGCTTCAATGCGGTCCGGAATGACTTCATGTTTCACACCATTGAGTTGCTCCACACCCTCGATGGTCAGAAACGGTGTTCCCAGACCATCGATTTTTGCTCCCGCTGCATTCAGGAAATTACCGACGTCGACCACTTCCGGTTCGCAGGCCGACGATTCAATAGTGGTCGTCCCTTTTGCCAGGGCAGCCGCAACCATCACGTTACAGGTCCCCGTGACGGTACTCCCGAAGGCCCCCCCCAGGAAAATATTCGCGCCGCGCAACCGATCCGCCCGCGCGATGACATAACCACGGTCCACGCGGATTTGTGCCCCCAGCGCGGAGAGTCCTTTCAGATGTAAGTCAATCGGCCGGTCTCCGATATTGCATCCGCCCGGCAGTGAGACACAGGCCATACGACGTTTGGCCAGCAGAGGTCCCAGCACACAGACACTGGCCCGCATGCGTCGTACCAGTTCATAATCGGCGATACAGGATGTCTCATCCACAGTTTTAAGACGCAATGCACCATCCGGATCGCGGTTCACATCCATACCCAGGGAACCCAGAACCTGGGACTGTGTTTTGACGTCGACCAGGTCGGGGATAGAGTACAGGGTAGTTTCGCCTTCGCAGGCCATTGCCGCTGCCATCAGTGGTAACGCGGAATTTTTCGCACCACTGACAGAAACGCTACCCGAAAGCCGCTCGCCTCCGCGAACGATAAACATATCCATCCCTGGATCTCCTGTTGTAGATTAAACGTCGATTTGCTGACGCAGTATAGAAAATCCGTTCATTTTAAGATAGGCAATTTTTGCCCGATTATCACCCGGGCCCGCCCTGCCAGGTCCGCTTTCACCCTCACATTTGTGTATTCACCAGTCGCTTTAAACAGAGCCAGTAAATCAGCTTCCTGTTCCGGTGAGAACTCGAGCATCAATAACCCCTGGTCTTTTAAATAGCGTCCCGCCTCTTGAATGATCTTACGATAAAAATCCAGACCATCTTTCCCCCCTGACAAAGCCAGACGTGGTTCATGCTGCCTGACATCTTTTTCAAGCTGCTCGATTTCTGCATCCGGAATATAAGGTGGATTACTCACGATGATATCGAATAAGGTCCCAGGCGGAATCTGTTCGAAACAGTCACTGAGCAGGAACTGAATCTGGTTTGATAACTCATTGGAAGCGGCATTTTTCTGGGCGATTGCCAGCGCCGGTTCACTGATATCAGTTGCCTGGAATTTTGCATTGTGACAATTCGCAGCTGCTGAAATCGCGATGCAACCACTCCCGGTGCACAAATCCAGAATAAAAGGATTCGTGAGTTTCTGTGCCTCATCGACCAGTTCGATGACCAGCGTTTCGGTATCGGGCCGGGGAACAAGCACATTCTTATCGACATAAAAATCGAGTCCGAAAAATTCGCGATTCCCCACCAGGTAAGCCACCGGTTCAGAATTCGCGCGTCTCTGTACCAGTTGTCTCATCAGAGCGCGTTCCTGTTCTGTGACGACGTCTTCGTAATTCGTGTAGAGGCGAATCCGCTCACAGTTTCTTGCGTGAGCCAGCAGAACTTCGGTATCCAGACGCGGGGAATCGCTACCGTGTTTCTCTAAATGGGCAGTCGTCCAGTCCAGAATCCGACGAACTGTCCATGGTTCCGATGCAGCATCAGAAGTGCGATCCGGTGATGGTGAGTTCTCATTCACGGCACGATCCATCGTAGTGACAGCTAACCGATAATCGGTAGAAAGTCGAATTTATTTTTGTGAGCCGTCGCCCAGTAAACGCTCTTCTCGGTCAAACTGTAGCAGGGCACTGATGAGATCATTCAGGTCGCCCTGCATGATCTGATCAATTTTGTAAAGGGAAAGGTTGATGCGGTGGTCCGTCACGCGGCCTTGCGGAAAATTGTATGTTCGTATGCGCTGGCTGCGGTCACCCGAGCCAATTAACGTCCGACGCTGGTCAGCTCGTTCATCGGCTGCCTTCTGCTGCATCTGTTCCAGCACGCGACTTCGCAGCACGCGCATGGCCTTGGCTTTATTTTTGTGTTGACTTTTTTCATCCTGGCACTGCACCACGGTGCCTGTCGGCAAGTGAGTGATCCGCACGGCGCTTTCCGTTTTATTCACTTTCTGTCCGCCAGGACCACTCGCGTGGAACGTATCGAGGCGAATATCATCCGGCTTGATATCAACTTCCACTTCACTGGCTTCAGGAAGTACGGCCACCGTAGCAGCACTGGTATGCACGCGGCCCTGTGTCTCTGTCTCGGGAACACGCTGCACGCGGTGTCCTCCACTTTCAAACTGCAAGCGGTGATAGGCACCTTCACCGGCAATCGAAAACGTGACTTCCTTCAAACCACCCAACTCGGTGGCGCTCATGTTTAACACTTCTGTTTTCCAGCCCTTTTGCGCTTCCACAAAGTGCATATACATGTCGAAGAGTTCGCGTGCAAACAGAGCCGCTTCATCGCCGCCGGCTCCAGCTCGAATTTCCATGATCAAGCCGCCACGCGTGATAGAATCGCCGGCTACCACCAGGTCTTCCAGTTCTTTAATATGCTTCTCGTGCTCTTCACAGAGTTCGTCCAGTTCTTTCTGGGCGTATTCTCTGGCAGCAGGATCAGTCTCTTCTTCCAGCATCTCCCGGGCAACCTCAATGTCTTCGGCACGGGTATTAAACTCGCGGACTGCTAACGCAACCTTCGCCAGGCCGCCGTACTCTCGCTGGATTTCAACCAGCTTACTCGTATTAGCCAGAACTTCCGGATCCTGGAGTTCTTTTTCCAACTCCTCATAACGATCCAGTTTGACCTGCAGGGTGGGAAACTTCATTTACCCAAATCCACGTAAAAGACTGTCTGTGGTGTTTGGTTTGACTTTCAACTCTCTGTTGAAATACAAACCCAGACATTAAAAATAGAAAAGCGACGACCATGCATTAAACGAGGCTCATACGGATCATCCGTAGAGCCTCAGTTTTAGACAATAGATAATTGTGCTACTTGTCTTCTTTTTTGTCGCCTTCTTCTGCACCTTTGCGTTTGTCCCAGTTGTATTTCTTCTGGAATTTTTCCACACGACCAGCACTGTCAACAAACTTCATCTTACCGGTGTAGTAAGGATGAGATTTGGAACTGATTTCCACTGCCACCAAAGGGTAAGTGTTACCATCTTCCCATTCCACTGTAGTTTTAGAAGTGGCTGTTGACTGGATGAGGAATGAATCACCTGTTGAAGTATCCTTAAATACAACAGGATGATAGTCGGGATGAATGTCTTTTTTCATTTTCTCAGCTTCTTTATTACCTGAAAACCTTAATCGATTTCACAGACTGTCCGCTGCCAGTCTTGTGGATCGGGACTCCGAAAGCACTTCTTGCCGTGTGCTGTCCCTGACTCTGCTTTATTACCGATGCCAACCATCGAACTGCTTTGCCGGAATGATCCCTCAAACGAAACCGTCTGAGTCCTCAGATTCCTAAAATTAGAAAACAAAACAGCTTATAGAAATATCTGCTTCATGAAACATCACAGTTTACGTTCCTCTGCACGAATGAGCAAGCGCAAAGGCCCCCGGCCATAAAATCCCGCAACTCGTTTAATAAACATAACATACAGCTATCCCAGACCTTCTGATTTTTAACAATTCGCGCAATTTTTCATTTTTTCCTGACCTGGACTCTCATCTGCAGGCTCTCATTTGAAATCATCTCAAGAAGAACGGTCCATTACAGGAGACTTGTCCGGTCACACTGTTCCCTTTTCAGCAGTTGGGCTCAGGACTCTGTATCTGTTTTGAAAATCAAATGTTAAGTAACTTGGCCTGCCGCAGTTGACTGTTTAGAGTTAGATAAAAACAAGGGCTGTCGTCCCCAGTTACATATCAATTCGCTCAGGAACAACATTATGGATCATCCTTTAAACTGGAATAGTCAAAACCTGACACATGGCTGGCAACGGGGAGTCACCGCTTTTTATTACGGGTTAGGCTTTTCGGATCAGGATTTCGACAAGGCCCAGATCGGGATTGGCGTGCCACTCTTGGATGGCAACCTCTGTAATGTGCATGCTTACGATCTTGCGAAAGTAATTGCACAGGGATGTCAATCCGCTGACATGATCGGTCTTCCTTTTGGAGTTCCCGCCGTCAGTGACAACATCACCCAGGGACAGGAAGGAGGCAACGCCAGTCTCCCCTCTCGGAATATGATCGCCAACGCGGCCGAATGCGTCGTGAGTGCTCATTCGTATGATGCCCTGATTGGCCTGCATAATTGCGATAAAAACGGACCGGGCTTCGCCATGGCATTGGCACGACTCAACTATCCGGGACTGGTCGTCAGTGGTGGCAGTATCATGCCCGGCTGCCACAAAGGACAGGACATTTCGATCCTCGACGTCTACGATTCCCAGGCAGCTGCAGCAGTCGGCGCGATGGAAGAAGAAGAAGCGGACCAGATTCTGAAAACCGCCTGCCCGGGCCCGGGGGGATGTGGTATCGCCGCTTCTTTCAATACCTGGGGCATCGCGCTCGAAGCCATCGGCCTTATGCTCCCGTTCAGCAGTTCCACGCCGGCCATTGATAATGCAAAAAAAACAGAATGCCTCAATGTCGCCTCTGCCGTGCGAAATCTCCTGCAGAAAAATATCCGGCCGCGCGACATCCTGACCCGCAAAGCATTTGAAAATGCAGCCGCCACCATCGCGGCCGTCGGCGGCTCCACGAATGGAATCCTGCATCTGCTCGCGCTGGCACGAGAAGCGGAAGTCGAATTTTACCTGCAGGACATTCAGGAAATTCTTCGAAAAACGCCCGTGTATTGCAGTTTTGCACCACGCGGCAAAAAAACCATGGTCGACCTGCATCACCTGGGTGGCACACCGGTCCTCATGAAACACCTGCTCAAAGCAGGCATCATCGATGGCAGTTGCCTGACTGTAACCGGCAGAACCCTGGCGGAAAACCTGGCAGAAATCGGCGATGTCCCCACGAACCAGGAACTGATCGCTTCGCTCGATCAACCGTATAAAACTTACGCCGACATGCAGATCTGCTTTGGCAATCTGGCACCGGGAGGCATTGTCTTTAAAGTTTCCAGCATGCAGGAATCACATTTCACGGGAACCGCCTGCTGCTTCGATGAAGCGAAAGGCGTAGTCGATGCCGTCGAAGCAGGTAAGATCAAACCCGGCAGTGTCATCGTACTACGAAACCTGGGTCCGGTCGCATCAGGCATGCCTGAAGTACTTGTCGCGACTGCCGCTCTGACGGTACCGGAACTGGATGGCAAAGTGGCATTCATTTCGGACACACGTGTCTCCGGTGTTTCACACGGTGCCATCGGCGTGCATTGTTCTCCCGAAGCGGCAGTCGGAGGTCCGATTGGTCTGATTCAGGATGGTGACCAGATCTCGTTCGATCTGCTTAAAGGAGAAATCAGCGTTGATGTCTCCGACCAGGAATTTCAGCAACGCCGAGTGAAAAAACCACTTCAACCCGTCAGACATTCCCGCGGCTATCTGGCTGATTTTTCAGCCACCACCTCACAGGCACATCATGGCTGTGTGAGTAAAGCCCTGCTGCCGGACTGCGAATAACCCCGGAACCCCAACTTAAATACAAGGGAACCAGAAATCATGTCAGCCCCCGATTCCTTTCCAGAGGATCTTTACCAGACATTATCTGACTTTCAGCAAACCCATCTATTGACCTGGTGGAACGACCTGAGTCAACAGGAACAAGCCAGTCTCTCAGCACAGATCCAGGCGATTAATTTCAAGCAGATCCAGCGGTTGTATGCCCCTGAAGAGACAACTCAAAAGGCAGAATCGCCGGCACAGAAAGCGGAACGCGCCACGCGTCCGGCGACTGTAGTCCGACTGGAAGATCGCTGTTCGTCTCCCTCTGAATCGGAAGAGGCAACGAAACGTGGCCAGAAACTGCTGGCAGCAGGCAAAGTCGGGGCGATCCTGGTTGCAGGCGGTCAGGGTTCCCGTCTGGGCTTCAGCCATCCGAAAGGCATGTTTCCCATCGGGCCCGTCAAACAGACTTCCCTGTTTCAGATTCTGGTGGAACAGTTGCGTGCCCGCGCACGACAGGCAGGAAAGCCGATCTGCTATTTCATCATGACCAGCGATGCCACTCATGATGAAACCGTGGAATATTTTCAGCAGCATCAGAATTTTGGTCTGGCGGATGGCGAACTCTACTTCTTCAAACAGGGTACGATGCCCGCTGTCGATGCGGATTCCGGGCAAATTCTCCTGGAAGAAAAACACCGCATTGCCGTCAGCCCGGACGGACATGGGGGCATGCTCGCAGCCCTCAAGAACAACGGTATGTTTGACGTGATGCGGGAAAAAGGAATCGACACACTCTATTACCATCAGGTCGACAACCCGACTGCCATCGTCTGCGACCCCGAGTTCCTGGGTTATCATCAGACGGCAAATGCAGACGTATCAGTCAAAGTGGTGTCAAAACGCGCACCCGATGAAAAAATGGGGATCGTCTGCGATGTGGACCAAAAAACCCAAATCATCGAATACAGCGATCTGCCCGACCATATCTCTGAACAAACGGATGATGACGGCAAGCTGCTGCACTGGGCAGGCAGCACGGCAATTCATATCTTCAACCGGGATTTTCTGGAGCAGATCGCCAACGACGATGCACGCCTTCCGTTTCATCAGGCGAATAAAAAAGTGCCGTACATTGATGCGTCGGGGACCCAGGTCGCTCCTGCAGAGCCCAACGCCATTAAGTTTGAACGGTTTATCTTTGATGTGCTGCCTGAAGCAGAGACCGTACTGGTCTATGAAATCGATCGACAACGAGAATTTAATCCCGTTAAAAATGCGGAAGGCCAGGATTCTCCCCAGACAGCCCATGCAGCGCTCAATCGTATCTTTTCCAGTTGGCTGACCTCCTGTGGCGTGACGCTCCCCGCAGAAGCGACTGTTGAGATCAGTCCCTTATTTGCGGTCGATGAAACAGAGTTAAAACAAAAAATCTCAACCGATGCGCAATTTACATCTCCCGTGTATCTGGGAGAATAGAATTCGGCAGTTAAGCTGCCAGAATCAACTCCCACTTTCATTCACGCGAACAACATTTCCCTTTCGGAGAAACAGGCTTCATGCTTCACACAGTTGTCATGGCAGGTGGCAGCGGAACACGCTTCTGGCCGCAAAGCCGCAAAGCGATTCCCAAACAACTGCTGAAACTCGTGGGCCAACAAACCATGATTCAGGAGACGGTGGCGCGCTGTCGTGAACTTTCACATGAACAACATGTCTGGATTGCCACTAACAGTACACTTTCACCTGAAATCAAGCGGCAACTGCCGCAGTTGAATCCGGAACACATTCTCGTCGAACCAGCAGCGCGTAATACCGCTCCCTGTATTGGACTGGCGGCAATTCACCTGCTCCACGTCGATTCCGAAGCCATCATGCTCGTGCTCTCGTCCGATCATGCAATCCAGCCGGAGTCGGGTTTTGTGAATACTGTCAATCAGGCGGTAAAACTGATTGAAGCCGAGCCGGAAACTCTTGCGCTCATCGGCGTACCACCAGCTTACCCTGCGACGGGTTACGGCTATATCCAGACAGGATCTGCCATCGCAGCAGACCTGCCAGGTTTAAGTGTCAAAGAGTTCAAGGAAAAACCTGATCCGGAAACTGCGCAGCAGTATTGTGACAGCGGCGACTATCTCTGGAACTGCGGGATTTTTGCCTGGAAAGCCAATCGAATTCTGATGGCTTTGAAAAAATGGGAACCGGAAATGTACGCCGCCTTGAATCGGATCAGTGCTGCCATCGGAACCTCGGAATATGAAAGAGTCCTCGCAGCAGAATTCACTACGATGAAATCCATTTCGATCGATTATGCGGTCTTTGAACACTCGAGAGAGTACCTGGCAGTGATCCCCGCTGAGTTTGAATGGGACGACGTCGGCAACTGGAATACATTGCAGAAATATTTTCCGACCGATGACGATGGCAACACCGTGCTCGGACTGCACTGCGGTCTGGAAACATCCAACAGTATCATTCGCACCACAGATGATCACCTGATTGCCACATTCGGTGTGGAAAACTGCCTGATCGTGCACACTCCCGATGCAACGTTAATCGCACCCAAAGATGATGAATCCGCCATCAAAAAACTGGTGACCCTGATCGAGGAGCGTGGCTATGACCAATACCTCTGAAAACGGGCAGCCTTTTGAAGCGGAATTCCCTGCGGAGGGGCGGCTGCTGGGACTCGATTACGGCACCAAACGCGTCGGCATTGCGATTTCCACCTTTGAACAGAATATCGCCAGTCCACTTGATAACTATAACCGACAAAGCCTGCCGCAGGACCAGAAACATCTCTTAAGTATTATCACAGAGTATCGATGTAAAGGACTGGTCGTCGGACTTCCCGTCCATATGAGTGGCGATGAAGGACAGAAAGCCAAAGAGGCCCGCCAGTTCGGCAACTGGGTCAGTCAGTTTGCAGAAATCCCCGTCCGTTACTGGGACGAACGTTATTCTTCCGCGACCGCTGAAGAAATTCTGGTCAACCTGAATATGAGTCGCAACAAACGGAAAGCCTATCTGGATAAACTTGCGGCCCAGATAATTTTGCAGTCATTTCTCGACAGTCCGAACCGTAACCAGATTCCCGAATCTTTTTGAATCGTTTTTGCCTCGGATGTTGTATAATGAGAACAGTGAGGCAGTTAGACTTGCCCTGATTTTCCAGACTCTAAGATCTCGAACTCAACTCAATGCCACAGCCCCCTCTGGACCGTGAAGAATATATCGAGCAGACTTACTTCTTTCGCAACTACCGCGAGAGACTGGAAGATGCCATCCCCTCGCAGGTTGTTCTGGCAACGATCTACGAAGAGGTCCTGGCCACGACCAAACTCCCAATGGCCATCGACTTCCTCAAAGGCGAATTAATGCTGACTGGTCGGATCTCCGACGGCATGCAAAAGCTCTCGCACTATTTCACGCCCTTCCAGACTTACATCATGAAAAATGCGGAAGATGATAAGTCCAAATTTGACCAGAAAATCGCGTTGAAAATCCTGGAACGCGAAGCAAAATATCGTACCGAAAACCCCAGCAGCGCAGGTATGTTCATATATCAGTTCGAATGCATTTCACGCAACCGCCTGGGCTATCATCATGGACTCGAAGCCATCTCCCAGGATACGCAATATAATGCCGACTGGTCAGAATGGATCCGCAAACTGAAACAACAACTGGGGTCGGTTGATTTCGCAGACCTGATCTATCTGCGTTCTCAACATTTTGTCGATGAACAGCGCAGACGGCCCGGAAATGCCGACTTTCAGCCTCGTTACCCGGTTTTATTCAGCAGCCAGGACGGGCGCATCGCCAAAGCCAATCACAATCGTGATCCCCTTTACATGTTTGGCGCCTTGCAACGTCAACTGGGATATCCAGAAGTCCCCCGCAATATGCCTCAAACGGGTAAATCGGTGTTCCACCCTGCTCTGGAAGCCCGATTACATAAGATTGAAGCTCGACTACAGTTAATTGACTCGGAACTGAAAGGAAATTTAGATTTGAATCAGTTTATGGTCAAAGACGTTAAGCTTGAGGACCTCGACCAGAAATAGTGTTCTCCTGTATCATTTTTGGCGAATTCAGAAAATCAGGCTTGTCAATCACACAGCCAATCTCCTAACATATAGTAAGCAAGTGCCTGTAAATAACGGGCAAGAATCAACCAGCCTTTTTATCCAGAAAAGTTCGTTGGTTCATGAAAAGTTAACCTGTTGTCTATGTTAAATTCAAACTCAGGAGGTAACATTCCCACCGGTTAAGTTTTAAGTCCCCGCCTTACTATTGAGATGAAACGCCTTAATATCCCACCCCTGTCCTGCACCCACCTTAAGTAGGAACTACAGAAAGGCTCAAAGATGTCCACAATTACTATCGAAGCGCCCGAATCGCGCTCAAATGATCCTTCCTCACTCACTGTCGAATCATTTATACAATCCGCAATTAAAGTCTTGTCCTGGACCTTGGGTACAATTGTGTTTTGCCTGGCGATGATTGACTTTTACGCCCAGACGTATGCCCACGAGACCGAACTTGCTTTACAGCTTGCCCAGACAGAAATGCTCGAGCAGAACAAAGATCTACGGATGTCTGAAGTGAACCAGTACATTGCAGGTACTCCCAGTGTTGTGACAAGGCCTGCAGACAACCATACCCAGATGTGCAAAAAAATGAAGCAGTATACCTGGAAAGGTTTCTTCAAAGACTACACGATTACCGTCTACGTCGGACTGGGAGAAAACCCCTCTATTGATTTTGTCCATGGACCAGGCGAGATGGTTGAAGACATTCCGACTCATACACTGGGAAAAGCCCTGTAACGGATCAGCGTAAACCAGATTCTTTTGCCACTGGTTGAACATCAGCCTTAAGCAGACTATAACTTCTGCTTAAGGCTTTTTTCATTGATATCACGCATGTCATAATCCAGAGCATAATACGTACCTCGGCAAGAAAGAATTATGGAAACGATCAAAGGGCATCTCTACGACTATCCCAAATATTACGATCTCATTTTTGGTGATGACTGGAAAGCCGAGTTTGACTTTCTGCAAAGCTGCTTTGAGAAGCACGCTACCCGTAAAGTGAAAAAACTGTTTGAGCCAGCCTGTGGGACGGGTCGCCTGCTGATCAAACTGGCCCAGGCGGGTTACCAGGTCTCAGGTAACGATCTCAACCAGCACGCCATCAACTACTGTAATGACCGGCTCGAACGTTTTGGTTTCCCCCGCTCTGCAGTCCTGGGAGACATGTCTGACTTCAAACTGAAAAAGCCTGTCGACGCCGCTTTCAATACCATCAACAGTTTTCGTCACCTGCCTTCTGAAACCGCTGCAAAAAACCACTTGAAATGTGTGGCCGATGCGCTGGCCCCCGGCGGGTTGTACATTTTGGGACTGCACCTGACTCCCACTGTTGGTGAGCCGATGCAGAGTGAAAGCTGGTCGGCCAGGCGAGGCAACCTGCAGATTAACTCGCATATGCAGTCGATTTCAACAGATCTGAAGAAACGCAACGAACATCTGGAAATGACGTTTGATGTCTATACTCCGTCCCGTCAGTTTCAGCTGTTCGATACGATGGACTACCGTACTTATACCGCGCCCCAATTTAAGGCATTGCTGAAAAAAGTCCCTGAACTCGAAGTCGTTGAATTATACGACTTCATGTATGAAATGGACTTTACCATCGAGCTCGATGCGCAGACCGAAGATGTTGTCTTCATTCTTCGCAAGAAATAACTGGCAGCAGATCTGCTTAACCGTCGGTACGCGATTCGACGGTTGGCAGGACGCGAGTACCAATGTTTTCACCAGCCACTGCCTTTTCGATATTTCCTGTTTTGCGGAAATTGAAAACCAGGATCGGAATTCCATGTTCCATACAATGATGCAATGCCTGGGCATCCATGACCTGCAGGTTCTTATGCAGGACATCCTGATAGCTGATCTCTGAGAAACGGACCGCGTGCGGATTTTTCTCTGGATCATCAGAATAGATACCGTCAACCTTGGTCGCTTTGAGCAGGATATCCGCATCAATTTCACGCGAACGCAAAGCCGCAGCGGTGTCCGTCGTCACAAAGGGACTCCCGGTTCCGGCAGCCAGAATGACCACACGTCCCTTCTCCAGATGACGAACACAGCGCCGACGTATAAAAGGCTCAGCCACTCCTTCCATACGAATTGCCGTCTGCAGGCGAGTTGGCACACCCGCATTTTCCAAGGCATCCTGTAAAGCCAGACCATTGATGACGGTTGCCAGCATCCCCATATAATGGGCGGTCGCCGGATTGATGGATCCACTGGAAGAGGAGAACTGTTTCCCTCGCAGAATATTACCGCCACCACAGACGATGGCCAGTTGAACTCCGGAATCAACCAGTCGCTTGATCTGAGCAGAAATCGATACCAGCTCAGACATGCTGATGCCACCTTCACCATCGCGACAGAAAACTTCGCCACTTAATTTGAGTAAAACACGCTCATAAGCAGGCTGAAGCAAAGGGGCAGGAGAATCGGTCATCCGTGGTATCCTCAATAGTCGGTCAGATGTTGGTATAAAAACAGAGCACTCAGAGTCGATATAGAAAAAAACGCACGCGCACTGAATCAGTACGCATGCGTCACAGTATTCAAATACTTAACCGCCAATTGCACAACGGGTAAACGAAACTGCTTCCAGGCCTTTTTCGGCTAAAGCCTGGCTGACAGTTTTGGAATCATCAACCGCATAAGGCTGGTAATTCAGGACTCCCTGTTCCACAAAAAATGTTTTCATGCGGCCATCTACAATTTTTTCAATAATATTATCTGGCTTGCCTGTCGCTTTGGCTTCCGCAATCAGTCGATCACGTTCTTCCTGAACAACAGCAGGGTCCAGATCTGATTCATTGACGGCAACCGGTTTCAAAGCAGCGATGTGCATTGCCACGCCACGAAGCAGTTCGGCATCTGCCGTTTCACCTTTTGCCTGCAGCAGCACGCCGGTTTTGCCATCATGGTGCACGTAGCTGCCTGTTGGTCCCTGTGACCGGGCAATTCGGGTAACAACGATTTTCTCACGGATCTTGTTTAACATATCCATGAAGTCATCATTCAGAGTTTTTCCCGGTGTCTTTTCGGATGGCAGTGCCAGCAGACCCTCGACCGTATCGACTTCCGGATTTGCAATCAGCTGTGCGACACAGGCGTTGGAAAAGTTAACCAGATCTTCTCCACTGGCAACGGGAGCAGATTCACAGGCCACTTCCAGCATCACTGTCTCTGAACCATCTTCGCTGGAAAGAACAGTGATTCGACCTTCTGAAGTCGCATTATCACTCCGCTTCAACTGGATTTTGCCAGCTTCTTCCCGCAGAATTTCGATTGCCTTTTCCTGATCCCCGTCTGCTTCCTGTAATGCTTTTTTACAGGCCATCATGGGCAGGTCGGTAATTTCACGTAATGCTTTCACGGCTGCTGCTGTGATTTCAGCCATCTCAGTAATCTCCTTCGAAAGCAACTGCTTCATCAATTGCTTTAATTTGATATTCCGATTTATGTGTGTTTTGAAGTGACTCCGCTGACTGGCTGATTTGCCAGTCGGCGGGAGACACTGTCGCCATCTCGATTTGCCATGTATTGCTTACAGCGAAGGAACAGGCTTGAATTCTTCTTCAGCACCTGCATCACCACTGTCATCTTTTTTACCGGTATCAGGCAGTTTGCCTTTACCTTCCATGATGGAAGAAGCCAGTTGATTCATCACCAGGCGGATCGAACGAATGCTGTCATCATTACCGGGGATCGGCAGATCGACTTCATCAGGATCCGAGTCGGTATCAATCAGACCAACCACTTTGATTCCCAGAATGTGTGCTTCGTGAACCGCATTCTTTTCCTTGGTTGGGTCAACCACAACCAGTGCTTCGGGCAGACGGTTCATCGTCCGGATGCCGTTCAGGTTACGGAAGACTTTTCGCTTTTCACGCAGCAGTGTGGACTGCATCTTCTTGGAGTAAGAATGAATTTCACCAGTTTCATCAAATGATTCCAGCTCTTCCAGACGTTTCAGGCGGTTACGTACGGTGCGGAAGTTGGTTAATGCACCACCCAGCCAGCGTTCTGTCACATAAGGCATACCGCATGCAGTCGCTGCATCGCGAATCGGGCCTTGTGCCTG
Organism: Gimesia maris; assembly: GCF_008298035.1. Lineage (NCBI taxonomy): Bacteria > Pseudomonadati > Planctomycetota > Planctomycetia > Planctomycetales > Planctomycetaceae > Gimesia > Gimesia maris. The sequence goes on from NZ_CP042910.1 coordinate 4,760,561, forward strand.
CTTCTTGGTACCTACAAACAGGATCAGACTTCCCTGTGAGGCAACCCGTTCCAGATAACGTTTTCCACGAATAATACCGCGGACAGTTTCTTTCAGGTCGATAATATGAATCTGGTTACGGCGACCGTAAATATAAGGTCGCATTTTGGGGTTCCAGCGGCTCGTCTTGTGACCGTAGTGAACACCCGCTTCAAGAATATCCTTGACGACTAAATCCGACATCTTCAGCTCCTCTTTTGTTAATGGGCACATGACCTGCCAGGGGCCACGTTCTTAAAGAATTACAATCAATAGACTTAGCTATTGAAGGCGTCAAACAGCATTTACAAATTCTCTTTGCGCAATTTGAGCTGAGAACACTGCAAAGTGCGGCTGGGTGGATCCTATCTGAGTTATTTGCGCCCGTCAAACCTTGCGACCGTTAATTCAGGGAATTGGATCGAATTTGAAGTGACTGAGCTTCAATTTGGGGTCATCCTGTAATCCTGAAATCGATATACTCAAACATTACCATTCATCACAAGAATGAACTCTGACAGACGAATGACAGACTGAAACACAATCCCCCTGAGCTCAATTGTCCTATGTCCACCACGCTTGACAAATTTTCGAACACGATCCACCAGCTGCAAAATCATCTGCAGGCACTGGAAGCAGAGTCCAGCCAACTGGAGATCCCCAGGCTCAGTGGCCGCGAATGGTTTGATATACTGGAACGTAAGTTGATCCCCCAATTGACTAACCAGATGTATCTGGTCGTCGCAGTGGTGGGCGGAACCAATATCGGCAAAAGTGTGATCTTCAATCACCTGGTGGATCAACAGACCAGCGCCATCAGCCCGCTTGCCTCCCAGACACGCCATCCGGTTTGCCTCGTGCCCCAGCACTTTGAGCAGCAGCACGATTTACGGGAAGTCTTCCAGGGATTCCAGTTGGTGCCCTGGTCATCTGCTGAAGATCCCCTCAAACAGGATGAAGCGCATCTGCTCTTCTGGAAAAACTGTGATACCCTGGCTTCGAACCTCCTCGTACTGGATACCCCCGATATCGACAGCGATGCCGAAGTCAACTGGGAACGTGCAGAACGGATCAGGCAATGCGCAGACGTGCTGGTCACCGTGCTCACTCAGCAGAAATATAATGACGCCGCGGTGAAAAAGTTTTTCCGGGAAGCCGCCCGGGAAGACAAGGTCATCCTCACCGTCTTCAATCAATGCCAGCTACCCGACGATGAAGCATACTGGCCTTTGTGGTTAAACACATTCTGCCAGGAAACCGGAGCGCATCCGGAACTGGTTTTTATCGCTCCGAATGACCGACGTGCGGCAACCAACCTGGAACTCCCTTTTTATCCTCGTCAGTTTGAACCAGCTGCGACAGATGCCCCCTCCGAGATTAATGCCGACACTCCACAGTCAGACTCACCTGTAAACCTGATGGAAGTCCTGTCACAAATGCAATTCGGCGAGATCAAAATTCAGACACTGCGTGGTGCATTGAAGTATCTCATCCAGCAGGATACAGGGGTCCCTTCTTATCTGAGGGAAATCAAATCCCGCAGTCAGGAATTCCGTTCTGCAGCAGAGTTGCTTTCAGAGCATGAACTGGCCGAGATCGAAAACTGGCCGCTGGTTCCCAACTCCGTGATCGTTGCCGCCGTCCGTAAATGGTGGCAGGAACAGCGGGAAGGCTGGTCCGCCCACGTGCACGGTTTCTACAATTCACTGGGCAAAGGAGTCCTCTGGCCGGTTCGTTACCTGCATGCACTCACTACAGAAGAAAAACGGCCTCCGATGGAAGTTTATCGTGACCAGGAGTGGTCTGTGGTACTGCAGACAGTGGAGGGCATCTATGATCGCCTGACACTCGTCAGTGAACTGGGTAATGCCCTGCTGACCAGTCGTCTGAAATCGTTGTTAAGCGGGACCTCACGCGAAGCACTTCTGAAGACATTGCATTCAGAGCATTCACAGTTTGACTTCACGACTCAATTTGAAGAGCTGGTCGATCGAGAGATGACCAGTTTCAAATCGGAAAGCCCGCAGTATTATTCGTTGATCAAACAGATCGACCGAGCCGCTGCCGTGGGACGCCCGGTCCTCAGTGTCGGATTATTCTTTGTCGGCTTCGGCGCCGTCGGTGATGTGGGAACCCAAATCGTCACCGATACTATGATTCAGTCGGTTGTCAATGTCGCCGGTGATGTGGCCGGCGGCGCTGCAGCCACGACAGTTGGAGAAACAGCCGTCAGCAGTTCGGCTGCTTCAGGCATGGGATACCTGGAAGCAAAAATCAGACGATTTCACGCTGTCTTTGCACAGAAACGGACCGAGTGGCTGGCAAATGCCGTTCGAACCCATTTACTCAAAACCCTTCCTGAAGAACTGAAGTCTGCCGTCGCCTTGCCAGACTCCAAACATTACCATGCAGTTCAACAGACCGTCAACGAACTGGAACAACAGCTGAATCAACTGCAGATCACGCTTTAGAATTGAGCCTCCACTTTGAATTTGGAAACCGCTTCAACTTTATCTGAGACATGAGATCACAAACAAAGACAGAAACCATGCCTACATCAGAATTAGCACAAATTGAAATGCTGGCAGCTGTGGACAACCTGATCCATCAGCTCAAACAATGGAGTGAGCAGCAGACGCATTGGAAAACCGCACAACAATGCCAGGCAGTGATCCAGCAACTCCTGCCCCGCCTGGGAATGCTCCGCGTTCGACTGGAATCTCCCCTGGTCATCGCCACCTTTGGCGGAACGGGAACAGGAAAAAGCAGCCTGGTCAATGCACTGATCGGATCGTACTGCACGTCATCCGGACGCCAGCGACCAACAACAACAAAACCGGTCCTGATCGCGCATCCGGAAACAGACCTTGATCGTCTGGGGCTGGACCTGAGCCAGTTTCAAGTCGAACAGAAAAAACTGGATCAGTTGCAGAACATCATTCTGATCGACTGCCCGGACCCGGATACATCTGAATCTAACTTCGAAGAAAACAACCTGACCCGACTGCAACACATTATTCCGCTGTGTGACATTTTACTTTACACCTCAACACAGCAGAAATATCGCTCCGCGCGGGTCTCTGAAGAGCTGATCGAAGCAGCCATCGGTCGGCGACTGATTTTCGTGCAGACACACGCCGGACTGGATGAGGACATTCGCGAAGACTGGAAACAGCAGCTTTCACAGCAGTTTGAAGTACCGGAAATCTTCTTTGTCGATTCGGTCAAAGCACTGGAAGATCAACTGGCAGACCGAACCCCCGATCCGGATTTCGCTGCATTACAGAACATTTTAAGTTCTCAGCTCGGCAAGTCGGAACGACTTCAGGTTCGGCGCGCCAACCTGCTGGAATTAATGCAGAATGCTATCGACCACTGTGCAGGTAAAATCAAAAACGCACTGCCGGCAGTACAGGAACTCGAGTCATTCCTGAAGCAACAGCAGGCTGTTCTCACGCAACAAATGTCACAGGAACTGCGTACGGAACTACTTGTCAGCCGCAACCTCTGGGAACGTAGACTCCTTTCCTGCGTCTCGGATTCCTGGGGCTCAAGCCCTTTTTCCCTGATGCTCCGTCTATACAATGGACTAGGAAATCTGGTCGCTTCAGCCAGCCTGTTCCGTGCCAGAAATTCGGCACAGGTCGCTTTGATCGGTGCCCTGCAGGGTGCTCGTTGGCTGGGAAATCGGCAACAGGAACAAGCGGCGGATGACCGCTTGAAACGGATTGGTTCATTCGGACTGGATGATAATAAACTACGCGAATCACAGTTGCTGATCGACGGATATACCCAGGCGGCAGGCCTTAACCCTCCCGAAGGACACCAGATCGGCTCACTGGAATCCCTGCAGACCGAAGCCGCGCATGTCGAAGAACAGTTCCTGAATGACGCCGGCACCAAAATCGACAGCATTATTACCCGACTGACGCATAAAAACTCAGGCTGGTTTACCCGTTGTGTGTATGAAACCCTGTTTCTGGCACTGGTCGTCTATGCACTCGCGCGCATCGGAAAAAACTTTTTCTACGACTCGTTCCTCGACGAATCGAATATCCTGGCAATTGACTTCTACGTCACCGCGGGAGTCATTTTCCTGATCTGGACCGGGTTTCTGGTCATGATGTTTACCCGCAAACTGAAACGGGGGCTGGAACAGGAAATCAATCAACTGGCAGACCATCTAGCCAAAACCAGATTGTCACACGGCCTGTTCCCCCACCTGGAACGCGAGTGCCGTCAGATCTACTCTCAACAGCATTCACTGGAACGCATGCAGGGAGAAGTACATCAGCTTCGCTCTGAAATCGCATCTTCCAGAATCTTAGGTTCCTGGAAAGTAAACGAGCCGATTAAGCACATCGGCTCTCAAGCAACTCACTAAACCTGAATGCTGTCCAGAGCGCGTCACCTTTAACCATAGCGTCTCTCCATCAATGATACTCGATCAACTGGTCCTGGAGTCGCTACAGCTATACTCGAAACAGTCTATTTGCGATTATAGAACATCTCAGCGATGCGGTAGGCATTCAATGAACCGGAACGACTGACTTCTTTCCCATCGACAATCAGAATCAACGTCGGCAGTGACTGCACATTATACTTATCAGTCAAATCTGCGTGCTGGTCGACATCAATCACGCGGATATGGCTTGATTTCGCTTCACTGATTTCCCAGTTCTGTTTTCTGAGCGCGGGAAATTCATTGTTCTTCATCTGCACGCAGGCAGGACACCAGCTTGCGGTAAACAGTAACAGCTGATGGCGGGAGACATCTTCTTCCATTTTAAAAAGTTGAATGACGTTGTCAGGTAACGCAGGGACTTCCACTGACTGAGCTGGTGCTAATGAAAGAGATAACACCAGTGTTGCTGGGATGAGTGTATTCATTGTGATCCATTACAATTAAAGACTTTTGAAACCTCATTTACAGTAGGCAACCACAATAGCGACTCAATCTAACCCGTTCAACCGTTAAACTCGACTCAAATTGACAAGATTCCGATTCCTCGTTATAGAGTCTCTGCAATAGACTCCCACGATTTTCATTTAGAATCAACAACCTTCACATTCTGTATTCCTTATCTATATAAATACTTACATCACTTCAAACTCCAGGGCATCGTGACATTATAATGCCTTTGGGATCAATCAACGCTGATCAGTCTCAAGACTGGTCGATGCCAATCTCTTCCTGTTTCCTTGAAAAGACACCATCATGACCTGGTTAAAAATGATACTGCTGTCCATCATCCAGGGAATCAGCGAGTTCCTGCCCATCAGCTCTTCCGGGCACCTGGTGATCGTGGAGAGCCTGCTGGAGATCCAGGCAGATCAGACTGATGTGAATATCGTGCTTCACGCAGGAACGCTGCTCTCAATCCTGATCTTTTATCACAAAACGATCTTCCGGCTCGTAAGTCAGGACCTACGCGTCATTCCGCTGTTGCTCGTGGGCACACTGCCTGTCGTTGTCATTGGCTTGACTGCCAAAAAATATGCAGAGCATTTTCTGGAGAGCCCCCTGCTGGCTGGCTGCATGCTGCCTGTGACCGGCCTGATCCTGTTGCTGATCCCTCGCATCCCTCAGAACGATCAAAGTTACACAAAAATCACCTACAAGCAGGCGCTGCTGATAGGACTGGCGCAGGCGATCGCCATTCTGCCGGGAATCTCACGCAGCGGGAGCACCATCGTTGCTGGACTGTTCACAGGGATGTCGAGGCAGTCCGCTGCCACCTTCTCTTTTCTACTTGCGATCCCGGCGATTTCCGGTGCCACTATTCTGGAGACGGCGGAAATCATTTCGAACCAGCACCTCAGCACACCACTGAACCTCTTACTCTCCGGCGCACTGATCGCAGCAGTGGTGGGAGTCGTGGCCCTCTGGTTGCTGGTGCGCTGGCTGGAAAAAGGCAAGCTGCACTACTTCGCGTACTGGTGCATTCCCCTGGGAATCCTCATCGTAATCATGCAGTTGATCTGACCATCAACGGTTTATTTACGACCACCCCGACGTACATAGCAACGCAGTGAGCGTGGCGGCAGTACGGCAACACGGGGATACAGCGTCGCTCCATCCCGCTTGGGGTAAATATCCAGCGGAGAACGGGCCGACGTATCAATCGTCAGGTTCCACTCCTTAGGCTTGATCCCCACAGGCAATTCAAATGCCTGTGGATCGGGTGAGGAATTCACCAGAATCATCAAGTCAGAACCATCGCGTACCCGTCTTGAGGAATGCCTTGCCCCCAGAATACATAACAGGCAGTGCTTATCATGACTCCAGTCGACAGACTGGCCCATGACATTATACCAGCTGATATCAGGCAGTTTTTCAACACCATCTGATTGACCGGTAAGGAAGTTTTTCTGCCTCAGAGTCGGCTCACACAGCCGGAAATGAATCAGTTCCTTACAGAACCGATACAGGCCTTTGTACTTGTTGACCAGTGACCAGTCAAACCATGAGATGGCGTTGTCCTGACAGTAGGTATTGTTATTCCCACGCTGAGTTCGGCGGCATTCATCACCGGAGAGCAGCATCGGGACTCCCTGGCTCAGAAAGAGCGTCGCCAGCATGTTCTTTATCTGACGCTCACGCATTCCGATAATCGCAGGATCATCAGTCGGCCCTTCGACGCCGAAATTCATGCTGATGTTATTGTTTTCGCCATCCTGATTATCTTCGCGGTTGGCATAATTGTGCTTGTGTTCGTAGCTCACCAGGTCATTCAGCGTGAAGCCATCGTGTGCGGTAATAAAGTTGACGCCATGAAAGGGTTCGCGCCCCGTCTCCTGATAGAGATCGCTCGATCCCGAAATACGCGTGGCATAATCTCCCAGCGTGGGAACATCACCTCTCCAGAATCGACGGATATCATCCCGGTAACGACCGTTCCACTCCGCCCAGCGGATGTGGGAAAATGATCCGACCTGATAAGCACCGGCAGCATCCCAGGCTTCGGCAATCAGCTTGGTATCGGCAAGCAATGGATCTTCTGCAATCGCTTCCACCAGCGGAGGACTGGGAACGAGATGACCGCTACGGTCTCGGCTCAAAATCGATGCCAGGTCAAAACGGAATCCGTCAATATGATAGTTACACGTCCAGTGCCGCAGACAATGGAAGATCATTTCCCGCACTACCGGATGGTTTCCGTTGATTGCGTTTCCACAACCGGAATAGTTTTTATAGTACTTCCCACCCTGATCCAGGTGGTAATAAACCTGGTTCTCCAATCCACGGAATGAGAGAGTCGGGCCGTTTTCATTGCCTTCTGCAGTATGATTGAATACCACATCCAGAATGACTTCGATGCCGGCTTTATGCAGCGCCCGCACCATCTCTTTGAATTCTCGTACCTGCCCCCCCGGTTCTGAATTCGTCGCAAAACCACGGTGTGGCGCAAAGAACGCCAGAGTTTCATAGCCCCAATAGTTCTGATGGTCTGTGAATGTACCATCAGCCTCATTCATCGGGAATTCGTGAATCGGCATTAACTCGACCGCGGTGACCCCCAGATCAATCAGATACGGGATCTTCTCGATAACACCCAGGTAAGTGCCGGGATGCTCTACTCCGCTCGAAGGCGAATTGGTAAAACCACGAACATGCATTTCATAAATCACCGTGTCTGCCAGGTGGTGACGGACATGCCGGTCTCCCTGCCAGTCAAACTGATCATCGACGACCACACATTTGGGAGGCCTTACGATACCATCTAATGAGGGTTGAAAATTACCCGCAAGCGCTTTTGCATAGGGGTCAATCAGTCGTGCCCGTTTATCAAACCGCTGACCGATTTCCGGTTGAAAGGGACCATCCGCCTGGAAGTGATAAAGTTGACCTGGACCAATGCCGGATATGAATGCAGTCCAGATATCTCCGAGACGCCCATATTCCTGATTGAAACGGATGACTTCCGAAGGCTCTGTATCATCAACATGATTGTACAGCAGAAGCCACATGGATGTAGCTGATCGACTGTAAACAGAAAAAAGCACCCCGTTGTCCTGCGGCACCGCGCCGTAGGAAAATGTATGCATGGAATGAATCGGGGAGCTGAGAGAGTGTACCAATTCGCGACCCATTACTGTCCTGTTCCTCACAATGACTGCATCAAACGTTTAATTTGAAAATTAAGGAATCTTCTCCTGAGCACCAAAAAAAGAAATCAGAACTTTCCGTCCGATACAGCTACATGTCTTTAATATTCCCAAACAGCTGTCACCTCATGTCATCGGACAGAAGCAACCGCCATTAAATTTTAACCATTATCCCTAATTCTATACTTCGACGTCCCTGCCTGTAGTTGATCATTCTTTTTTATACTGAAATCGAGAACCTCAAAATCTGTAATTGGATGAAGCTATGATCGAGAGAAAGATCGTTTTGCACTTTATTCAACCAATAGTCAGTTTATACATAAATTAACTGACACCTGTAGTTAGTTTAACAAGTAAAACAACTTTACCCAGAGTAATTTTCCAAAAATGACAACTGAGCTGCTGGAACAGTCCAGCAGCTCAGTGTTTGCATAACCACATTATTCATCCTGTAGTTTTGAACCAGTTTTTGTGAGAATCACACTTGAATTAAGGGAAAAATGGATCATTTCGGATAGAATTAGTAGACGTCGGCACAGAGGTCCGGTACACAGGCTGGGCTACGGGACGATAGGCAGGGTATTGCTGCATATTATTCAGACCTGTTCCACGATACCCACTGTAACTCTGCGTAGGATAACGGTATTGAGTCAAGTTACAGTTTCCTCCAGGGCAGCTAACATTATTGTAACCAGTCCCACAGTTACCACCGGGACATGCCATTCCTGTCCCGCAGTTACCAGAAGCGCAAGGACTACTGTAACTGGAGTAATTACTGGTGGGATAACAGACCCCATTCACACAATTCGTACTGCCATAAGAGGCCTGGCCGTAATAGGGGCGATAGGTTTGCTGTGCAGTCCGGTAACTGACCGGTTGTGTTAATGCACGAAATGGCGAGGTAATCACGTCAACCACACCACCGGGACGAGGTTGAAAAAAAGCAGTCTGAGTTTCAGCGGCCTGAGAATCGCCAGACAGCATCACAACTGCCGCGGTACAAATTGCCAAAGCTGTAAGTAAACGTTTCATTGAGATTTCTCCACTTTTGAAAAGACAAGTTTCTGTTATCATTTAAACCACATCGTGGTATTCAGAAACTTATGCACTCGCCGTGCCAAAACAACCCCCAAAACAGAACTTACCTCACTTATCACGTTACAATAATACAACTTACAAAAACCGCGTCACAAGTACCAGAATCATATCCGCAACACAATCCATCAACTTTTGTAACAATTACGACATCATTTCTACAAACACACCTCACTTTGAGACACATTCAATAACACAGGTTAAATATCCGGAGAATCTATACGGATCAGCTAATCTGAAACAGCGTTTACATGGATTCTGACCGCTCCATTCTGTCATCATATTGATTGGTCTCTTTTTTCTGCGACCAGGCTGGTCCGGTTATTCTGAATAGACGCTCTTGCCGATATCCAATATAAACCTTCGCCCCAGCTGACGTTTTCATTGGGATGTATTTCGCACCCATCCCCATTTCCAGTGATGAGAACCATGAATCGGTATATCAAAAAAGTAGACCAGTTTGCAGCAGCCCCCATGTTCTGCTGCTCCATTCTGTTTCTTGTATTTTTTGCAGGCACGCTACATCTCATTAATCTGGAATCACCGGGAATCGCATTGAATATCTGCAACTGGTGCCTGTTCCTGCTATACCCCTGCTTTGTCGTTGAAGCGGTCACGCATATTGCACTGGGAAGTCCCCGCTGGAAATTTAACCTGCTCTATTGCCTGGCGCCCCCTCTCAGAATTTGCGCACGAGATCAAATGACAGGGCGGGCCATCTGGTTTCCCCTTCTGGCGTGGCGAGAAGTGAATCAGGCATTTCTGGAACGGGTGAGAAAATCCTTTTCCGTCCCGATGCTGGTGATAGCCTTGCTCGTGCTACCTCTGTTTGCTGTGGAGAATTACTGGCAGAAGCAGATTGAAGCCAGCCCCCTTCTGGCGGATATCACTGCACTCGCGACCGGGTTCATCTGGTTTGCATTCACTCTCGAATTCATCGTGATGATTTCAATCGAAAAGAAACGTATCGAATACTGCCGCAAACACTGGATCGATCTGGCCGTCATCTGCCTGCCGATGATTGCCTTCCTGCGGGCGTTTCGTATGGCCGGACTTCTGAAGTCGGCACGAATGTTTCGCTTAAAGAGCCTGGTCATGAAGCTCTACCGGGCTGCTCTCATGCTGGATGTCATCAACCGACTCCTGCAACGCAATCCGGAAAAAAGGATCACACGTCTGGAATCCATCCTGCTGGAAAAAGAACGCGAAATCAATGCAATTAAGACTGAAATCGCGATACTGTCAGACAGAATTGCCTCGAATCCCCTGTCCGTGTGCGAGAATACCTGTCAGGATGACACTCCTTCGCAAAAAGCAGCCTGACAGTCATTGCCCCCTCAAATCACGGTGGTGAGTTTATTCATCCCGGTCATAGCGGGGACGACGATCAGACCACTCACCCTGCAGCTTTTTCAGATGCTTATCCAGAAACTTTAAGATATCCACTTCGAGTCCCAAACGCTTTCCAAGCATATCAGTGCCTCGCAACTTGCCTGGATATTCCTTGAAGTACATCCGCTCGCTCGAATCCTGTGAAGAAGACAATTGCGTAAACAGCTTCTTGGCAGCACCACGATCCAGGGAGTCGCTGGCCCCCGTACACACGAAAAAACCCATCCCTAATATTGGGTCCTTGACTTTTACTGCGGCAAGCGCTCCAGAGACTCCAGGCACACTGGTATCAGGCGAAATCAGCACCAGTGCTCTTACCGTCTGGCCTTTAGGAGTTTTAGCTGCCAGCACAGGAGCATCGTCATAGGGAATTTTACTCCAGTCATACAGTGCATAATTCAAGACAATCGGCACACTCATATCAGCAGCAATGATTGCCGTCTTCTGCATGTTTAAGTGTTTTTTCTGATGCTCGTCGTAAAGAAACTTCCAGACAGCTTCCATATCCAGGGCCAACATCCCCCTGTAATCCAGAGCGGTCAGCTTATCCCGGGAATTCCCTTTCTGATTCTGATTGCCTCCTGCATCGGCGGCATTCAACTTACTTTTTCCATGCTTTCGTAAATCCACAGAAACAACTGCATAACCATTTTGCTGCAGGATAGATGCAAACTGCTGATCCCATACCCGTTTGCTTCCCCCTTTACCATGCAGCAATACAACTACCGGGGAATCAGAGGCATTACTGGATTCATAGTAGGTAATCGCAATCGGCCACCCCCCCTGTGCCGTTAATGTCATTTCCTGAGGTTTTGGCGGACCTTTAGTATCAGACTGCGCACAGACCACGCCATTACTCATCAGCGAAATGGAAAGCAACGTGAAGACCGAACAGATCAAATGTGTGTGTTTCATACAATGTAAAAGATTTCGCACGGAACCCCCTCAACGTTGGAATAAATTCTCTGTGGTTGTAAGCTTGTTGATACAATCTGAACTGGATAGGCAATAATTCTGTTGAACTATACTTTTATTCTATGGGTTATTCTCAGTGAGGTCAAATAGTGTCCTCGCTTTTCAAGACCTTTCCTTTCCGGACACGGTATTTCTCAGTACTTTTTCATCACTCTTCAACGCGAGAACAGACCGCCGATGCAGGAGCAGGAAACCAACGAACCCCCATCACGCCCTTTCCTCGGCCTGAAAAGGGATGACCAGTATTTTTTAGGAATCCTGTTCGTCGCAATCCTTGTAGCTGCAATGATTCACTTGATCCAGATGTCACATTGGGGAACAGAAGCGGTTGAAATCGGGCGGTTGCCCCATCTCCCGTACGAGTATCAGGTTGATATCAATCAGGCAACCTGGGTGGAGTTTGCACAACTTGAGGGTATCGGCACTTCACTGGGAAAACGAATTGTGGCCCACCGGGAAGCAAATGGTCCATTCGCTTCCATCAATGACTTGCTGAACGTCAAAGGCATCGGAGAAAAGAAACTGAATGCCAATCGTAAGCATCTGGCTTTGAATTCCTCTTCGAAAACTCCCAGTGACTGAATCTGATTTTGTTCAGGCTTGTACAGCGTCTGAAAGAGGAAGTCCGCTGATTCCCTGTCTAAAAGAGCCGTTTTTCAATATCTTTGCTGCTCCCGTTCTGAAGTCAGTTGATTCCACACCCGAATCACGGTTGAATAGTCATTTCAATCATTTATCCAGATTCAGCCTTTCTGGCTGATCTTGCCCGAAATAGCGTTTCATCTAAAGGGTTTACTTCTTATGGCAGGTTTTGATCATGGCTCCAACGAGCCAGATGAAAAAGAGAGCCTCGAGACCATTTCGCGAAACACGCGACTGGGTCTCAAACTCTTCATGGTTTATCTGGTGTTGTACGGCGGATTTGTTTTTCTGAATACATTCTCGCCTGCCCGGATGGAATTAGTGGTTTTTGCCGGCTTGAACCTGGCCATCGTGTATGGCTTTACCCTGATCATCGCCGCGTTTCTGCTGGCCATGATATATGGCTGGATGTGCCGTAATGAAATTGACTCCCCGACAGCAGAGAACGGGGAGGCAAAATCATGATTTATGAACCCTCTCTGATGGCCGTCTTAATCTTCGGCGCCATCGTTGCCGTGACCCTCGGGCTCAGTTTCTGGCTGGGAGCCAAAGCCAAATCAGCGAAAGGTTATTTCGCTGCCGGCGGTGGCATCCACTGGTTTGTGAATGGGGTGGCCTTCGCAGGAGACTACCTGTCAGCCGCTTCCTTCCTCGGTATCTGTGGCATGATTGCCTTTTATGGATACGATGGGTTTCTGTACTCCATTGGGTACCTGGCAGGCTGGATCGTCGCATTGTTCGTTATTGCAGAACCACTGAAACGCATGGGGCGTTTTACCTTCGCCGATGCGCTCGACAGTAAATTCCAGTCACGAGGTATCAAACTTGCCGCCGCCATCAGTACGCTGGCTGTCAGTATCTTTTACCTGATCCCCCAGATGGTTGGTGCCGGCGCACTGATCACTCCCCTGCTCGGCTTTCCACACTATGTTGGCGTGTTGATGGTCGGAACGATTGTCATCCTGATTGTGGTCACAGCAGGGATGGTCAGTACAACTTATGTGCAGTTTCTCAAAGGCTCTCTGCTCGTCATCTTCAGCACGATTCTCACAGTCCTGATTCTACAGCGTGGACTTTCCACCGAACCGGTCAACGACGGCAAGAGCACACACCAGTTCCAGATCCTCGGGCCTGTTGCAGAGAATGATCTTAAGCAATGGAGATCAGAACTCAAGCTGACCGATCAGGACAAACTGACTTCTCTCGATCAGGGTGCATGGGCAGAAAAAGGATTCCTGCAACTGACACAGGACGGTAAGAACTCTTACTGGAAAATTTCCGAAAATGAAGAACAACAGTATTTTCTTTCCGAAACCCAATACAAACTGACCACTTCCCAGGGTGCGGTCATTATCAATGGATTGCCGCAGGGGACTGGCGAGGGAGAAACTGATTTTTATCCTGTCGGTCGGATCAGCAAACTACCCGGTGACAAAACCGAAACTGGTCCACTGGGACTGACCGGTTTTTTAAGTACCATTCGGGAAAGTGAAATCATTCTCTGGGGTTCTGAATCCATTAAAGAAGAAGACGGTTCAGCGCTGACGATTTATTTCCCTAAACCGACTTCAGGGGAAAAAGTCCTCAGTCCCGGCAACCATCCCAAGTTTGCCGGTATTCGTGGGGATAAATTTTATGAAAAACTCAACTTCCTCTCATTGATGCTGGCGCTCTTCTGCGGAACCGCATCACTGCCACACATCCTGATTCGTTACTACACTGTGAAGGATCAGGCCAGTGCCCGTAAAAGTACGATTGTCGGGATCGGCAGTATTGGTTACTTCTATATCTTGACCCTGTTCATGGGGCTGGGAGCCATGACCAGTGGCGCGATGGATGTCACTAACTCCAATATGGCTGCCCCCCTACTGGCAAAAAGTATCGGCGACTGGCTGTTTGCGATTATCTCTGCGATTGCTTTCACCACGGTACTCGGAACGGTCAGCGGTTTGATTATCGCATCCAGCGGTGCAGTAGTGCACGACCTGATGTCGAGCTTTCTGAAAATTGAAATGAATGACTTCGCCAAAGTCCGCATCGCCAAAATCGCGTCGGTTGTAGTCGGAGTAATTGCCATTATCCTGGGCATTCTGTTTGAAAAATTCAACGTGAACTATCTGGTTGGATGGGCCTTCAGTGTGGCGGCGTCGGCGAATCTGCCGGCTCTGGTGATGCTGCTCTTCTGGCCTAAAACCACGAAGCAGGGAATTACCGTCGCCATCTTTACCGGCATGATCACTTCACTGGGCTGGATTCTGCTGAGTGCCGACTCCTACAAAGGTATCTATGGATGGGATCCTGAAACAGCCATTGTTCCCTTCAGTCAACCAGGACTCGTCACCATCCCGCTGGGCTTCATTGTCCTGATTGTCGTCTCGTTATTGACACAGCCCAAAACAGAGGAGTCGGTCAATTGACAGATCAACCACATGAACAGGAATGGCTCACGGCAACCGCGATGGAGGATGAGTTCACCGTCCTGTTTCGCCTCCTGCCGGCAATCCCACAGGACCTCGGTACGTCTGATTTTCCCGCCCGGGTAGAAATCATCTGGTCGTATACTTCGCCCAACGAAACTGGCATGCCCGGTCCGGAAGATCAGGAGCAGATGAACCAGTTTGAAGAACTACTGGTCGAGATCTGGCTGAAAGCAGGCCTGGGACACCTGACCATGTTGATCACCGGTAACCAGATCTGTGAGTGGCAATGGTACCTGCGTGATGCAGACCAGGCATTGCAGGTATTGAACGAAACGCTAGCTGAGGCAGCACCTCTTCCGATCGAGTTCCATACAGAAGCCGATCCCGACTGGTACGCCTATACCAACTTCATGGAACAGGTCACGGAATAGGCCGAGACTCAGGTGGGGTTATCTGTCTGTTTACCGAAGCGATCCAGAATCTCATTCACCGTGGATCGAATCGTAATACACAGACCATCCAGGTCGAGGTCGTCTTCGTCCAGACCAAATGGTTCTTCCACGGAGTGTGCAATGACTTCAATCCCGATCATGAAATAAGCCATGATGACCGTCAGTGGTACCGTCCACAGTGCGAAGTCTTCTACCAGTCCCCAGGGAAGCGTACACAGGTAAAGCGTAATACAGTGGCGCACGAACAGCCGATAGGAAGGCGAAAGCCGCGTTCGGCGAATCCGCTCGCAACCGCCGCAGATCTCCATCAGTTCGCGAACCTCGGTATCGATGATTCGCAATTCATCACCGTCAATCAGCCCGGAACGTTTCCAGCCTATCACGCGACGGTAGATCAGGTCTGCAATATAAGCTGGAATATGACGTGGTGGAGGATCGATCTGTTCGAGTTCCGGAAACATGTCAAAGTCATCATCTTCACGCAGGTGATCGCGTAGCGCTTCGGGAAACGCGACAATAATTCCCGCCAGTTCCCGCAGTTCATCGCGGTTGAAGTTGGTGAACTCGCGAAATTTGATCGCCATGTTCCGGGTCACATTCACCAGGCGGCCCCACAGCTTACGGGCTTCCCACCAGCGGGAGTAAGAACTGTTCGTTCGAAACACCAGCAACAGGCCCAGCACCAGCCCCAGAATTCCATGCAGACTGGAAGACAGATCTCCGAACTGTTCGATTTCATCACTTAGTGTTTCAGATAAACCCAGGTCGTGAAGCCAACCTGGGTTTTCTTTGACCACAGGTATCAGGCTGTAAGCCCCGACCAGCCCTGCATAAAGTGAAATACGTCCGAGCGTACCTAATTTCTTCTCGATAAACGAGAGATTCAATTCTGCATCAGCTGCCATAAAACCGAAAACCCTGCATTAAACCAGACAAACTTATCCGTTCAGTTCGTTTCAAATTAATACAGGAACTCTAGTTTTTTCGCTCTAATAATACAACTGATGTATCATCGTGCCTGCCAGATCCGTCTGTAAAAGCATTGGAATCCCGAAACAGGTTTTCAAGTGATTCTTCCAGATTCTGGCTCCGCGATGACTGTAATGACTGCATGATTCCGGGTATTCCAAATTCGCCGAATGTCTCTTTCTCTCCGGGAAATGCTTCCGCCAGACCATCTGTAAAAATCAGCAGGCGACTGTCAGGTGGAACTACGGAGGTGTGAATATCATATTCTGCACCTGGTACAATCCCCAGGGGCAGCCCCCCATCATCGAGTGTCCCCAGTTCGCGCACCTGATTGGTTTCCAGTTCCTGAATCATTGGAATTGGTGCACCCGCGGACGTCCATTGAAATTCATTTGTTTTGGAATTCAGGATTCCATAGAGCAGCGTGATAAAACCCCCATCATCATTTACGATCGCCTGGTCACACAGTCGATTATTCACATCTTTCACGAAGGCAGCCGTATCCAGATATTTGTTGGAACGAATCATTCCCACCAGCGTATGCATGGTCATGATCGACATGCAGGCTTTCATGCCGTGCCCCGAAGCATCGCCGACCAGTAACACCAGATTATCATCATCCAGCATAAAGACATCGTAATAATCCCCTCCCGCCAGCGTGACCGGCTGACCACCGAACACGCGAATCTGTGAAGATTCATACCGCGCAGTAACATCAAACCGGTCGGGGGAAATCAGGTTGGTCGGGATGATTGATTCCTGCAGCTTGCGCACAGACTCCACTTCCTCCCGCAGACGCTCCGCCACAAAACGTTCGCGCTCGGCGCGGACAGAATCCACGACGCTCTGTAATGTGGTTTCCAGCAGAAACATGAAGTCCCCGCCTTCATCGCGGATAATGTAAGCCCGCATGCCGGCCGTTAAGAAGCGGGCGACATGAAAGGTCCCCTGGGTCGGACAGGCTCCCACGATGGGCGTATCCAGGTGCTTCTTTTGTATCTGCTCAAAGTGATCAAAGGCGGTTTGCGGATCAGGAGACATGATCGACATCAGTATGATGTCCCAGTCATGCTGTTCCTGTACCTGTGACATGAAGTCTTCGGGTGTCGCACAGATTACCAGTTCATTCTCACTCACTCCCAGATACAGAGACATGAGTTCGCATTCATCGGGATTATCCCACCCAATCAGAATTCGCATATGTGGCCCCATTAAAATCGAATTCAGAATAAATTAACTGTTCCATCATATAAAATTAATCTTCCAATATCGACATAAATTACCGGCAACAGTGCATTTAGGAAGAGATTACTCATTCAAATCAACAGTTATGTACATTCTCATCGCAATCAGAGTTTGATCGTATTCTGGTCCATTGGGCGCTGAATAATCGACATTTGACAGCCTCATGCGTTTGACAAAAGGACGCGGTCATAAACTGATGAATCAAAAAAGATGAAAAGAAGTCTGTTCCCGCTTCGAGCCTGATGCGATTGCATTTCACGCTTGCGTCGCTCTGACCTGAATCCCGACAGCCAGAGAATCTCCGGAATTGTAGAGCAACCGAAACTGCCTGCCAGAAGCAGAATTCAGACGAAGGGGGAAGGATAAATCAGGTTAATTAAAGATCCTGGAATATCTTGAAAAGACAGTTCGCTCATTGACTCTCTCCAAACCCGGAAGTGATAATTGATAACAGGGAGTCTGCCAGAGTATTTCTCGCATCTATACTCCGTTCGAGGCACTTTTCGAAGAGATTGTGTTCCACGAAGTCAATCATCAGGTCAGACTCGAACTTGAGGAAGCATCACAACGACTGGACCTGGAGTGTCAGACCATTGTTTCGATGAAACTGGCCGGCATGACCAACGCGGAGATCTCCAAAGCCTTGAACTGCAGTATCCGTCGAATCGAACGCAAAAACAACCTGATCCGAAAATCGTTCTCTGATCCAGATGAAACGGCACTGGTTCCACCAGAGAGTTGACGAACAGAATTCACATCAGGAAAATACAATACGTTTCTGAATCAGCTACAATTTAATTGACACAAAACAGTTTCGAATGCGGACGCTCACGCAAAGGACCAACAGAAACATCATGCACCAGAATCGAAACTCACAGTATGTATTCTGCCAACTGAACTTTCCTGTTTTGCTGCTTCTGCTCTGCCCGCTTCTATCCGCTATTCCAACAATCCCCTGTCAGGCAAAGTCTCCTAATATCATCCTGATCATGGCCGACGATCTGGGGTTTTCCGACCTGGGTTGTTACGGCTCGGAAATCCAGACTCCCCATCTCGATCAACTGGCGAAAGACGGGCTCCGGTTCTCACAGTTTTATAATGCCGGTCGCTGCTGCCCGACGCGTGCCTCTCTCATGACCGGCCTGTATCCGCATCAGGCGGGTATCGGCTGGATGAACCGGAACGACAAACTGCCCGCCTATCAAGGAGAACTCAACCAGCACTGTGTCAGCATTCCCCAGGTCCTTTCGCCGGCAGGCTATCAATGTTATCACGTCGGCAAATGGCATCTGACTTACCGGATGCGGGAAGCGAATGAAAACTGGCCCCTGGGACGAGGCTTCTTACGCGCCTATGGTACCGGGGGAGGTGGTAACTATTTTGCCCCCCGACCACTCTACGAAGACAATCAACATATTCAACCTCCGCAGCAGGATTATTACGTCACCGATGCCTTCAGCCAGCGGGCTGTCGAGTACCTGAAAGACCATGCACAGAATCAACCGCAGCAACCCTTCTTTATGTACCTCGCTTATACGGCGCCTCATTTCCCTCTGCATGCCTGGCCGAAAGACATTGCCCGCTATCGAGGAAAATATCTGAAAGGCTGGGATCAGTTCCGCAAACAACGCCATCAGAAAATGCAGAACCTGGGACTGATCAACAGCCCGCTCTCCCCGCGCGACCCCGATGCCAAATCCTGGGAATCACTTACGGAAACAGAACAGCAGGAATGGGATCTGCGGATGTCCGTCTACGCCGCCATGATCACCAGCATGGACCGAGGCATCGGCCAGGTACTTCAACAACTCGACGAAATGAAAGCCACTGACAATACCCTGGTCCTCTTTTTATCCGACAATGGTGCCAGTGCCGAATACATCGACCGTGGACACCAGCCTGGCGCAGTCACAGGCACTCGCGAATCCTTTCGCTGTGCTGAAGTAGGCTGGGCCAATACCAGCAACACGCCGTTTCGCTTTCATAAGATGTGGATGCATGAAGGGGGCATATCGACGCCCCTGATTGCCCGCTGGCCGGAACAGATCAAACAGACCGGCGACTGGACACAACAGACGGGGCACGTCGTTGACCTGCTGGCCACGTTTGTTGACATAACAAAAGCGGAATATCCCAAAACTCGAAACGGAAAACAGATCACCCCGCTTGCCGGCATCAGCCTCTTGCCGACTTTTCACCATCCAGAACAGACCAAACCGCGCACACTCTTCTGGGAACATGAAGGCAACAAAGCCATTCACGAGGGAAACTGGAAACTGGTCAAAGAAGATCAGCACGACTGGGAACTGTACGACCTGAGTCAGGATCGTAGTGAATTAAATGATCTGGCAAAATCACAACCGGAGCGATCTGCCGCGCTCGCAGATGTCTGGCAGGCCTGGGCAGAGAAAGTGGGAGTCGTCCCCTGGGAGCAACTGCCTCCCCCTGGATATCGCAGCAAGGGTCCCGATTTTTATCGTAAAAAGTAAACCACGCATCTCTTCTCTTAAAGGGGATCTCGACATGAACCTGAAATCACTTCATCAGAGCCTGTTATTCGCCGTGTGTTTACTGCTGATTTCAGTTACAGCGTTACACGCAGAGCAGAAGATCTCCGCTGACCGACCCAATATCGTTTTCATATTGATTGACGATATGGGCTGGCCCGATCCTGTCAGCTACGGAAATCAGTTTCACGACACACCCCATATCGATCAACTGGCCAGCGACGGCGTGCGCTTCACTGATTTTTATGCTGCCTGCCCGGTCTGCTCTCCCACGCGCGCCAGTATTCAGGCAGGCCAATACCAGGCGCGACTGCATCTGACCGACTTCATCCCCGGCCACTGGCGTCCGTTCGAAAAACTGATCGTCCCTGAAAACGCTCCCCATCTGCCACTGGAAATCGTCACGCCAGGTGAACTCCTGCAATCTGCAAATTACAACACTGCCTATTTTGGCAAATGGCACCTGGGACCGGAATCACATAATCCGGACCAGCAGGGATACCAGACTTCGCTGGTTACAGGCGGTCGGCATTTTGCCCCCCGCTTTCGCACGACCCCTTCGACTAGGATTCCCAACAAGGCTTATCTTGCCGATTTCCTGACTGATAAAACGATTGAGTTTATCAGACAGAACAAATCAAAACCCTTCTTCGTCCAGCTTTCGCATTATGCCGTTCATATTCCGCTGGAAGCCAAACAACAGATGATCCGGAAATATCAGCAGAAACCCAAACCGGCTTACGGAATCAATAATCCCGTATACGCTGCGATGGTGGCACACGTGGACGACAGTGTGGGCCGCATCGTGGCTGCTCTGGAGGAATTGAAGCTGACTGAGAATACCGTGGTAATTTTCACTTCAGACAATGGTGGTCTGCGACAAAGTTTTTCAGGCGGAGACATTGTTTCCACAAACGCTCCCCTTAGAGATGAGAAAGGCTCACTCTATGAAGGAGGCATTCGAGTTCCACTGATCATCAAATGGCCCGGTGTCGCTGCCGCCGGTAAAACATGCGCTGAGCCAACTATCAGCATCGATTTCTGGCCAACCTTCGCCGAGATCGCACACACTACTCTGCAGGAACATCAGACCATCGATGGCTTAAGCCTGCTTCCACTCTTAAAAGATCCTTCCAGCCATCTCAACCGCGAGGAGATCTATTTTCATTACCCGCATTACCATCACTCGACCCCGGCCAGTGCCATTCGCGCAGGAGACTGGAAGCTGATTGAATTCTTCGCAGATGGAAACCTGGAACTATATAATCTCCAACAGGATCTTTCAGAAACCACTAATCTGGCAGCGAAGAATCCAGAAAAGGCGGTGGAACTGCAGCAGAAACTGGCAGACTGGAGAACCCGAACAGGAGCCGCCCTGCCCGTCAAAAACCCGAAATACGATCCCGCACGGGCCTCTGAGTTCTGGAATCGCCGCACAAATCAACCGGTACCTGAACGAAGAAAGACACGCATTGATCAGACAAACTGACCGTTGTGCTATCCATCCCTTGATTCTGCAGTCGCAAATCGAGATATTCTATTATATATATCTATAGTCTGTGCCCTTTGGGGTTCAGCAGAAAGCACTCGGTGCGTCATCTGAGTCAGCTGTAGTACTTCTTTATTTCTCATTTAGATCGTTAATTGAACATGTCTGCCGTCGCCCACTCCCCCCTGTTAAAATTACATCCCGAAGACAATATCGCCATCGCCCGCAATTCGGTCGGCGAGAATCAGGAATGTGAATTAACCGAAACAGAAAGTGTGACAACCCGGGAAGACATTGATCTGGGACATAAAGTCGCGATTAAACAAATCAACAAAGGGGAACCGGTCCGGAAATTCGGGCAGGTGATCGGCTTTGCCACCTGTGATATTGAACCCGGCGACTGGATTCACAGCCATAACCTGGCAGCAGGCGAACTAAGCCTGGATTACGCTTACTCGACTGATGTTCCTGCGCCTCCCGAGCCGATTACGGGCCGCACCTTTATGGGTTATCGGCGTCCCAATGGCAAAGCGGGCACCCGAAACTATCTGGCAATCGTCAGCACGGTGAACTGCTCTGCGACCGCATCCAAGTACATCGCCCGGGAACTGGCTCAAACCTCGCTCAAAGACTTCCCTAATATTGATGGAATCATCCCACTGGTTCACAAGGGGGGATGTGCAATGCAGTACGACGGAGAAGACCATCATCAACTGATGCGTACTCTGGGTGGCTTTGCGAAACATCCCAACATAGGCGCTTACGTCATTCTGGGACTGGGCTGTGAAACAGGACAAGGTGCTTTTCTTTCCGATTCAGAAGGTCTCGTGCAGCTTCCCAACCTGAAAGAGCAACCTGTAAACGCACCTCTGGTACTCAACATTCAGGATATCGGTGGAATTGCCAAAACAGTGAAGCAGGTTTCAGCTCTGCTGAAAGAATATCTGCCCCAGGTTAATGATGTCACCCGTGTACCGATTCCCGTCTCTGAACTGATTCTGGGTACTGAATGCGGCGGCAGTGATGGTAACAGTGGTGTAACCGCCAATCCTGCGCTCGGCATTGCCAGTGATCTGCTGGTCGCCCACGGTGCCACTTCGATTTTGGGGGAAACTTCCGAAATCTATGGCGGCGAACACCTTCTGACGAGACGGGCCATCACTCCGGAAATCGGAAAAAAACTCATCGAACGTATTCGCTGGTGGGAAGAATACACCGGAAAATTTGGTGTCGTCATTGATAACAACCCCTCTCCGGGTAACAAAAGAGGAGGCCTCACCACAATTTACGAAAAATCATTGGGAGCCATTGCCAAAGGAGGCAGCACCGCGTTACGGGAAGTCTATCGCTTTGCTGAACCTGTCACTGAAAAAGGCTTTGTGATTATGGATACGCCCGGTTATGACCCGGCCTCTGTTACCGGCATGGTCGCCGGCGGTGCGAATGTGGTCGCCTTCACTACCGGACGGGGTAGTTGCTTTGGCTGCAAACCGGTTCCCAGTATCAAAATTTCGACTAATACCCCCATGTTCGAACGCATGGAAGATGATATGGATCTGGATGCGGGCCGCATCCTGCATGGTACTTCTGTTGAACAGGTGGGACGGGAAATCTTTGAGTTGATCATTGAAGTTGCCAGTGGTAAAAAAACCAAAAGCGAGGTCCAGGGAATCGGAGATGAGGAGTTTTGCCCCTGGAGTATCGGCCCGGTCCTCTAATTTTGTCGTAATTACACAGAATCGGATCTGCGGACTTCTGATAAGTCAGCACTCTTTTACTGTTTCATTTCCCTAACCTTCGTCTTCATACACATCTCTTTATCTATCAATAGTTTACGACTACGCTCTACCGATTCAAACAAAATCGAGCGGAGTCTGTCTCAGGGAATCACACGCCTGGACAGTACACATGCGTCACCATAATAACTGTGCCCGTAAATCCGTCAGGACTATTGAAACAGGAAAATTCGGCATCTTCCGAATAATCGCTACAGTTTACCAGAAGCACTGTCCGATATAACCAGCAACAGACTCCGCGCTTTTCCGTATTAGACCGCGCGGATTGTTATCAAAGTTTCCGCTGTTTGTAAGGACGTATAGATGCGGCTTCTTCATTGGCTAGCACCGGTATTGAGCATCGTTCTCATCTCGCATGCACACTCAACAGTACATGCGCAGGGATATCCGCCCTCATACCAGGGAGCCGGGATGGTACAACCTGTATCATACGACCCCGGAAATCTTCCATATGCACGAACCATGGTACCACCACCGCCTGGATACTTTCAGCCGCCAGCCGGACCCTACGGGGCTCCGACTGCACCGGGAGTACCCATGAACGCTGGTCCCCAGGCACCCGTCAGTGCGTTTCCGCAAATAACTCCCTTCGAAAAGATGTTCCAACAACATCGCGTCGAGAGTGACGGGCTTTGGATGTACAATTCCAGTAATCATGGAAAACGACATTTCTTCAGCATGGAAGCTCTGTTCGGTCGCTATCGTCGACCAGGCAGCATGCGACTGGGTAACGACGGATCGATCTCCTACCTGGGCCTGGTAGAAGATGAACTGATTGATGCCACCGATGAAGAATTCTATGATCAATTCAGTGAAAACGAAGGTTTTAACTACTTCGATCAGACAACCTATGATGTCATACCAAATCTGAATGCACCTGGTGCCCGACTGCGTTGGGGCTGGACGAACGACGATGAAAGTGGATTTGAAATCGTGGGCTGGTGGTTGACACAGGCTGACACTTCATGGTCTGCGATTGAAGATTCTACCCATCAGCCAAATCCAGCGAATCAGGCGATTATGGATATTCTGCTGTCACCGCCTAATTATATTGATCCTTCCGGGACGGGAGTAGTCTCTTCCATCCCCGGCGTCACTACTGCCGAAATCAATACGGTTCTCCAGAATGAACTGATGAACCTGAGAGGCTTGCCTCTGGATGATGGTAGCGTGAATGGTGTCACAGTCCCTTATGACCTGGACTTCAACATTAAGGTTGTCAGTCAGGCATGGGGTACCAACGCCACCTGGATGTCCACTCCGTTTGTGGATAAGAAAGCCCTGAAGATCCGCGGACTCGCAGGAGCCCGATACATGCACGTCAGAGAAGCTTTCAGTTTTGTTGGTCGCGACAGTGGGCTGCTTTACAGTGATGCTACCAATATTGCCGGGATTCGTCCGGACCTGAAACTGTTCTCGCTTCCTTCAGGAACCGATGAAAACCAGGACGGAATCGTTGATAATGCGGGGGTAGTCGAAGATGACAGTACCGGAGGAGGTAGCACTGGTACTTCAACGGCTTTCTTTGTTGCTCCCCTGGATCCGGTAACTGGATTGCCAGTCACTCCCACTACGACTTATGTTAACAACGTAGTGCGAACCAATCTGGCTGGTCCGGAAATTGGTTTTCAGTTTGACCTGGGTGGCGAAAAATTCAAACTCTGGGGACAGACCAAGTTTGGCTTGATGGCAAACCAGGAAAAGATTCAGCTGAAAGGGGATAATGTCGGTATGATTATCCGGGCTGATCCCAATGATGTGGATCGTCCCAAAGCGTTGATTGATCCGACAGCAACTGATCCAAACCCGAACGCATTCACAGACACACAAAGTCACACACACGTTTCACCTCTCTTTGAACAATCGATCTTTGCAGAAATGGCACTCTTTGACAAAGTCCCTGTGCTCAAACGTATGAAACTGCTCGAAGAAGCGAAGCTGAAAGTTGGCTACACCTACATCGTGGCCGGAGATATCGCCAGACCTTATGAAAGCATTCTCTGGCAAGGGATGCCAACCAGAGGACTCTTCCCTTCGATCGACTTGAAACGCGAGACCTGGAGTGTCGGGACCTGGAGTGTCGGTCTGGACTGGAACTACTAGAACGCATCACAATTAACCATAGCGTCTCTCTATCGAATATACTCAGTCCAACTGGCCCTGGAGACGCTAAAGTAAAACTGGACACAGTCTAGAGTATTCCACTGACAAAATGAAACAACATCACCGGCCGGGAATCAGACTTCCCTGCCGGTTTTTTATTTAATCCGGGTCAGGACTACATCACCCAGCGAACTATTATCACCAGGGTAGACCCGGTCTTCTCCTTCTGCCTGAAACCAGATATCAAGTAACCCGGTCCCGGCTTTCAGTTCGAACTCGGCCGCAGATTCCCCGGGTGACAGGAAATCATGCAAAGTCCTGCCCTGCCAGTTCACAGACAGCCTGCCAGGCTTCGCTGTTTTTCGATTGATCTTGATTCGATATAACCCGGATCGGACGATTTTCACCATCCAGCCTTCTGACACCCCCTTTTGGAATGAGCCATCCTGATAACGGCACAGGATGCTGGGATTCTCCTGCTCCCGATCAATCACGATCAGACCCGGTTCAAAATTTCTTGTTGCTTTCATTTCTGAAAACCAGTCCTCATATTGCTTAAGTAAAGCCTTTACCGTCTCAGGATGCGAATGCAGCACGTTCTTCTGCTCCCCTGGATCTGTCGAAAGATCATAGAATTCCAGAACAGGTTCTGCCTGCAGTAGTAGATTTTCGGTTCCAAAAGTACCAGGGTAACCTGCCAGTTTGAATCGTTCCGTCACCACGGCATAATTCTGATAGCGTTGTGGCGTCAAACCTCGGTGCACCTGGAAAAACAGACTTCGTGCCGGCAACTTCTCTTTTCTGCCTGTCAACAGTGGTGACAGATCGACTCCATCCAACTTAAGAGATTCGGGACAACGTGTCTCCGTCAGTGCCAGTAACGTTGGCATCAGATCGATATGCGCAGCGATCTGATCTATTTTCTCTCCTTCCCGAAAATGACCAGGCCATTGCGCCAGACAGGGAACCCGGATCCCCCCTTCATAAGTCCAGGATTTCCGCCCGCGCAGACCTCCGGTATACCTCTTCTGCTGTGGACCGTTATCCCCCAGAAACAGAACCACTGTCTTCTCTGCCAGAGCAGATCGTTCAAGATGCGACAACAGCTTCCCGATGTTTTCATCCAGATTCGTAATCATTCCATAAACACGGGCGGTTGTTTCATCAAGTCCCTGCCGTTGATAAGGTTTCCAGTAAGATTCAGCAATTTCCAGAGGCGTATGGGGAGCATTCGTTGCCAGATAGACAAAAAACGGTTTTTCTGTTTTTGTCTGCCGATCGATAAAGTCCAGAGCTGCATCAAAAAACACGTCCGTACAATATCCAGTTGACTGAAACGCGACTCCATTCTTCCACAGCTTTGGATGAAAATAACTGTTGGGTTGGTCGGGACTCTGACCAATTCCCCCACTCTTATGAATCAGCGATTCCGCAAACCCCTGATCCTGCGGCCGCATCGGATAATTATCTCCCAGATGCCATTTCCCGAAAATCCCGGTCTGATAACCCGCCTGCTGCAGCAGCTCAGCAACCGTGACTTCTTCCCCCTGCATTTTTGCTCCGCCACGCGAAGTATGAATGACTCCCGTGCGATAATAGTTACGTCCTGTTAACAGGCTGGCGCGCGTTGGTGCACAGACAGGACTGCAATAGAAGCGGGTCAACTCTATACTCTTTTCCGCCATCCGATCCAGATGCGGCGTATTGATTTTCAAATTCCCGCGAAACCCCACATCCCCATACCCCTGGTCGTCCGTCAGAATGACGATCACGTTGGGACGGCTCTCAGCGCATAAAGTTCCCTCGCAGCCGAACGAGTATGACACCAGTAACAGAAAGCCTGCAAACCACTTTACGGTAGAGATAGTAAACTGATTCATTATTACTCCGGGTAATGTATGAGGACGTTGTTACATAAAAATAAGCCTACATCATACTCTGTTCCGGGTTTCATCCGAAAAAAAGGTTGTCGAGCTATGACTGATGCTTTACGATACATCTAATAACCGCGTTCTCCAGGCGGAGTCTCCTGTCATGAAACTCATAATTACCGGCTGCAGTATGATTATCTGTCTGATGGCAGTTCATATCGAAACTGCTGAAGCGCAGGCCGTTAGAATCCAGCAACCCATCGTACAACAATTTTCAATGGGAACAACACTCACTGTTCCTGATCGAGGGTCAGCTTTGCTGGGAGGGATTCGATCAGGGGCCATTCATTCCAGACAGAGTGGTCCGTTTCGCAGCGGTTCCCGCTACGGTCACTCTTTTCAGAGTTCGACCAGCAGTGTCGGTGTCTACATCCACGATTTTGAAGCCATGGACCAGATGCTGCTCAATTCTGCTCCCCGCATCTTACGCAACTCCCGGAATGTTCCTTCAGCGCACCATCACTGGCGAAACCAGCTACTGAATCAGACGGCTTCCAGTCACCCAGCAGGCAGATCACTTTCGTCTTCGGAAACAAATTCAAATGCCAGTGAAATCAGACAGTCGAAAGCAGAGCGTTTTTATCAATTGGGACAACTGGCGGAGAAAAAACACTCCACGCCTGCGATTGCGATCCTGCATTATCGGAATGCGGAAAAGTATGGCAGCACCAGAGCGGCAGTTCGTTTGCAGGAACTGACGACCACCAGCGCAGAACGGATCTTGGACGGGAAGCGAAACGACGCAGAATAAACCAGCGGTCAGGCAGCTTCTTCTTCAGCCATAAAGATTCGATTGGGAAGATGCACCTTGGCATAGCGTTCACCACGTGCGTCATAAAAGTAGACCATATTAGAATCAGATGCCCAGATAGCTCCCAGTCGTACGCTTCGCGGGCCATTGATTGAGAACTGCAGCCCACAACTGCGTCCACGCCGTATCAGAGACATCTCTGTCATCGAGAACTGCTCTTCCAGCAGATTCTCTTTTTCACACAGCGTTTTATGAATAAATTGTCGCAGTTCGTTAAGTGACTGGATGTTATCTACACTGAAACTCATTCACTATCCCTCTCGCAATAATTCTCGTTCACCTGTTTTTTCAGTGAAGTGAGCGGCCCGCTCACTATTTGTCTAATCCCAAATCAGCAGGTTGACCTGACGAGTATCGTCCAGCCAGACTGGCATCTGTCAGAAGAGTTGAGATGCCCGTCTCTTTGTTAAAATTTGAGCAGATGATGAATTTTCTGTATTCGTTACAAGAGAGAACAATTTCCCGGAATTCCATCAAATTCAAAAAACCGGACTGAAGACCAGCACAGTAACAGGGTCTGACTTTCTGAAGTACAGTCCCTCACCGGTCCGGATTCTTTTATCTAATCAGAACAGCTGCTTCACTTTACTGTCCGGGAGATCCAAAGATCCCTGCTCAACGGATCGTTTTTTCTGAACAACAGGGAAAATCCTGATATCCCTTAAATTTACCGAATATAAAATAGTTTGTATGATAGAAACTGATGCAAACTGCAATTCAACTTATTGTCCAGAATTGGCTCAACCAAATTACTTCTCTGAAGGACTTCCTGAAGTGCCCGTTATCTCAGCTCAGTCTCTGCAAAACTTTACCGAATCTCTCCTGCTCAAGGGAGGCGCGAACGAAGAAGAAGCGCGGATCGTCTCCCATAGTCTGGTCGACGCCAATCTGCTGGGTCACGACTCCCACGGCGTGATGCGTCTTCCCTTTTATCTGGGACGCGTGAAAGAAGGAATCCTGAAAGCAGGTGAGAAACTGCAGATTCTCAACGAAACTCCCGCAGCGATTACCGGTGACGGCTGCTGGGGATTTGGTCAGACCGTCATGCACGATCTGATGAATCGTTTGATTGAAAAAGCGGGAACACTGGGCGTTTCCTGTGGCACACTGAAACGTGCTTCACACATCGGTCGCCTGGGAGAATATGCAGAAATGGCTGCCGCCAAAGGGATGGCATCCATCATCTGCGCTAATACACACGGCTCTGCCCCCCGCGTTGCTCCGGTAGGGGGAAAGCGACCTCGACTGGGTACCAACCCCATCTGTATCGGCATGCCCGGCGGTGCAGAAGGTCCTTTCGTACTTGACTTCGGTACATCAGCCACTGCAGAAGGTAAAGTTCGCATCAAAAAGATTGCAGGTGAACAGGTTCCTCCCGGACTGATTCTGGACCCCGATGGAAATCCAACAACTGACCCCAACATGCTCTACGGTGATCCTCCAGGCACGATTCTCCCTATGGGCGGAGACCAGGCATATAAAGGCTTCGGACTCTCTTTCATGGTAGAAATGCTCTGCGGTGCGCTCTCAGGCGGACAATGTGCCTTTCCTGACCCGCCACCACCACAGGGAAACTGTGTGTTCGTTGTGGTCATCGATCCCGGCCACCTGGGAGGCCAGAACCATCTGATGAACGAAATTAGCAATCTGGAGAAATACGTCAGAAGCGTCCCTCTCAAAGAGGGAATCAGTGAGGTCTTCCTGCCAGGCGATCCGGAAAAGAAAACCGCGGCCACACGCAAAACATCAGGGATCTCTCTGGACAAAGGAAACTGGGAAGCCTTATCCAATCTTGCTGCCGAACTGGGTGTTCCTGTACCAGAAGTCCAGGGATAGTCTGTATTCAAAAATGGAAAACGAAACGGATCAGAATCAGAACCCCGACGCGCGGTTGTATGTTCCCGTCAATGAGACAGACAACATCAACCTCATCGTGAAACGCTCGTCTTCCAAAGAATACTGCTTTTCCAAATCTCCCGGGCAGGACCACTTCCACCTGTTAATGCATGGTGAAATCGTGGTGACAAACGGCCACGAACTCTACTGCGTCGACTGTGCCATCAGGCATGGTTTCCTGACCCGGGACCGTTTGAACTGGCAGCATCGGAAAACATAAACCCCCACGTAAAACTCAGAGAATCGGTGGGGGTCAGGCATTCACAGGCAGAATCGTTGTGGCTTTCATGTAGTCCGAGGCGTACTCCACATCCGGTTCCAGTTGTACCAGATGCTCTGCTTCAGACCACCATTCAATGGCCTGCTCCTGGGTCCAATCATCAACTGGCAAGGTTTTCAATGCCGCGCTCAGTTCTTCAGCACTCTGGTATCGATCCTCTGGTTTTTTCTCCAGACATTTCAAGATGAATGCTTCCAGTTCTTCCGGGATCTGCGGATTAATTGAAGTGGGAGGAATCACTACCTGACTCGCATGGGCAAAGATGACCTTCAACGCATTTTCGCCATCGAAAACGGGTTTACCCGTCAACAAGTAGTAGGCACTGGCTCCCAGCGAATAAATATCGGACCGGGGATCGGGTGTACCATCTCCAGTCACTGCTTCAGGACTGGTATAAAGGGGTGACCCAACGACTGCACCTTCCATTGTGAGATTCAGCGAATCTACATTCGAACGATTATCCTTGACTAGTCCAAAATCCAGCAGTTTGGCAACATCGTACAGCCCGCCACGCTCGGCTGAAAAGATATTGCCCGGTTTGATATCTCGATGAATCAGTCCTTTATGATGTGCTTCCGCCAGCGCAGAACAGACCTGCTTCAACAGGTAGACAACCCGTGCCGGAGGCAATACGCCAAATCGCTCGACTATTTCCTGCAGGTTCAAGCCGGGCAAAAACTCCATGACATAATAGAACGTTCCCTCTTCCGTATGACCGTAATCATAGATTTCAATCGTATTGGGATGTGTCAACCCCGCAGTCGCCTGTACTTCACTCTCAAACCGCAACAGGACGTTTTCATCGTCCACTTTATCCCGCCGAATCAGTTTAATCGCACACGGGCGTTTCAGCAGACGATGTTCTGCAAGATAGACTTCTCCCATCCCCCCACTGCCAACCTGTTTGCGCAATGTGTACATACCGATGCTTTTCGCGTCGAACGCTTCACGTCTCAAACTGCCCACACGATGTGATCCATAGACGGCGGTACTGGCAGCGATCAACAGCAGAATGATCATCTCAGACAATCCGCCTGAGTAGAGCACTTCCGAAACCTGGGGCACCTGCATCCCGGTCATCATAGCTCCGGCAATCGGGCTGATCACCATCAGACTTACCACAGAGATCACCCCCCGCAGGGAGTTGGGAATGAAAAACCCGTAGGTATAGATCAGGATCATCCAGGGGAATACCGTACGCAACGGAAACGCAAACGCCACCTTGCCCAGCAGTACGGGATCACAGGCGCACAGTTCACAGAAATGCCACCAGATAAAAAAGGCAGCAGGTGTGCCGAAAGTAATTGCCTCGCAAATCCTCAAACGCCACAAACACATACAGGGTTTCAACCAGAGAACCCCCGAGACGACAAACAGAATTCCCGTCACGATCGAATCCAGAATCAGCATTTCCTGACCATGCGAGTCGTCAAACTCACCCAGCCACAATCCTCGTATCAGAAACGCCAGAGAAGCCAGAGCCAGCAATAGAGATGCCATTCTCAGTCGACTCAGCAGCAGGAGTCGTCCCTGCTCCTGAAACATACCGGAACCACGTGATACGACACCGGCATGCGGACAGAACTTGCCCGCCTCTTTTTTGAATTCCTCGGGTATCAATGTAGCTAAAGCCGGAGTCTTCGCCCCCGCGTGTTGTTCAGAACCCATCCTCAATGTCCCAGACATGATCAATTATTGTGAATGCAAACTGCGGATCAGAATTAGCGAGCCTCTCTCAAGTCCAGAAACAGCCAATCCCGATGCATTTGTCTCCCATGACACTCAAAACATGATCCGGATCTGCGTTTCATGGGGAAAGAATATAAATAACTGACCACATCGCACAGATAATTTTGCTCTATTATACGCGGTTCAGGAAATGA
Source organism: Gimesia maris (assembly GCF_008298035.1). Classification (NCBI taxonomy): domain Bacteria; kingdom Pseudomonadati; phylum Planctomycetota; class Planctomycetia; order Planctomycetales; family Planctomycetaceae; genus Gimesia; species Gimesia maris. The sequence goes on from NZ_CP042910.1 coordinate 4,792,574, forward strand.
ATTACAGTACTTTTTGATCGCGTCCCATAAATAATAAATAGAACTCATAAGCTATTTCCTGATAGATGCTTACAAAAATGCTTCATATCCTGAACTCACTCAGCCAACGATCGGTGAAATTAGATTTAATGATTCAAATCAGATGGCCCCAAAACCTCAATAAAACTAACCCCTCTTTTTTTTCTGATAGCATTCTCCCAGATGAACCATCATCTCCAGCGCCAGTAGATCAGCCCGACTCATCACATGGCGGGAACTGCGATTTCCCAGGCCTTTGACAATCAACTCAACACACTGCAGATGGAATTCAAGAACCTGTGGAGGAGTTAAGTCTGCAGCCGCCAGTAATTCCGCAATCTGAAGGATTTCATCCTTCAGGTTTCCCGCTCCCATGATCACATAAGTCCGTAATAATTCGTGATAATAATCTCGAACCTCAAACGGAATCTGCGGAAGTTCTACTGGCGGATCGGATTTGTGGAGCCCTGATGTTCCCGGCAGTTCTGAATCAGACTGCTGATCACTTAAGACATCTGGATAAACCAGGTTCTGCAGTTCTTCGACCATTGATCGCTGTTGATTCAGGAGCCGCTCTGCTTCATCCCGCTCGCGAATCAGACGCCGGTGTTTTTCCACCTGCAATTGATGGTTTTCTTCGCACAGTTGCTGCATGGATAAGGCACGTTGCACGACACTTAACAGCGCGGGTGACTCCCACATTGCAGTCGAAACGAGCACTTCCGCCTGATTTTCACAAGCAGCCTGAGTAACCTGATCATCCGGGCCAGCCAACAGGAGTATGGCAGGCTCATGGCAACCGCTGATTCGAATCGCATTCAAAAGTTCTAATCGAGACTTTCGGGTTTCACTATCGATCTCGATCAACAAACAGTCATAGCTGTCGTTTCGCAGTTGAGTTAAAGCTTCCTCTGCTGTGGATACCCATTCAAAACGCGGTTCACTACAGCCAATCGCATCCAGGCGCAATGCCAGCCCGACCCAAACCGGTCGGACCCTACTGATAAACAGAGCTTTAAAACCAGAAGGAATCGGCTGCTGTAAAAAACGATCCGATGATTGTTCCGTATTCTCGGTGTAGGCGGAATCTGCCTCTGTTTGCGGAAATCCGGCAAATGAGTCCGCGTCGATCAGATTGTGCTTATCATGTTTCACGCTCATTATCGGGCCTGTCTGCTGGCAGGACTATAGAGTTTTTTAAAGAGAATTGTCAATATGAACTCGCTGCAACCGCTGCCTTTACAGGAAGTTATGCTTTGCCGGCACATCCCGGTTCACTGAATGCCCCAGACCGGCGGCAGCCTCAGGCTCAAAATCGAAAAACTCACGTAAAAACAGAAAACGGGGCTAAAATATCAGCGATTCTGCATTGAAAACCGGTCCTTCAACACAAGTCCGCCGATAATCCCACTCATCATCGCTGATCCGGACTTTCGCCACGCAACTGAAGCAGGCACCAAAGCCACACGCCATCGGAGTCTCCAGAGACAGCCAGCAGGAAATTCCCGCCTGCGAAGTAATTCTGCTGACCGCTTCCATCATCGGCTCCGGTCCGCAACAGAAAACAGTTGCTGGCGGTGAATCGCTTTCGATTTGCTGTTGTAAGAGTTCGGTCACAAAGCCTTGATGCCCATACGAACCATCGTCGGTTGCCACTGAAACATCCAGTCCCTCCAACTGAAAATCATCCAGACCTGCCAGGTACTCTTTTGAACGCGCGCCGTATAGCAGGCTCACACGCTCCGGCAGTGCAGACAGTGTCTGCTCGGGTTGACCGTATTTCCGCAGACCCAATGCCTGCCGCGCCGTAGCCAGAAACGGGGTCTGCCCGATTCCACCTGCTACCATGACCAGTGAACCACTGCCCGGGTATGGAAACCCATTTCCCAGAGGTCCCCAGATTTCGACTCGATCTCCGGGTTGCCAGTGCGTCATCCGCGACGTCAGTTTTCCAACGACGACGTAACCAAAATCGAGTCCGATTGCCGTTCCGTTTTCATCCAGACAGGTATCATACAACGCGAAAGGCCGTCCCAGCAGTGGATCATTGACTCCCGGTTCCCGCACCATGAAAAACTGACCGGGTAATATCACTTGAGCCACTTCAGGACATTCAAGACGCAATCGATATGTGTCCTGCGCCATGCGTTCCTGCTCAACCACACGGGCTGAAAGATACTGGGGAGTTGCACAATTGCTGAATTGTGAAGACTCTGTCATTTTCGCTTTCCTTGACGTGTCCGTTTTTCCGCAACATCGCCGATGATTCTACGTCCTGTTGTTTTCGGTTTCGAGGAGTCTGCTGCAGGTTTTCGCCCCGTGGAAACGGATCGTTTTCCCCCCGTCTTTTTTCCGCCTGAAATTCTCTCTGAAACAGATTTACCAGCAGCTGCCCCCCGTTCCCCTGATCGTTTACCCACAGATTTACGAGGCGCCCGCGTTTTCGCAGGAGCGGCATTTTTCTTCCCCTTACGGTGACGGATGTCCGGAGAATGTTTCTCATTTAACAATTGTCGTAATTTTTTCAACTCCGTGTCACTCAAGCGCCGGGATTCCCCAGTTTTGAGTTTTCCCAGATTCAATGGGCCAAAGCGGATCCGCACCAGTTGGATGACCTTGTGACCGATTCGCGCCATCATGCGACGAATTTCACGATTCTGTCCTTCATGCAGCGTTAATTCAAGAAAGGCGCTCTTACCCTGTTTTTTGAGATACTTGAGACCAGAGACCCGAAACACGCCTTCTTTAAAACGAACTCCTTTCCGAAGTTCGTCCAGTTTTTCGCGTGGCGGGTTACCCACCACCTGCACATGATAAGTGCGAGCAACACGATACCGGGGATGCGCCAGCCGCTGGGCCAGTTCGCCATCATTGGTTACCAGGATCAACCCTTCACTGTTTTCATCCAGTCGCCCCACGGTAAACAACCGCTGACCGTCATTCGGAAACAGATCAACCACCCGTCTCCTGCCGGCAGGGTCGTTATTGGTACAGAGAAACCCGGATGGTTTATTCAGCAGATAATAACGACGTGGCTGCAGTCGAACACGCTCGCCATCTACTTCGATGAACTGCGTCTCCGGATCGATCTTCGCCCCTAACTCCGTGATAACATCGCCATCAACGCTCACGCGCCCGGTTTCGATATATTCTTCGCAATGACGCCGGGAGCCCAGACCTGTGGCAGCCAGAAACTTCTGTAATCGGATCAGGTGACTCTCGTCATCGACTGAGGGTTCTTCGGGCTGGGTTTGCGGATCGGAATCGGGACTCATGATTTTTCAACTATGGTGAAAAGGGAAACGTAAGGTAAAGGCGTTTTCGCCTGTGTTTCTTATAACACAGCAGGCGCGCGATACCAATTATGCTGCAGGGTTTCTTTACAGGGAACTCAAAGGATTTCCGGAATATCCGGTATTTCCAGCTTTTGTTCCTCTATCGCTTCCCGCATTCGCTGCAGTGACCGGATTGTCAACTGTCGAACCCGTTCGGTACTGACGCCCAGGTCTTCTGCAATCTCACGAAATTTTTCGGGTGTGTCTGATTGCGCAAGACCAAACCGACGTTTCAGAATGACCTGTTCCCGTTCATCCAGAGTGTGTAATACCTTCTGCAAAACATCGTCAATGTTCTGATGGTAGGTTTCATGTGACCGCATTGTCGAACGGATATCGCTCAATCCCAGCGCCAGAGTTTCCGCACCATTCAAAAAGGTTTTGCGGTATTTTCGCCCTTTTTTTGTAGTCCGAAACAGAAAATTACGCACTGCCCAGGTCCCGTAGGTACTGAACCGGTTACCACGATCGACATCAAATATCTCCACGGCCCGAATCAGCGGCAGATGGCCATCGCTGACGATATCTTCGAACAGGTTAGCGCGATCCGTCAGATTTTTAGCGATCGAGACCACCAGACGCAGATTGGCCTGAATGATGTAATTTCTAAGACGCCGCGCGTCTTTCAGCTTTTGTTCAATCCGGTCTAACAGACCGATGCAGGGAGATTTGAGATCAATCTGTGACTTCAATTTCTCAGCACGGTATTTGAGGTAGTTCATACCACGAAAGAGTATGACTTCCTGTTCTTTATCCAGCAGAGGGACTGCATACAGCTGTGCCTGCTGGAAATCAAACTCCGACAATTCGTAGTCTGAATCCGTATTGAGTGCTGCACACAAATTCTGAAGTGGTTGCAGAATTTCATCGCTGGCGGCATTATTCTCAAAACGCTCACTGTAGACGTATTCGATCTCAGTCGCATAAATCTGCTCAGCTCGTTTCTGAAGCTCACGCGTGACGCAGACCTTCCTCATGCGGGCTGCTTTTTTGACGGCCAGCAATTCACACTGACAGGACTTCGACTGGTCTGCAAGAATCGCCCGCTCACCCAGTTGGGAGAATGAATCTTCCTGCAGGAAATCAGCCATGGATGTACTGTACATGAAATAGAAACTCGTTCGTGTGATGCTGACACAAATCGCGATCTTCCTTCAGAGACGCTGCGCTCATACTAGGGAATCTGATTTGATAAAACAATTTTAACAGATAGAATTGTTAAAAATGAGCGATAATTAATGATCTTAAGACCAGATAATAAGTTGTGGACACTTCGGGTTCTGCTTTTCACGGCAGAAGTTTTGACCAGTCAAAACACAACTGAGTATTATTACACCAACAGGAATTCTGAGACGGACTCACGCCATATTCAACAACAGCCGATCAATAAAATAAGGGGTGAACTCATTCGTGTTCCCTGGAATCCATTTCACAATCCCCTTCCCATTTTCCTCAAAATTTCCTTCCCATACCCTGTCTCAGTTCTGTTTGCCGTTTGCTATGTCTATTAAAGAGTTTAGACCCGTTACTTTGACTCGCAAAACAGACTGAAATTAGTTAGCATTTCCCTAACTGAGATCCGTTGCAGCATCCTCAACTCTAAACCGGAAGCTGAACGATCTTAAAAAAGAACCGTGACAGTTCCCTTACTCACGGTGCATTCCTAGAATTGTTGAGAACTCATCTGCGTGATTTCTGCCAGGATGGCTACAGTCAGTGATCTAAGAGAAGTTACGCTCATCGAAAATACTTAAGCAGGTTGAAAGAACCATATCTCATGGTAGAACAGACAGTTACAGGTGCAGTGCCTGGAGTCGATCCGGCGGAACTCGAAGAATGGTTTGAATCGCTGGATGACCTCATCATCCGATACGGAAAAGAACGAGTCAAAAATGTATTGGCGATCCTGCAGGAACGCGCCTACCGTCAAGGCGTGACAATGCCCTTTACGGCCAACACACCTTACATCAATACCATTCCCGTTGACGAGCAGACACCGTTCCCCGGTAACCGTGAGATTGAACGACGCATCAAAAGCATCATCCGCTGGAATGCGATGGCCATGGTTGTGCGTGCCAACAAATACCATGACGGCATCGGCGGACACATCTCAACCTATGCTTCTGCTGCCACACTCTGGGAAGTGGGTTTCAACCACTTCTTCCATTCCCGGACGGAAGATCACTCCGGTGACGTTGTCTACTTTCAGGGACACGCTTCTCCAGGTGTCTACGCCCGCGCCTTCGTCGAAGGTCGTCTGACAGAAGAAAACCTGGAACGTTTTCGGCAGGAACTTCCCCGTGGCGGTGGATTGTCCTCCTACCCGCACCCCTGGCTGATGCCTGAATTCTGGCAGTTCCCTACTGTCTCCATGGGTCTGGGACCTATTATGTCCATTTACCATGCACGCTTTCTGCGTTATCTGCATAACCGTGGCATCATGGATACATCGAAATCCAAAGTCTGGTGTTTCGTCGGCGATGGAGAAACGGATGAACCCGAAACACTGGGCGCGATCACACTCGCATCCCGCGAACACCTTGACAACCTGATCTTTGTCATCAACTGCAACCTGCAGCGTCTGGATGGTCCCGTTCGTGGTAACGGTAAAATCATTCAGGAACTGGAAGCCGCCTTCCGTGGTGCCGGCTGGAACTGCATCAAAGTCGTCTGGGGCAGTGACTGGGATCCTCTGCTGGCTGAAGATGAAGATGGTCTGCTCGTGAAACGGATGGGGGAAGTCATCGACGGGCAGTACCAGAAGTACGTCGTCGAACCCGGTTCCTACATCCGCGAACACTTTTTCGGGGACAATCCCGAACTGGCTAAAATGGCAGAACACCTGTCTGATGACCAGCTCAAACGCATGAAACGTGGCGGTCATGATCCAGAAAAAGTTTATGCCGCTTTTAACGCTGCTGTAAACCACACTGGCTCCCCCACCGTAATCCTGGCGAAAACCATCAAAGGCTACGGTCTGGGTGAAGCAGGCGAAGGCCGCAACATCGCTCACAATGTGAAAAAGGCTAACGAAGAAGAACTGAGAGATTTCCGATCTCGGTTTGGTATCCCCATTCGCGATGAAGACGTCAAAGACACCCCCTTCTATCGACCGGATGAAAACAGTCCCGAAATGCAGTATCTGCAGAAAAAACGGGAAGAACTGGGTGGTTATCTCCCCAAGCGCACGCCCACCGAAGAACGGTTGGAAACTCCAACTCTGGAATCGCTCGATAAATTCCTGACAAGTATGGCAGGGAAAAAAGGCTCCACCACCGGTGCTTTCGGCATCCTGCTGGGTAACCTGCTGAGAGACAAAGTGATTGGCAAACGCATTGTACCCATCATTCCGGATGAGGCCCGTACTTTCGGGATGGAAGGCCTCTTCAAACAGTGTGGGATCTATGCCAGCCAGGGACAACTGTATGAGCCGGTCGACCGCGATCAGTTGATGTACTACAAAGAAGCGAAAGATGGACAGATCCTGGAAGAAGGCATCAATGAAGCAGGAGCCATCTCCTCGTTCATAGCAGCTGGTACTGCCTATGCCAACCAGGGCGTCAATATGATTCCCTTCTATGTCTATTATTCCATGTTTGGTTTCCAACGTGTCGGCGACCTGGTCTGGGCCGCCGCCGATTCCCGTACCAAAGGCTTTATGCTCGGCGGTACTTCCGGGAGAACCACTCTCAATGGAGAAGGTCTGCAGCACCAGGACGGACACAGTCACGTCATGGCTTCCACAGTACCAACACTCCTGGCATACGATCCTGCTTATGCTTTTGAGCTGGCAGTTATCATCCAGGAAGGTCTGCGTCGCATGTATCAGGAAGGTGAAGAGATCTTCTATTACCTCTCCGTCTATAATGAAAACTACGAAATGGCACCGATGCCCGAAGGCGATCATGTCGTCGAAGGTATCATTAACGGAATTTACAAGTTCCGTGCTCAGGAAGTCGAAAAACCGGCTACTTCGATGCGGCCTCAACTGTTTGGTAGTGGTCCCATCCTGCGTGAAGTACTGCGGGCCCAGGAAATTCTGGCGGAACAGTTTAATATCGCGACAGACGTCTGGAGTGTCACCAGCTACAACCAGCTGGCCCGTAATGTGAAAGACGTGGAACGTGAGAACCGGCTGCACCCGGATGCTGAGCCACAGAAATCGTATCTGCAAACGACATTTGAAGGAGTTGCAGGTCCCTTTATCGCTTCCAGCGATAACATTAAACTCGTCGCCGACCAGATCCGTGAGGACATCCCTGGAAATTACTGTGTCCTGGGAACCGATGGCTTCGGTCGCAGTGAAACCCGTGAATCACTCAGACGTCATTTTGAAATTGATGCAGAAAATGTAGTGGTCGCGACACTGGTCTCTTTAGCCGAAGAAGGCCAGTTCGATAAATCAAAACTACCTGCCATCATCAAAGAACTGGGAATCGATCCAGAGAAAGTAAATCCTCGGCTCGCTTAATTCTCATACCAACAGGTTTTATTGAAGCATTACCAACAAGAAGATAGAACACAAAACTATGGCTACTGAATTTAAACTTCCTGAAGTGAGTGAGGGTGTCGAGACAGCAGATGTCGGGCAAATCTCCGTCGCAGTAGGCGATACAGTGGAGCAGGGACAGGTTCTGATGGACATCGAAACCGACAAGGCGGTGGTCCAGCTGGAATCGCCTTACTCAGGGACCATTGAAGAGCTCAAAGTTTCTGAAGGCGATTCGGTATCGATTGGTGCCGTTTTACTGTTGATCAATGAATCCAACGGTGATGCATCCGCTCCTGCCAAAGAAGAAAAATCGGCAGAAACCAAGGCTGAAGAACCGGTAGCAGAAGAGCCAGAGACGGCCCAGAAAGAACAGTCGGTTGAGGAAGAATCGAAGGAGAAGCCCAGACAGGAAAGCAAGTCGGCCTCCCAGCCGGCAACGGCTCCAGTGCGGCCAGCGGATACAGATTCATCGGGTAATAAAGCACCTGTTCCCGCCGGACCTGCGACCCGCAAACTGGCACGTAAGCTGGGCGTCGATCTGTATCAGGTCAGTGGCTCAGGTCCCGGTGGACGTGTTACTCAGGAAGACGTCGAAGACTACGTCAAAAACCTGATTGCCAATGGTGGACCTTCCAGCGGTGGCGGTGGAATCGCCGTACCTCCGCTGCCGGACTTCACTCAGTTTGGAGAAGTCGAACGCAAGAAACTCAACAAACTGTCGCGTGTCTCTGCCAAAAACCTCAGTCTGTCCTGGCAGGTCATTCCGCACGTCACTCAACATGACCTGGCGGATATCACTGACCTCGAAACTGCGCGAAAACTCTTTATCTCCAAGCCCAATTATTCGGGTCCCAAAGTTACGATGACCGCGCTGGCCATGAAAGCCATCGCTATCGCTCTGCACGAATATCCGAGTTTTAACTCCAGCTTCGATTCGCAGACCGATGAAATTGTCTACAAGAACTACATCAACATCGGTGTCGCCGTTGATACCGAAAATGGACTGGTTGTCCCTGTCGTGAAAGATGTTGACAAGAAAAACATCATCACCATTGCCAACGAAATGAATGCGCTGGCTATCAAAGCGCGTGATCGCAGACTCGAAATGAATGACATGCAGGGCGGAACCTTTACCATCACCAACCTGGGTGGACTTGGTGGAACGTCCTTTACGCCAATCGTCAATTATCCTGAAGTCGCCATCCTGGGTATGTCACGTTCGCGACATGAATTCCAACTGCTGAATGATAGTCCTGTTCCCCGCCTGATGCTGCCTCTGTCGTTGTCCTACGACCACCGGGTCATCAACGGTGCAGACGCTGCTCGATTCATCGTGCGTCTTTCCAGTTTGCTCTCTGATCCGTTCAATCTGCTGGTTGACTGCTGAGATCGTTATCTACACTGAAGTAATTCAATAAGAGGTTTATCGATATTATGTCTGGATCAGCTACCAGAGAAACGGATATTGTTGTCATCGGCGGTGGCCCCGGCGGTTATCCAGCCGCATTTGAAGCTGCCGACAAAGGCTACAAAGTCATTATGGTCAATGATGACGTTGCCCCCGGGGGTGTCTGCCTGAACCGGGGTTGTATTCCTTCCAAAGCACTGCTGCATGTCGCAAAACTGATCAATGAAACCAGAGAATCCGCTGAGTGGGGCATTACCTTTCAGAAGCCGGAAATCAACCTCGATCAGCTCCGGGACTTCAAAAACAAGGTCGTCACACAATTGACCGGCGGAATCGGGCAACTCGCTGGCGCCCGCAACGTGGAAATCCTCAAAGGCTTCGGCCGTTTCAAAGATGCCAACTCCGTCGAAGTCACAAAACAGGATGGAACAACCGAAACCATTCAATTCAAATACGCGATTGTCGCCACAGGTTCCTCACCAGCTGTGCCTCCCGTCTTTGATCTGGATGATGATCGGATCATGGATTCTACCGGTGCCCTGGAACTGGCCGACATCCCCACAAAACTGCTCGTCGTTGGCGGCGGTTACATCGGTCTGGAGATGGGCAGTGTTTATGCCGCCCTGGGCTCGGAAGTAACGGTTGTGGAAATGACAGGCGGACTTCTGCCCGGTGCAGACCGTGATCTGGTGCGCCCGCTGCAGAAACGGCTTACCGAAAGTTTTGCGGCCATTCACCTGAATACCAAAGTCGAAAAACTGACTCCCGGTGATAACGGAATCACAGCCGACTTGAGTGGTGAAGGGGTCGAACCCCAGCAGGTCTTCGACCGTGTGTTGATTTCGATCGGCCGTCGTCCGAATAAAAAAGGCATCGGCTTCGAGAATACGAAACTGGAGCTGGACGAACGCGGTTTCATCAAACACGATGCACAGCAGCGAACTGCCGAGCCTCACATCTACGCGATTGGTGATATTGCCGGCGAACCGATGCTGGCACATAAAGCCACCCGTGAAGCCAAAGTCGCCATCGAAAGCATAGCCGGTGAATTCGGCGAGTTCGATAACATCGCCATTCCCGCGGTTGTTTTCACCGACCCGGAACTCGCCTGGTGTGGTGTGACCGAGCAGGAAGCCAAAGACCAGGGACTGGATGTGGAAATCACTCGTTTCCCCTGGGCTGCCTCAGGACGGGCTCAGACTCTGGGCCGCACGGAAGGCCTCACCAAAATGATCTTCGACAAAAAAACCGGGCGTGTGCTCGGCGTCGGGATTGTCGGACCGGGTGCCGGTGAACTGATTGCGGAAGGCGTAATGGCTGTCGAAATGGCCGCGGTCGCAGAGGACGTCGCCGAAAGCATTCATGCACATCCCACGCTCTCGGAGACCCTGATGGAAGGAGCAGAAGCCTTCACTGGTCAGGCGACGCACATGTATAAACCCAAAAGAAAATAATCGACTCTCCGACCTGCAGGCGACTCAGTCTGCAGGCGGATTTATTGAGAATAGGAACCAGCATAAAGGGCGTTGTTGAATGCGATTTCATAAACGATCAACGACGCCTTCTTATTTCAGTCGCCGTGATCAGGTTCGGCTGTTTCGACTGGTTGCCGCTCTGGGTGTCATTTTTTTCGCGATGCTTTATGCTTCACGAGAACAAAACTGGTACTGGCTCACGGGACGCCCTGCAGACGAGCCTGCTCGACAGCAGGCCAAAGAGCCCCCCCGCGCAATTGACTTCAGCGTCAGGGAAGAATCACCGCTGAAACCAGACGAATTTCGCTCAGAACCAGCGTCTGAAATCGAAGTACCTGAAAAAGTCATCGCCCGGCTGGAAACCGGTGAATATGATGTACGTGTTGATCCCCGCTTGTTGAATCCTGTCTCAGACAGTAACCTGGGTATCCGTACTCATGAAGTAAACGCTCTTTATTATCTGCTGGCTAAAGCAGCAGCCATCCCGCAAAACGTCCTGGAACAGTCGGCAGAACCGGCGCCCCCTTTTGTTGTTGTCATGACAGAATCTCCCCAGTACCGAGGATCACTGATGACAGTAAAGGGTCACTTGAAACGACTCAAATCTGTTTCTGTAGAAAAAAACACGTACGGAGTCGATTCCCTTTACGAGGGTTGGTTTTTCTCAAAGGATTCCGGCACTCATCCCTGGCGAGTCTTCTGCACTCAACTCCCGGCTGGGATCCCAAAGGGTGAGGATCTCGCTGAGATGCCTGAAGTTCAGATCACCGGATATTACTTTAAAAAATCTGGTTATCTCTCTGCAGCCGGTAAGCTTCAGACGGCACCATTGCTGATTGCCCGCCAGATCCGCTGGTTCCCACCAACGAACCAGCCCGCCCCCTCATCTTCAGGAGCAGTCAAATACATTGTCAGCCTGTTTCTGGTCATCAGTATCACGTTGGTTTTTCTGATCTGGAGATTCATGGTCAGCGATCAGAAATTTGCCCGCAGTCGAACCGCGAAACTGATGCAGCGCCCTGACATGTCGATGGACAGCCTGAAAGATATCGAGACCGTCGACATTAATGATGTGCTCAAACAGATGGGACAGCAGAAACAAGATCCGCCAGCTGGTTCAGATCAGCCAGATGAGCAGAAATAGGCAGAGGTCGGATTAAGCTACCTGCATTTGTATCGCTTCATCAATCGCGGCAAACACGGTATCACACAACTGCTCAACCAGTTCAGCGGGCATTCCAGGAGCCGGCATAAGAATCACCACATCGCCCAGCGGACGCACAATCACGCCGTTCTTTCTCGCAGCCAGGGTCACCTGGTGTCCTAAACGAAGCTCTGCTGGAAAAGCAGTCCGGGTTTCACGATCCGCGACCAGTTCTATACCGACCATCACTCCTTTATGGCGAATTTCTCCCACGTAAGGATGCTCCTTGAGTTCTGCCAGCCGCTGTGTCAATACTGCAGAAGTCTCCCGAACGTTATCCAGCGTCCTGTTCTCATCAAACAGCTTCAACGTCGCCAGGGCCGCGGCACATGCCAGGGAGTTCCCCGTATAAGTATGCCCGTGGTAGAAGGCATTGTAGTCGGTATGAGCGCCCTCGAAAGCAGCCGCAATTTCATCCGTTGCCATCGTCACCGCTAACGGCAGATAGCCGCCGGTGATTCCTTTCGCCAGACACAGAAAATCAGGAGTTACTCCTTCCTGCTCACAGGCGAACATGGTCCCGGTCCGCCCCAGGCCTACTGCTACTTCATCGGCAATCAGTGGAATTCCATACTGACGAGTCAGCTCCCGCACGCGTTTCAGATATCCAGCAGGATGCATCAACATCCCGGCTGCCCCCTGCACGAGAGGTTCAATTACAAAAGCCGCCAGTCGCTCATGATTTTCTGCAAGCAGTCGTTCTAACTCAGCAAAGCAGAATTCAAGATAGCTTTCTTCTGTATATCCCTCGGGACGGTGGTAAGCGACAGGACACGGAATCTGTACCGATTCAAACAGCAGTTTGCCGAAGATCTGATGAAAAATTGAAATCCCGCCAACACTCACCGAACCAATCGTATCGCCATGATAAGCGTGCTGCATACAGGCAAACAAATCACGAGTCTGTGAATCGGCGGGCGATTTGTTTGCGTGATACTGAAACGCCATCTTCAGCGCAATTTCCACCGCTGTCGATCCACTGTCAGAATAAAACACCTTTGTCAAATCAGCGGGCGTCCGTTTTACCAGTTCCTCTGCCAGTTCGATTGAGGGGACGCTCGCCAGCCCGAGTAATGTCGAATGTGCAATTTGATCCAGTTGAGCGCGAATTGCCTGGTCCAGTTCAGGCACGCGATGTCCGTGCACATTGCACCACAGTGACGAAACTCCATCCAGGTACGAACGTCCGTCCGTATCGATCAGAAAGAAACCATCGCCTGATTCGATGATTGGTACCTCTTCATCGCGATGCCCCTGCATCTGGGTAAAGGGATGCCAGACATGCTCATTATCGATGTTACGTAACTCGTCAGACTGCATTGTTCCACTCGGTTCTGATTCGTGCGCGGTAATTAAAAACAGAAAGAGCCACGTCGATGGAGCGTGACTCTTTCACTGATACTTCAAAATCTGAAACGGGATTAACCAGGCAGCAGATCGCGAACGACATCGCGTTCATCCCGCAGTTCCTGTAAAGTCGCTTCAAACTTGGCTTGAGCAAAATCATCATGCTCCTGACCTTCGACGATTTTCCAGGTAGTTCCATCACTGGTCAGTGGGTAACCACAGATCAGGCCTTCATCAACTCCGTAACTGCCATCACTGCAGACAGCGGCTGAGAAGCTTTCGCCCAGCGGTGTCGGTGTGATAATGCTCTTAATGGTATCAAGGGCAGCGTTCGCAGCAGAAGCGGCACTGGAAGCGCCACGGGCCTGAATAACGGCAGCACCACGTTTTTGCACAGTTTCAATGAATTCGCCGCGCAACCAGTCATGGTCTTCAATAATTTCAGGAACCGGGTTACCGTGGATGGTAGCATGATAAAAATCAGGGAACTGAGTTGCTGAGTGATTACCCCAGATGTTCATGTTCTTAACCGCAGAAACAGGTTGACCTGCTTTCTTGGCGATCTGGGTCATGGCACGATTCTGATCCAGACGGGTCATGGCGTACCAGCGATCACGGGGAACTTTGGGAGCATTGCTCATCGCGATCAGACAGTTGGTGTTACAGGGATTACCGACAACCAGAACCCGCACATCCTCAGCGGCTGCTGCTTCGATTGCCTTACCGGTGCTGGTGAAAATGGGACCGTTAATCCGGATCAAGTCGCCACGTTCCATGCCGGCTTTACGGGGAATACTTCCGACGCAGACGACAAAGTTACAGTCTGCAAACGCATCTTCCAGGTGGTCGCTGTCCGCTTTGACAACACCAGCCAGAGTTGGGAAGGCACAGTCGTCAAGCTCCATCTCAACTCCGTCCAACGCAGACAGCATCGGAGGAATTTCCACAAGATGCAGAATGACAGGCTGATCAGGGCCAAAAATTTCCCCGGAAGCCAGGCGAAACAGCATGGCATAACCAATCTGGCCAGCTGCCCCGGTTACCGCAACTCGAATCGGATGAGTCATCTCTAAAGCACTCCTTAACATTGAATATTACCAGTGTACCTGCCCCTGAACACAGGTCAGGATTAATGCGGAATCTTACGTTTTTTTACCTCCCTGTGGACAGATCGGCAACCGTCGTGAGGCATCTGTTTCTAATTTCTGGAGACTACTGCGCATTGTCCGTGAATACAGGTCAGAAACTTGAACAAATCCGGTGATTCCGGCAAATCTCACTCAAGCAGACAAGTTGGTCATTACTGATTGAACAGCACGGTTCCACCGATAGCCACTGCAGCTGCGGCGAGTGAAGCAAACATGATTTTCACCCAGCTGTAAGGACGCTCCCCATTCACTTCGCCGGTCGCTGCGTTCACGGCGACCTGATACAGCGTATCCTTATACTTGTAGCTCATCAGCCACAAAGGCAACAGCAGGTGCTTGTACGTAATTGCATCGTAATGACTCTCGACTGAATCAACCCGCTGGGTATCGCCGCCGATGCGGCTGCAGACTTCGGAATACAAAGCAGCATCGATCCGCTCTTTTCCCAGCACGAACCCGTCATCCAGTTCGATCTCATAAGTTCGCGCAGTAAAGCCCGCCAGATAGGCATGCTTAAACGGAACCATCAGATGTAATGGAAACGGTTCCAGCTCCCGTATCAACTGGCGAGGCAAGCCGTGCGAAGCCAGAATGATCACATCATCGAAGAAACGCTGAAAGGCTCCCGAAGCGGGATACCAGCGTGTCCGTCTTTCCTGACGACGATTCTTCCCGCTCCCCACCGTGACATAATAATATTCACCCCGCTGACCGGAATAACGGGTACTGGTCATGGAATCGTAAGTGAAATATGGCATATAAACGCCATGAAACTTCCCTTCTACGCCCTTCTCCACAAATTCATTCGGCGCAAACCACAGCGACTTAACCCAGGCTTTCAACTGCTGCCGCGCCACAGATTCCTCGATCAGAAACGGGAGCACCGCATCCACGGGGACCCGCTGATCTGAGGTATGTGCATGCTCCAGCTGAATGGGAGAGGCACAGTAAGGACACTCAGAGCTGGTGACCGAATCCACAAACAGCAGCGTGGCACCACAACTTTCGCAGCGCACTTCCAGTTCCTGACCATCTCCTTCCTGAGCCGGTTGCTCCCGCAGTTCACGCAGGTGAGCCAGCATGGCATGAATGTCCTGCTCTACGATTTCCCGATTCGGATCAATCCCGATCTCTTTTTGATATCCACAATGTCCACAGCGAAGCTTCTGTGTTTTGATATTGAAGACCAGATCGGCGCCACAACTCTCACAGGGGAAAATGCGACCATTTTCATCATCAATCCGTTCTCCTCCTCCGTCAAATGAGTCTTCCAGAAAGATAGGCTCATCGGCATCATGCGGTGGCAAAGGTGGTGGTTGACTCATCTTTCACTTTCCGTATTGAAGGTGGCGGGCCCCTCAATCTCTCTGAATCCGAATGGTTTTACTCCCGGTCCGTTAAGAACACTCGACTTACAGCAAACGTAATTTTTACCGATCGGGATCAAATCTAATTTGCAGAATTCATTCCGGATAGTCAACCTGTACCAGGTACAAACCACAGGCCGGCGCTGTTGGCCCGGCCTGTGAACGGTCCATTCCGGTCAGAATTTTCTGTACATCGTTTGAGGTCCAGCGACCAACGCCTACGTCCAGCAGCGTACCTACAATCGCGCGCACCATATTGTACAAAAATCCGTCAGCAACAACATCGACGGTAATGAACTCCGCTGAAGTAGAATTCTCCATCGAAAGATGCGCCTGTTCTAATACTCCCCACACAGGCCAGACCCCGGTCCGCTGCACAGTCAGTTCTGTAATCGTCCGCACGCTGGTTGCTTTATTGGGATAATGCGATTCGAAACAGCGGAAATCATGTTGGCCCAGCAGCTGCTGACCGGCGGCATGCATGCGGTCTGAGTCCAGAGGACGACCGAACTCGCTCACATATTTTTTCAGGAACGGATAGGGAACCGCTGAATTGTGAATCACATACCGATACCGTTTCTGAATCGCGGAATAGGTAGCATGAAAGTCCGGCGGTACTTCCCGTACTTCGCGCACACAGATGCTCTCTGGCAGAAACCGCTGTAATCCTGTTTGCAGATTCTTACAGGGAATGGCTGATTCCGTCTGAAAACTGGCCACCTGACCTAACGCGTGCACGCCGGCATCAGTACGACCTGCGACCAGCACCGGACTGCGCTGCTGCGTAAGCTGTTCAATCGCTTTTTCCACACAGGCCTGGACGGACGGCCCATTGGGTTGCACCTGCCACCCAGCATATTCCGATCCATCATAGGCCAAGGTCAATTTAATATTTCTCATGAACGCTCAATCAGCAGACGCAGAAAAAGAAATCGCCGGAAGTTCTCCTTACAATCCCAGCTTCTCTTTCCAGTATTCTGTCTGTTCCTGTACCGGTACTTCACCTCCCGATCCAAAACTGCAGAGCGCCGCCATCGCATTCCGTGCCCCCAACACCTGGTAGATGTCTTCTTCAATCTGCGGACAGGCCTGCTGTAGTTCTTCCAGCGGCAAATCCACCAGACGAATCGAACGGGATTCACACACCGAAACCAGCTTGCCCACGATGCCATGTCCGGTCCGCATTGGCGTTCCTTTTTTGATCAGGTATTCCATTAGTGCGGTCGCGTCAAGAAATCCGTCTTCCAGCTTGTTCGCAATAGTTTCCTGCTGCAGCTCTGCCCCTTCTACCATCGCTGCCGCCAGTTCCAAACAGGCAGCCACTGTATCGTAAGCATCGAACAACGCCAGCTTGTCTTCCTGCATGTCACGATTGTAAGCCATCGGCAAACCTTTGAGCAGCACCAGAATCTGCTGCACATCGGCAATCGGTCGAGCCGACTTACCGCGAATCAGTTCCAGTACATCCGGATTCCGTTTTTGGGGCATGATCGACGATCCGGTAGTAAACGCATCAGGCAGTTTGATGAACCCGAATTCAGTCGAGAACCAGGCAATCCACTCTTCAGCCCAGTTGCTCAGATGGGTTGCGATCAACGCCATACAGAAACAGAATTCCGCAAGATAATCCCGGTCGCTGGAAATATCCAGACTATTGCGGGCTACGTCAGTGAATTCCAGCAGTTCCGCCGTATAATGCCGATCGATGGGCAATGAAGTCCCCGCCAGTGCTGCCCCACCCAGAGGAGAAACATTCACACGCTTCAAACAGTCTGCCAGTCGCTGACGATCGCGATCAAACTTTTCACAGTAAGCCAGCCAGTAATGGGCGGCTTTCACCGGTTGCGCCCGCTGCAGATGTGTGAAGCCGGGCAGTACGAGATCCTGGTCTCGACCGCAGCGTTCGACAAACGCGGTCTGCAGATCCTTAAGCAGACCGTCCACGCGATGAATCGCCTCGCGTGTGTAGAGCTTCAGATCAGTCGAAACCTGATCGTTGCGGCTCCGTGCCGTATGCAGTTTTCGTCCTACATCGCCAACACGCTCAATCAGTGCGCTTTCAATATGCATGTGGATGTCTTCCAGATCGAAACGAAACTCGAAGTTTCCGGCTTCAATTTCATTACCGATCTGGGTCAGCGTCTCAACGATCTGCGTGCATTCGTCATCACTGATCAGTCCCACCCTGGCCAACATCCGGGCATGGGCCTGTGAGCCCTGAATGTCCACTGCCGCCAGTCGGCTGTCAAAACTGATCGATTCCGTAAACGCTTCCACGCGGGCATCGGTCTGCTGTTGAAATCGTCCTCCCCAGGCTTTTGCGGCCACGGTATATCTCCACTGCATGTTGATTTTGAAAGTTGAACTCGGATCACTGCTATAGAAGACAACAGGTCCTGAACAGGAGATTAATCAGCAGACCGCCATCCATCAAGCCGCCTGCCAGCCCGGAGTGAAAATGCAGCCATAATTTATGCTTTTTGGCCGGGTAATCTGGATTTTTGTTGGTAAATGGTCTCTTTCCCCCTCTACGATGGAATTCAGAGCGTTGCTTTTTTGCCACGCATCAAAATATTTTTAAGATCATGATTTGAAGTTTGAAGTCACTGCCATGAAAAACCTGCTGCCACTCCTGACAGTCATCGTCTGCCTGCTGACAAGTTCCCGGTCCCAGGCCGCCATTGAAGCCCAGAAACCAGATTCCCGCTCGGAAACCACAGCTACTGACACAACTCCGGAATGGATAGTTCAGATTTCACCGGCTCCAGGTGTGAATTCGTATGCCACACGGGAAACCCGTTTTCCACTGGATCCAAGCCCGCAAGCTGTTGCCACCAGTCCTGATTCCAGAGATCTGATCGTCATCGCGCCGCGTGTGATCCCAGATGTCAAATCCACCGCGGTTTGTGAAAACTGCACCGCACGTTCGACACCGATCAATCGCAGTTATTACCTGCGATCGATGCCCTGGTATCAGAGTTCCACATTCACCCGTCTGCAGGGTTTCCCGGCCAGCTACATGTATGGTGATTTCATCCGTTCCAACTGGTTTGGCTCACCCTATCAGGGAAACACATTTTACTACAACGGTTACCGACCTTCGTTCCAGTTTGGCTCACTCCAGTTTCGTGGGTTCGGTAATTATGATCGCATGTATAATCCACGAATCATTCCCTTTGGATATCAGTTCGCCGGATTACAGGACTTTTACACCGCCCTGGCATGGACATCGATGTTTCCTTCTCTACCTTGATCTTCAGTTGCCATAGCTTCGCTTGCAATCTGCCGCACATTTCCTGCTCATAATCGATCTGAGCCTCTCTCTTTGGGGACTTTGTCTAGCCTGTACTAATCTGATCTGGTAAAATTATTTACTCAATCTCTCCGATCATCTTCCACTTATTGAAGACGGGCCAAACAGATGACTGAAGTCTTTAAAAACGGGATGTGCGCACCTCATCTGCTTAATCGACGTCAGGCCTTACAGGTCGGTGTCGGGCTCTTCGGCTTAAACTTGCCACAGGTTCTGCAAGCGTCAGCCGGTCCAGACAAACCTGACCTCTCCTGTATCTTCATTTTCCTGGCAGGAGGCCCGAGCCATTTCGAAACATTCGACCCCAAACCAAACGCACCCGTAGAAATTCGTGGCCCCTGGAAACCTACGAGCACCAATGTGCCTGGCACACAGATATGTGAAAAACTTCCTCTACTGGCGACCCGAATGGATAAAGTAGCCATCATTCGCTCCTGGCAGGGCAAAAGTGGTTCACACAGTACCGGTTCTCAACATGTAGCCAGTGGATTTGCTCCCCCAGGCAAACAGTATTTCCCTAACTTTGGTTGCCTTGTCTCAGCATTATACGGTAGTCGAGTGCCCGGAGTTCCTCCCCACCTGGGCATTCCAGTTGCCGCTCGCTACACAGACCCTCCCGGTTACCTGGGAACTGCCTACTCCGCGTTTGATCTCAAAGGAGATCCGCAAAAACCAGACATGGAACTGGGGGGATTGAATCTTTCGCGAACGCGATTCGAAAATCGGCTATCAATGCTGGATCAGTTAGAAAACTTGAGTCGACTGCACGATGTGAAAAATTCGCAACTGGAATCGGTCGACAAGTTCACCGACGAAGCAATTGCCATGCTGACCAGTGGTGTAATGCAGAAAGCAGTCAATCTGAACGATGAGCCCCTTAACACACGTGAACGTTACGGAGACAACATATATGGTCGCCGTGTCTTACTGGCCCGCAGGCTGATTGAAGCCGGTGCACGATTTGTAACAATCAATCAAGCCGTCCAGGGAGGCCTCTTTGGAAATGCAAAAACGAATGGCACCTGGGATAACCATGGCTGGCTGTTTGATTCCATGATGTCTTTCGCCGGGCGCCCAGCTGGAATGCCAGAAAATAAACGGTGGCACAGCTATGCCGGTCCCGGCAACTTGCCTCAATTGGATATGTCCCTCTCTGCTTTACTTGATGATCTGGAAGATCGTGGGCTGCTGGACACGACTCTTGTCATCGCGATGGGGGAATTCGGTCGCACACCCAAAATAAATGCGACTGCGGGACGCGACCACTACCCGAATGCCGGTAGTGTACTCATGGCAGGAGGCCCGGTTCAACGAGGAGTTGTCATCGGAGCCACGGACCGCAAAGGCAGCCTTCCCAGCACTCGGCCCTGGCGGCCCGAAGACATTGCGACTTCAATCTACCATGCTCTGGGCATCAATTCGCATCAAACATATTTCCCCCGTCTCCCACGCCCCACTCCCATTGCAAACGGAGAAATTATCGAGGGGTTATTTTAAGTTTACTTCTGCTACATCATGTATTTCCACTGAGTTCCAGAAAACTCAACTCGATCATTTCCGAGGGGATTGCATCCACAGATCGCTCCTGCTAGTTTTCAGTTTTCAACCTGCTCACAGGTTTTATAATCGCGACTGATCCTCGAAGGAGTCTGTATATCAATGACGACTGAAGTCCCCAAAGCCGTCGTTCTCGTCAGTGGAGGCCTCGATTCGGCAACGACATTAGCCATTGCTGCCGATGCCGGATTTGAACTGTATGCCCTGTCATTCGATTACGGCCAGCGTCATCGACACGAGTTGGAAGCCGCCAAGAAGGTCTGCCAGGCATTCGATGTCAAAAAATTCGTGATCTTCCCACTGGATTTACGCGTCTTTGGTGGTTCTGCATTGACCGCTGATATTGATGTCCCCAAAGATCGCTCTGAACATGATCTGGAAACCGGAATTCCCATTACCTACGTCCCCGCACGGAATACTGTTTTTCTCTCACTCGCATTAGCCTGGGCAGAAACGCTGAATGCCTACGATCTGTTTATCGGCGTAAACGCCGTCGATTACAGCGGCTACCCTGATTGTCGCCCCGAGTTTATCAGTGCGTTCCAGACCGTCGCTTCTCTAGCCACCAAAACCGGAGTTGAGCACTCCGGCCACTGGAAAATCCATACGCCCCTGATCTCGCTCAAGAAAGCGGATATCATCAAAACAGGTATGGAACTTGGTGTCGACTACGGACTGACACACAGCTGTTACGATCCCCTGCCTGATGGTACTCCTTGCGGACACTGTGACTCGTGCCAACTGCGTGCCAAAGGATTTGCGGAAGCCGGTTTTGCTGATCCCGCGTTAAAAGCAGACAGCTAAACTTAACTGGACGGTTTCAGTTCCCAACCAGGCTCGGTGACCGGTGGCTCCGCCGGTGCTTCAACCAGTTTTCCATACAGATCCGGTCGACGGGCACGTATGTAGCGGCGTCCGCCGGCCTGATGCAGTTTTTCATCCGTGCACAAGGCAATGGCGATGTCATCGCCCAGCCTGGTACATTCGGCAATGATTTCCCCAAACGGATCCAGAATCATCGAGAGTCCTGGTTTGACCTCCTGGTCATCCATGCCAACCGGGTTTGTGAAGATCGCATACACGCCATTATCGTAGGCCCGTGCAGGCAGCCACTTCATCAGCCACCCTTTGCCTTTGGGTCCCTGAAATTCCTGACGCAACCTGACCGGATCACGCGCGCGATTGTGCCAGAGTGAAGGATCAACCAGCCCACGACCCGGCATTACAGACGGCAGACAGCAGGTCACATGAGGCATGAAAATAATGTCAGCCCCCAGCATTGCCGTCATCCGCACATTTTCAACCAGGTTATTGTCATAACAGATCAAAATTCCACAGCGGCAGCCCCGCAGTTCGAAGACCACGTATTCACTCCCTGAAGCCAAATGCGAATTCACAAACGCATGCAGTTTGCGGAACCGTGCTACGAGTTCGTTGCCGTCAACACAAACATACGTGTTATAGACTTCGTCCTGATCAACTTCGAAGAGCCCCGCTAGAATTGGCACTCCCACCTCCTGTGAGATCTGCATCAGTTCCCGGGTACTCGGGCCATCGGGAACCTGTTCCGCTAGATCCAGCAGTTCCTCTTTCGAGAATGATTGCACAAACGTGTAAGCGGGGATACAACATTCATGGAAGCTGACAATTTCCGCTCCCTGTTCGACCGCCTGTTGTGAGAGTTCACGAATCCGCTGCAGGTTAAAAGCTTTGTCCCCATTACGGTGTTCAAACTGAACGACAGCAATCCTGATGTCTCTCATTTGGTTTTTATTCCTGATCTGCTAAACTGTGGGACAACCTATCTGTGGAACAAACCTATCTTAATCTGATGATTTTCAACAATAAAGGGACTGATCGAACCGATGGCTACGCAATTCACAAATGAATCACTCTCCTCTCTCACTGCTGACTGGCTGGTTTTAGGGCTGGCCGAATCGGCTCCCCTGAGCGCCTCAATTACAGAACTGGACCAGACTCTAGGCGGTCTCCTATCCCGTCTCATCGAAAGCGAAGATTTCACAGGCAAGGCGGGCACCACGACCACATTGCTGGGGATCACCGAAATCAAGACACCACGCATTTTACTGGCTGGGCTGGGGACTGCTGAAAGTATCAGTCTCGCATCGCTCGAAAAAACGATGAAGACCGCCGCCCGTTCGATTTCCAGTAAGCCAGATACCAGCATCGTCGTTGCCCTGCCCGAAGTCGAAAATAGTTCTCTCACAACAGAACAGTTCGCCACTGTGACCAGCGCTTCAATGATCGTGGGTGCAGTCGGACAGGATCTGTACCGCAAAGAGACAGCACGCTTCCCCTTTCAGCAGATCACTATCGCAGGCAGCGGTGATGCAGCAGAATGCCAGCAGGCTGTAGATCGAGGCACGATTCTGGGAGAATCAATTAACCTCGCAAGAGAGATGGTCAACCGCCATGCCGGAGATATTTTCCCCGTCAGCTTCGCAGACCGCGTAGTGGAAGTCGCGAAGTCAACAGGGCTGGAAGCAGAGATACTCGATGAAAATCAACTCAAACAGGAAAAGATGGGCTCCATGCTGGCTGTCGCACAAGGCAGTGATCAGCCGGCACGCCTCGCCATTCTGAAATACCAGGGTGCAGATGCCTCAGCTCCCACACTGGCCCTGGTAGGCAAAGGGGTCACCTTCGACAGTGGCGGACTTTCTCTGAAACCCAGCGATGGTATGAAAACGATGAAATGCGATATGGGGGGTGCTGCTGCCGTTCTCGGCGCCATGAATGCGATCGCCCAGCTCAAACTACCCGTGAATGTTATTGGCTACATGGGTCTGGTAGAAAACATGGTCAATGGATCGTCTTATAAACTGGGTGATGTCCTGACGGCCCGTAACGGGAAAACCATCGAAGTCCTCAATACCGACGCTGAAGGGCGACTGGTTCTGGCAGATGTTCTTTCTTTTGCCGTTGATCGTGGCGCAGCAAATATAATTGACCTGGCAACATTAACGGGAGCCTGCGTTGTCGCGTTGGGTGAAGAAGTCACCGGGGTCTTCGCGAATAACGCCGAATGGTCCCAAGTGGTCCAGGATGCAGCGCAAGCCAGCGGAGAAGACGTCTGGGAATTGCCAATGTTTCCACAGTTTGCCGACCAGTTGAAAAGCGATGTCGCTGACCTCAAAAACGTGGGAACCCGCTGGGGCGGTGCGATCACAGCCGCCAAATTCCTGGAAAACTTTGTGAGTGAAACGCCGTGGGTGCACCTGGATATTGCCGGACCGGCCTTCGCCTCAGCGAATGCCCCCCATCGTGAAGGGGGCGGGACTGGCTGTATGGTCAAAACACTGGTTGAAGTTGCTGCTCAGTACGGCTCGACCAAATAGGGAGAACGTTACTCTTCTGATACTCTTTCCAGCGCCCCCAGGTCTTTCAACGATGCTGCGGGGCGTTTTTCGATTCCCCGCGGACCTTTGAACTGCTGGACGACCGGAAAGTTGTTTTGTACAGCCGCTGGCAACGGTCCGGCTTTGTTAAGACACGCTGATTTCGTAGTCAGGAAGAACAGGTTTTTCGCTACATCCTGAAAACCAGGGTTATCGCCGGAATGAATTTCGGCTTCCGAATTCACATTCCCAAAGCTGCTTGAATGGGCGGCTTTCCAGCCTGGTTTGACCCAGTTATAGCTGAGAGCCGCCGTCCCTTTCTCATCCAGAATCGCTAAACTGCTGCCGGCATGCGTGGTAAATAAAATATTATTGCGGCAGTCCAGGTGCTCACTGTTCGTGGAGAGTCTGACCAGCGTTGTCGAGGAACGCCGTGAAACCAGTGTGTTGTTATATAAAAACAACGTTCCCTTTCGGTAGGCGCTTTCATCGCCACTGTCGCCTCCGTAGTGAATCATCTGGCTGTTGGAATCCTCTTCGAGTTTAACCAGAACATTCCCATACACGTAGGCACTGCGATAGCGGGGATCGAAACGAATTGTATCGCCCCCTTCAGAATCCACGAGATCCAACTGGCGGTTTCCACTTTCAATCCAGTTGTATCTTACCACTAGTCCTGCAGAACGATCTTTCAGGTTATTCCCCAGGCAGTTTTTTCGTAAGGGCCCCAGGTAGTTTCCCTGAAAGGTAATTCCCGCTGCCTCTGTGTAGACATTATGTTCGTAGTAACTGTTGGCAATCCCGTTATGGTAGATCGAACAGTTTTCGACCAGCAGGTCTTTTGTGTCATACGCTACGAACAATCCATTACCGCAATCATGCAGGTAGCAGTTACGAATCGTAATATGCTCCCCTTTTTCGATAAAAATCGCTGCTGCGTTCTGAAAATATTTCTGCAGACCATCCGAGCAGAAATAGAAAAAGGAGGGCCGTGCACTGCGAATGTCGAGATTTTCAATCACGATGTAGGCGGGCATCGTATCTTCCGGATCGCGCGCACCGCCAATCTTGATGATACCCCGCTGTTCTCCCCAGAAACGCAATTGAGGACGTGTCATTGCACGGCGTCCATCGATTACGGGCAGTTCTCCTTTTTCAGAGGGAATGCCTTTGACGACAATCGGCTTGTCTTTCGTCCCACGTCGACAGAGAACCCATTTAGTATGGTAAGGCTGTGGCCGCCAGTGAATCTGAACTTCGTCCCCGGCGACCAGAGTTTCCCAGGGAACTTTCTCAACCAGGGGATATTTCTTCCCAGGTCCGACTTCGTAAATCGTCGCTTCAACGACTGTTGTGAACAGGCTAAACAGACTGCAGGTCAGTAGGATCAGGACGCGGGAAGAAGACAGGCTTCGCAACCTGAGATACTGCTGATTGACACAATCAGGTTGTTTCACTCCACTTGGTCCTTTCTGAACAATCCCTTATTTTAGTGAGAACAGGGATGCTCACCCACATAGCCTGCTGGCCCGAATTTTTGAGATCGTGACAGGCTAATGAACCTGAGCGGGAACCCACTGAACCGGGCGTGCTCCCTGTCGCGGTTGAGCAGAACTGGGAATGACTGTCGGAGCGTGTAACAATGCGGGAGGAACCGAGGACATTGGTTCTTCTGCGGCGGGAGCCGGCGCTGGTTTGCCTATCACCCCCTTTGGTCCGTGATTGGGTACCGGTGAGATTTTCTGGGGTACTACGGTAGCAGGCCCTGTGTGCGGAGTTGCCTCGGGTGGGACAGACTCCTGCAGATATTCGCCTTCGTAGGTTTGCGGAGTTTCATAAGTTTGTGGCCCCTGATAGCCTTGAGGACCACAGGTGGGACAACTGGACTGCGGAGCATAGTTTGGTGTGGGGTAGGATTGCATGGATCCATCGTCCCCACCATAACTGAATGTTCCTGATGTAACCATGCCGGGAATCGTACTACCAAATCCTCCAGCACCACAGGGATCACACGAATTACAGGTGTTGCAGGGATCGCAGCTTGAACAGGGATTGCAGCAATGCTTCATCATCCGCTGTGCACGGTGCTTTGATAGCTTGCATTTGATATCATCCATGAAATCTGTAGGGCCATACATGGGCCCGCTGCAGATCATGCCAGTAGCTGGGTCATAATATCCCGGACTGGCACAGCCGGTCAGCGGCAGACAAAGGACTATTCCAGCAATCAGTTTGAGCAACGAATTCATTTTGAAAATCCGATTAATCTCTGTTCTTCAGATATGAGGTGTATAGCATTTCGACGAAGGTAAACTTTTCTGCAAGTTCCCCTTATCACTGTCATCGACATTTCAAAATGTTAATCTTTAATGATTATAGGAATTATAAGGGTATTGCCTTTAAGCAAACGTAACCTCTTCACTCGCCGTAAAGTACGAAATCACAACAGATAAGAATGGTCTGACATGACTGAACGTGAACAGATACAGCTGGGTAAAATTGGATTCCGCGCCATGTGGAAATTTGGCGGCCTGACCCTCTGGGACTTGATCGTTCGAACGCTGAAAGGATATGACAAGCACCACCTCAGCGCCCATAGCGCGCAATTTGCCTACTACTCCATCTTCACTTTCTTTCCTCTCCTGATTGTCATTATTGGCTGCCTTGCACAATTACCGATTCGGGGCGTCATCCTGAGCGTCGAAAACGCCATCAATCAGGGGTTACCCAGCAATGTCTCAAGTATGCTGTTTGCTCAGATTGAGGATATCCAGCAGAAAACAACTCTCAGCCTGATTGGGGGCGGCATCTTTCTGCTCGCCTGGGGGGGAACTCGTCTGTTTATTACAATGGAAGTGGGGCTGGACTCTGTATTTGAAGTCGAACATCGCCGCTCCTTCCTGCGGTCAGGCGGGTTGGCGTTGCTCCTGACTTTTGGCGTCTTGATCCTGCTGCTCACAGCTTCCATTCTTCTGGTTGTGGGGCCAGAAATTGCCAGTCTCCTGGTCGCGAACATTCACTCAACCTGGATACATCTTTTATTTTCAGCCGGCGCCCGCTGGTCGGTGGCCTGCGGTTTCATGTTGATCTCCACCTCTGTAATTTACTGGGCCGTCCCCAGTATCAAGCTCCCCTGGAAGATTTTTACTCCCGGAAGTATGTTCGTCATCATCAGTTGGGTCCTGATGTTGCAGGGTTTTCGACTGTATGTCGAAAATTTTGCCCATTACAACGAAACCTATGGCACCATTGGAGGATTCATTGTGCTGCTGGTATGGCTCTACCTGACAGGCGCGATTTTGATGACCGGTGGCGAAATCAACGGTGTCATCTACCGGGCTGCCAAACTGAAATCAGAAGAAACAGTTTGACAGTGACTCAGTTTTTCCCTGAAGTTCCTGTCTCCCCGACCGGATAATCAACATAATTCGATGCGGTTCCTTATTGACGAAACCAGATCGCCCTCAATAAAATGCACGCATAAGTGAACTCTTATTTTTTTTTCACGCCCAGGATCGCAAATATGTTCCGCGTTGAATTTGGTAAATCAGGGAAGTACTGTGATGGCATCAGCAGACGCCATTTTCTACAGGCAGGGATAGCCGGGATGGGGTCAGCCAGCCTTTCTCAAATTCTGCATGCGAAATCGCTGGCTGAACAGGCGGGAATCGAAAAGAAAGACACTTCGGTGATCCTGCTCTGGCTGGACGGTGGTCCCAGCCATATGGATCTCTATGACCTGAAACCCGAAGCACCCAGTGAATACAAGGGGATCTGGAATCCCATCCACACCAATGTGCCGGGTATGGACATCACTGAAATGTTTCCCCTGCAGGCAAAGTGTGCAGACAAATTTTCGCTGGTCCGCTCACTGCACCATAATACCGGCGATCACTTTACCGGTGGTCACTGGATGCTCACAGGTCGGGGTGGCGTGAGTGGTGGCAGCACGCCTGGTCGAAATCCGTCGATTTCATCAATGGCAACTAAAGTCCTGGGCCCCCGCGATCCCAGTATGCCTGCTTATGTTTCTGTACCCTATGCATCCAGCATCGGTTTGCGACCGGGCTATTTCGGAGGAAATTTTCTGGGAGTTCAACATGACCCGTTCGAAACCGAGTCCGATCCCAACAGTCCAAATTTCCAGGTCAAGAACCTCAATCCCACAACCGGACTGTCAATCGATCGTCTCAAAAACCGTAAGTCATTACTGAAAAGTTTCGATCAATTACGTCGCGAAGTGGATCAGTCAGGCATGCTCAATTCCATGGATCGCCTGGACCAGAAAGCCTACGAAATGGTCACCGGCGAAAAGGCCCGGCAGGCATTCGATCTGAATTCAGAAGATAATGAACTGCGTGAAAAATATGGTCGGCACACCTGGGGTCAAAGCGTTCTACTGGCACGTCGCCTGGTCGAGGCGGGAACAACCTTCGTCACCGTGCATTTTGGCGGCTGGGATCACCACTGGAATCTCGAGAGCGGCATGGAAAGTTATCTGCCGCGCGTGGATCAGGCAGTCAGTGCCCTGTTTGAAGATCTGGCCCAGCGCGGCTTGAGTGAGAAAGTGCTTGTCGTACTTTGCGGCGAGTTCAGCCGGACTCCGCGGATGAATAATGGCGGCAACGGCGGGCCTCCCCTCAGCATGGGAACCCCGGGACGCGATCACTGGGGGAACTCGATGACCTGCCTGATGGGAGGCGGAGGCGTGAAAGGGGGACGCATCGTCGGTGCTACCAACCGACTGGGCGAAGCACCTGTCGACCGACCAGTACGTCCCGGCCATATTCACCACACCATTTATCGCGTGTTGGGTATGGATCCCGAAGCTTATTTCCTCGATCATTCCGGCAGACCCATTGCGGCCATCGACCATGGTGAAGTCATCCACGAATTATTTTAAACTCTCCTACAGTCTGTATATTCAAGTGCCTCCAACGACTCCTGACTCAAGTTCTGAAGAATTTCCCAAAAGTATGACACATTCCCGACAGCAATGGGTTCAATTCCTGTTACTCTTAACAGGAGTCTGTCTACTCTGGCTGATCGTTTTCCCTCAGATAGCAACCATCCCTCATGTGCAGGCGGAAATCGATTTTCTGGAAGAAAAGCAGATTGATCCCACTGCCATGTTTTATTCGGACCTGGAAACAATCGAAGATACCGTACAGGAAATTTCGGACTTCCATAAAGCACATCCGGACGCTTTGTGGTAAGCTTGATAGATACTGTTTTCTTCTGTGCTGATCTCCCCCAACCGTCTGATCAGAACTATAATTCTCAAAGTGAAAGATCCCATGAACTCTGACCCGTTCCGGGAGTCCCTTTCCCGCATTCCTTCCAGTCAGGGAAAAACACTGATAGAGCTGTCGGAAGCAGCCCCGGTACTGGTCGTTTTTCTCAGACACGGCGGCTGCCCTTTCTGTCGTCAGGTACTCGATCAACTGAAATCACTCTCTGCTCAACTGGCAGAACGACATCTGCAACTGGCCATCGTGCACATGATGGACGAAAAAGAGGCGTCCAGCTTACTGGCCCGCTATGAGTTACGAAACGTATACAGTTTCAGCGATCCGGATCGCACGCTCTATGAACTCTTTCAGGTCAGACGAGGTAGTCTGGCTGAAACTGTGGGCCCCGCGGTCTGGTGGTCCGGATTCAAATCCACAGTCCTTTCGGGTTATCTTCCCGGTATACCTGGTAAAGACGTACAACAACTGGGAGCGGCCCTGATTCTTGATCAAGGTAAAGTCGTCGCCAGTTACTTCTCCAAAAACTCTGCTGACCTGCCCGACTGGAATCAACTCCTGTCCTGTGAGCTTCCCCGGGAATAACTTGACGTGGATTTCCAATTCAACCACGAACCTGCCATAATGCGGTGAGACGAAATAATCCTTTTTCATTCTCAATACAGATAGTTTCACCCGCATTATGACGACTGATTTCCCTGAGACAATCAACCAGGTCGAACAACTAGACGAACTCTTAAGCCGCCCTACCCCCCAGGTAGTCCAGGCTCTTCAGCAGACAACAGGAGACATTATTCTCCTCGGCATTGCCGGTAAAATGGGGCCGACATTAGCCCGCATGATTCTACGTGGAGATGAAGCAGCGGGCATCAAAAGACGGGTTTTTGGTGTGAGTCGCTTCTCTGATGAGACCAGTAGACAACCACTGGAAGCAATGGGCATTAAGACCATCCAAGGTGATCTGCTCAAATCCGATTTCATCAGCAGTCTTCCCGACGTCCCCCATGTGATCTACATGGCGGGCATGAAATTTGGAGCGACAGGAAACGAGTCGCTCACCTGGGCGATGAATACCTACCTGCCCTCACTGGTCTGTAACAAATATCAAAACAGTCGGATCACTGCCTTCTCAACCGGTAATATTTATGGCCTGGTTCCGGCAACAAGCCAGGGCTCGGTGGAAACCGATAAACCCAATCCCGTGGGTGAATATGCGATGAGCTGCCTGGGGCGCGAACGAATGTTCGAACACTTCAGCCGCACCCTCAACATCCCAATGAACATCATCCGTCTGAATTACGCAACGGAATGCCGCTACGGCGTACTCGTCGATCTGGCATTGCAGGTCTACCATGAGCAGACGATTGATCTCTCCATGGGCTTCGTGAATGTCATCTGGCAGGGAGACGCGAATGCGATGACACTCTGCTCGATGCCCGACGCTGCTTCTCCCCCCGCTTACCTGAATGTCTCTGGTCCCCAGATACTCAAAGTCCGTGAGATCTGTGAACAGTTTGGAAAGCGGTTCAACAAACAGCCGCAATTCACAGGATCAGCGGCTGAAGATGCTTTACTCAATAACGGACAATTCGGACACGAACGATATGGAGCGCCCCTGGTAGACATTAACCAGATCTTCGACTGGACTGCTGACTGGATTCAAAATGAACGCCCCCTGCTGGGCAAGCCAACGCATTTTGAATCGCGCAGCGGTAAATTTTAATCTCGACCAGTTGTCTCGAATACTCGGTGAAACAGGAAACTTTTAACGTGAACTCTTCACAAATTCTCAAAACACTGCAGCAGGGAACCGCAATCCCCGCTCATCCCCTGGCATTGACTGCATCCCGAAAACTGGACGAACGACGACAAAGGGCACTCTCGCGTTACTATATTGCCAGCGGTGTCGGCGGTCTGGCCGTCGGCGTGCATACCACACAGTTTGAAATTCGCAATCCCGGCATTGATCTGTATCAGCCCGTCCTGGAACTGGCAGCCGAGGAAATGAACCGGGCTGATAAACACCGCGATCAACATCTGCTGCGTGTCGCCGGGATTTGTGGTAATACGAAACAGGCCACCAGCGAAGCGGCTATCGCGCGTGAAGCCGGCTATCATTTCGGATTGCTTAGTCTGTCTGCATTAAAAGATGTTGACGAAGAGACGCTGATTCAACATTGTCACGCCGTTTCAGAAGTCATTCCCGTATTCGGCTTCTATCTGCAACCCGATGTTGGCGGACGACTGTTACCTTATTCCTTCTGGCGTCGCTTCTGTGAAATCGAAAATGTCGCTGCGATCAAAATGGCGCCTTTCAATCGTTACCATACTCTGGATGTCATTCGAGCGGTTGTTGAATCGGGCCGCGACGAGATCGCTTTATATACCGGCAACGATGACAACATCGTACTCGATCTGGTTACACCTTTCCGTTTCAACTCTGAGGGAAAACAGGTTGAAAGACGGATCGCAGGCGGCCTGCTTGGTCATTGGGCTGTCTGGACCAGTAAAGCCGTGGAGATCCTCAAAGAATGCCAGCAGGTCGCAGAAGCGAATTCGGAGATTCCGCTCTCAATTATACACCGCAATACAGAAGTCACAGACTGTAACGCCGTGCTGTTTGACGTCGCCAATCGTTTCCAGGGTTGTATCCCCGGTATTCACGAAGTATTGCGACGTCAGGGCCTGCTGGAAGGAACCTGGTGCCTGGATACCGACGAGGTTATGGGGTCCGGTCAGTTGGAAGAAATCGACCGCATCTATGCAGCTTACCCGCATCTGAACGACGACGAGTTTGTTGCGGCACACCGGGACGACTGGCTCAGTGGCTGATTATTCCGCTGTATTCAGAAACAGAAAGGTTCCCAGTTTGGAGGCAGTCAGAATATCAGTTCTCCCATCCTGGTTGACATCGGAAGCTTCAATCTGCACGCCAATGCCTGACCAGTCATCGACCAGGTGAGGAACATAGCTGACTTTACCACCCTCGCTGCGTTGCAGTTGAAACCAGTAAACCACAGGTGCTTCCGCGGGTTCGATATCTCTGTTCGGACCATGAGCCCACCTTCGTTTACCGGTCACAACATCTTGCAGACCATCATCGTCAATGTCAGCTAAAGCGAGAGCATGTGGCTGAGTGAATGCGGCACCATACTGCTTCAATTCACTGCGATCACCCATGATTTTATGCATTATAAAAGTGATTTGCGCATCCTTCTGCTGTTGTTCAAACCAGGCCAGTCCCCAGCCGTGGGCATCTATGCTGGAGATGACATCGTTGTCACCATCTCCATCAACATCATAGACCAGCATCTGTGCTCCCCCTTTCTCTTTTGAAAACAGAAAAGGATGAAACTTCCAGTCTACAGCTCGCTGCGCCGAATTTTCAAACCAGCCATCATTAATCACGATGTCAATTGCCCCATCTCCATTCAGGTCGCCGACACCCGTTCCATGATAGAATCGGTTCCATTCCCGTGGCGGGCCAACAGCATGAAAACGCCAGGGTTTCTCAGGAGCACTCCAGTCAGGTGCCAACCACCCCCAGTGATTATTCCAATGACAGATCAGTTCCGGTTTTTGATCTCCGGTCACATCGACCAGGAGCGGTGACTCACCCTGAACGCGTTCGAACACGAAATGTTTTTTCCAGTCCCCGTTTTCCATACGCGGATTTTCGTACCAGTATGCTTTGTGTAGATGCACGCGTCCCAGTACCAGAATATCATCCCAGCCATCCATATTGAAATCGTATACAAACTCCAGCATGCAGTTACTGGGGCTATCAGCGGGTGGCCAGGATACCGGTTCGTAAAAACTGTGCTTTTTCTCGAAAGAGGGACCTGCATACCAGTAAGGACCGGCTACGATATCGCGCTGCCCGTCATGCTTGAAATCGCCACTTGTGATTCCATCCGCGAAATATTTATCAGTCAGAATTTTTTTCTGAAATTCAGCGCCTTGCGTCAGCGATGTAAAGACAGTCAGAGCAGTAAAAGCACTCAATACAAGAAACTGATTAACTCGTTTCATTAATTCATTTACCCGGACGCGAAGAATGTAGTCTGTCAGATACTCCAGATCGATCAAGCATTTCGAAATCCGTATTCCAACTCTACAAAACTTTAATCAAAAATCAAATCGATCGTTCATTACCCAAGTTTCAGACCGGGATTGACGATAATGATAAAAGTGAGTAATAAAAGTCTCCTCTCCGCTACCGAATCACCACCATCGACTCATCACCCTAAATCATATCTCGATAAGCACTTATCGACGAAGGACCGTCATAATGTTTGATGACAATACCAGTCGAATTCTTCAGGAAGCCGTAAACGAAATGTTAGTCTGGGTAGGTTTTGGAACCTTGGTCGGTCTGGCCGCCAAAGCGATTATGCCCGGAAAAGATCCCGGTGGCGCTGTGAGCACCATGTTGATGGGCATCGGCGGCAGTGTTGTCGGCTGTGGCACACTGATGTTTTTCTGGGACGGTGCCAAGGTCACGCCGATCAGCACGTTTGGTTTTATTGCAGCAACAGGCGGCGCATTTGTGCTCCTCTTTTTCTACAGACTCCTCTCAGGTTCTTTCTTTGCAGAAGCCGAAGATGGTGAACGCTGGCTGCACCGTCGTCGCCGACGTCGCCGTGCAAGAGGTCTGGCTGACGAAACTTATTAAGAAGTAGCCGATTCAAACTCCTGAATTCCTATTAGAAACAGAAATCTCTTCCTGCAGGAACGAGTTGAACAGCACCTGTGAACTTCGTTCAACCCGATTCACAGTGATCCAGCTGAAATCGAACTTGAGCCACAAACTCAAGACACCAACACTAAAGCAGCAGACCGCCGAATAAAAATATCATCAATGGCGGGGAATTGGCGTGTTTTTTTGAGTTAAACTAGGTTGACCCCCATAAATCAAAACACTATAAACACTTATATTCATGGCCGAGTGGCGGAATGGCAGACGCACGGGACTTAAAATCCCGGGTCCGTAAAGGGCGTGCGGGTTCGAGTCCCGCCTCGGCTATCTCTTTCTGAGATCCCTCTCACAGAATTATGCTGCCAGGAACAGATCTACTGATTTATTATCAGTCGCTCTTTCGTCAGTGCATTTTTCTATGCGATCCAGATCCTCTCTCGGGTCTCAAATCCCTTAATGAAATTGACTGAGGGTCCTGCCCGGTATTCCTTGATTTGACCTGGATTGATTTGCATTACATCAGATTTGTGACTGATTCAGATGGAATGATCCAACTGAATTTGTATCGTCAATCTGACATTCATGTCCAAGAGTAAACCGGGGTTTATCAATTTTCAGAAAATGGACATAATAGCACATCTCTGTCCGCTTTATGGATACTGAACAATTACTCGAGTTTGAGACGCATGTAATCAGAATCATCAGACAATCAAACAACACTCAGGTGCAATACACTTGATGCGCCAGGACCAGTTTGTATCCATTCCCGGTTATCGAATGGCATTTGTCTTGGAGAATCTGCCAGTTCAGATGCTAATCTCAATCCAAGATCCATTTAGAAATCCGCCTGCGTTATTTTCGTTTGAATTCCACGATTATTCAATCTGAAATTCAAAGACTGACACACTCGATAATCTATCCGAGGCGCGAGATCCGGCATGGACACCCCAACAGAACAGAAGAGCTTACAGAGATCCAGTCATTTCATTTCCAATCCTGCACCACTCACGCAGTTTAATGAAAACAGCAAGCGGGAAGCTCTGATCCACAGGCTGCCCGAAAAGCAACTGCCACTTTCGTCACAACACACTCAGAACAGATTTGGCAACCTGTTTGCCTTTGAGGGTGTCTTTTCGATAGAAGGTATCATTCTCGAACTAAATCGTGTCCCCCTGGAAACGAGTCAGTTTAAAACATCAGATGTAATTGGAAAATCATTCTGGGAAACATACTGGTGGTCATATTCCTCCGAGGTGCAGCAGTCTCTCAAACAGGCGTTTCGGAAAGCAGCACAGGGAGAGGTCATCCGCTTCGAGACAAAAGTGCAACTTTCAGAATCCAGAATGATGGATCTGGATATTACGTTTGAGCCATACTATGACAAAGCGGGAAAGGTCTGCCAGATTCTCGGCTCTGCTGTCGATATTACTGACCGGCTGATTGCAGAAAAAAGAGTGACCAGATTGACAGCGCAAATTGAAGCGATGTTGCAGGTCAAGCCTGACCTGTTCTTCCACATGAGTATTGACGGAACCATAGTCGGCGATGTCAGTGGAAAACTGAATGATTTTCTGCTTCCGACAAAAGTACTGCATCAGAAGCAGATCTGTGATCTGTTTCCGGATTCCGTAGGCTCCCAGTTTGAACTGGCAATTGACCAGTTAATCCAGACTCAGAAAGCTGCCGAGTTTGAGTATACACTGCAATCTGATCTGTGTACGCACTGGTTTCAAGCGAGATTGCTTCCGTATCTGCCGGAGGAAGTCCTGGTCATCATCCAGGATATTTCAGAGCGAAGGAAAACTGAAATAGAAGTGAACCGCGTTCATTCAAGATTACATGAAGCTCAACGGTTAGCGCATATCGGCAGTTGGGAATGGGATCCTCAGAATGACACCCTCTGGTGGTCGGAAGAAGTTTATCGCATTTTGAAACTGCCTGAGTCGGAACACCAGCCAGACTATCATTCCTTTCTGCAGATTATTCATGAGGAAGACCGGGATTTAGTCTCACGAGTCATCGTCAACACATTAAAGAACGACCTACCATTCAGCATCGAACATCGGATTATCAGACCGAACGGTGAAATCCGCTATGTACATCAACAGGCGGCACTCAAATACCTGCCTGGCCACTCAACATCATTGATGTACGGTACGATTCAGGATATCACAAAAAAACACGAAACTGACCGGATGGTTCAGGAATACCGGGACGAACTCGCTCATGTGTCCCGCCTCTCTGTGATGGGGGAACTTGCTGCAGGTCTTTCGCATGAGTTGAATCAGCCCCTGACTGCGATTGCCAATTACAGTACTGCCATCAAAGCCTTACTCGAGCAGGGGAAAGATATTTCTGAGTTGGTTGATAAAGTGATCCAACAGTCGCTGCGATCCGGGGAATTCGTTCAGCGATTGCGATCACTGGTCAAAAAACGAAAGCAGCAAAGGTTTCTGTTTAATATACACTCTAGTATCCGAACGGCGATACAATTAATCAGCTACCAGATTCACTTAAAGCAGATAGAGATTCAATCACTGGCCGAAAATCATTTCATCATGGTTTATGCAGATCAGGTCCAGATTGAGCAGGTACTGGTCAATCTGCTGAAGAATGCGGTTGAGGCCATGGCGCACAGCCCGTCTCCAAGAATCCTGACGATTTCTACGGCCGCAGTCGAACGCAATGTGATTCAGGTTTCTATCAAGGATACAGGCCCCGGGATCCCGGCTGACCTTGAAGAAAGGTTATTCACTCCGTTCACGACAACCAAAAAGGATGGGGTCGGTATCGGACTTTCACTCAGCCACTCACTCATCGATGCATCCGGTGGAAAATTGTGGTATACCCCCAATCCCGAGGGAGGCGCGATTTTCCATCTGTCACTACCTGCGTTTCAGCCTCATCAGGACCACGCAGACTCAACGGCTTGAAGCAGTTTCAGTAGTATTCTGTAATTCCGGTAGAGCTGTCAGATAACGGGAAACCATTTCAGACAGGACATTAAACTTGACTGGTTTCCCCAGATAGTCACTACAACCTGCCGCGATACATTTTTCCCGATCCGTAATTAAAGTGTGCGCGGTAATTGCAATTACAGGAATCGGGTTATTCTGACTCCTGAGAAACCGAGTCGCTTCGTAACCATCCATGACTGGCATCTGCATGTCCATCAGAATGAGATCGTACAGTTCCCCCTGCCCCTCTGCCTGCTGGATTTTCTCAATCGCTTCTCTACCATTCGAAGCAGTCACGACTTCCAACTGCATTTTTGCCAGCATATAACTGAAGAGAGTGCGAATTTCCTGAGTGTCATCAACCAGCAATACCCTGCCTTTTTCGGCTGTTGAGTTTCCCCCTCTTCTTGCATCAGTTGATGTGAGCGACAGCGTTTTTTGATTGTCGAGATCCAGCCGTCTACCTGATTGCTGAATCTCAGAAGTTTTATTACCTGCATTCAATGTAACAGAAAATATACTTCCCTGGTTCACAGTTGATTGAACAGACAACTTTCCGCCCAGCAACTGCAC
Organism: Gimesia maris; assembly: GCF_008298035.1. Taxonomy (NCBI): domain Bacteria; kingdom Pseudomonadati; phylum Planctomycetota; class Planctomycetia; order Planctomycetales; family Planctomycetaceae; genus Gimesia; species Gimesia maris. Next base: position 4,830,075 of record NZ_CP042910.1, read on the forward strand.
CAGTTTCTGGCTCAAAGTTAATCCCAGTCCTGTACCACTATAAGGTCGCGACATAGAGCTGTCTGCCTGGGTAAAAGGATCAAAAATACGTTTCAGATTATCCTTTGAAATACCAATTCCGGTATCAGCCACATTAAACTGCAGCAGTCGCTCGAAATTCGACCGATTAAACGTTCTTATTTCAATACGAACGAAGCCGTTATTTGTAAATTTGACCGCATTACTCACCAGATTATTCAGGACCTGCTTCAGCCGTATCGGATCAGACTGAATTGTTTCGGGAATTGACTCATGAATATTGGTAAGCAGTCGTAGTCCCTTTTGAACTGCTTTCGGTCGATGTAAAGCAATCACCTCTTGCACGATTTGCAAAGGAAAGCACGCTTCTGTTTTCAGTTCACACTGCCCCAGTTCGATTTTTGAGATATCCAGAATATCGTTTATCACCTGCAGAAGATGGTCACCATTTCTCTGGATGGTCTCTATCAGATCGTGTTGCTCAGCTTGAATTACTGATTCTTTCAGTACTTCTGAATATCCGATGATCGCGGTCATCGGTGTTCGAATCTCATGGCTCATATTCGACAGAAACTCATTTTTCACCTGGTTAGCCTGTTCAACCATGTTGAGTGCTGATTTGAGTTCGAATTCTTTACGCTTCAGTTCCCGTCGAGTCAGCTTCAGACGTTCCAGATATTCAGTCTGCTGGTCCTGGAGCCGAAACCGCTCCGATTTGTCACGGAAAATACCGATGAATTGACTGCCTTCGCACGAATCTTCCAGTTGATGGAGTATTAACTCAAAAAGACTACAGGACTGGTCTTTACGTTTAACAACAAGTTCACAAACGGCAGAATTACCAGAGACCACACACTCTGATATACAATGCAGACACGGCTTACGGGATGCTTCTGTCAGCAGTTCATAGATGTTCTTTCCAGAAATCTCCTCAGTGTTCCATCCCCAGGCTGATTCGATGGAAGGGCTCGCCATCAGAATCCTGCCTTCTTCGGTCATCGTGATAACCACATCTACACAGAATTTCAGGATCTGCTGAGAAAAGTAATTTTTACAATATGCGGTTTGTCTGGAACTCATGCCTGGCCCTTATTTGTCGGTAATACTGCGCCTCTCTACTTTTGGATTTTTCCCCTTTTAAAAAATATGTTTTAAATCATACAATGTTGTGTTCACTGAATCGATCACACCTTGTTCATAACACCAGTATGTTTTTTTATCGACTGATAAGACCCTCTCAATTGATGGGGGATTCCCCCCATTGCAGCTTCAAGCATTTGGATTTATGCCTCTTTGCTGAAACTGGTAACGATTCACCGCTAAAACCCAGACTGGAATAGATCAAAGTGGATCCCATTTAGGCTGAGTGTGTCTCGTTCTACAATTCTTGTCCGAGATGCCCTGAAGAAGCTCAAGAAATTCTGGACGCAAGCTAACAGTCTGAAACCAATTCATAACGCGAAGATTAAGTTTGCGGAATGGGGTAAATTATTCCGTAAACAGAGCCTTGGGAAGGGATTGAGTAACTTTGAAGTTACAACCTTATTGAGGTGAGTCAGATGCATCATTTTTTCGATAGCCGGGCATATCTTTAATCTTATAAAGAATATGTACGATATCAGTGGTACTGGAAACACCTAATTTATTGAGTACATTCGCCTTGTGCTTTTCCATCGTCCGATAACTGATCGTCATGGAGTTCGCAATCTGTTTACCGGAATGTCCTTCTGCGATCAGATGAAAGACCTGTTTTTCTCGACGGGTGAGACCATCATACAACTGCAGATATTGTATGCCGTTATCACCAGTCTCATCAGTTCTCTGATTCCAGATTGTCCGCGCCGTTTCTACTGCCTGAATACACTTATTTTTGGCAAATGGCTTTTCCAGATATTCGCAGGCCCCCTGCTTAACTGCTGAGACTGCTTTTTCAATATCCCCATAAGCACTCATTATAATTACCGGAAAACGAATCTGACGCTTGTCTAATAACTGCATTGCTTCGATACCAGAGATTTCCGGCATGATCAGATCAATCAGCACACAACCTGGCGTTTCAAGATCATTGGATTCCAGAAAAGAAAAAACACTGTTAAACGGTTTGACTGTGTAGCCGGAAGTTCGCAACAGATAGGCAATTGAATCTAAAACATCAGGATCATCGTCTATGATGTAAACATAAAATTCCGTCATTTGGCCCTCAAATGTATTGCAATCTGATAATAAATATTTTGATGCTGTATAAAAATATTTAGTGATACGACTCAAAGAGAATAAGGTTCGTTTCAAACCACTTTACATACTTCCGCATCATCTTATCTTTTAAAGATTTGGCTTAGATTGTTTAAGCATGACAATTCACCTTAAACACTTTCGCCAAAAGGAGATAATCTCGATACTCTTCAGGGAGATCAAGCAGTACCTATTGTCCGTAGGCATTCATTTGTATGAAATGATGGACACACACCAGTAGTACACACAGGTTGTATCCACTAAGAGGGGATTCAGTGGAAAGGTAATGCAAACTCAATTAGAAAAAAGGGAATCATCAGTAAAAAATGACTAGAGTGTATCACATTTAATCATCGCGTCTCTTGATCTATTATACTGGATCCTAATGGGACCTGGAGGCGCTACAGTTAAATAGGATACAGTCTTAAGTGTCTGATAACGTTGATTCTAAATATTCACAGGCTCACTGTTTAAAGGCTTTCAATCAAAAATCGTCTCAGCTTACAGTCAATTCTGATCGAGTGATTTCCTGAAACGACACAGTGATCTCTGCCTATCCCCGTTTTAATTGTCTTCAACCCACAAGTAGAACACCCACTATACGCATTCCACCTCTTCTACTCTAATTTAACACCTCATTCAACATTGAGGTGAATACAGTGCAATAAATTGGGTAATTTCCCCCATTTTTATTTTTTTTCGAGAAGGCGATACAAGATTATGTGAACTTCTTTCAAATCAGATGGCTATCGCGATCGATTCTTAAATTCACATCAGGATAGAACCATGAAAATTTTGATTGTCGACGAAATCGGATTCATCCGTCAGAGTCTGAACCAGAAGCTGGGACTCCATCACTTCGAGACCGTCTCAGCAGAAAGTGGAGAAGAAGCCCTGCTGATCTTGAAGACAGATTTCTCGATAGATGCTGTCCTGACAAGTCTGTTTCTACCGACAATGAATGCCCTGGATTTATACAAGGCGGCCGCCAAGATCGAACGGTTTAATGATGAAGGAGTAATTCCACCGCTGAATTTTTATCTGATGGTGACAAAAGAACATGGCACGTCTTCACCTAAAATGAAGCAATTAACACGTGAGGCTTTGGCACTCGGATTTAAAGACCTCCTGGTCAAACCCATCGACACTGAATTGCTCGTAACAAAATTAAAAAATTCGGCTACAGTAGAGAGTGAAGAGGTCAGTACTGGTCAGGCGGTAACTGTCTCCTCACAGATAGATAACCCCGAGGAAGATAAACACAGCTCTCGGCCCGTAAATACAAATAATCGAATTGATCAACTCAAAGAAATGCAAAATAGTCTGCACGCACTCAAAAAAGAGATGTGTGATTCCATTGATACATTACTGGAAGAAGTCAGTCGAAATTCTCTACAGTAAGCATTCAAGCCTGAGGCACTGTTACTTGAGTTTTCGAGACACTGGAGGCTGACTGACCAGGCTTCGTAACGCCTCTTTCACCTGCACCGCCTGCAGGGGATTCATTTTTAAATAGCGATCCCGCCCCTGCTTCGCTGGATGAAAACTCAAAAACCCATCATCGTCGACAGTCACTTTTCCGGGTTCGGACAGATCAAAATAACCATCGTGCGGACGAACGGCATACAACACACTCGTTAAGTCCCAACTGGGACGATCGTGTTCTGGACCACTATGCAGCAGATACGCTTCACGTACAATGTGATGTTCTATGTAATTAAAGTCCCGGGCAATACTCTCGCGTGGATACCGCACGGCAATACCGATTTCAAAACCACTCCAGACGACAGGTGTACTCTGAGGCCACTGGCGAACAAATCGCTGCATGGATTGAATTCCATTACGCACGTTTGCTTCCAGAAAATGCATGTTTCCATCAATCGGTTCAAATGCACCTGCCATCACAGAGACCAGTTTGACTTTTTTTCTGATCAATTCAGGACCAGAAAGCGGGCTGATTTCATCCGCCTTCGATTCTACCAGATCAGCCAGATTTGCTGCTAAACCGACCTGAATAATCACTACGGAACCGTCAGTTGACGCCGCTAGCGTTTTACGCAGTAGCTTGACCGCATCCGGGAGTTGTTGATTCGAACTGATATCATGCGGATAACGGCTCCGGTTCCCCTGCTTTTCTTTGATGAGCTTCAGATAACGGCTTTCTCGTTTCTGGGCATCGCGAGTCACTCCAATGGGAATATCACCTCGCCCGTAAAAAGTATTCGTCGCGTCTGTAAATGGTCCCGTCAGCGGATTGACTTTAGAAATGGTAACCGCCAGCAGATCGCATTCCCCTCGATCCGCCAGAGTGTGTAACATGGCCAGAGCCAGTACATCATCGACATCGCCAGTGATATCTGTATCAAAAATCACCTGCACCGGCTCAACCGCCGACGCAAGCCTGGTTGTCAATAACACGAGAATACAGAATCCACCTAAACGCTTCCAGAACATGAAAATCAGCTTCCTATATTGTAATACTGAGAATCAGATTATGTGATCACATCACTTGGTTGAAATAATTTCAGCAAACCTTTATTTCTTTTTCTGTTGTTGCCGCGCACGTTTCTCCATGATCTGCTGTAATTTCCGTTGTTCCGCAGCCATTACTGTATCAGACAATTCTGCCGGCTTCACATCACTACGTTTCAGTTTCTCAGAGTCAGAGATGCTCCGCATTTTAATACCGCGATACCAGACTGGATCACCATGGTCCTGCAGAGACAGTTTCGCGCCCCGATCAGCCAGATCCCCTCCCCGATTCGCCAGCAGTTCGACATGCCAGGCATAGCGCGGGTCAGTATAATCCAGATCGATTACTTTTTCCCCATTCAACCAGTGTTGAATGACAGTTCCCTGGCAGACAATTCGTCCCGTATTCCAATCCCCCACAGGACGTGTCGCATCGTGTGATGGAGGCAGACAAAAATAGATGGAAGCAGCACTGGTACGAGGATTCTTACCATCCACATGTTTGTTGTTATCCAGTATCTGATATTCATACTGACCGGGACGGTAATACACACCGCTGTTGCTGCCTTCCCCGACCTTCCATTCAAACTTCAATTCAAAATTGTCGGGCACATGCTCCGTTTCATAAACCAGGCTCCCCCCTTTACCGGCACGTGAAATGATGCCATCTTCGACTTTCCAGTTTCCACTGTGCTGCCAGCCTGAAAGATCCTTGCCGTTAAACAAGAGCTTGAATCCCTGCAGCTGTTCCTGTTCCGACAACTGATTTGGCTCAGAAGTACAACCGGTCTGGTGGAACTGCAGTAAAACCAGACATCCCAGACAGATGAGCGCAATCTGCTTTTTCATATTTTGACCTCGGTATTTTATATTGGATGATTACAAAATTGAATTCAGTCTGAAATCTGATTCAGCATCTGAAAGATCTGCTGATTGATTTTGGTTGAGGCATCCACTTCCAGATAACTCCAGCTTGATCTCCAGGTCTCGTACCCCTGCAGTACGTGTTGCTCCGGAGTGGGAAGATAACCGTTATAGCCGTTTGCCAGCGCAATAACAAAAGTTGGTTTAAGCGGGCTTTTCTGTTTTATCTCCAGACCGATCTCCGCAAATACTTCACAGGGTATCGCTACGATTCCCAACTCGCCGATTCGCAGTGCCTGCAGTTTGATATTCACGGTACCGGGCCCTTTATCAATATTGACTGTTTCCCTGGCATAGACTTCGTTGGTGGTTAAGCGGTCGGGGTCTTTGGCGGCAGCTAACAGTTTTTTAGCATACTCCAGCTCTCCCTGATCCGGTTTACGAATCCCCAGATCCAGAGTCCGTTCCTGCAGGACAATTTCTGCATCACTTCGATACTTTAGATCTTTTACCGCATCATATGTTTTATCAGCAATCACAGACGCCACGGCAATCACGCGTTCAAAAGCCGCCGCACGGGGACGAGGTTCCCTGAAATTATAGTTATTGATATCTCCACTCGTGCCATTCGACATAATGCCCACAAAAGTTTCGTCTCCTCCCAACCTCTTTTTGATCTGACGGGCAAATTCTCCAAAATAATCGGCAGAGAGCTGATTCGGCGGAATTCCCCCCACATAATGCAGGGAATAATTTGCCAGCAACGCGAGAGGTCGTCCTTCGGCAGTCTGAACCGAAAGAAAGGAAATCGCCGGATCAATGGGACCAGCTGGCTTGATGAGAATATCGCTTCCACGTGGGGGATTCATTCGGACTTTGTCGGTCATCTTTCCAAAGGGATTAGGTTGGATCTCCCCTTCTTTGACATACCACCGCCGATTATTCACTTCTGCTGGTTCCTGTGCAACTCCCCAGGCGATTTGAGCCGGTTCCAGGCGGGCATGCGCGTTGACGATGGACTGGGCAATTCCTTCTGTCAGAAACTGCACGTATTCCGGACTGGGGTGGCATTGTGCCAGAGGAACGGAAGTCGGAGCGGTATGCGTATGAGTAGCTGAAGTCAGCATATTGCTGGCGGGAATACCGGTCTTGAGAGATGCCTGCTGCTTGGCGGCATCGAATATCTCGCGGGAAATCAGGCAGATGTCACAAACAACAAAAGCAATACTGGTATCACCACTCTTTAAAACCAGAGCTCGAGCATGCAATGGATCATGCGCAGACTGCGCCTTTCGATCCTGAAAGCTCCCTGTCATTGAGACGGGAAAGCTTCGCGGTGTAATATCGTATTTCGCCGCTCCCGCCTGTAATGAATCCGAAGCCGCTTTGGCTTTCAGCTGGCAAACAGGTAACAGTAAAAAGATCAAGAATATGAAACGCAGCATGTTTGGTTCTCCTGCCAGCAGTTTACGATTTATTTTTCAGGTTGAGTTGTTGCGGTTTTCTGCACATCTGACTTCCAGGCAGCGAGTGCAGATTGCATTTGCTGAACTCGTTGTGGCTGGTTGTCAGCCAGATTTTTTGATTCTGACATATCTCGAGTGAGATCATACAACTCAATCGGTTCTTTACGAGTCTGATTCAGAACCAGTTTCCAATGCCCCTGTCGCATTGCAGATTTGCCATTGTATTCCCAGAATATCTGGCGGGGCACAAGTGATTTCCGGTCTTTTAATAATGAAACCAGACTGACCCCATCCAGCTTGTGTCCCGCAGGGATTTTCGCATTTGCCAATTCCAGAATGGTAGGCATCAAGTCGATACTGATGACGGGCTCATCACACACCGTTCCCTCAGGAATCCGCCCAGGCCAGCAGGCAATCGCTGGCACACGATGCCCCCCTTCCCAGAGACTGCCTTTGAAACCACGCAGCTTTCCGTTCGAACCATTCTTGTTAGCACCATTATCGGACAGAAAGAAAATGAATGTTTTTTCAGTCAGGTTCACTTCTTTTAAGACATCGACTATTTGTCCGATGCCTTTATCCATCTCGGTATTCATCTCACGGTAGGCATTCGCGATATCTTTTCGTTTCGCAGACTTGATATCGCCGCCCCCCTCTTTGCGCATCGGTTGATCATGGGGTCCCTGATAGGGAGAATGCACGGCTTCATGTGCGATATAGACAAAAAATGGTTTTTCTTGTTGCTGACGAATAAACTCCAGGGCATGATCATTGATCAGATGCGTCACATACCCCTGCTCTTCACGGTTCAACTCAGCGTTATGCCACCAGTCAAATACTCCGGTCCCATCCAGATGGGCAAAATAGTCAACATTCCCGCTCACGTACCCCACGAACTGCTGAAACCCACGAAATGTCGGATTGTACTGTCTTTGATAACCCAGATGCCATTTGCCAAACATGCCTGTCTGGTAACCCGCATCCTGCAGGCATTGTGCCAGCGTGATTTCATTTTTCTGCAAACCATGATGTCGGTTCTTCTTCGGGTTCGCATAGACCACTCCATCAATCCCGGCTCTCTGTTGATAGCGGCCAGTCAGCAAGCCTGCTCGTGTGGGACTGCAGACTGCTCCGCTGGAATGAAAATCAGTAAATCTGATACCATTGGCAGCCAGCCGATCCAGATGAGGGGTATTGCAATTCTGACTCCCGTAACAGCTCAGGTCGCCATACCCTAAATCGTCAGCCATAATCAATACGATATTAGGTTTCGATATCGCGTCTGCAGCAGATAAAAGAGCAGGCAGCAATGTATACACCGATAGAGCGATGATCAGAGTTCTTATCACGGAGCGGCCTCGTACACAGGAGAATCCGATGCAATACAGGAAAGATTCAGCATCAGCTTAGATTCACGAATTCGTATCACCTTATTAGACCGCAGGCTGTGATACAAATCAATCATAACCATCAGGAGAGCTGAAATTGAAATCTCTGTCCCAGATGGGTTCAGGCAAACAATTCCTGCATGACTCGACCGTGGGGGACCAGCATCGTGGGACGGCCGGTATTGGTGAAGTACTCCATCAGTGGGTCGATCCCCAGGCTGTGATAGATTGTCGCAGCGATATCATCGGGCTTGATCTCAGTACCTTCATCAGGCGCATCTCCAGCTTTGGTTGTTCCACCGATGAACTGACCTGGTCTGATTCCAGCCCCCGTCATCAGACACCAGTTCACGCGCGGATAATGATCGCGACCTGCATTGACATTGATTTTAGGTGTGCGGCCGAACTCGCCCATAATTACAATCAGGGTTCGTTCCAGTAACCCTTTCTGCTTCAACATTTCCAGTCCCGCCGTCATTCCACCATCCAATGCAGGTAATAACCGACGATGACCGGCGAAGTTTTCTGTATGCGTATCCCAGCCAGCATAGGTGACCGTCACAAAAGGCACACCATATTCAATCAGGCGACACCCCAGAAAGACAGACTGGTTAAATTCATCGGGTGTAAACAGGTTACGAATCGACTTTGATTCCTGTTCCACATCGAAAGCTGTCCGTGCCCGTTTTGAAGTGATCATGTTATATGCCTGTGAGCCGAACTGGTCTAATGCTTCCAGCAACTGGCTCTCGGTCGCTTCGTTTTTAAAACGTCGGTTCAGTTTATCGAGCAACTGCTGTCTCTGATTGACCTTTTCCAGCGTGAGACCTTCAGGTAGAGAAATTCCTCGAACCTGAAAAGGCTGTCCCGGTCGCGGAACAGTGTTGGTTTTAAAGGGCGCATATGCATCCCCCATATAGCCGGCATTCCATTCGGTTTTGGGAATCGCCACATAACCCGGAAGGTCCGGCTTACTTGAGATTTCCTTACTGACCACCGAACCGAGTGAGGGATAAATCAACGCGGGTACCGGTCGATTCCCCGTAGAAATCCAGGATTGCCCCTGGGGATGAGCACCCGCCGAATGAGAGATGCCTCGAATCAAAGTAAACTGATCCGCTTTCGCCGCATACCTGGGCATGTACTCACAGACATTAAATCCGGAAAGACACGTCTGAATGGATTGAAACTCTCCTTGCGTCTCACTCGGCGCATCAGGTTTCCTGTCCAGCGTATCCAGATGCGAAACACCTCCCGCCAGATTCAGGAACAGGACAGCATCCGCTTTTCTGGTCTTCGAAACCGCAGACTCAGCATTGGCTGCCGTCAACTTCATAAATCCCGGCAACGATAATCCAAGCCCTCCCAGAAATCCAATCTGTAATGCGCTGCGTCTACTGATTTCCTGTTGATTCATCATCTTTGCTCTCTCCGGGAACGATCTTTTCCCATCTGTCTCACTGAATTAATGATTGGTAATGAATTCCTGAGTATTGAGTAACACCCACAAGAGGTCATGCAAACCTTCCTGAACTGTTTCCGTTTTTTGCAAATGCTTCAGGCTTTCTTTCCATTCTGATTCTTCCGGTAATCGAGAAAGCGTGCGCAGATACGCCTCTGTGACCAGCATTCCCTGTTCAGACTGTGTGAATGATTTTCCCTTCAGTTCCATCAGCCAGCTGTCGGAACGTGTAAGGTGGCCCAGCATTTCCGAATCATTACGCACATACAGCGACTGCAGGAGTGTCGGTTCATCCTGACGTTCGCAATCACAATTGGTAGTTCGTAAAGGTTTTCCAAAAACCAGCAGAGAAAAATCAATAGCACGGGTCTGATAGGAAAGCGGATGCTGTGTAATTTTACGCCGATCTGTGTGGGTCGCCAGTTTTGCCAACTGTTTCTCACTGGCTGTAGCCTGCAGAATGGCATCGATGGCAACTTCCGCCGGCAGGCGTCTCAGTACCGCGTGACTGAAATTACGCGTATCCTTTCGATTCGTCAGATGCGGCCGCCAGCTGAGCTGATAGGTGCGGCTGTTGGCAATCGTCCGATGCAGCCACTTCATATCATATCCACTCTTAATGAACCCATTCACCAGATAATCAAGCAGTGCCTTATTGCTGGGCGGATTCGCTTGATTCAGATCGTCCGGTGGATTGATAATACCGACATTGAAATAGTGAGCCCAGATCCGGTTCACAAATGCTTTGGCAAAATAGTGATTCGGTTCGTTCAGCATCCACTGCATCAACAGCTCTCGTGGATCATTGCTCTCACTGATATCAATTTCCTCTCCCCCCAGCAGTTTGGCAACCTGTTTTTCAGTTTTGGCAGGTTCAATATAAACCTCGCGCCAGGGAATTGATCGTCCTTCCGCTGCGATTCGTAAATAACTCTGTCTCCGTAACGCAGCTGTATTCAATTTCACGGGAACCCCCAGCATATTCCGCGTCTGCTCATGCAGCACAGCTGCATCTGGGGGCACGCCAAATTTAATCCGGGTAAAGAATTCGGTAAAGAGTTCGAAATCCTGCTTCGACCATTCATCGAACGGATGTTTATGGCATTGCGCACAATCCAGCCGCATTCCCAGGAAGGTATAACCAAAGGCCAGCGCTTTATCTGAGGGAACCGTCATATTCCCCCGCGCCCAATAGTGTGGCATAGTGTTATCCAGCGCAGTAAAGTCGGCCCGATCTTTAATACTGGTAAACTCACTCTGCTGGGCCATGAATTCTTCAAAGGTCTGTCCGGGCAGTCGGCTGGTTCCCAAGATGATACCGGAGACGATTTGATCCCAGCCGATGTTGTCCTCTACGCGCCTCTGAATCCAGGCGTTCCATTGACCGGCAACCGGTTGTGCCATTTCGGTCCCGCCAAGATATCCGGCATTACTCCCCGTGAGATCGGAGAGTTTCATACTCCACCACGCGACATACGCAGGACGCTCAAGCAGTTCCTCGATTTTTTGCGCTCGTTTTTCTGTAGACGTATCCTTGAGGAACTCTCGTATTTCATCTGGTGCAGGCAGCGTACCTGTCATATCCAGGCTGACACGTCTGAGAAATTCTTCATCTGTGCACAACTCCGATGGCTGAATTCCGAGCTTACGCAACTTGTTGATGACATGCTGATCCACTTTGGTCGGCGTCGGTACATCGGGATATTGATTGTCTTCATACTTCTTAACAGGCAGAATGACCTGAGTTGAAAAGATGCCGTTGTCATAATAGGAAATGACGTACGTATCCCCGGGACCCCGGGAGTGAATGATTCCCTCCGGAGTGACTGCAGCCACACTATCATCTTTGGATTCAAATCGGGTCAGGCAGGTCACATCTTCACGAGTGCCATCCGACCAGACCGCGATGGCATTGAGGGAGACTGCCTCTCCTTTTTCAGAAAAAACGACCTGCTGCGGCGTCACATCCAGACGAATAAACCGGGGGGAGTTTTTCTCATTTTTATTTGCCCCAGCTTTGATCCACTCTCGTAACAGACTCTGTTCCCAGCCACCCGGCGGCAGTCGTACGCCCCCTTCATGTTCGTCTTCCGAAGTGGGCTTGTTCAACACCAGGCTCTGTTCAGGGTGTGCTTTGTCAATCCGTTTCAGCAGGTTGTCGTGATCCAGTTTGAAATCGTAGCCAAACATCGACAGTTGAAAACCACCACGTCCCTGAAACGATCCATGGCAGTTCCGACTGTTACACCCCAGTCGTCCCAGCAGCGGAATGACATGCTGCTGGAAATCAGGCTTGAGTTTTTCACCGGCTGAGATACGTTCCTGAATGGGAGGTAAAACAGCTTTCAACTGAATGGAATCTGATCCAGCAAATAAGACAGGTGTGGTTGAAGCATCTGACTTCTCACCAGTAAATATGTTCGTCTTTTCCAAGTTCCTTTTGAGTTGTTGAATAGAGGATTCACCCAGTCCCGTATATTGGATCTCCAGACCTTTCAGTTGAGTCAAACCCGATAATGCATCCACTACAACTGGCTGTAATTTCGTTCGATTCAGCGACAGGTGCTCAAGGCTCTCTAATGTATTCAATGCTGACAATTGCGAACCTGTGATTGCGGTCCGTGCAAGATAGAGAATTTTCAGTTGTTTCAGTTCCGTAAGCGATTTCAATCCGGCATCGCTTACTTGCGTTCCGGACAGAAACAGCACTTCCAGATTATTCAGATCTGCCAGCGTCTGCATTCCCTGGTCGGTTACATTCAAATTTCGCAAGGAAAGCACCTTGAGTTGCTTCAGGGAAGATAAATGCTGTAGACCGGCATCGGTGACTTTCGTATTGTCCAGATAAAGCCGCTCCAGTTTGTTGAGTTTCTTCAGACAACTCAAACCCGAATCACCAACCGCTGATTCGGAGAGCATCAGGGTATCAAGGTTCGTCAGATCTCGAATATACAGGAGAGCTTCATCACCCAGATGAGGACAGACCATTGCCAGATAGTCGAGTCGAGGGAATTGTTCCAGTTGGTTCAATGCTTCAAGTGTGACATGCGGTTTGCTTAACCGGACGAGACGAGCGCTACCATCTTTATTTGTCTGCAGATTCGTACAGAATCGCCGTAGTCCTTCCACTGCCAGCTGTTCGGGAGTTCTGGCTTCAACGGGAGCAACCTTCTCCGCCGGAAATACCGGCTGCGTAAAAATAACCGCGAACAAGGCCAGGAGAAACCACCGTCGGACCAGCATCTCTCACCTCTTTGAAATGGAATTCCAACAGGTAACCAATTGAGCCGCTTACATAAACACACCTTAATACGTCAACCCTGTCTAAGCAATGTTAAATAAATGACTTATCGGCTGATTTTCGTGATTTCGGACCGCCTTTGCTTGAACACGCCCCCGAATTATTGAGCAGTCCAACCGCCATCAACGGTCCAGCAGGCACCGGTGATTGACTTCGCCTGATCAGAGCACAGATAAGAGACCATCGCAGCAACTTCAGCAGGTTCGATCATTTTCCCGGTCGCAGACGCTTTCAGAAAGACCTGACTTTCGACCTGTTCTGCACTGATTCCCAGTGACTCTGCCTGCGCAGCGATCTGCTGTTCGACGAGTGGTGTCCTGACGTACGCGGGACAAATGACATTCGCAGTAATCTGAAACGGCCCTCCTTCCAGAGCCGTCGATTTTGTGAGACCTACCAGACCATGTTTCGCCGCGATATAACCAGCTTTATTGAGCGACGCTACCTGGGAGTGGATCGAACCCATATTAATAACGCGGCCCCACCCCTGCTGCTTCATGCCGGGTAGGACATATTTCGTTAATAGAAACGGCGCGGTCAGCATGACCTGCAGCATGTTTTCCCATACACTTTCCGGAAAATCCTCCAACGGGGCCACATGCTGAAATCCCGCATTGTTGACCAGAATGTCAATCGATCCGAATTCTTTCATAGTTTGTTCAACCAGTGACTGACAATCAGCCGCTTGGGACAGATCTATGGAAATGAACCGTGTTCGTTGATCTTCCGCACTGAGGCTCGCCAGATAGTCTGGTTCATTCCGATCAGCAATCACCACATGACAACCTTCTCGAAACAAAGTCTGGGCAATTTCGGCACCAATACCACTCGCGGCTCCTGTAATCAAAGCAGTTCGAGGTAAAGACATCACTTCTCCTCACTAATAATCTGTTGAATGCGGGCCAGTTTCTCATCTCGCCAGGCAGCCCATTCATTACGGTTTTTCTGATTCAGATATGACTGTGTTCCGGAAACTGCCTTCGACTTTGCGGATTCGGGGATACTTGTCCAGTTTTGCATATCCTCCCAGTATGCTTCAAAAGAAGCCCCGATCGTATCGATAAACTTCTGATATCCGCCTGCCCCACCGCCGAGTTCATAAATCAGATGCTGGCCCATCAGCGCCCACCGCAGACCGGGTCCTTTGCAAAGTGCAGCATCAATGTCTTCTACACTGGCGACCCCCGCATCCAGCAGTGAGAGTGATTCCCTCCAGACCGCCGCCGCCAGTCGATTGGCAATGTGTCCAGGGACTTCCCTGTTCAGGATTACGGGATGTTTTCCCAGTCCCTGAAAAAATTCTTTGACTGTTTCCATTGTTTCAGTAGCAGTCTGTTCGCCGGGAACGAGTTCCACCAGCGGGATCAGATGCGGCGGATTGAAAGGATGCGCGATCAATGCCCGTCCGGGATGCTGCATCACCGTCTGCATCCGCGTCATCAACAATCCTGAAGAACTGCTACCCAGAATTGCTGCTTCTGGAGCATACTGCTCGAATTGCTGATAGACGTCTGCTTTAATTTCATAATCTTCAATCACCGATTCCTGCACATATTCCACGTCAGTCAGCAGTTCCGCCAGAGAATCAACGACATTCAGCTTCTCCTCTGCTGTTGCAGCATCCTTGCGAGAAATCAGTTCCAGATCTGCCAGACGTTGCAGATTTTGTACAGACAGCTCCTGCGCCTGCTGTTTGACGGTGTTATTCACATCAAAGATGCGAACTCTCAGCCCCTGGGCTGCAAAAAAAGTAGCCCAACTGGCACCAATCAATCCAGCTCCTAGAATTCCGATTTCCTGCATCTGACCTTATACTTTCTTTTGATGACTAAATCACTCACGCCGCTTCGAATAACATGGCAATCCCCATGCCTCCGCCAATACACAGCGAAGCAATCCCATGTTGTGTCTTCCGCTTCTGCATCTCGTGCAATAGACTAACCGCTATCCGCGAACCACTGGCTCCCAAGGGGTGTCCCAGGGCAATCGCTCCGCCATTCACATTCACCCGCTCCTCATCCCAGTTCAGTGTTTTACCGACAGCCAGAGTTTGAGCCGCAAAGGCTTCGTTCACTTCCAGCAAGCCAATATCTTTCAGTTTAAGTTTTTCAGCTTTCAATAGTGCATCGACTGCGTGAGCGGGTCCCATGCCCATAAATTGTGGATCCAGCCCTACATTGGAAAACGCGCGAATCCAAGCCAGGGGTTGCAGTTTATTGTCTTCAACAAAACTTTCGCCAGCAATCAGCAAAGTCGCGGCACCATCATTGATTCCAGAGGAATTCGCAGCTGTCACAGTACCTTCCGGTTTAAACGCAGGCCGTAAACAGGAGATCGTTTCATAACTGGTCCCTTTGCGGGGATATTCATCGTCAGTGACCAGGGTTGCTTCTTTTTTCCTGCTCGTGACGTGAACGCTCACGATCTCCTTTTCGAATTTCCCGGCTTCGATGGCTGCCTGACAGCGTTCCTGACTTTGAACCGCATAGCGATCTTGTGCCTCGCGGGAGATATCATATTTCTCGGAAAGGTTTTCAGCCGTTATTCCCATGTGACAGTCGTAAAAGGCATCCCACAAGGCATCGTGAATCATGGAATCCACAAGTTGCTGATTTCCCATCCGGTAACCACTGCGGGCACCCTGCAGCAGATACGGAGCATTACTCATACTTTCCATGCCCCCTGCCAGCACAACGCGGGCATTGCCACACAGAATCGACTGCACACCCAAAGCGACTGATTTCAAACCAGAACCACACACCATATTCACCGTGGTCGCGGGCACGCCGAATGGCATACCTGCGTTGAGTGCCACCTGCCGGGCCGGGTTCATACCACACCCCGCCGTAAATACCTGCCCCAGAAATACCTCATCGACCTGTGAGGCACTCAGTTGCCCCCGTTTCAATGTTTCCTTAGCGACAATCGTTCCCAGGTTGACTGCGGAGAGATCTTTAAAAGCCCCGTTGAAAGCACCGATCGGTGTGCGGGCGGCACTGAGTACGGCGACTCTTGTCTGTTTCTGCTGACTCATAATTCCTCATTCTGATATAAATCACGTAATTTTCGCCGCATCACTTTATTAGATGCGGTTCGGGGCAATTGTTCGATTTCTCGAACGGCATGGATTTTGAAAAGCGGATTGAGCTGACTGCGAATGATCTGCTGCATCTGCTGCTGTATCTCTGCTGCGACAAATGCTGCTCCTTCTTGCATCACCATAAAAATCACCAACTGGCCTGGTCCTCCTCCTGAAGGAGGAACCGCAATCGCAGCGACTTCTCGCACTCCAGAAGTTTGCGTCAACAGCTCTTCAATCTGTACAGAGCTGACCTTGATCCCTCCCAGATTCATGGCATCATCAACGCGTCCATGCGCCCGAAAGTAGCCGCCGGGTAACGCTTCAATCTGGTCACCATGACGGCGGAGCACCTGACCGTCGGGTCCTGGTGCAATATCAGCATAATAGACTTCATGATGATCCCGGTTGATCAATCGCGTTGAGAGTCCAATCACGGGGGGAACAAAGAAGACTTCGCCATTTGCAGTTTCCTTGCCAGTTTCGTTTAATAACAGCCATTCAAAACCGAGCGCCGGACAGGAGAACAGACCGGGAACGCCTGGTTTGAGGACGGTCCCCGTGATATATCCGCCTCCAGTTTCCGTTCCCCCACAATATTCAATCACAGGACGGTATCCGGCACGTGACATCAGCCACAACATGTCATCTGGATTCGAACACTCACCTGTGGAGCTGAAAACCTTGATGTGAGACCAGTCCAGTCCCGCGGTCGTTTCCTGACTTCGCCAGGCCGATACGATGCTTGGCACCAGTCCCAGCATGGTAACGCCTGCATTCTGAACGAATTCACAAAACCGGCGACTGGTGGGCACAGCATCTGACAGAGCAATCGTGGCATCATTGATCAACGCGGCGTACACAAGCCAGGGTCCCATCATCCACCCCAGATTGGTCGGCCAACAGACAATGTCTCCTGCATGAATATCATGATGTAGATACCCATCACCCGCTGATTTGATCGGTGTTGTCTGATCCCAGGGGATGCCTTTGGGATTGCCCGTTGTTCCCGACGAAAACAGAATCGTCGTTTCATCCTGTGGTTTTCGGGGCACACAGTTCAGTTCCAGGCTCGCTGAGAGAAAATCCGACCACAGTTGATCATGCTCGCGAAGTGAAACGGTATGCGATGCCGATTCCGGCAGCACGACCGCCGGTAACTCAGACAAGGATTCCAGTTTCGCATACAAGGGCAATTGACGTCCATTACGGGTAATGACATCCTGAATGAAGATCAGCCGAGGTGCGGTAATTTTCAGACGCACCTGCATTTCTTCGGCGGAAAAACTGTCTGCGATAGTGACGACTACACAACCGGCAGCAATGATCCCCAGGAAGATGGCCACCGATTCAGGAGTCATCGGCAACATTACGGCAATACGTTCCCCCGGTTCGATGCCCGCCTCTGTTAAACCATTCGCTACTCGCGCTGTTAATGCTCTCAGTTCCCGATAACTGAGTTGCTGTACTTCGTCGGTACTGCGTTGGAACAGAATCGCGATTTGCTCTGATTTCTCCCGCAGACAGGATTCCACGATGTTCAACGACGCACCCCTGAGCCACTCAATCTGCTCGACACCAGCGTGCAGATCCATGATCTGCTTAGGTGATTCCCGAAACTGGATTCTCAGAGATTCTAATAACTTCGCCGTAAATTCCACCCGGTTAGAAACTGACCAGTCGTAAACGGCAGCAAAACCATCCAGTTTCAAATCAAACACCCATTCCGCGAGATGAGAATGATTGTGTTCCCGTTCACCAGGAAACCAGGCTGGTGCCGGCTCACCGTTTGAAATACATTTCTCAAAAACATGCTGGTACAAATATTGATGAACGCTGAACGGGATCTCTGCGGTCAGGACTTCTGTAATCAGAAAATGCCAGAGTTCCTTCTCCGATGTGACGGGGATCTGTTTCAGTAAATCAACCAGCTGTGTCGCGTCCTGTGCTGGTAGACCACAGTCGATTAGCGCTGCTGTGGAAATCTCCATTGATGGTTCCATTATCAATCGGGGGTCTCAAGTCTGTATAAAAAATAAACTCTAACCGTTCCCCCATCAAATCGCCAGTTCAGGCTTGTTCCACATAAATGCAACAGTCAAAATGAGTTGAGATCCACTTTGATTTTCCATTTAATCCTGGGGACTGACTTCCATTCCGTCTGGCAAATGCGAAAATAGAACATACGGTAACTTGAATGACGGGGGACATCGCCTTGTCATTCCAACACGCGCGCCATTGTTGACGTAGTACGTAAAGTCCTGTTTTACAGACAAATCAAAAGAGAAAGAGGTTTTATGTCTGACTGGAATATTAAATCTGCAATTAATATCATTGGTTACAGAGCCTGTTTATTCACACTGGTCAGTTTGAGCCTGTTTTCCAACTCAGACTCTTCTCTCGTATACGGTGAAACTCCTGCAAGCCCCGTCAAACCCGAGGTCAAAGCCCAATCAGAACCCGATTCTACCAGTGGAAAACGTATGCTGGATGCGATCAAATACCTGGCATCTGACGAGCTGGAGGGACGCGGTGTCGATACACAAGGCATTAACCAGGCTGCAGATTTTATCGCCAGAGAGTTTCAACAGGCCGGTTTGAATGTAAAGGTCATCGAAGAGGGTGCGTTCCAGAAATTCACGATCAATACCGGTAGTAAACTGGGACCGGTGAACCAGCTGGAACTGACGGGCCCGGACGGAAAAACGATTCCCCTGAAATACGACCATGATTTTCGCGCCTGCTCTTTTGGAGGCTCGGGAAAATTCGATGCGGAACTGGTATTCTGCGGTTATGGCATTGATGCTGACGATCTGAAATACAATGATTACGCTGATGTGGACGTCAAAGACAAAGTCGTGATCATCATGCGGCGGACGCCTCAACAGGGAGATAAAAAAAGCCCGTTTGCCGGCGCCCATGGAATCTCCCGTTATGCTGCCCTGCGGTATAAGGTCAGCACGGCTTTCGGTAAAGGAGCCAAAGCGATTCTGTTCGTGAATGACTACTATTCTACCGAGGAAAATAAAAAGGAAGCGAAAGAACTGGAACAGGATGCCGTCGAAGAACTGATTACAGCGACAGATAACTGGTCAAAAGCGAACGAAAAAAAACAGGAAGAAGCAGAACGCGAACTCAAAAAAGCACTCCATGATATTCAACAGGCGCGCCAGGTTTTAAAAGATGCAAAGTTCGATAAGCTGATGGAGTTCGGTTACGCCGGCAGTGGTGATGGTCGCTCTATACCGATCGCGCATATTTCCATAGATGCCTGTAACCAGCTGTTCAAAGCCGCCGGAAAGCCCCTGCTGAAGGAACTGGAAAAGAACATTGATCAAGATCTGAAACCGGAAAGTTTCGCCCTGACAGACTGGAAAGCCAAAGGTGAAATCTCTGTCGAACAGATACGTACGGAAATCAAAAATGTGATTGGCGTGCTCGAAGGAAAAGGCCCGCATGCTGATGAAACAATCGTGATTGGAGCCCACTACGATCACGTGGGATATGGAGGCGAAGGCTCACTGGCCCCCGGTTCGACAGACGTCCATAACGGAGCAGATGACAATGCCTCCGGAACCGTCGCGCTCATTGAACTGGCACGTAAACTGGCAGCCCGTAAAACACCACTGCCGCGTCGAATCGTCTTTATTGCATTTACCGGCGAAGAGCGAGGGCTGATTGGTTCCGCGCATTATGTCAAAAACCCTGTGTTTGATATCAAGAATACCGTTGCCATGTTGAATATGGATATGGTCGGGCGACTGACCGATGATAAACTCACGGTCTTCGGTACGGGAACGGCTCCCCGCTGGGAAAAACTGGTTAAGGAAACAGCAAAAACATACGATTTGAAGCTCTCACTCAAACCAGAGGGTTTTGGTCCCAGTGATCACAGTTCCTTCTACGGTAAGCAAATCCCCGTGCTCCACCTGTTTACCGGCACTCACAGCGACTATCATCGACCTTCCGATGACTGGGACAAAATCAACATCCCCGGCATGCAGCGAGTGGTCGGTTTCCTGGAGGAGATCGCCATAGCGACTGCCGAAAACCCGAAACGTCCTGAGTATGTGAAAATCGAACGCCCTGCTGCGACGATGCGCTCTGGCAATCGTCCTTATTTTGGCAGTATTCCTGATTTTGGGGGCGAAGGTCCCGGCTATCATATTTCCGGTGCTTCTCCCGGAAGCCCTGCTGATAAAGCGGGTCTGAAAGCCGGTGACACGATCGTCAAAATGGGAAAAACAAAAATCGACGGACTGGATGACTTCGATCTGGCACTGCGTATGTTCTCCCCAGGAGAGGAGGTAGAAGTGACAGTCCTACGTGAGGGAAAACGGGTCAAACTGACTGTTAAACTGGGAAAACCCAAATAAACTCGGCAGCAATTGAGACAATTATTTGCGCGTATAAACCAGTGAGACACTTCCCGTATAGTCGCTTTTTTTGCGTCCGGCGTTGGGAAACGAGTTATAAATCTGCAGCAGCCCCACTCGCAGATTCCAGCGATCCTGATTATCCAGTTTGAACAACAGACCGGTTTCGGTAGTGACACGTAAAATCCGTGCGATATCTACACTGGGAGTCCAGGTCTGCTTATGTTCCAGCTTGATGTGATCGGAAAGTGGATACTTGAACTCAAGCTCTGCAAATATATCGAACGTGGTTCGTTTTAAGGTGGGGCTGTTATAAATTTCGCGCGTTCCACCAGGACCGATACGCACAATCAGTCGTCGATCATCTTCGTTAATAAACCGATATCCCAGACCAGATGAAATCGTGCCGCGCCAGTCCAGATTTTCGAATTCATCGTATGTATTTTTATTCGTGAAGAAGACGATCCAGTTAGTCGAGCGTGCGATATCTAAAGTGGCATTTCCATACCAGCGATTGGCATCCCGAACTCCATTCGATTGCCCCCAGCGACCACCAATTTCAAATTCAAACAAGTTATTATTGTCAGATTTTTCGAGGTTCAGTCCAGTTGTGACATAACTACGATCGGTATTCCCCGCCAGATATGACCCCCCCAGTTCGAATCGTTTTGTCCAGATTTCGACATACTCCCAGCATTGATCGGAGTATTCTGTGATTTGACCGAAAGCCGATTCTTCATCCACCCCCTCATCCAGATCGGGGGCCACTCCCAATGGCTCAGGTACAGGAACCTGATTGATCATTGAGGGTAATGGTGGTAGTTCTGCATTGTCATTACTGATCAGGAGTTGATCATCCTTACCTGACTGGGTACCGGCCTCCTGGTATTCCAGACGATCGACGTTCTCGAGCAGAATGGAGTGCACTTGTCCGTCCGGCAGCCGGAACAAAATGTTTCCATCCTCAAAACCTATGCTTTCACCTGAAAAATACTCGCCACTCTTCAGATAAAGTGTTTCCACTTCGCTGTCTTCAGCCGAATACACAATGCCCGTCAACCCCCACAGACACACTAAATGTATCAGTAAGAATCTTAAGCGATTTTCAGATTGAATAAAGGGGGTAGAACAACCCATTTAACCATCCGTGGCTGTACAACTCAGTTGTGAGATTCAGGATATCGTTGTGGAGTTCACAAATTCAGAACGGGAGAGAGGGGGTCGGATTCTAGTAAGCATCCGGATTCACTGCAATGTGTTTTTGTAAATAGTCTTTGGATCTGGCAAGGGATGTATCCTGTTCAGAAACAAGACCGATAAATCATCTTAAACCACTATTAAGCAGTCACTTATATAACATTTGAATACAAAACGCTTTGTATTTTTTTCTGACTCCGATGTATCGTAACAATCAGAGGGAATGCATCAGTTTTGACCGTTTTGGTCCTGCAAATCAGATCCGGTAACTTGTCTGATCAGCATAACCGGATCTTTTAACTGTCTGGAACTCCTTCTGTATCTCATCCTTCCGGCTTTCCTGCCTCAAACTCAGCAAAAAAGCAGACAAGATCCTGAGTACTTCAGACCGCGCCTGATTTTGCGTGCTAGAGTTTTTTGATTGCAGTTCGTTCCGGGCCAGCAGCAGTAATGAACTTACTGACCAGTCAACACAACAAACCAAAACATTAAGCAATACATGGGCTGTTCCAGCCCGGTTGGTGACATGATTGTTGCCTGTCGTGAGGGGGAAAGATTGAATTATGGGATTTTTGAAACGATTCTTGAAGACGACTTATCGTGATAATGCCGCCGGTAAAGCGCGCAGCAGTTTCGAAAGTCTCTCGGAAGATCAGCTGGAAACACATTTGAGAATTGCCAAATATGGCAACTTCATGCTGACTGATGCCATCCGTCCTTCTTACGACCTGGAAGTCGTACCTCAGGCAGGCTATCGTCACGATGTTTACACCGATAAAGAGACCGGGATTAAAATCCCTGTCCTGATGGCGTCCGCTTCCCGGGAAATCCTGTTTGACCTCTTTATTGACCTGCTGGATCCGCTGGGACATGAAGTCGATGTCGTACTGGAAACCAGCCACGACGGTTCTAACAACCAGCATCAGGACCTGTATCGCGAACACATGGATCTGCCTGTTCTGAAAAGTACGCTCTACGATTACGAAGACCTGCTCCTGAATGATGGCTGTGCGGGAATTGCTGTTTTGAACCCACAGATTCCTCTGGAAGTTCAGTTCGATGAACACAAGCTGCTGATTATGTATGGCCAGGGAATTGAACAGTTTGAACAGACACTGGACGAATATGGGATCCCACATATCACCGACCTGAAATTTATCACAGAGGCAGAACACGTGCACTCATCCAGTGATGAATCTATTGAAGAGCTGGATCAGTTGAAGTATCGCCTCGGCATCGATTTCGAATAATCCGAATCCCTGCGCACCGCTCAGGACATCTCATTCGTAGATTCGTTTGACAGATGGTGCTGCCTGCCCTTCGATCAGTTGAATCTCCTGATCAACGGCGATCCCTTCGAAAACCTGCTTCAGACCTGAAGGCCAGCTTACTTCGAGCTGCACATCAGTCGTGATCGTGCCAGTTCCAAAAACCAGATCACGTTGATTCCGCGCCTGATACCCGTCGCCGGCTGTCAATTGACGCACGAGTGTCTGCCCATTTCTTTTCAATCGCACTGTTGTGCCAATGGCATCGCGGCTGGATTTGGTCCCCGTCAGAGTAACGACAAGCCGATGACCGTGTGATTTTGTCGTATTTTTAAGCAGAGCTACTGGCTGATCCAGACTGCCCACTACCGCCTCTTCCAGGCCATCTCGATTCCAGTCGAGTCGAGCCAGCCCTCTTCCCAACCTCTTCTGTTGAAAAAATGGCCCTGATTCAGGTATCTGCAATTCCTGAAATATTCCTTTCCCCCGATTCAACATCAACAGGGGCTTCATTTGCCAGGGAACCGCGTCGGCAGACAGATTTTCGACATGCCCATTGACAATCAGTAGATCCAGCAGACCATCCAGGTCCGCATCCAGAAACTGTGTTCCAAATCCAAGTTGATAGAGGGTCGTATCGGCCATATTCGCCCGCTGCGTTCCATCAATAAACGAATCAGGAGAAAGCTGTCGGTATAACGTATTTGTTTCCCGGAAATAGTTAGTCACATAAATATCGAGCAGACCATCTGTATCAGCGTCACCCGCTGCAACCCCCATACAGGCTTCTGTTCGCCCTTGCGCGTTGAAAGCCAGTCCTGACAACAGTGCCTCTTCCTGGAATGTTGTCTTTCCCGTTCCCTGGTTCACCATAAAAAAATTAGCAACCGCATCATTGGCGATAAACAGATCAGGAAACCCCTTCCCCTTCAGATCCGCTGCAACAATTCCCAGCCCTTTTCCCTCAGCGACCTGGATACCAGAAGATGAAGTAATATTTTCAAACTGACCGTTATTCATATTCTCGAATAACTGATCCTGTGCCGCGGGAAAGTTCAAAGGCATACAGGACCTCAATGATCCATCAACAGTTTGACAGACGCGATCAAAAATATCATCTCCGGTGAGATAATTGACAGCGTAAATCTCCGGTCCGCCATCGCCGTTCAAATCAGCAATCAGACAACTGGTTGTCCAGTCGTCCTCTGCCCCTTTCGCCTGATCTGATTCTGTATAAGTTCCGTCTCCATTATTCAGATACAGTCGATTGAAACCGATGTTACCCACATAGATATCATCAAAACCATCATTATTCAGATCTCCGATCGTAACGCCCTGACTGAATCGGTTTTCAAAAATTCCCGTTGAACCAGTTACGTCACGAAATGTTCCATCTCCCTGATTTTCAAACAGACGATCATAATATTGCTTCTGCTGTTCATTCGCAGGCCAAGTGGCTCCCTGTGTCAGATAGAGATCAGGCCAGCCATCCGCATTAAAATCCAGGACGCCAACTCCCCCGCCGGTGAATTCATACATTTTATGATCAGTACCAGGCCAATCATGGCCATTAAAATACTGAAAGGAAACCCCCGCCACTTCAGAAACTTCCTCAAACGAGATGGAAGAGATCACATCCTCCTCATCGCGCCGAATTGTTGGCTCTGTCATTCTTTCCCCTGAAACCGACTTCTGTATGGGGAGCGCTAACTGCGCGACAGGATTCCTGCCTGCAATCATTCTGGTCAGTTCCAAGCCGGTCAGTTCAGGTTCAAGATCACGCATCGTTATCTGAGCCCACTCCAGTTGAGGGTCGATCAGCAGTGAAGCCCGACTCCAGCCATACGCTTCCCAGAACAAGCCCAGCTCTTTTGCCAGCGCGACCATCTGCGGCGCAACCTGAAGATCTCTATCACCATAGACCACTTTGACGAGCCCTTCATACTTCTGCAGTTTCTTCGCGTACTCCAGCAGTCTCTCCGCATTCTGATTTCCCGCCTGTTTCAACAGTTGTCCCAGTTGATAGCAGGCTGTCGAATTCGTTGAATCCCGTTTGAGCGTTTCTGCAAAACAACGAATGGCTAAGTCCGTTTTCCCCTGTTTCTGATACCATTGTCCTTCGATACTCCAGATATCGGGATGTTGGCGAACATGATCTGACAGGGAACCCTGCCATTTCCTGAAGAGATTTTCTTCATTGTTCAGTAACAGAATTTGCCCCAGTAATACCTGCGCCTGACTCAGTTCGGGTTGAGCCGAAACCAGTTTCACCAATCGTACTTCCGCGGCGGCATATTCCTGCCGGTCCATTTCCTGCCGTGCTTCAACAAGTTGAACCAGTGGATCTTCCGGTGCCACTTCTGAATACTCAGAAATCAGCTGTGGATTTTCCAGAGACCGGTCACTCATTGCCAGCAGATAGAGAATCAGGGGATTAATACGGTCCTGTTTAAGCAGTTTGATCCTGACTGGAACCGCTTCCCAGGAACGCGCGGTCAGTCCATACAGGTAAGATAACCGCTCAAGAAGGTGTGAATCATCGGGAAACGACTTCTGCGCTCGTAAAAATTCATCCTGTGCTTTTGACAGCTGTTTCAGCTGAAACAGATAGAGTTCGCCGGAACGGGTTCTGGCTTTTAATGACTCACGACTGCCATTATCGGGGACATGCTCATAATACCAAATGACCTCAACCGGCTTACGTTCTTTGACCGCGATCTCAGCCCCCAGCATGGCTGCCGGAACCTGGTGTGAAGGAGTATCGAGCAACTGATTCACAAGCTGTTTCGCTTCTTCATTTTTACCCATGCGGAATGCATAAGATGCCCGTTGAAAGATCGCGTCTGGTTCCTGCTCCAGCATTCCTGAAAAATAGGTAGTCAATCCCACAGTCAGAAGTATCACACTGATCCAGATAGCACGCACCACAGTTTTGATACTTTCACACTACAAAAGGAGTTTTCTGCCTGGGCGAATCCGAATGACTTCACAGAACATGTCTACTTTCCCTCCGGAAGGGAAGTGAGCACTGGGATCACCCCCAATCCGCGCTGTCACATAATGTATTCTATGAGGACAGCTTACCCGGCACTACCAGGCAAGCTCGTTTTATACAGTTACATTTTCCTTCGATTCCACTTCCACCTCAGGAGATGCAGCAGTTTCTTGAGGCCGTTTAAATGTGCCGGGTCGTAACAGATTCAGTCCCCATGCTTTGGCGTCCATCGTTAAACTGAATAGCGTGGGAACCAGTATCAGTGTAAACAGAGTGGAAACAATCAAACCGCCCAGCACCACACTTCCCAGTCCGCGATAGAGTTCACTTCCTGCTCCGGGGAACAAAACCAGAGGTAACAGGCCCAGCACGGTTGTGGTAGTTGTCATAAAGATCGGCCGAATACGGGTTCGGATACTTTCCAGAATCGCTTCCCGGGGAGTCATACCATCCTCATTGATATGATTCAGAGACTGGTGAATGATCAGAATCGGGTTGTTCACCACCGTTCCGATCAGAATCACAAAGCCCAACATGGTAAGCACATCCAGAGTCTGCAGCATGAATAGATTCAGAATACTGAGCCCCAGAATTCCACCGACCGCGCCGAGGGGCACACTGAATATAATAACCAGCGGATACAGCCACGATTCGAACAATGCCGCCATCAACAGGTAGGTAATCATCAACGCCAGCAGTACATTAAACTGCAAAGCCGCCCAGGTATCGCGTAGCTTATCGGCTGTACCGGAAAGGTTGATACGATAGCCGCCTGCCAGCTGTCCGTTTTCGCGCATCGGCTGAACGATTTCTGACTGAATCTGATCCATGGCATCTTCCAGCGCCATTTCTTCAGGGGGCGACACTTCAATCGTAATCGCACGCTGCCGCTCACGATGATTCACCTGTTCCGGCCCACTTGTGATTTCCACATCCGCCAAAGCTCCTAATGAAACCAGTCTACCATCCGGAGTTGCTACCGAGAGGGCTGCCACATCCTGAGTATTCTGAATATGACGTGATTGACCGATGATCGTCAGATCGATTTTATCTCCGCCCAGGTAGTAATCGCCAGCAAATGCACCATCAATCAGCGCATTGGCCGTATACCCGAGATCGGCGCTACTGACTCTATTTTCAGCAGCCTGCATCAATTTCGGTTGGATATGTACTTCCGGACTGGAAAGATCGAGACTGGGAATCGGACGTACCTGTGCATTGGGGATCATTTGCTTGGATTTCCCCAGAATCTGCCCCCCCATAGCAACCAGCTTCTCAAGATCGGGACCTATGATTTCGATTTCAATTGTCCGTCCCCCAGTCAATCCCTGTTCAAACAGACTGGACTGTTTTGCTACGGTAAAAGTCCCGGGCAGTTTTGATCCTGCCTGCTGCACCAGGGGAATCAGTTCCGCAACACGCTGAGAATCAAAAGCGCGAATCCCCATAAAGACCTGACGTCCACGTGCCACAAAGAAAAAGTCTCCAATGACAGGATAATTCAGTTGCTTTGCTTCATCACTCTCCGGGTCAATGTCCCAGTAAGGGCGTAGATCTGACTCAACCGACTCCCCAAGTTCCATCAACTGGTTCAGGTTGTAGCCGGGAGGCGGAATTAAAATACAGAAAATCAGATTCCGGTTACCGGTCGGCAGATATTCCACTTTCGGCCATAACTGCCAGCTGACACCAACCGCGGCTCCCACCAGCAGGCAGACCACAACCAGTCGTCTCATAATCCCTTTCTGAATCCAGGCATTCATACCCACAATCGACTTCACAAATAAGGCGCCGCCTGATTCAATCGGCCCAATAACAGCACGATGCAGAGCGCCTTTTTTCACGGTTTGATCAATATCATCTTCCGGGTGACTGGAAATCTGGTGGTCTTCAAGCCCCTGGTCATCTCGTTTATGCAGTAGACGTGCTGAAGCAGTTGAAATCAAAGTCATCGAAACAATGAGTGACAGACCGACGGCTGCACTAATAGCCAGCGCGATATCTTGAAATAACTGCCCCGCTTCTTCCTCAATGAAAACCACAGGCAGGAATACGGCAATGGTCGTTAAAGTCGAGGCCAGAACTGCGCCCCAGACCTCTTGTGTCCCCTTAATCGCCGCCTGAAAAGGAGATTCTCCCAG